>CAZNLD010000001.1:0-119001 GCA_964574035.1 Candidatus Undinarchaeota archaeon
ATATCACTGAATTGCTTTATTCGCCCCTTACAAAATCCTTTTTATCTTTATCTTTAGGTATTGTGCAGTCAAAAATAACTTTGGTTGTTTCCTGTCTGTCTTCAGTAGGTTTTGAGCTTGGATCAATGCTTGAGCCTCTTGATTTTGGATAAGTATATAAATCTTTATGCGCCTGAAATCTTGTTGCCATTGCCCATTCTCTTTCATCTGAGTCATAGATATCAATATCTGAATCATAAATGAATACATGTTTTACACTTTTATGGGATTTCATAACTTCTTCACCTACTTCTTTCGGGTCTCCGTTTTCAAGAGAAACAGCGCAGTGAAGCCAGTAAGTTCCTCCTTTTGTCAAGGCAACATCTTTTACATCTGCGATTTTTGAAACAGCATTTAAAATTACCGGTTCTTTTGGGAAGCCCATTAAATAGCCGTGTTCGTCTTTTGATGAAACTAAAGCATGATAAATCGGATCTTTTTGTGTATAGATTTTTTCTACTTTAACTACTGGCTGCTGCCTTACCATGTCAACTGTTCCTGTCAAGTCAATGAAAGGTCCTTCGTCGTCTTCTTCTGGAAGTATTTTAGCCAGAATTACAATTTCAGCATCTTTTGGAACATGAACTCCATTCTCCATTTTTACAAGTTCAACAGGTTTTCCATCTAAAGCTCCTGCAATACTTGTTTCATCAATATTAGTATCAACACTTGTTCCAGCTGCAATTAAAAGGGACGGACTTAGACCGATGCAGATTGCAACATCAAGAGTTTTGCCTGCTTCAGTATAATATTTCCATAAATCTCTATGGGTTATTCTTGCAACCATTCTGTCCTTTCCGTCAATTCTTGTCCTATGATAAGAAATATTTCTGCCGTGCTTTTCAGATTCAGCTATGTAGACTGAAGAAGTAAAATAAGGTCCGGCGTCCGCCTTGGAATGAGTAAGTATAGGCAGTTTTGTTAAATCTGCATCAACTTCAACAAAATTATGTTCTTCAACTATTTTGGGTTCAAATCTGTTTTCTAATGCATCAACCATCTTCTTTTTTACATCAAAACCAAGAAGCTGGTTTACATTTTCTCTTAAACATAAATTTGCTCCGACTTTCCAGCCGTTTACATTTTCAAAAATTAAAGGCTCCGGATGTGCAGATATATATTCTGCAAGCTTAGTATTCGGTTTAAATTCTTCTGAAACCCTCTTTGGATTAATTTTTTCAAGTGCTTTTTTAAACCTCATTTTTCCCACCTTTTGTAAAGTTCGTGTTCTATTTCAAGACTATCTAATATTTTACCAATTATAAAGTTAATCATATCTTTAAGTGTTTCAGGTTTGTAATAAAAAGCCATATTTGCCGGCAGTATAGTCGCTCCTGCTTTCTTTAAAGTAAGCATGTTTTTTAAATGAATATAATTTAAAGGAGTTTCTCTCGGAACTAAAATTAGTTTTTTCTCCTGCTTTAAACATACATCAGCAGCCCTCAAAATTAAGTTTTTGGAATACCCGCTTGCAATTCCTCCCAAAGTTTTCATTGAACAGGGAACCACTACCATCCCATCTGTCTTAAAGGAACCGGATGCAATAGATGCATCAATTTCATTTATTTTATGGACTTTAGAAGCCAGACTCTTTAAATCAGAACAAGAAATGTCTTCATATTCCATTACTTTCTTTGATGCATCCGAAGCAACTAAGTGCGTTTCAACGCCTTTCTTTTTGAGAACTTCAAGAAGTCTCTTTGCCAGAACAATAGAAGAAGCTCCGGTAACTGCTATTGTTAGCTTCATTAAAAAATCACTTGTTTTTTGGTTATATAAGGTTACTGGTTGGCTGTGAGTGGTGCGTTGTAAGTTATATAACTTAACTCAATCAGTTGAACCAGTTCAACTATTTTCCCTCAGATCATACCACCAGCTCAAATTGCTTGAATAGCTCAAAACACCAACTCAAATAACTCAACGAGTCCGTACCACCCGTTCAATTTACTCAAATAGTTTGCACTACCAGCTCAAATAGCTCAACAAACTCAAACTACCTGCAAACTAAAAATATATTAATACCAACCATAAAAAAATCAGGCGTGGACATAATAATTGGCATCATTGTAATGTTTTACGCAGCGCAGACAATAGATTTACTTATCCGAAAATATCTTGGGAAAGGTAAAAAATCAATCATGTTCTTTTTAGTTCCCTTGAGTTTAGTACCAGCAGCGCTTTTTGGTGCTTCTGCTTTTTGGTTTGCTTTCTTATTTTTTGCAGTTTATTGGAGCAACGTGTGCCGTTCGTCGGGGTACGGCTTGAGCTATCATCTTCCCTTAATAATTATTGCAGGAGTAGTATACGGTTCAGTTGGAGGTTTTATTGTCGGCTTCCTTCCATTTATGATAATTCCTTATTTGATGCCGGATAAAAAAGTTATAGATTATATTGTTTCTTCAATTCTTCTTGGAGGAATTGGCGCAGTATCAGGGTTTTTCTCAACCGGAAACCCTATACTAATCCAGTTTGCAATTTCCGCGCTCATACTTTACAATCTTTTGAGAGCTGCACTCCTTTATGGAAAAACTCCAATTCATAAAATAACTTTTTATATTGTTGTTAATATAGCAATCAATTATTTCCTAATCCAAAAGTATCTATTAACTTGGATCGGCACAATAACATAAATACAATGAAACAAAAATAAAGGTGGTGAAAATATGGGAGAAATAAAGAAAAAAGCAAAAGAATACTACGATATGTACAAGATCTGGAGAAAGAGACCAGGCAGTACATTCAAAGAAATTTCAGACATATACCGGAAAAGGCCTATTCTGAATGAAGCATACAAAAATGCTCTTGAAATGCTTAAGAAAGACCAGGAGATGTTTGTACATGTATCCAACGCTCTTCTAGCTACAATATCAAAAGAAAAGGTTTCAACAGATGAGGATATTATCAAGGACCTTTCAAAAGAAGACGATGAAATAAATGAATATGCAAGCGATGTAAGAAAGCATATTTTGGAGTATCTAGCAGAAAACTCGGCGCCAGATGTAAAATCTTCTCTTGTTTTAACAAGCCTAATAATAGACCTTGAAAGACTAGGGGACTACACAAAGGACTTGGCTAAGATTACTCTTTTTGACCCTGTCAATTTGTTTGACGGCGGTTATCTGGATATAATTAAAGAGTATAAAGAATATCTTGTGAAAATGTTCGAAAACACAGTAGTGGCTTTCGGTCAGCATGATAAGGATACTGCTGAAAATATCATCAAAATGAACAAAGACTTCAGAGAAAGGACAGACAAAATGCTTCTTGAAGTAAACGAAGATAGCAGGTTGAGAAAAAGAGACGCAATTACATATACATTGATGACAAGATATTTCAGAAGGGTTGCCGGGCATTTAGAAAATATTGCATCCAGCGTAGTTTCTCCGTTCCCTTACATAGGATTTAAGAAAAGGGAGCTTGAAAAGAAAAAGGAAAAGAGAAAAAAAGGTAAGAAGTAATGCAGGAATTTTTAATTCTTGGAATTATACAAGGGGTCCTTGAATGGATTCCTGTAAGCAGCGAGGGCTTTTTAGTTATGGCCGGAGCTTACTTTACTCTGGAAAAATTAATTCCGCTGGCTTTATATCTGCATCTTGGAACACTTTTTTCTGCTTCCTTTTATTTTAGAAATGACTTGAAAAAAATAACTTTTGGAAAGGAACCTGAGCTTCTGAAATTTTTAGTTATTTCAACTGCCTGTACATTTATTATTGGGGGGCCTATTTATTTGCTTATTCAGGAAAGTCAGTTCAGCGGGAGCTCGATTTTAGGAATTATAGGAGGAGGTCTGCTTTTGACGGGCTGGCTTCTTGGGAAGAAAAAGAAACACTTTGAAGCTTCAAAGATTAATGAAAAAGATGCAATTTTTATAGGTCTTCTGCAGGGAATTGCTGTCCTTCCGGGAGTTTCAAGGTCAGGAATTACTACATTTGGATTGCTTGGACGGAACTACAGCCAGGAATCTGCCCTGAAAATTTCATTTATAATGAGTATTCCAGTTGTTTTAATTGGGAATGTTATTCTTCATTTTACTGGTTTTGAATTCCTGCCCGGCTATTTGATTGCTCTGGCAGTTTCTTTTGTTGTTGGGTTTTTAACAATTAAAAGTTTAATTAAAATTTCAAGAAAAATTAATTTTAGGTATTTCTGCTGGTTTTTTGGAATTTTGGCTCTGACCGGATTTTTTATTGGACTTGCATAAAATATTTATCCTTAACAAAATTAAGAAAGAATATGATAGATACTATAAAAAAGACTTAATTTCAGATTAGTTAATTACTTAAAGTAGCTAAGTTACTATTTACTGTGTCGAATGAAGTACCGACATCGATCTGATTTGATGATGAGTGATGGGCGGACTGACGGCAACTTTTTTAATTTATTTCAGAAGATATAAATAATTGCTGAGATACTATAAAAACATGAAAGAAAAAAAGGAACAAGAAAAAAAGGAACAAGAAAAAAAGGAACCGACTCCAGACAATATTCATAAATTTATAGATTCAAAGTTAAAGAAGAAAGGATGGAAGGGGCTGATACTTAAGAAAGGAACTTATCTGCTCAAAGACAAATGGCATTTCTCTTTGAATCATTATCCAGGGTATTTAGAAATAACAGAACCCGTTAAAGGAAAAAAGCTAGTTTCCATTGTAGTAAAGCCCAAATTTAGAGATATGGCTGTTGAACTGGAAAAGGAGCTGCAAAAAAACTTTAAGGATATAATCGTGCATGCTTTTAAGAAAAATAAACCAGGCATCAAGAGTGAAATAAAAGAGTAAAACTACTTATTTTTAATATAATAGAAAGTTTTCAATATAACTACAAAAGGGTACAAAATTAGAGAATACAAAATTAAATGAAGTCCTTGATTTACAATCAATTCAGTTGTTTTATCTAAGAAATAAGAAGCCATGGTAACACTTGTTGACTGTATTATTCCAAATGCTACATAGATGCCTGCAGCAAATATAATTAAAAGAGCAACACCTTCCAAATTTTTCTTAATAAAGGAATAGCTTCCAACGATTCCCTTCCATGGGCCTTTATTATCAAGAACTATGCTCTGGTTGGCAAAGAAAGACACTGCCATCAAAAGTGCCATGTAGATAAAAAGAATGATAGTTGCAAGCAAAAGTCCAAGGGGTCCGAAAAGAATGACTGTCGGAATTATTACAACTACGCTTCCTGCAAAGAAAAGAAGCCAGATGATGATCTTTTTTCCGATTATTGCAGGACCGTGAATCATTGCTGAAAGACCATCAGAAAGTCCGGTTTTCTTCTTAGTTAATTTTTTTGATAGACCAATAGCATAAGCCTCCAAAAAAGAACTCAAAACCAGTATAAAAATTCCTATTAAAATAAAAATTATTGAGTACTGCAGGAAATTCTGAAGAAAATTTTCGCTTATATTTTCAATTAAAAGGAGAGACTGCATTCCACTGAATTCAAAATTAGCAAGGCTCTCTCTCATAAAAGTCTTTAAAATAAAATTTATTGTGTTTGTAACTAACCCCAGGATTAAGAAAGGAACTATGATTACAGGATTACTAAGATACAGGTCAAAAGCTTTCTTGATTGCATTTCCTGTTTTCATTGAAAACTAATATAGAGCAAGTATTAAAAAGGTTTGCTGTCTATTTAAAAGTATGACTCAAGTAAAAGAAGTTATGAATCCGGATGTAAAAGTTGCAGAAAAAGGCACAACTATTCTAAAAGCTCTGAAAAAAATGGATAAAAATGATATTGGAAGTTTAGTTATAGTTGATGGAAATGAAGCAGTTGGGATAATTACAAGTTCAGACATTTTATACAAAGCAGTAGTTGAAGAAAAAGATATCAAAAAAATGAAAGTTGAAGAAATAATGAGTAAAGAGCTAGTAACTATAGACCCGGATGCAAAGCTGGAAGAAGCAGCTGCAACTATGGCGAATTATAGTATTAAAAAACTCCCTGTAGTAGATGAAGAAGAGGAACTTGTCGGAATTATAACTGCAACAGACTTACTGGCGCACAATCCTGATTACTCAGATGTACTTATAAATATAGACCTGCCTCAGCAAAAAAGATTAATGGGAAGTTAATCAAAACCGTAATGTCTTAAAGTATCCCTTAATTTTCTGCTGAATTTGTTCTGTCTATTGTAATGTTTTTCAATTCCTTCAATTATAGTATCCAAGCCAAGCAGTGCAATTTTTCCGCTTGCATATCCATACGCTTCAAAAGTCCATTTTTGGTTTGTTATTGCCCAGAATTCATCTCTTTTTTGCTTGAACTCGCCAAGCTTTTCGAGCTTTTCGGTAATTTTTATAATTTCGTCAATGTCAAATTTTGAAATATTGTCGTTTGATTCCTCAAGAAAAACAAAAATTCTTTTTACAATTTCGTCCTCCTCTTCAAAAGTTAGTAAGGTTGCAATTCTAATTTTGTCTTCGTTTTTTGTCTTAAATTTAACTCCGCTTTCTGCTTTTGCTCCTTTGAATTTTGCATTGAAAAGGGCTGTTAAGATATGTTCTTTTTGGGCTTCTTTCAGTTTTGAAAAACCTTTTTTTGTTACCATAAATAGCAATAGTTGAAAGAGAGTATTAAAAGTTTTCTTTTGTTGTTTAGGACAATTTTTTCAATAATTTCTCCTCTGAAATCATTTCCTGTTTTCCACTTTTCATGTCTTTCAGAGTTACTTTATTTTCTTCGAGCTCTTTTTCCCCTATTAGTATACAATAAGGAATTGAAAGAGAGTTTGCATAATTCAATAGCTTGCTTGGTCCCCTGTTCATTAAATCAATGTCTGCAGAAATTCCTTCTTCCCTTAGTTTTTCAGTTAATTTAAAAGAATATGGCTTTGCTTTTTCTCCTACTGGAATTACCAGCGCTTTAATCGTATTTAATTTGGGAAACATATCTTTGTCTTTCATTATTTCCAATATCCTTTCTACTCCTATTGACAAACCGACTGCCGGCTGGCTTTCATTTCCATACAGTCCAATAAGATTGTCATACCTTCCTCCGCCTGCAACGGAGCCGTATTTTTCCATCCCTTTTATTTTAATTTCGTATACAATTCCAGTATAATAATCAAGGCCTCTTGCTAAGCTTAAATCAAGAGTTAAATAATTGTAAATTCCGAAAGACTTGGCTGTTTCAAAAAAGTTTAGGAGATTTGAAATTACTTCCTCTTTCTTTACTCTGTCCGAAACTTCTGATAAAATTTCCTCCGGTTTTCCTTCTTTTTTCAGAATATCTAAAAATTCTTTTGCTTTTGAAAATCCTTTTTCTTTTAGTTCTTCAACTACTGCTTTTTCCCCTTGTTTTTCAAGTTTATCAACTATTCTGAAAAGTTCAACTGACCTCTTTCTTTTGATTCCAATTGAATTTGCAAGCTCTTCCATTAAAGGTCTGCTGTTTACTTTTACTTCAAAATCTTTGAATCCAAGCTCCTTTAAAGCAGAAATTACTGCTGAGAGCGGATCAACTTCTGATTCTGGTTTATCCGAACCAATTACATCAACGTCCGCCTGCCAGAATTCTCTAAATCTGCCTGCTTGTGGCTCCTCATATCTCCAGACTCTTCCTATCTGGGACCTCTTAAAAGGTTTTGGTAAATCAGGATTTTTTGCAATGAATCTGGCCATTGGAACTGTCAAGTCAAATCTGAGCCCCATTAATCTGTCGCCTTTGTCTTTGAACTTGAAAATTTCTTTAATGACTTCTTCTCCGCCGCTTGATTTTGCTGAAAGGACGCCCATTGATTCAAACGCAGGAGTTTCTAATGGTCTGTAGCCGTATTTTTCATAAACTGATTGAATTGTAGATAGAACCCAGTTTCTTCTGACCATTTCTTCCGGGCCGAAATCTCTTGTTCCTCTGGGAGTTTCAAACTTCATTTTTACCATTTATTCGTATTTGTTATCTATTATCGATTGTCTAACATCCATTACCGATTCATTATAAGGGCCCGGGGCGGGAATTGAACTCGCCTCAAAAGCTCCACAGGCTTCCATCATAACCACTAGACCACCCGGGCCGATTTTATTTTTTGTATAGGATGAACTGAAGTTTTCTTTTTCGCCGCCGTTTTTCTTTTGTGAAAAGAAAAAGGGCGCACTCAGATCACCCGGGCCAAATTTATTCCTTTTAGGAATATAGGCATTGATTGCTTTTAAATTTATAGAACCAGAACTAAAACAAATCTTTTCCTTATCTGTGAAGATACTCACTTGCTTTCATTTTAGCAGAATAAATGTATCTGTCCCACTATTTAAAAGTTTAGATAGATATTTAATTCATAAAAGTATACATAAAAATATGGCAGAAAAATATGATGTTATAATCATAGGCGCCGGATGCGCAGGAGCAGCTGCAGCCATATATACAGGAAGGCAGAACCTCAAAACACTTTTATTAGATGCCCAGGGTTTTGGAGGACAGCTTTTATGGACGGATGAAATTGAAAATTATCCCGGATTCAAACATATTTCAGGACCGGAGCTTGCCGAAAAAATGAAAGAACATGTTGAAAAATTTGGAACTGATATTAAAATTGAAAAAGTTGAAAAAATAGAAGATGGAAAAACAAAGAAAGTTAAAACTGGGAGCAATGAGTATGAGGCAAAGGTGGTTATTCTTTCAATGGGCGCCGACCATAGAAAATTAGATGTTCCTGGAGAAGAAAAATTAAGAGGCAAAGGCGTCAGTTACTGTGCTGTCTGCGACGGAAATTTCTTTAAGGATCAGGATGTTGCAATTATAGGCGGAGGAGATACTGCTTTAGAATATGCAAAATATATGCAGAATTTAGCAGGAAAAGTTTATCTTGTTCATAGAAGAGATGAATTTAGAGGGGAAGAGGTATTAATTGACGAAATTAAAAACAGTGATGTTGAACTTGTTTTAGATTCAGAATGTACTGAAATTCTAGGAGACGAAAAAGTTACAGGAATTAAAATTAAGAATAAAAAGACTAATGAAGAGAAGGAGCTTGATGTAACCGGAGTTTTCATTGCAATTGGTTTGGTTCCAAATAACAAGCTTGCGGAGGACCTTGATTTAGAATTGAATGAAAAAGGCTACATAAAAGTCGATGGCAGGATGAAAACAAACAAGAACGGAATTCTAGCTGCAGGAGATATTACTGGCTGGCTGGCGCAGATTGCAACCGCTGTCGGACAAGGAGCCGTAGCCGGATTAGAAGCATATAATTATATAAAAAGTAAGTGGTAAGTAACAGGTCGTAATTCGTAATTCCAATTCACCTAATTAAGCCAGCTCAAATAATTTTACTCAGTCCGTAACACCAGTTGAATTATTCAACTAACTCAAACCACCAGCTCAAATTATCCAAACAACTCAAAACAGCAGCTCAATGAGTTCAAATTATTCAAACCAACAAAAGCAAAGGTATTTAAATTAGTTAAATCAAGCGTGATTGAATAAAATGACAGAAGCATATTGTGTAAAATGCAAAAAGAAAGTAGAAATGAAGGACCCTAAAGAAGTTACCATGAAGAATGGAAGACCTGCAACAAAGGGAGAATGCCCAGACTGCGGTACTAAAGTCTTCAGAATTGGTAAAGATAAAGATAAAAAGAAAGATTAAGCTTTTTTAGAAAAATAGGGTTAAAATTCGTTTTATCTAGCTAGTAGCCTCTTTCATTTATTGCATCTGCTATTCTCTGCATTGCAATACAATAGGCAGCAGTCCTCATTGGAATGTTTTCATCTTCCTTCTTTGCATAAATATCATTAAATGCGTGAGTCATTAATTTGTCAAGTTTTTTATTGACTTCTTCTTCAGACCAGTTTTCTCCTTTTTTATTCTGAAGCCATTCAAAGTATGAAACGGTTACTCCTCCTGTATTTGCTAAAATGTCGGGAACAACTAAAACTTCTTTTTCATGTAATATTTTATCAGCTCCCGGTGTTGTAGGTCCGTTTGCAATTTCCACAACAATTTTTGCGCTAACATCCGGCGCATTTTCTTCAACCAGCTGATTTTCAAGAGCTGCCGGTATTAAAATGTCAACATCAAGCTCAAGGAGTTCTTCGTTGCTCATATGTTTACAGGTCTTTTCATATTCAGTAACAGTACCTTTTTCTTTCTTAACTTTTGAAATAAGTTTAATATCAAGTCCTTCCTCAAGATTGCAGACTGCTCCTCTTGAGTCGCTTACTGCAACTACTTTATAGCCATTTTCATAAAGTAAACTAGCAATTGTTGAACCTGCATTTCCAAATCCCTGCACTGCCACGGTTGTTTCTTCCGATTTCATTCCTAAAGCTTTTACTGCCTCTCTGACGACAAACATTCCCCCCATACCAGTTGCAGTTCCTCTTCCCTCTGAACCGCCCTTTTCAACTGGCTTTCCGGTTATAATTCCGGGGGCTTCATGGCCTACAAGTTTTTCATATTCATCTCTCATCCAGCCCATTATTGTTGGATTTGTATAAACATCAGGAGCCGGGACATCTATATCAACGCCAATGAAATTATAAATCTGTCTTATAAACTGTCTGCTCATTCTTTCAAGTTCTCCCTGAGACATTTCTTTTGGACTGCAGATAACTCCACCTTTTCCTCCACCATATGGAATATTAACTGTAGCGCATTTAATTGTCATCCAGGTTGCAAGAGCTTTGACTTCATCTAAAGTTACATCCGGATGATACCGGATTCCTCCTTTGCAGGGACCTCTTGCATCATTATGCTGGACTCTGTATCCTGTAAAAATTTTCTGCTCCCCGTTATCCATTTTGACCGGAATTGAAACTTTCAAAACTCTCTGTGGATTTCTCATAATTTCATAAGCATCCTTATCTACAGAAGCTACTTTCTGTGCCTTTTCTAATTGTTCTAATGCATTTTCAAACGGATTTTCTGCCATTTTTCACCTAGAGATACGAATAAAGAAAGAGAATATTTAAGCTTTATGGGATTTTTAAGAAAAATTTAATTCACAAAGTTTAAAAGCAGTTTATGACATATAGAAAGGTACAATGGCTAAAAAAGAAAAAATTTCTCTTCCCGGAAGTGGAGGAGGGATATTCAGACCAACAAGCGGAGAAGGAAAAGGCCTGAAGCTCACTCCAATGCATATAGTAGGAATTTGTACAGCTGTAATTATTTTTGAAGTTATGCTCCATCTATATGGATCTGCTTTGTTTTGAAAATTTAAAGTTTGAGATAGTCGTTTGATTCACCTTCAAAAACAATTATTTCAGTCCTGGTTCTTTCTATCCCCTGTAATTTCCATAATTCATTTATTACAAAAGAACCAACTTCCCTGTCATCTTTTCCCACAACTTTTATTACAATGTCATCGTGTCCTGTTGTTGCATATGCATCTAAGACTTGGGGCATTTTTATCAGGCTTTCAAGAGGTTTTGGGGCTTTCTGAGAATTTGCTTCTTCCTGAGCCACAAAATCCTGTTTTGCTCTGATAAAAACAATTGCAGAAGAATTATAGCCCACTTTTGTTGGATCTACTTTTGCATGATATCCTTTAATTACTCCATTTTCTTCCAGTTTTTTTATTCTATTATGTACGGTTGTTGGAGGAATATCCAATTTTTTACTGAGCTGCCTCGAAGAAAGTTTGCAGTTTTTCTGTAGTTCATTTAAAATTGCTTTGTCTCTTTTATCAATTTCCATTTTTATCACCTGCATTAAAAAATGTTCCACTATTTATATATTTTTGGTACGCATGTTTAAAAAAATCAGGATAAATAATATAAACATATAACAATTACAGGAGAGTAGTGGTCAGAATGGTAACCGCATTTATACTTGCCACGACTAAAAGTGGTAAAGGAAAGGAAGTACTGGAACAGCTTAATGGAATAGAAGAAATCAAAGAAGCATACAATGTATACGGAGACTACGATGTGTTCATTAAAGCTGAAACTACAAATCTGGACGGTCTTAATGAAATGATAAGCAGCAGGATCAGAAACATACAAAATGTTGCTATGACCACGACAATGATAGGAATATGAAAAATCCAGAATAAATCCAGTATCGAAAAATTGAGTGAGCCAGTCTGGGCTGTTTTTAAAATTTAAAATAAATGGGGCTGCCCAGATTTGAACTGGGGACCTCCAGCTCCCAAAGCTGGCATCATTCCAAGCTAGACCACAGCCCCGATAGGTTTTTTAAATCACTCTGTTTTCTTATATAGTTTTTTAATTAGTTTAAAGTGAGATGCTCAGAAACAGCCCTTCTTACTTCTTTTTGGACCACTGTTTTTCCTTTGCTTGCATCAACTATTTTAAAATTATTTTTTTTGGCTAACTTCTTATAATTTTTATTTACCTTTTTAAGAACTTCAAGCTCTTCAAATTTTTCTTCAGTCGTGGTTCTTTTTACTGCGATATCCGGCCTCAAATCCAGCAAAATGGTTAAATCAGGTTTTGGAGCAAAAGAATTCAAATCGACGAGCCAGTCCCAGTCAAGCCCTTGAGCTGCCTGATATGCAATCGTTGAATAAATATATCTCTCGCAGAGAACGATTTTTCCTTCATTAAGGGCAGGGCTTATCTCATTTTGTATGTGTTCGGACCGGTCCGCCGTGAAAAGTAAGGCATCGACTCTTGGAGGAGCGTCCATCTTTAAATACTGTCGCAGAAGGACACCAATTGGGCCTTTGCTGGGCTCCTTTGTATGAAGAACATCTTCCCCTTTTTCCTTGAGCCACTTAGCTAATTTCTCTGCATGCGTGCTTTTTCCACAGCCGTCAATCCCTTCAAGTGCGATTAAAACGCCTGTTTTACTTTCCATCATATTCTTCTCCTTCTTCTACATCCTTATAGACAACAACACCCGGATGTATAAATGCTCCTTTTCCAATTTTTCTTCCCGGATTTACAACTACATGGGAGCCGAACTTTACATCATCGCCAATCACTGCACCGAACTTTCTTCTGCCAGTATTAATTAATTCGCCGTTTACCCTTACCTTTATGTTTCTGTCGTCAAATCGTAAATTTGTTAAAACAGCTCCGGCGCCGAAATTTACATGGGATGCGATTACAGAATCTCCTAAATAAGATAAATGAGGGACATACGTATTATTAAAAATAACCGTATTTTTCAGCTCAACTGAATTGCCTACCCTTACTTCATCTCCTAGAGTTACATTATTTCGTATAAAACAATTAGGTCCGATTGTACAGTCTTTTCCTATCAATGCAGGGCCTTCAATGTATGCTCCTGATTTTATCCTGGTTCCTTTTCCTACACTTACCTTACCTTTCAAAGTTACATTATCTTCAATTATTCCTTCTCTCTTTTCAGGCATCTCTTTTAAGAGAATTTCATTTGCTTTTAAGATATCCCAGGGATAAGAAAGCCTCCGCCATATGTTTGCCTCAACCCAGCCTGCTTTTTCCTTTTGTAAAAGAATATTTATTGCATCCGGCAGTTCGTATTCCCCTCTTTTTGATTTTTTAATTTTATCAATAGCTTCAAAAATTTCAGGAGAGAAAGCAAAGGTTGCTGTGCTGGCATATTTTCCTGTTGGATTTTCAGGTTTTTCAGTTATTCCCTGAACGTTTTTACCTTTAACTTTAACAACGCCCAGGTGTTTGAGTTCTTCTTTGCTTCGCTTATTTAAACAAAAGGTAACATTGCCTGAATGTTCTTCTTTAAGCCGTTTTATTGATTCTGAATCAATTAAATCGTCGCCCGGAGCAACAATGAAATCTTTTTTAACATGCTTTTTAACTTTTGAAATGGCATGAGCAGTTCCCAGCCTTTCTTTTTGAACAACATAACTAAGTTTGACTCCGAAACTCTTTCCTTTTCCGAAATAATTTTTGATTTGGTCTCCTGAAGAAACTACTAATATTAAATCTTTTATTCCTGCTTCTTTAAATGCAGTAATTATACGCTCCAAAACAGGCTTGTTGGCTATTGGAATTAACGGTTTTGGTCTGCCTGAAGTCAGAGGTTGCATCCTGGTTCCTTTCCCCGCTGCAAGAATTACTCCTTTCATGGCCTTGAATAGGTTATATAACTTTAAATACTTTAAAAAAGATTAATATAGAGCCGGGCCTGTAGCCTAGTCTGGACAAGGCAACAGCCTTCTAAGCTGTGGATCAGGGGTTCAAATCCCCTCAGGCCCATGTTTTACGCTGGAGGTGTCGGAACCGGGATAAATAGGAAAGCAGGTTCTGACGTTCCTGAATCCCCTCAGGCCCATTGTTCGATCATAGATAATGGATAATAGATGATAGACATAGATTAGCTGATTTTTCTTACAATAGAAAACTTTTAAAAAGATCCCTAATAATTAGGGAAAAACAGCGAGGTCTTAAAATGACTGAAAACGAAGAAAAGAAACCGGAGCCTAAAAAAGAACATAAAGCAGAATTAAATATTACTGAACCAATCCTGCTCAGATGGGAAACGATTACTGCAGTTATACTTTTAGTTGCACTTGCTTTCCTCTTTAAAGAAAACTTCTGGCTTCTCTTTCTTCTTACAGGTGCGGTAATTTTAAGCAGAGGTTCTCCATTATACCCTCAATTAAGATTTGAAATACATGCAATGATTATACTTGGAGTAGGGAATGTTTTCGGTGTCTTGCCGGCTGTATTTATGGCAATTGCAAGTACACCTTTTATTAATAAAATCGGAAAAATATTAGGAAGCAGCTTTCAAAAGCCAATATGGATTATTTTAGACACTTCATATTTAATCATCCTTTCTATAATTGCCGGTTTTATACCGGAAGCAGGGCTAAAACTTTACGGGTTTGTTGCAATAATAATTATAGGGAATGGAATTACAAATGCTATTAAAGTTCTTGTCTTCGGCAGACCAGTTGTGAAGCAATTAGTTTTGGCGATGCTGAACACTGCATTCAATTACATAATTTTATGGAATTTGCTGCCAGTATTTCTTGCTTTTCTTAAATAAGAAGAGTTATTAACCTAGAAAAGAAATCTATTTTGAAATGAAACTCCTTGCCAATACGACAACAAGAGTAGGAGATAAAAATTTTGAAAATATTTTACTGAGATGGGAAACAATATTAGCAGCAATATTCCTTATCCTTCTTGCGATTTTTTTTAGGGAAAATTTCTGGCTCATTTTTCTTCTTACCGGTATGGTAATTGCAAGCAGATCGTCTGCTCTTTACGACCACCTGAAACTGGAGATACACGCAGTTACTATTTTAGCAGTTGGGAACTTCTTTGGAGCCTGGCCGGCTGTTTTTATTGCAGTTATTAGTATGCCTTTCATTAACAAAGTAGGTAAGCTTCTGGGCTCCTTTCAAAAACCACTATGGGTTCTACTTGATACAACATACCTGGCTATTCTTGGAATTATTGCAAGTTTCATAGCCCCAAGTAACCTACAATATTATGGTCTTCTTTCAATAATTATTTTAGGAAATGGATTCATAAACGGCTTTCGGGTTATCGTTTTCAAAGATCCGATAATGAGAAGATTTGTCCTTGCAATGACAAATATCGGCTTCAATTATATATTGATTTGGAACTTTCTGCCGATTCTTCTTAATTTTTTAAAATAGTAAGAGTTATTTAATTGTAAAATCAATAAATTACGGGCCTGTGGTCTAACCTGGATTATGACATCTGGCTTCGGACCAGAAGGTTGGGGGTTCGAATCCCCTCAGGCCCACTGTTCGATCATAGATAATGGATGATAGATGATAGACATAGATTAACAGCTTCCGGCTATGCATAGTCAATTGTCTATTGTCTAATATCGATTGTCTACTATTGAGCATTCATTATCTATCCAACTAATTTATAAGCCAGAATTACATATAAAGAATATGGCAAAAAAGATGGATCCCTGGGAATCAATAAGAAAAGATGTTGAAAAAGTTGTAGATAAAGCTCTTAAGAAAATAAGAGCAGGGGTCGATATTGAAGATGTCAGAAATTCAATTGAAGTTCCTCCTGCTCAAAAAATGGGAGACCTTGCCTGTTCTATTTCATTCCAAGTAGGGAAAAAAAGAAAGAAAAGCCCAAGAGAAGTAGCAGAAAAACTTCTTGAGAGAATTAAAAAACCAGCGTCAATCAAAAAAATTAAACTTTCAGGAGCCTACTTAAATTTTCAATTTGATAGAGGTAAATTTGCGAAAGAAGTTGTAAAAAGGGCAGGAAGGAATAAATTTGGAAAAGGCAAGAAAAAGAAAAAATACATGGTGGAATACAGCCAGCCAAACCCACTCAAAGCATTTCATATCGGACATGTGAGAGGAACTACTTTAGGAGAAAGCCTTTCAAGAATTCTAGATTACAGCGGATATGATACCATTAAAGCCAATTATTACAATGATATGGGAACCCATGTTGCAAGAGTTTTATGGAATTATATGGAGAATCATGAAGAGGAAAAACCAGGACATGAAGTAGGGAAATGGTTTGCTAAGCTTTATACTGAAGCCTCCAAAAAAGTAGAGGAAGACCCTGAAGCCAAAGAGAAAGTGAGTGAAATTTTAAAAAAACTGGAAAAAGAAGATGAAAAAATTTCTAAAATCTGGAAAACCTTAAGAGATTTGTCAATCAAAGAATTTGAAAGAATCTATAAAGAATTGGGTATTGAATTTGATGAAATTTTTTATGAAAGCGAAGTAGCTGAGAGAGGCAAAGAAATCGTTAAAGAACTTAAGAAGAAAAAGATTGCAGAGAAAAGTGAAGGAGCTATAATTGTTGACCTTGAAAAATACGACCTAGGGACCCTTCTTTTAGTAAAATCAGACGGTACAATGCTTTACTCTGTAAAAGATTTGGCTCTGGCTGAAAAGAAACTTAAAGAATTTGATGTTGATAAATCTATTTATGTCGTTGGAGTAGAACAGAGGCTCTATTTCCAGCAGCTTTTCAAGACTCTTGAGTTGATGGGCATAAAAAAAGCAAAGAAATGCGAACATTTAGCTTATGAACTTGTAAATCTTGCTTCTGGTAAGAAAATTTCAAGCAGAGAAGGAACTGCAATTCTTTATGAAGATTTGAAAAAGAAAATGATTGATAAGGCTCTTGAAGAACTTCTTGAAAGAGATCCGGAACTTGATCCGTTTATGCAGAAAGAAATAGCAAAACAGATATCCTTCGGAGCTATGAAATTCAGCATGCTGAATATTGGAAATAATAAAACAATTTTCTTTGACTGGGATAAAGCCCTTGAATTTGAAGGAGAAACCGGACCTTATATTCAATACGCAGGCGTCAGAGCAAAGAGGATACTTGAACAGGTTGATGATACGCCCAATTTATCTAAATGTAAATTTAAAGAGATATGCGATGAAGAGCACTTACTTCTTAAAAAAATAGCCAAATTCCCTCAGATTTTAGAAGATTCTGCTGAACATCAAAGACCTTATGAAATTGCAAATTATGTTTACGAACTTGCCGAAAAATTTAATACATTTTATAATAAGTGCAGAGTTTTAGATGCAGATGAAAAAGGTATCGGAAATATGAGGATTAGAATAGTATCCGCAACATTTAATACCTTGAAAACCTGCTTGTATTTACTGGGAATAGACGTTCCTGAAAGAATGTAGGCACCGGTAGCCTAGTCTGGATAAGGCATCGGCCTCCTAACGATGTTAAAGGGAGAGAGCCGGGAATCGCGCGTTCGAATCGCGCCCGGTGCACTCAAACTATTAAAATACGGAGTTGGCCCTCGTAGTCTAGTGGATAGGATGCAAGCTTGCGGAGCTTGAGACCCGGATTCAAATTCCGGCGGGGGCATTTTTATATTTAATTAATTCTTTTCCATATAGACAATAATTAGTCAAAATCCTTAAATAGTTAAAAAAGAGTTTAATTCTTGATAAAATGCACAAACTACTGAAAAAATTAGGTATAAGCGAAACTATTGCAGCAGTATTAATGGTGGTACTTGGGATTATAATAGTACTGTTTGAAATAAATGATGTAACTCTGCTTTCATACCTAATCGCACTATACTTAATAGTTGTAGGTCTACTGAAACTGCTTCCGGAAAAAGATTAAGCAGAAATCACTCTGGTTTCTTTTCTGTCTTTTTCTTGTATTCTTTATGCCAGAAATATTCTTTTATATCTCTTCTTTTAAGATAAACTACGATTAATAAAACAGCCGTTATCAGTATAATTATGCTTAGAGTACCGTCCATTTTAAATTCAAATGGTTGTTTTCTTTCAAGGAGCGTTATTTCTTTTTTATCTGAACTAGAAAGTTTTTCCTCATCTACAATTACTGAAGCATATAAATCATGGCTTCCTACTTCCCCAGATGCTTCCCATTCGGTTTCAATAGTTTTCTTGCTTCCTCTTTCAACTGAAAATGCGCTTTCCTTTACTTTGTCATTATCCAAATAAAGTTCAATCTCTCCGGACAAATCAACATTCCCGGTATTATCTAATACATAAGTAAGATTGAGTGACTCGCCCTGATAAACAGCGGTTTTGTTCAAGCTTAATGAAGCACTTATTTTCCTGATTACACCGACTTCCAAAGTATGCTCATCTCTTCCGACATTTTCAAAAGAATCATTTGTTACTATTTCAAGAGGATACTTGCCGGGCGGAGCTCTTTCCGGAAGTTTAACTGTAAAGGCAAACTTTCCATTTGAATCTGATTTTTCAGAATATTTAACTGCACTTTCTTCATTAGGTACAGTTAGAAAAGCGTAAACTTGTAATCCCTGAACCGAATCTCCTCTTATATCTTCAACAGTTCCAGTTACAATAACAGAATCGCCTGGTTCAAGTTCATATTTCTGAGGAGAACTTTCAAGTGCAAGTGCGCTACTTAAAATAAGATTAGTTATTGAAAATGAATCGCTATTTCCATCTGTATCATTTAGTTCAACTAAAACAGTATAATTTCCTGGAACAGCAGATGAGTTAAACTGATAAGAATACTGAAGATAGCCATTAACTACAGCAGATTCTGCTGAGAAAACAAGACCGTATGTTTCTTCTTCTACGTAAATATCTGCAATTCCGTCAACCGGCTGTTTTCCTGCATCTAGAATAGTTCCTCCCAAAACTAATTCGTGGCCGAAATTAAACATATCCGAATTGACTCCTGCAACTATGGACAATTTATCTGTTATATTGAAAGACTTAGATGAAAATTCAGTTAAAGTTCGGGTATTCTTTTTGACTTCTATATTAATCTTCCATTCTGAACCTTTCTTAATATTAGAAGGTACCTTCCAGCTTAAAGTTCCTTTATTTATTTGAGAGAAAGTTGCAGGAACGCCTTTTGTAAAAGTATAATATTTTTCAGCAATTTTAATTGATTCGTCCAGATTTTCATTTTCTGCAGAAAAAATGACTTTTGCAGCTTTTGCATCCTCCTCTAAAGTGATATAACCGTTTAGGTGGATAGTGTCGCCTAAATTGTAGGAGTCGCCTGCAGACGGATTTATTACTTCATCTGCAAAAACAGCAGGAGCCAATAAAAAAGTAAACAAAAATATGCTTATTAGGATTAAACTAAGTTTGTTTTTCATTCTCCCACGCTATCGTATAAATAAATTTAATTTAAATACTTTCAGGTTAAGAGTTATTTTTCTTTTTGACCTTTTCTTTTATTTCTTCAACAATTTCAGGATTTTTTAAAGTAGATAAATCGCCTATTTCTTTTCCCTGTTCAAGTGATTTTAGAACTCGTCTCATTATTTTCCCGCTTCTTGTTTTTGGGAGGTCAGGAACGAACATAATTTCAGAAGGCTTTGCAATGGGTCCAATTTGATCTCCTACATGCGCCCTTAATTTTTCTTTTAACTCACCTGATTCTTTTTGACTTTCTCTTAAAATGACAAATGCTTTTATTTCTTCCCCTTTTACATCATGTGGAACTCCGACAACCGCTGCTTCTGCAACTGCAGGATGGCTTACGAGCCCGCTTTCCACTTCAGCAGAGCCGATTCGGTGTCCTGCAACATTTAATACATCATCGGACCTTCCCTGTATCCAGAAATATCCGTCTTCATCCTTTCTAGCGACATCTCCTGCAAGATATGCATCATCATATTCTTTCCAGTAAGTTTCTTTGTATCTTTCAGGATTCCTGTAAAGTGTTTTAAGCATTGCCGGCCAGGGTGTATTTATTACAAGATGTCCTCCTTTATCAGTAATTGGTCCTCCTTCTTCATCATAAACATCTGCTTTAATTCCCGGGAAAGGATAAGTTGCAGAGCCCGGTTTTAAAGGAAGAACTGGAACAGGCGTTATCATAAACATTCCAGTTTCGGTCTGCCACCAGGTATCCATTATAGGACATTTTTCATTGCCGATATATTTGTAATACCATATCCATGCTTCCGGATTTATCGGCTCTCCGACAGAACCAAGCAGCCTTAATGTTTTGAGACTGCAGTTCTTTAGAACATCTTTTCCGTATTTCATATAAAGTCTGACTAAGGTAGGGGCGCAGTAAAATACAGTTACTTTGTATTTGTCAACAAGCTTCCAGACGTGATCTTTTTCAGGATAATTTGGAGCCCCTTCATACATTACAGAAGTAACTCCGTGCATCAAAGGAGCATAAACAATGTAGCTGTGTCCGGTTATCCAGCCGATGTCGGCGGCGCACCACCAAATGTCGTCAGGTTTTAAATCAAATACAAATTTGAGAGTTGCATAAGTTC
The DNA here is from genome assembly GCA_964574035.1 of Candidatus Undinarchaeota archaeon. GTDB lineage: Archaea > Undinarchaeota > Undinarchaeia > Undinarchaeales > JALTGF01 > CAZNLD01. The sequence goes on from CAZNLD010000001.1 coordinate 20,657, forward strand.
CTACAGAATATCCCCCGTGGTCGTGAATCACTCCTTTTGGCTTTCCTGTTGTCCCTGAAGTGTAAAGTATGAAAAGAGGATCATTTGAATCCATGATTTCTGTTTCGCACTCTTCAGACTGGCCCTTGGTTATATCATGCCACCAAACTTCTTTTTCTTTCTTTAAATTGACTTTATTCTTAATTCTTTGAACAACAATTGTTTTTTCAAGGGTTTTACAATTTGAAGTAATTTTGTCTGCTTTTTCTTTTAGAGGAACTACATTTCCTCTTCTGTAAAAGCCGTCGACCGTGATCAAGACTTTTGCCCTTGCATCTTTAATTCTAGTTTCAAGAGCTTTTGAAGAATAACCTGAAAATACAACTGAATGAATTGCACCAATTTTTGCGCAGGCGAGCATTGAAATTGGAAGCTCAGGAATCATTGGAAGGTAAACAGCAACCCTGTCTCCTTTTTCTACACCAAGTTCTTTAAGAGAGTTTGCGAATTTGTTTACCTTTTTATATAATTCAAGATAGGTAAATTTTCGTTCTTCTCCGTCCTCTCCTTCCCAATAGTAAGCAAGTTTATTTTTATTTTCTCCAAGAGCATGTTTGTCAAGACAATTCTGAACTATATTTGTTTTAGCTCCTTTAAACCATTTTGAAAACGGACGGTTCCATTCTAAAACGTTGTCCCATTTCTTTTCCCAGTCAAGTTCTTCAGCCAGCTCCCCCCAGAACCATTCCGGATCTTTTTTTGCTTTCTCCAAAAGTTCATCATAAGAGGAAACATCTCGGGCTTCCATCCACTTTTTAATATTTGAATTTTTTACAATTTCTTTACTGGGTTTAAAAATTCTTTTTTCATTTAAAAGAGATTCAATTTTCATAAAAAAAACATATGTGTTAATCCTTTAAATAAATTTAGTTCCTGAAGAGTTCGGTTCCTGCTTTTCCTTCTAATGCATCTTTAATTTTATCAATGGAGGTTATAATTGCTTTTTCCCCGCCAGATTCTAGAAAATTAATTACTGCTTGAATTTTAGGACCCATGCTTCCTTCTGGAAAATGCCCTTCTTTCAAGTACTTTTTTGCTTCTGAAATTGAAAGTTTATCTAAATCCTTTTGGTTTTCTTTACCATAGTTCAATGAAACCTTTTCAATGTCTGTTACAATTAATAGGATGTCTGCATTAATCTGTTCTCCCAGCTTTGCACTTGCAAGGTCTTTATCTATTACTGCTTCAATTCCTTCAAAAGAGGAATTTTCTTTAATTGCTGGAATTCCGCCTCCTCCGCAGGTAACTACAATAAATCCTGTGTCCAGTAGTTTTTTAACTTTATACGCACCAACTACTTTTATTGGTTTTGGCGAAGGAACGACCTTTCTCCACCCTTTTGCAGTTTTTACAAAACCAGGCGCTGACTGTTCATAAAGGGGTCCAACTGGTTTTGTAGGCTTTTCAAGAGCAGGGTCCTTTTTATCAACCTGAACATATGTTACAAGAGTAGACAGCAATGGTTTCATTTCTCCTATTTTCATAAACTCATTATCAAGTGTTTTCTCTATCATATATCCAATCTGCCCCTGGGTCATTGCAACAAGAATTTCAAGAGGCATATTTGGAACTTCTTTACAGGCTCCCTGCTGGAGCAAAAGATTTCCAACCTGCGGGCCGTTTCCGTGCGTTATTACTATCTTATAGTTCTCTGCAAGGCGAACTACTTGACTTATAGGTCTTTCTAGGTTCCTCATCTGCTCATAAGCAGTTCCTTTTTGCCCTTCTTTAATGAGTGCATTTCCTCCGAAAGCAATAACTAGTGTTTTCATAATGCCCTCGCTTAGCTTTTTTAATTAATAAGAATTTCGGTTATCTGCGTTTGTTCTATTTTGCAATATTTCGTATGCTGTCATTGCGTCCTTTTCTTCAAGAATTAACATCTTGTCAGTGTAGCAAGAAATTACTTCTACTAGGTTTATATCATTTTCAGCTAAAAGGCCCGTAATATATTGAACAAAACCCGGTATGCCTTCTACTGATGAATCAGTAATAAGTGAAATTTCTACTAAGTTTTTTCTAATTTCAAGTGCGTTATTCATGTTTATTTTGTCTATGTCATTCTGGTCAATTATTAAAACATCAACATTTGTTCCACTAAGCGTATGAATGGGTGTTGCTGAATTTTCAGGAAGTTGGCCTTTTTTAAAAGTTATATCTGCAATTTTATTTCTAATGCTTATATGAGAATTTTTAAGTAATTTTAACAGTTCTTTTTCCCGCGAAACACTTGTTTTTTTGAGCCCCTCTGCATACCTTCTTATTGAAATTGCAATTGCATCATGGCTAACATCTCGTCCGATTCTGTCTTTAACTTCGTTTTGTATTTTTTTTGCTAATGCAGAATAGTTTACCACACCAATTTCAAGGCCGTACTTGCAATAGGGTTTTGTTTCTAAAATCTCTCGGACTATCTTAGCCAGCGATTTTCCCATAAAACTTAGTTGCATTTTTATAGTTATATATTTTTGTTTCAATATCTTGGAAATAAAACAAAAATCAAGTAAATCTGTTCCAGTTCATGCAGAGGCTTCATATATTCAGTAATCAACAATTACTTTGAAAATGAAACAGTCATGTGTGATCTTAACTAAAGTAAAAACAGGCACTGAAATTAAAATTCAAAAGGAACTTTTAAAGTTGAAAGAAGTTAAAGGCGCTTATTTAGTATATGGGAATTATGACATGTTAATAGAGATGGATACGGAAAATCTAGATAATCTAAATAATTTACTTACTGGTAGAATACGAAAATTCCCCGGAGTTATCTCTTCAAAAACATTTTTAATTTCATCTGCTTAATTTTTAAATAACATTTAGTTTAGTAATTCTTACTTAAAGTATATTTATCTAAAACTTTCCCATTAAAAATAACATAATTGACTTCTGCGCATGCAGTCTGTTTTCTGCCTGGTCAAATATTATTGAATCCGGATGGTCAATTGCATCTCTTGTTATTTCATAACCAATATGACAGGGCATACAGTGCATTATTTTTGCACTGCTGTTGTTTTTGTCAAGTAAATCCTTACTTAATTGATAAGGCATGAATTTTTTCTTTCTCTGTTCAAACTCTGTTTTAAATTTAGTTATTACGTGTCCTTCCTCGTTAAAATACTCCATATTCATCCAGGTATCAGTATAAACAAAATCTGCAGTCTCAACACAACTTGTGTCATTAGTTTCTGTATATAAACCTGTATTTTTAACCTGTTCAATTAATTCATCGTCAACAGACGTCGGGTCTTTTTCAGGAACGCAAAGAGTAAACTTTGCACCCAGTTTGGTGCAGATTTGAGATAATGAATTACTGACATTGTTCCCAATACCGAGGTAAACAACGCGTTTACCTCTTAAATCCTCTACTTTTCCTCCGCTCTTTTCAATCATAGTTAAAGCATCTCCAAATGCCTGGCATGGATGATATTTTTCACAAAGAGCATTAATCACAGGGATTTTTGCAACCTTTTTTGCTTCTTCTAAACTTTCATGTTTTAAGGGCCGGTACATTAAAATGTCGCCGAATTGCATGGTTGCCCTAATTTCATCAACAAAATCAGACATTTTAAACTGCGTGGTTCTCCAGTCAAGAAAAATTCCGTGCCCTCCGAGCTGAGTCATACCTGCCTCGAAAGAAAGTCTTGTCCTTGTAGAAGTTTTCTGGAAAAGCATTACAAGTGTCTTGTCCTTTAAAGCAGAAGTGTATTCTTTTTTGTTGTTCTTAATTTCAATTGCCTTGTCTAGGGTTTTCTTTATTTCTTCCGTTGTGAAATCTGATATTTTTAATAAATGCCTTGTCATTTTTTCCTCTATTTACATCTGATAATCCACAAGGGTATAAAAAGTTTTTTGGACCTAAGAGAACAGATGTTGGGGTTCTTTGTTCTATCTCATACAAACTGCATTAATTCTGAATTCTATAACTATAAAAATAATCTCGTTCATAATAGGAGTAAGATGAAGCAAATTGATGAAGATAAATGGGAAATAAGCAAGTCAGGAGAGTCAGAAGAGTTTCTGGCTGAAGGGATTTATCAATGCTTGGTTGTAATTTTATTCGATGTTAAGGGAGAAATTGGTGCAATTTACCACGCACCTGAAAGTGGTCTTTTCAGGGCAAAGAAAGTTAATAACCACAGGGTTGAAAATGCAATTTTTAAATTAAATACAATTCTTAATGGATTTAAGGAGATGGGGGCTGATTACAAAAATTTGAAAGCAGTTATTAGCGGAGGGTTGGAAAAAGGAATAGATGTAACGGTCAGCAAAACCCTTGAAGACATAAAGAAGTTGTTCATGGAAAATGGAATAGAAATAGTATATGAAGATACCGGGGGTTCAGCTATTAGGAGAGATATTACCTTTAAACTTCCGGAAGGAAAAATAAAAATTTTAAAAAGAGCTGAAAAAAGGAGATTGAAAAGAGAAATTCTGATTTCAATTCCACAGGAGAAAGTACAAACCAGATAACTATTAAGGCATTCTTATGACTAAAAAGAAAATTGTAATAATCGGCGCATTGGGCATGGATTTCCATACATTCAATACTGTTTTTAAGAATAATTCTGAATATGAAGTTCTGGCATTTACAATTGCAGGGGAGCAGAATGTAGGAACTACAGAAGAAGCAAAAAGAGTTTATCCAGCCGAGCTTGCCGGAGATTTATATCCGGAAGGGATACCAATGATTCCGGAGACTGAACTTGAAAATTTCGTAGCTGATAATGAAGTTGATGAAGTTGTTTTCGCATATTCAGATGTTTCTCATTTGGAAGTAATGCACAAAGCATCAAGAGCTTTGGCTTCCGGAGCAGATTACAGACTGATAAGCGGAAAAAATACAATGGTTAAAGCAAACAAACCGGTAATTTCAGTCTGCGCAGTCAGAACCGGATGCGGAAAAAGTCAGGTTTCAAGGGCTGTTTATAGGTATTTAAAAGAGAAAGGCTACAAGGCTGTTGCAATAAGAGAACCGATGCCTTACGGCAACTTGGTGGAGCAGGAAGTTATGAGGTTTGAAACATATGAAGACCTTGACAAGTACAACTGCACTGTTGAAGAAAGAGAAGAATATGAACCCTATATTGAACAAGGACTTGTTGTTTATTCAGGAGTTGACTATGAAAAAATTGTTAGGCAGGCAGAAAAGGAAGCAGATGTTATAATTTTTGACGGAGGGAATAATGAAATTTCTTTCTACAAACCGGATCTTCTTTTTGTAGTTGCAGACCCCCTAAGACCGGGGCATGAACTGAAATATCATCCTGGAGAAGTTAATGCAAGAACTGCAGACGCCGTAATTATAAACAAGATTAACAGTGCAAGACCGGAAGATATTGAAAAGGTAAAAAGAAATATAGAAAAAATTAATCCGGAGGCAGAGATAATTAAAACCAAATCTGTGGTTTCAGTTGAAACCCCTGAAAAAATAGAGGGTAAAAAAGTTATTGTTGTTGAAGATGGACCTACCTTAACTCACGGAGGAATGTCATACGGAGCAGGATATGTGGCAGCTAAAAAACACAGGGCAGAAATTGTCGACCCCAAACCCTACTTGAAAGGAAGTATGAAGGAAACTTTTGAAGAATTTCCTCATATTGATAAAATAGTTCCTGCAATGGGATATAATGAAGAGCAGGTAAAAGACCTTGAAGGAACCATTAACTCGGCAGAAGCAGATATAGTCATTGACGGAAGTACTATCGACCTTGAAAAAGTAATAGACAGCAATAAGGAAATTGTCAGAGTAAACTATGATATTGAGCCGGGAAAGGGAACACTTTCAATTGATGAAATGCTTGACAAATTTGAAGAAAAGTATTTGAAATAAAATGCAAAAACATTTAAGCAGACTGAAGTTCTTTCTAGTAATATGAAACTTGAAATGCATGTCCATTCAACTTATTCAGACGGTTTAATGTCTGTCAGAGAAATCGCTGAAAGGATTAAAAGAATTGGTTTGGATGGGTTTGCTCTTACTGACCATAATACAGTAGAAGGCCACTCTGAAGCAAAAGAAATCGCAGATGAAATAGATTTAAAATTTATCCCTGGAATTGAAATTTCAGCAAAAGAAGGACATGTTATTGGTTTGGGAACTAGTAAAAAGATTAAGAGAAACCTAAGTGCTGAAAAAACTGTTGAAAAAATAAAAAAAGCAGGAGGAATTTCTGTTGCAGCGCATCCATATGACCCTTTCAGGCACGGCGTAGGAGATTTAGTTAAAGAGATAGAATTTGATTATATTGAAAGTTTTAATTCAAGATCTTATTTTCCCTGGTACAACTGGAAAGCCTCCAAAGAGGCGAAAAAACTAAGAATTCCAGAAATTGCAGGTTCAGATGCCCATACTTTATCTGGAATTGGGATGGCAGTTACAGAAACAGACAGTTTAAAGGCGCTATACTACGGAAATTCCAGGACATGCAAAACTAAATGGGTAGGCACGCCTGTAATAACGCTTGGCGCGTTGAAGAGAAAAATGATTAAATACAGTAATCCGGACAATCTGCCTTTTTTATGAAGCAAGCGATTACATTAACTGCTCTATTTTTCTGACGATTGGTACCATAAAGAGCAGCAGTCCCAGCCATACTACGAAGATTACCAGAACAAATACTGACCAGAATCCATCTGTTCCAAGTGCGTTTGATAACAGCATTATACCGAAGGTCAATACTAAAGCTCCGATAAAACTGAGAACTACTTCTTCCATAGCAAACATTAACCGCTTGTTTGAGTTTTTCTTTGCCATGATTTGGAATAAACTCTGCCTTATTAAATACCTTTCTATTTAGAAATTAAAGAGTAATAATGTAGATATGCGGACTGTGAAGTTGAATTCCAAACAAAGAGGAGTATGCCCTTGAAGTTCCTATTGAAAATCTGACTTCTCCTGAAATATTGTAGGGAATGTTTTCAAACATTATGTAGCCTTCTCTTTCTTCGCCTGGCTCTATGTTTTCTCCGTTGAATTGAGTATAAGTTACATTATATGTTTGATTTGGGATTTTTTGAATGAATGCATTATCTTCCTTAAAATTTTCAATAGAGTTTCCTGCATTTCTTACCCATATATCAGCCCTGAATGCAATTTCATCTAAGCCTTCTTCCGGATTTTTATACCAACCGATTCTTACCAACTTTGTTTCAAACAAACCGAAATCGTGGCTTAAATTCAGATACCTGGATCCTTCAATATAGTCCTGCTCATGGTCAATCTTTTCCTGTTTTTCCGATTCAATTTCAGGCGCTTCCTCAGGTAGTTCAGGTCCAGAACCTGTTTCTGATTCTTTTATCTGGAATTTAGGAAGCATAAATTCAAAATCTACCGGTTTTGAAGAAACTAAAACTTCTTCATAATTGGTTATGAAAACAACAGATGAAACTAATAAAGCCATTGCTACCAGCACAACAAAAGATGCATGTTCCTTTTCCATATTAAAGAGTATGTGCAAATAGTATTTAAAGTTTTAAACTAAATAAATATAAAATGGTCAAACTAAGAAAACCGCCAGCAATAATACCCTCTTTAGACTTAAATTTAGAGGGTGCAACTGACTTATTAGGAGAGCTTGCTGATGTCGAAGAGAAAATAGCCGCATACAAAATGAGTTCTCTTCAAATTATGGAAAAAGGCCTTGAAGAAGTTGTTGAAGAAATCAGAGCATATACCAATCTTCCGCTTATTTATGATCACCAAAAAGCATGCACTGACATTCCACCGATTGTTAAAAATCAGGTCGATGCAGTTGCCTCCCTTGGAATTGATTCATTTATTGCTGTTCCACAGGGAGCAGGTTCAAAAAGTCTGGAAAGTTTTGTTAAGGCTAGCAAGGAAAATAAAATAATCCCAGTCGTCCTTTTGGAAATGACTCATCCGGGCGCTAACGATTACCTAAAAAAGAATACGCCGAGCAAGGTTTTTGACAGGGCAGTTAAACTTGGAGTTAAACATTTTGTAGTTCCAGGAAATAAAACTGAAAAAATAAATCAGTATAGGTGCTGGGCGGACAAAGAAGACAAGAAAATAAAATTATTAAGTCCGGGCATTGGTGCTCAGGGCGGAACTGCTGAAAGTGCAGTTAAAACAGGAGTTGATTACCCAATTATTGGAAGAGCAATTTATACTTCTGAAAAACCCGCTGAGGCGGTTGAAAAAATATATGATGCTTGTAAAAAAGGATATTCTAAAAGATGAATAAAAAAGAAACTGCAGAAATTCTGCTTGATATCGCAGCAGTTATTTTAAGACCAAAAAAGCCATTTATTTTTACTTCTGGAATTAAGAGTCCCATTTACTGTGACAATAGAATTTTAATGAGCCATGTTGAAGAAAGAAGGAAAATTATTGAATCTTTTGAAGAACTTTTGAAGGAAAAAGGAGTCGATTTTGAGGTAATTGCCGGAACTGCAACAGCAGGAATTCCTCATGCAGCTTGGCTTGCGGAAAAAGAGAACTCTAAAATGATATATGTAAGAAGTTCAAAAAAAGGGCACGGAAAGGAAAATAAAATTGAAGGAGTTTTAAAGGAAGGCCAGAAAGTCCTCATTGTTGAAGATTTAGTAAGTACCGGAGGAAGTTCAATTGAAGCAGTTCAAACTGTAAGAGGTGCAGGAGGAATTGTTGATTACTGCATAGCAATATTTACCTACGGCCTTGAAAAGGCAGAGAAAAGATTTGAAGAAGCTGACTGTAAATTAATTACATTAACTGATTTTGAAACACTAATTGAAACTGCCGAAAAAAGAGGAGATATTACTGAAGAAGAAAAGAGAGAACTTGAGAAGTGGCAGGCTGATCCGGATAATTGGATGAAATAGAGGATGTACCATTAACTATCTACCATAAACCATTCACTATTAATTGAGCGCCCCCAGCAGGAGTTGAACCTGCGACCTTCCGGTCTCTGTCACTCCGCTTCGCTTCGTGAATAGCCACAAAGCAAGCTTTGTGATAACAGCCGGATGCTCTTCCACTAAGCTACAGGGGCATTTGAGGTATAATATAATGCTTTAAGGAATTTATAAAGTTAGTTGTTTGCAGGAATATTTATTCTAGTCCAAGAACTGCTCGTTTTCTATCTTCTCAGGAAGATATTCTTTTGCAACGAAGTCAAGACTCTTGTTTGCAAGAGCCTGCTGTTCAATTCTGACTCCCATATCCAGCATCTTTTTGAGCTGTTCAATCCATTCCTGATTATGTTTAAACCAAGGATAATCCATTTCTTCCTTTATTCGTTTTTTGTCAGTATCCTTGAGTTTTTCAGTAACATTTTCCAGCTCATACTTTTCAATATCGCCCATAGTCATTCCTACATATTTGCTCTTCGGAACTGCATATCTTTCTGAGAGATGTGCAAGCTCAATTGAACCATATTTCAAAACGGAATAAATGTAGAAACCATACGGATCGCCGTCTACAAAAGCAACAACGGGCAAATCCAGTTCGTCTGAAAGTATTTTCGTAAATCGTCTTACTCCCCTCGGAAACATCCCTTCTCCCGTAATCATTAAGCAGTCAAGGTTTTTCCACACCTCTTCCTGAATAAGACGAGACATCATAGCATCGTTCTCTATTGCCAGAATAAACTCTGCATCATGGTTTACAACTTCAACATCTTCTACATAACCAGGAATAGCCCACCCTCCTCTTCCGAGCTTGCTGCAGTCAAACGTATCTCCTGTCTGTTTAAGAGTTATGTTTCCATAGATAGAGCCTCTTGCTTTTGCCTCAACATGAAGTCTTTCTCTTAAAATACCAAGTGAGGCTTCAAGGTCGTTCAAAGTTTTTCCGCTTTCAGTATCATCTTCAAAAGTATTTTCCTTCGAATTAGGAAGAGAGTGCTTCAAATTGTAATACAATTCTCGTTTTCCTACTGTTCTGTCGTCTTCAATATAACTTTTGCAAGCAGCCGCGATTAACATAGACTGCATGAACTTCCTCGTGTGAGAAACATTCAGGAATTTTCTTGTTGATTTTCGGTCCCCTAGTTCGAGTAGTTTCTTGTTCTCATTAAAAGAAACATTTGACCTTGTTCTTGTAGGCATTTTGAAGTTTGGGCCTACTCCTTTCTCAACGAGATTGGTCATATTCTCTCCGAATTCTTCTATTTTTTTGATTGATTCTTTGCTTGGCTTATCCATCTTTACTCTTCTTCAGGCTCTGGTATTTCTTCATATGCAGCCTGTTCTTCCTCCTCGTCTTTTTTTATTTCTTCTTCTTTAAAAAGTTCGCTAAATCTTTCCCTCACAATTTCATCCAACCCTTTTTCTATTTTCTTTTCATCTCCCCCGGTTATTCTTGCAATTGCTTTTGCTGTTTCAGGTACGTATTTTTCAAAGGCTTTTTTCTTTTCCTTCTGCTCCTTAAGGCGCCTCTTTCCTGCCAGGAATTTCTTTAATTTTCTTCCAATCTGCATTAGAGCATATCTCATTTCGTCAAGAATTTCTTCCTCTTTTGCTATTGCCTGCTTTCCTGCAGAAGTGTAAGGAACGTGAGTTGAAATTAAATTTATGAATACTGTTACAGGAGCATTGTCCAGATCAGAAATATTGTATCTTTTCCAGTCAACTGTTTTCATGGCCTCAGTAGTTACACATGCGCCTCTATCAAACAAAAGAGGGGCCCTGTTTGCAAATCTCATTAATTCTACCTTCTTTCCTCCGCCATTTGAACTTGTTTCCCTTCCTGCATTTCCTCCATAGGCAATTGCAACTTCAACAAGGAATGGTATGCCTCCCTGATAAACAGTAGGTTTTCTTGTTATTGCCTCAACAAAATCAGGCGCCAGCAGGCTTTCAAGAGCTTTTTCAACAGTATCTTCTCCTATTGGAACAAGTCCCGAAGTAGGAGGTGCCATGAAATCTGCTTTTTTGAAAGCATCTGTAAGTTTCTCGGCTTTTTCCCAGTCAAGTCTTTTCGGGCTCACCTTTAAATCATAACCAACTTCTTCCTGAACTTCCTTTACTCTCTTTGAACTTACTCTTGAAAGTTCATTTTTAAGCATGGAACTTATTGATCTGGAATTTGTTTTGTGAGCAATATCAAGTAAATCATGGGTTTCAAGTCCTTCTGGATGGGGCTGAATTTCTTCAGGAGTTTCAGGAACTTCGTCAATAACTCTTTCAAAAACAATTTCAGAATCCATGTCTTTGAACTTAATTGTAGCATGAGGATTTGCTGCAGCAGTCCATCTGACATATTCAAAAGGACCCTGTCTGCCTTTAGTATACATTACATTTTTAAATTCAAGTTCAACAATTGTTCCTCTCCAGGTGTCATTTAATACTTCTTTTTCAACAATCTCCGGCTTATTTTTCTTTATATCCATCTTAACTTTGGCGTCAATTATCTTGCCACTGCCGGTTCCAGATTTGATCCTGGTTGGTTTGCCAGTAGTTACCTGAGAAAATAGAACTGCCCCACTTACACCAAGCCCCTGCTGTCCTCTAAGCTGAATATTTCTATGGAATTTGGTTCCTGTAAGGAGCTGTCCAAAAACTTTTTCTAAATGATTTATTGGAATTCCAGGGCCATTGTCCTGTACTTTGACTCTGTAATGGTTGTCCCCGACTTCTTTTATTGCAACTTTAATAACAGGCAGAATACCTGCCTCTTCACACGCATCAAGACTGTTTGTAACTAGCTCATGGATTACAGTCGTGAGACTCTTTATTTTTCCAACATATCCGAGATACTGCTTGTTCTTTCTAAAAAATTCTGAGAGAGGTACTTCTTTGAATTCTTTGAAGAGTGTATCTGCAGTTACTTCTTTTACCATTTTAAAGTTCTTTTGCTTTCTCCTTTAATTCTTTTTCCATTGATTTAAACACTGCGCCGTGCATTGCTCCATTTATCAGCTTTTCAACGGCCCTCATAGCTATTTCAAGACCGATTGGGAAACCGATTATAGCGACAGTATGTCCATGTATGACTATATCAGTATTAGTCAGGTCCTGTATTTTCTTTTTTGATTTTCCTTCTTTTCCGATTATCCTTCCTTTAATTCTGACCTGAGTTGATTTATTTTTCCCCAGATAATCTTTTAAATTGATTATCTTGAGATCAGCATTTTCTTCTAGTATTCGATAAGCTTTCTTTGAGGAAAAACCTCTGCCAATTGCTTTTATGACATCACGAGCTTTCCATAAAAGGAAAGGGTCTGACTCATCAGTTTCAGAAATCATGACCTCATTGAGCTCACTGTCAATTTTGACCTTGGTTTTTGTTTCCCGTTCAATTCGCTTTATTATTTTTGCATCATCTGCAAGAAGGTACTTAATCCTCTTGGCAGGAATTTTCAAGTATTCAACCATTATGATTTTGTATTATATATAAGGCTTTTCCTTTATTTAAAGGTAACGGCTTGCTTGTTGTTGATTTTGGGTTTATTCGGTCTTAATTTTAAGAACGCTCAATCTATATCTGTTGTTCTTCTATAAAATCTCTTGTAATATATCCTCTTTTAATTAATTCATTTACCTGGTTTTTCTTGTAAAAATACAGATAGTCTCCTTTTTCGTCGCTTTGAATATCCCATTTCTTTACAAGAACAACGTAGCCAGGTTTTACTCTTAGCTTATATCTGATTTTGCCCGGAATCCTACAGCTTCTGGTATGTCCATCCGTGCATCTTACAAGCAGTTTTGAACCGTAATGTTCTTCAACTACTCCAAGAAGTTCATTTTTTGACTTCTTTGGTATTCTGACTCTGACATAGCCTCCAGACTGCTGATTTCCTTTCTTTCCTTTTTTCTTATTTTTATTCTGAGGCATACCCATTTACTTGAATACTGCGGTTTATTAAGGTTTTGTAATTGCTAGCTTATAAAAATATAAATAGAAGATAGTAGAAAGGATTATTGAGTAAAAATGAGTGTCAGGCCTCTATACGAAACAGTAATTGAGAAGCAGAAGGGAGATGTTTTTGCCATGTGGCCGTATTTTGCTTTTCCGGGTAGTGAATTTGATAGAAAGAGAAAAGAATATTATGGTTCTGAAAGAGGGGATCATGTAGAACTTAAATCCGCAATGAAGGGTTTTGATACTAGGATTATACTTAATGCCGGAAATGAACCAGCCGGGATACCAAGATGGATATATACGGAACTCTGGGAGAAAGGTTACAAGTGGGATTTTGACCTGATCATAGCAGCTTCTAACATGTACAACTCTCACTTGCCGGAGCTGTCCGGAAAGAAAGTTGCATTTAAAGACGGAATAGACAGATCAAAACCAATTAAATTCATCAAATCAAAAAAAGGCATAATTGGAGTTCAAACTAAAGAAATGTACGCCGACTATGAAAAAAGAGAACTAGGAGTTATAATACCAAAAGAAGTGCTTCCCGAAGATTATAAGATTCCTGCAATTACGCATGAATATTGCTCAAATATAGGAATGTATGGATTCGTAGCGAGTAATGAAATAGGACTGTTAAATAAATATAGAGGTGGTTTTTCCAACCCTCCAACGGATGAGTTGTTAGAAAAGGGAGGCAAAGATCTTGTTGACAAGTACAGCGAGAAGGTATTCAAAAAACTCTTGGAAACTACTTTTGAACTCGCAAAAATTGCGAAAAAGGAGGGCAAAGGCGACCAGTTTGTTTTTGCAGCCGCGGATGAAAGTTCTCAATTTGGTTTAGTAGGTGCCAATACTATCCCATTCGTTGATGGGATTGAAAAGGCTATGAAGGATAAATTTAATTATGTTTATGAAGCTAAATGGCTGAGTGCGGGTGAAGCATTAAATAAATGGGGAATGGAAAAAAAGGACATCCGGCAATTAATAGGTACTTTTAAAAAATTAAAAACACAAAAGCCGGAGTGTAAAATGGAAATAGAGTTGAATGAACTATAGAAGATTAAGGTTTTTTACATTAAAAATTAATCAATAACTATCTACTATCCACCACCCACAACCTACTGCCCACTACTCTCTACCCACCATCTTCCACCCACAACCTTTATATAACTAAACCACGCTTTATAATGCTACTATGTATCCGGAAAACAAACTTACAAGATTTGAAAGAGCAAGAATTATTGGTGCAAGAGCTCTGCAGATTGCGATGGGCGCGCCGATATTAATAGACATTCCTGAAGAATTAGTTGACCCTACAGAAATTGCTGTTCTTGAATTTAAAGAAAGAAGTGTTCCAATGACAGTTGTTAGAAGAGCTAAAAACAAGCCGGCTATCACTATAGATATTAAAAATATAGATCTTGAAAAAAAGAGATATTAAAGTTTCAGCACCTGTGCATGCGGAACATCTTGTATTTTAACTATTGAATCTTTAAGAACTAATCCCAGTTCTACTGCCTTGTTTACTGTCTTTTTTCCTACCAAATTAGAAATTTGGGCCTTTTCAAGAAGCTCTCCAAATTTCTCCAGTTCAATTTTATCTCCGCCATAAAAAGACTCAGATACTTCTAATTTTAAATTCCCTTCAGAAAAGGTTTTTCCGAGCAGTTCTTCATCGCAGGCGGCTAAAATCTGATCTGCTCCTCCACCCTGAATTTTTACAGATATCATTAAACTTCCCTTACCGTATATTTTGCACTGCAGGCCTTGCATTTAATCCGAGGAACTCCGCCTTCCTGTCTTATCTCTGTGTCAGGTTTTCCGCATTCCTTGCAGAATACAAATTTATTAATATAGTCTTTGAGTTTTGAATCTAAAATCCTCTTATTTTTTCTGCCTTTCAAAATAAGTCTGTGTCCGGACAGGTCGCCTGATGTTCCTGTTTCTCCTAAAATGAATTTCATTAAATGTTTAGGGTCCCGGTGAAGTTTTCTTGAAACCTCCAAAAAGTTTTTAATTATTGTTTTAGGGCCCTGTGTAAAAGACTTGAATTTGGGAAAATTAAATCTCTCTTTTTCTTTCTCCTGTTTAGGTAGGTCACTTCTTCCTCTTTCCAAAAGCTTTTTGTAATCGTTCATTCTATTGGCTTTAAAACTCCTTTTTTGGGTTCAAAGAGCTCTCCTTTAAACATGAGCTCTCTTACTGTATCTATGACTTTCTTGTCTTCATATGTATTTAATTCTTTTAATAGCTTTTCAAGGCTTGCTCCTTCCTCTGAATCCATTTTCTTTATTTTTTTCATGACTAAATCAGAAATATCCACATCAGGCTTGGACTCGCTTTCTTCGGCTCCTTTTAGTTCAAGATTTCTTAAAAGCTCCCAGTTTGGATTTTTTATTTCCTTTACAATTTTAGGATTTACATATAATTCTTTCCTATACATTCCTACATAACCGATTGAATCAATTATATCTCCTTTGTTTAGTTTTTTGAGCTTGGAAAGATCTTCTTTGAAAAAAGTAAGTCTTATTGTTTCTGTGGAATCATCAAGTACTGCAAAACCATAATTTTTCTCTTCTGAAATAAATTTATCAACAATAGTTCCCAGAATCCTTACTTTTGAAACTTTGCCCCTTTTAGTTTCAACAAAAGAAGTTTTACCTTCTTCTTTATACTCTCCATTAACTAAATCTTCCGCCGATACCTTAACAGCTGTTTTTAATCTTTTTTTGTCATTCATTTTATAGAATAAAATTTGAAATCAGGAAGAAAAGAACTGAAAAGCCCGCAATTGGAGGAAGAGCAGGTATTGCTTCAAATTTTCCACTCATTAAAAGTGAGTGGACTAAAATAAGTCCAATGAATGCTCCTGAAATTACTGCAAAAGAATTAATTAAACCGGTTTGTATAACTGAAACTGCAAGAATTATTGGAAATGCCAGATCCCCTGTTCCAAGCATCAAAAATTTTCCCTCTCCGGGCTTTGTCTTCTTTATCTCTGCTTTTACATGCTTAATTTTTTCGGGAATAATTACAGTAAATGGGGCTCCTTTTTCGTACATTCCTTTGAACATTGAAACCATATGCTTTGTTTTAAAAACAGCTATAAAATCATATATTGAGAGGACTGCGAGCAAAATTATTACTCCATAAATTGGCAGCTCGCTTCCTATCATTGCACTGATTCCTGCAATGGCGATCATCATAGCTAAATTCTGGGTCAATATGTTTGCTATTTTAAATCTTAATGCAACTAAAATAATTGCCAATACCATTGCAATTAAATCAGGAATAAATACAGAAAAAACAACCCAGCTTCCGTAAAAAACAAGAAATGCCATTAAACCTTTGAATATTGAACCTCCTTTTAAATATTTTAAACCGAAAATTATTAAGACCGTTGCTATTGAAAATGAAACTAGAAAAGGCCATATATAATTAATTGTTTCAACTGCAGTTGTTGTCTGAGGAGCGATATATCCAAGAGAAGCCAGTTTTATCCCTACATAAAGACCTAAAAATTGAGTCAGAAGAAAAATTACAGACTCTGAAACGAATGCCCTCGGCCTAAAACCATGTCTACGCTTTTTGGATGAATCCCGGCTTCGGCTCAAACAAATCACCCTTTTTCTTCAGTTTTTTAATTAATTCCATTGCTGAATTGCTGTCTATTCCTTTGTCATCGGCTGCTTCAAGAATTTCTTTGATGTCTATGCTTTTATCTTCCTCTTCGGTTTCTTCTGCAAGATTATCGATAATATCAAGCATGGTGTAGATTTTTCCCCTCTGTGAAGAACTGATTCCAATATCAATCCTATCAATATCAATTTTGCCAGTTTCAGGCTCTTTGCCAAGGGATTTGAGAGCGTATTCTAATAAATGGATTGCTCTTCTTGCATCATCCGGCTCTACCATTTCACTGAGTCTGACTCTGGCGGACGCCTCTGAAAGTCTGATAAGGGCTTCAAGTTGTCTTGGGGTTAAAGAAACAGTACTTTCAGCCTCATTTACATATTTTCCTCTCCAGGTAATGTAAAAATTCTTTATCAGGTCTTTTGCATCCTCGGTAAGTTTGGGACTGCAATGAGTTCTTGCATACGCTACGTATTTTCTGATAAGCTCTGCATCAACTTCCGGTTCAATCGTTTTTGGCTTGGTTAATGAATTCAGAACATGGCCAGCCAGCTCCGTATCCCTGTCAACATTGGGAATATCTCTGATTGGGAACTTCAAATCAAATCTGCTTAAAACGACAGGGCCGATGTCTATCTGGTCTGCAAGAGGTTTATACTGATCGAATCTTCCGTATTTTGGGTTTGCAGCTGCAAGAACGGCAGCATTTGCTCTAAGAGTAGTTACGATTCCTGCCTTTGCCACAGAAACAGTTCCCTGCTCCATTGCCTCCAGCATTGCAGAAACATCTTCATCTCTCATTTTGTCAAATTCGTCTACTGTTGCAATACCATTATTTGCAAGAACCATTGCTCCTGCTTCCAAAGTCCAGCCAGAGAATTCATCTCTGACTACGGCAGCTGTTAAACCAGCACCAGATGCTTTTTTACCTGAAACAAATCTTCCTTTTGGCGAAAGGTCTGAAACATATCTCAACAATTGTGATTTTCCAACAGCAGGATCTCCAATTAAAAATAGATGAATATTTCCTCTGATTCTGGTTCCATCCGGCTGTGTTTTTGAAACTCCTCCAAAAAGCTGGAGAAGTATTGCCTCTTTAATTTCCTCGTATCCGTAAATGGACGGAGCCATACTTTTTATGAGAGTTTCATAAACTTTTTCATTGCTTGCGAGTTCCTTAATTTTAGCTATGTCTTCCTCTTCAAGTTCAATTTCTTCAAATTCTCTCTGGATAGTTTCAATGTAATTGGCATAAACGTATAAATCATATCTTGTTGACCTGCTTCCTCTCCTTGAAGTATTAGGCATTTTTTTCAGAATACCGACTGCATTAATTCTATTACCAGGCATCACTTTTTTTCTTTCATGAGGAGAGGTTAAATCGTTCGAAAGGACAATATATAGTTCAGAGGGTTGCTCCCCTCCTACGATTGTTTCAGGAGGCTCCTGAATTTTTATTCTTTGAATGTCGACAAGTTCCACATCAATCTCTTTGAAGTGCCCTCTTGCACCGCAGGTTGGGTCGTCGCACATTCTTGGTTTTCTGATTTTCTTTTTGTCCTGAATCATTACTATATTTTTACCGCATTCCGGACATTGATAAGTTATTTTTGTTGCTTCCGGTCTTACTTCTGAAGCACTTTTTACAATCCCGTCAATTGTTATTAACTGTTCAAGATCTTCTGAACGAATATCTCTTATATTGACTACTTGAGATTCAGGAAGATTAAAAAATCGAACATTAATTGAATAATCGCCGTCTATTGATAATTCTATTTCTTCTAAGGAATCCTCTGCTGCTTTAATCACTTCTTCAGGGTTGGATATCAGCTGGTCGGCAACCCTTGGATCGAATTTATCTAACTCATTAAAGTCAACATCAATAGACTGCCTATCAGGGTAATTGCCTGCAAGCTCCAAAAGTTCATCCATATAATTTTCTCTGAAAAAAGTTTCAAATTTTTCCAATAAATCGAACTCAGTGCTTTCTACAAAAGTTTGTTTTGAGAGAGTGCTCCCTCTTTCTGATGCCATTTTTATTTTAAAAATATGGAAGCAGGTTCCCTTTCGGAAACCCCTCCACCTCCTGTTTGTTCTGTTAAGATATAGGTTGTATTTAACAGTTATTTAACTTTCGGCAGTTAAATTGCTTTTGCCTTCTTAAGTTCCTTTACAAGACGTTCAACGCCCCGCTTTACGTCAACCTTTTTCTTTGCACCGGTGCAAACGATTTTTCCGGACCTGAACAACAGAAATACGACCTTCGGATCAAATATTCTGAAAACAAGTCCCGGGAACTGCTCCGGTTCAAACTCCGCGTTGTCAAGTGAAAATGCAATCTCGTCCAGATTTAGTTCGACTCCTAAATCGGATGATGCTACAATATTTTGAACAGTTATTGTTGCTTTTCCCTTGACTTTTAAACCAACGCTTCTAATCTGTTTTACGGTTTTTTCAATTGCCTTTTTGATTAACTTTGGTTCTTTAGTTCCCGTGCAAACCATCTTGCCGGATGTGAAAACAAGAATTGCTGATTTTGGTTCGTCTAATCTGAGAACCAAACCAGGGAACTGCTCTGGTTCATACTCTGCATTTGGAAGAGCTGAAGCGAGCCTGTCAAGGTCAATCTCAGCGTCAATTGAAGCAGAAGCCACTACGTTTTCAATTTTAATACGTGGTGTCTTTGCTTTTGATTTTTTTGCCATTCTATATTACCTCCTTGAGTAGAATTTTTTAGGGTTTAAATATATATTTAAAGGAGTATTTAAATGCTGGGTTTATAAAGGGAAAAGGGTGTTCGATGTTAAGATGTTCGATAAGTGATAGTAGATTATGCATAGTCGGCAGCTGCTGGTAGGTATTTATCAATTCTTACAGTTTGTCTAACTGTCGATTGTCTATTGTCTAATATCAATTGTCCATTATCGATTACGTTCCTTCTTCCCAGCTTGACAGATATTTCTTCTGCTCTTTAGAAAGTTCGTCAATTTCCATTCCCATCGTTTTCAGCTTCATTTCCGCTATTCTTTCGTCAATTTTTCTTGGTACTGAATAAACTCTGGGCTCCATATCAGAATGGTTGTTTAAAATATATTCAGCCATTAAAGATTGATTCGCAAAACTCATATCCATTACTTCGCACGGATGCCCTTCCGCAGCCGCCAAATTTACAAGTCTTCCTTCAGCCAGCAGATAAATTTTCCTGCCGTCCTTTAAAGTATATTCCTTCGTATTATTTCTGATTTCTCTTGAATTTTTGCTTAATTTTTCAAGCTCAGGGATATTAATTTCATTATTGAAATGACCTGAATTTGCCAGAACTGCACCATCCTTCATCTTTTTAAAATGCTCTTTTGTAATTATGTTCTTATCTCCAGTTGCTGTAACAAATATATCTCCGATTTTGGATGCTTCAGACATTTTCATTACTGTGAAGCCGTCCATTGCCGCTTCAAGTGCTTTTACAGGGTCAACCTCAGTCACAAATACTCTGGCACCCATTCCTTTTGCTCTCATGGCAATTCCCCTGGAACACCAGCCATAGCCTGCAACAACAAAATTACTTCCTGCAATCATTACAGAAGTTGCCCTTAGAATTCCATCAATTGTGGACTGCCCAGTTCCGTATCTGTTGTCAAACAAATGCTTTGTCATTGCATCATTTACTGCAACAACCGGGAACTTCAGAACATTGTCCTTTTCCATTGCTCTAAACCGAATTACTCCGGTTGTGGTTTCTTCAGTTCCTCCCAAAACATTTGGAATTAAATCTTCCCTTTTTGAGTGTAAGGTGGCAATTAAATCTCCACCGTCGTCCATTGTTATTTTTGGTTTGCCGTCTAAAACCTTATTTACACACCAATAATATTCTTCTTCAGAAACGCCTCTCCAGGCAAAAACATTTATTCCATCTTTGGCGAGCTGCGCAGCTACATCATCCTGCGTACTTAATGGATTTGAACCGCATAAATAGACATCCGCTCCTCCTGCTTTTAGAGTTCTCATTAAAATTCCGGTTTCTTTTGTTACATGCAGGCAGGCGCCAAGTGAACTTCCTTCAAGCGGCTTCTCTTTCTTAAATCTCTTTCTTATTTCCTGAAGAACCGGCATGTGATCTTCAGCCCAGTCAAGTTTTAATTTTCCTTTTTCAGCTAAATTTTTGTCTTTTACTTTACTCATTTTTATCGTATTTTACAAGTGAATAAACACCATAGTCGCTTATTTTTTCCCTTCCGTTTAAATCTGAAAGTTCAACTACGAATGCAATTCCCTGTACTTTACCTCCTGCTTTTTCTACTAATTTTGCTGCAGCTTCCATTGTTCCGCCAGTTGCCAAAAGGTCGTCAACCAGCAAAATATTTTGGCCTGCAACAAATGCATCTTTATGAACTTCTAAAGCATCTACGCCGTATTCAAGCTCATATTCTTCTTTGAAAACATCAAAGGGGAGTTTTCCCGGTTTTCTGGCAATTGCAAATTCTTTTCCCATTGCATAAGCCAGAGCTGCTCCGAAAATGAATCCTCTGCTTTCTATTCCAAGAATTACATCAATATCTTTTTCTTTATAATGGTCCGCCCAGTGGTCAATTACAAACTGAAAAGAAGCAGGGTCCTGAATTAAAGTAGTAATGTCTCTGAAAATAATTCCTTTCTTTGGAAAATCAGGTATGTTTCTGATTTTTTCTTTTAAATTTTCTATTGAGTCCATTCTCCAATTGATTAACTAAATACGACATCTTTTATATATTTAGGTGTTAATTAGTATTAGGAAAATGGTAAAAGCAAAAATAGGTATTATTGGAGGGACTGGGGTTTATGACTCCAAAATGCTGAAAAATTCAAAAGAACTTGAGATGAAAACTCCTTATG
The DNA here is from genome assembly GCA_964574035.1 of Candidatus Undinarchaeota archaeon. Lineage (GTDB taxonomy): Archaea > Undinarchaeota > Undinarchaeia > Undinarchaeales > JALTGF01 > CAZNLD01. Next base: position 42,003 of record CAZNLD010000001.1, read on the forward strand.
GAGATCCTTCGGATAAAATTACAGTCGGGAAATTTGAAGACACAGAGATTGCATTTCTTCCAAGACATGGAAAAGACCATACCATTCCACCTCACAAGATAAACGGCAGGGCAAACATTTATGCTTTGAAAGAGCTTGGAGTTGAAAGAATTCTGGCTCCGCAGGCAGTCGGCTCCTTAAGAGAAGAAATGAAACCGGGCGATATTGTTTTTCCAGACCAGTTTATTAACAGAACCTGGGAGAGACTTGAAACATTTTATGATGAAGATCAGGTATGCCATATATCAATGGCGGACCCTTTTTGTATTGAATTGAAAGAAAAATTAATTAAAAATTCCAAAGGTAAGGATTTTGACTTTCATGAGGGAGGAACATATGTATGCATTCAGGGACCGAGATTTTCAACTCGGGCTGAATCAAACATGTATCGGCAGTGGGGCGCAGACATAATTGGAATGACTTTGGTTCCCGAAGTTGTTTTAGCAAGAGAAGCAGAAATCTGCTATTCTTCGATTGCAACTATTACGGATTATGACTGCTGGAAGGAAACTGCTGTTTCTTTGGATGACGTGGTTAAGACAATGAAGAAAAATCAGGAAAAGGTTAAGGACATTTTAAAAACAGTTGTTCCTGAAATACCAGAAGAGAGAGGAAACTGCGAATGCGGAAATGCGCTGAAAGGCGCACTAATCTAACTAAATGAAAGTTTATATTGAAACATACGGCTGTTCAGCTAATTTTTCTGACTCTGAAATAATGTCAGGTCTTTTAAAAGAAGCAGGGCATGAACTTGTTGATTCTGAAAAGAAAGCAGATGCGGTAATTCTTAATTCCTGTTATGTTAAAGATCCAACAGAAAGAAAAATGAAAAAGAGGATTAAAAAATTAAAGAATAAAAAGCTGATTGTTGCCGGCTGTTTTCCTGAATCAGACAGAGCTGGAATAGAAGAAATTGCTCCTTCTGCTTCTTTAATTGGGCCAAGAAATATACAGAACATTGTTGAAGTTGTTGAATCAGATGAAAAAATAGTTGAACTTGGAGGACCGGGCGTAGAAAAATCTAAGCTTCCTAAAAAGAGAAAAAATCCAGTAGTAAATATTGTTCAGATAAATGAGGGCTGTTTATGTGAATGCTCCTTTTGCATAACAAAACATTCCAGAGGAAGACTGCAGAGCTATTCAATTGGAGCAATTATAAATGATGTAAAAAAATCGCTGGAAGAGGGATGCAAAGAAATATGGCTAACTTCTCAAGATACTGGAGCATACGGGCTGGACTTTAACAGAAATCTGGCTGAGCTCCTGAATAAAGTTTCAGAAATTAAGGGAGATTTCAAAACTAGAATTGGAATGATGAATCCAATACACGCCATAAGAATTCTACCTGAATTAATTGCTTCTTACAAAAGTGAAAAGATATTCAAGTTTCTGCATTTGCCAATTCAATCCGGCTCTGACAGAATTTTAGATAAAATGAAAAGAGGAAACTCTGTTCAGGAATTTGAAACGATTATTGAAAAGTTCAGAGAAGCATTCCCAAAGCTTGCATTAAGTACAGATGTAATTGTTGGTTTTCCTTCTGAAACTGAATCTGATTTTCAGAAAACTCTTGACTTAATTGAAAGGATTAAACCAGATATTGTAAATATTTCAAGATACGGCGCCAGACCAGGAACTGAAGCCGCTGAATTTGAACAAATTTCCGGCTGGAAGAAAAAAGAGAGGAGCAGGAAGTTGACTAAACTTGTTAAAAAAGTCGGGCTTGAGAAAAATAAAGAATGGCTGGACTGGACCGGAGAAATTTTGATAGATAAAAAAGGAAAACCCGGAAGCTGGATTGGAAGAAATTTTGCATACAAACCAATTGTTGTTAGGAGTAAAGAAAATCTTCTTGGAAAGAGGCTGAAAATTAAGATAATAAAAGCTAAACCAACTTATTTGATTTCAGAAATCCAGGACTAAACTACTTCTTTTTTACTTTCTTAACCAGCTTCTTAACTTCTTTTTTCCTGATCTTTTCAAGCTCTTTCTTTTCTTTCTTGGTAAGCTTGCCTTCTTCCTCAAGCTTTTCAAGCTTTTCAAATGCCGATTCTGCTTCCTGTTTAGGTTTCTCTTTCTTTTTCCATTCAGATTTTGTAAGCTCCGGATGAGGATAACTTGGGACAGGATATCTCTTCAGATAGTCTTGAAGAACGTACAAGAGAGCATACCCGGGGCCCATGAATATCAAAACCAGGAGACTTCCTAAAATTATTGAAAGACCCCATGTTGCTGTTATAAAGGAGTAGATAGTTCCTCCTGTAATTAGCAGAAGCAGAGCCCAGATGTATGAAGGCCTTAAAACTAAATGATAATTCCACCAGAGTGAAGCAATTCCATATGTTAACTTTCTCATTGTTTTTACATATTTGTCTCTTCCAAGAAGTCTGATAAGAGATTTTTCCATATAGAAATAAATTATGTCTCTCTTGAAGCGGTATAAATCGTAAGCATTGAAAATATCTCCGTAAACGGCGCTCATTTTGAATCCGCTCCATTCAGTATCCTCCCACGCATTCTTTACAATGGGTCTATAGAAGTAATGGAACTTCCACCAAGGATAATAAATTAATTCTCTTCCAGTAATTACAATATCTTCCGGTTTGCATTTTTCAACGTAGGATATCCACTGGATTGCTGCAAGTTTTGCTTCATGTTTTTCCATGGCAGGCCTGTAAACAACAAAATTTACTCCTGCAGGCAATTTTGGTTTCTTTATTTTTACTCTTGGAACCATGTGTGTTGATTCCACTGTGTGAATTGCTTCAACTCCAAAATAAGCTTCTTTTAATGGTTTAGTGGTGTCCATTTCAGGTTTTATGTCTGTCCAGGAGTCAACCTGACCTGTCAAGGCATTTAAACCGAAATAGCCCTGCTTCATTTCTGTTTCTCCTTTTTTGGGAGTTACATAATATGAAATTTTCCAGTAAGGTTCATATGCAAGCTCTTTGTTTAAAAACCAAACAGCATCATAATTTATGAAAAGCATCTTCTCGAACCACCACTTCAGCTTCCACCTTACTTTTTCGTAATCCCAGTAAACAGGATAAGCAGGAGAGTTGAACCACCATTTGTCCTTTGTCATGGCTTTTCCGAGGAGTTCCTGTACTTTGCCGGGAGTCATGATATTTACATTTGCAGGAACACCTGCTTCATGAGCCTCCGGTGTGGCTCCGGTAACTGTAAGTAAAAGTGCAGAGTGGGCGTTAGACTGCTCCCTGATTTGTCCCAAATGTTCAACATCAGAAGGCGTTACTGGTTCGTTGCCTCTTTTATATCTTACAATAATTCTTCCGAAAGGTCTTTCAATATCCTTCTTTTCGGCTAAAACATCAACTTTATAAACAATTCCTTCCTCTTCCTTCTTGGGCATTTTTGCAAGCTCATCAAGTTTGCCAGTTTCCCTTTCAAGAGGAGCAGTGGTTATCTTTCCCCCGACAATCCCTACATTCCTCCTGGTTTCGTACCCGTACATGTTCAGGAGCTCTTCGGTGAAGTCGAGAAGTGTATTGATATCCATTTACAGTATCTTTAAGTATGTTCTTGATATTTATATTTTAGTAAAGATGAAAAAGGTAGAGGAAAAAGAAATAAAACTGAAAATTCCGGAAAACCACAGGAAGCCGGAAAAATCAGAAGTTTTTTATAATCCAGAGATGGAAATGAATCGGTCTCTTTCTGTCGCTTCTGCTAAAGTTTATTTTGAGAATAAGAAAATTAAAATTCTGGATCCTTTTTCTGCAACCGGAATCAGGGCCATTAGGTATGCAAAAGAGCTGGAAGGAACAGTTCTTGCTTCTGATATAAGTCAAAAGGCAGTAGATTTGACTGAAAAAAATGCATATCTGAATGGTGTTGAAATTGAAACAGAAAGAGAAAAAGCAAATGTAATTCTTAACAGAGCTTATTTCGATTTGATCGATATTGATCCTTTTGGAAGTCCGGCTCCTTTTTTGCAGGCGGCTTCCAAAGCGCTTAAAAATAATGGGATGCTTGGAATTACTGCAACAGATGCAACTGCTTTATGCGGAGTTTATCCAAAAGTTTGTCTTAGGAACTATGGGGCTGTTCCTTTAAGAACTGAATACTGCCACGAAATCGCAATGAGAATTTTAATTGGATATACTGTGAAAGAAGCGGCTGTTTATGAAAAAGCAGTTGAACCACTGCTGGTTTTTAATGACAAACATTATTTCAGACTTCAGCTGAAAATAAGAAAAGGAGCAAAAAGAGCAAATAACTGTCTTGATAAAATTGGTAATATCTACCACTGTTTTAACTGCGGAGCAAGGAAAATGGAAAAAGGCAGATTTGTAAAAAAAGAAAAATGTAAATGCGGGGAGAAATTTGAAATTGGCGGACCGGTCTGGACCGGAAAATTATTCGATCCTAAGTTTTGTAAGAAGATTTTATTTGAAGTTGAAGGAAATAAAGAACTTGAAAAGCAGACTAGATTGATGATTGAAGAAGCAGGGCATGAGCCTCTTTTTTATGATGTTCATGAAGTTTTTAGAGGAAGTTCAATTCCAAAACTTGAAAAAATTATTGAAAAACTGAAAGAAAAAGGATTTAAAGCAAGCAGAACTCACTTTTCGCCGGTCGGAATTAGAACGGATGCAGAAATATCAGATATTAGATGCTAGATAATCGATATAAATGGACAATCGATAATAGATGATAGAACATCGATAATCGACAGTTAGACAAGTTGTAGTGTTAATAAACATCTACCAGCAGCTGCCAGCTCAACCATTTTCCCTTGGCCAATACTACCAGTTCAAATAATTCAAATAATCCGTACCACCCGTCCAAATTATCCGGCGAATTCACACTGCCAGTTCAAATTACTTGAATAGCTCAAAACACCAGCTCGAATTACTCAGCGAGCTCAAACTACCTACCTTCAAATAGCTTCTTCCATCTTTTCTTTCATACCGAGCTCATCAATTAATTCCTTATATCTATTCCTGATTGTAACTTCGGTAACTCCAGCTACTTCTGCAACTTCTCTCTGCGTTCTCTTTTCTCCAGTTAGTGTAGAAGCAACATAGATTGCTGCTGCAGCTACGCCTGTCGGTCCCCTGCCGGAAACTAAATCTTTGTCCTGAGCATCTTTTAAAATTTTAATTGATTTCTGCTGGGTTTCAGGACTTAGTTTAAGTTCAGAAGCAAATCTTGGTAAATAATCAATTGGCGAAGTTGGCAATAATTTAATGCCGAGTTCTCTGGTAATAAATCTGTAAGTCCTTCCGACTTCTCTTTTCTTAACATTAGAAGCTTCTGCAATTTCATCCAAGGTTCTTGGAACCTTATGTTTTCTGCATGCTGCATATAAAGCAGCTGCAACAACTGATTCCATTGACCTTCCTCTTACCAACCCTTTAGTAACTGCTTTTCTGTAGATTAAAGCAGTAGTCTCTCTAATGTTTTTAGGAAGTCCTAAGGCGGATGAAATCCTGTCAAGTTCTGAAAGCGCGTATCTTAAATTTCTTTCAGTAGCTGTTGAAACCTGACTGTGCCATCTTTTTAATCTATAGAAAGAAGCTCTTTTTGAAGGTGAAAGTTTGTAAAGTGAAGAATAGCCGTGGCTTCCGATAGAAGTTGAAAGTCCTTTGTCGTGTCTTGTATAAGTTAAGAAAGAACCCGTTCTGTCTCTTTTCTTTTTCTGTTCATAGTTGAATGCTCTCCATTCCTGGCTTCTGTCAATCTGCCTCTCTTCAAGAACCAAACCACACTTTGCACAGATCTTTTCAGCTCGTCTTGGATCTGTCTTGAACTTTTTTGAACCGCATTCAGGACAAGTGTCCGCCATTATTCTTCCTCTTTTAAGTAAAGTTCTTTGCCTTTGGTTTTCTTTAAATTAGATTTTACCGGTTTTACTGACAAATATGGTTTTTTAACCGGTCCGAAAACATCTTTGACTAGACCGACTTTCTGTAATTTTTCATCTACCAATTCTTTATTAACAAAATTGACTGCCTTCTGAAGCTCAAAATGAGAGTCAGCCTCTAGAATTAAGTCTTTGCCCTTTGAAGAATTGATAATTTTGCCTACTTTTTCCATGAGATTTATATATGAGTAAAAAAAGTGATATATAAATGTTTTGGTTTTATGAATTCTTTTCCATATAGTAAATAAATAAGCTTTTTAAATTTATCTGTTTCTAACCCTGACAACATACCAGCCGCCTATGAGCGAAATAAAACCTAAGATTGCTACTAGATAGCCGTAAATTTTACCTGCTCCAAAAGCAGTTAAAAACCCGGTTGGACCTTCTTCAGTTTGGTTTTCTCCCTGATTTTCCTCTTCTGCTGGAGTGGTCTCCGACTCTTCTGAGGACGGTTCCTCTGGCTCGGTTCCAGCAGACTGGGTAGAGTTTGTCTCTTCCTCTTCTACTGGTTCTTCTTCACTAAAACTTCCTGAATAGCCTCCTCCTCCTCCGCCACCGGAGCTTCCGCTTCCACTTGAACCGCCATTGTTTGAAGAATCGCCGTCCTCGGCGTTATTTTCTTCTTCAGACGTGTTGATAAGTAAAGAATAGTTACTGCTTTTAACAAAATTCTTCCCGTCGACTGCCTCAATCCAGTAGGAGTAAATGCCATCAGTTAAATTCAAACTTTCTGGAATAATAAGCTTTGAAAGAGTGCTGTTTTTAATGCTATTATTCAAAGAAACATTGGTTCCATTCAGGAAAAGAACAGCTGAAAGAGTTCCCTGTTCTTCATCAATTAATTTGAATTTTATTTCAGCTGATGTCTTGTTAGTAGTTATGTTAGTTGTATTCATTTCAATTACAGGCGGGTTGTTTTTAACTCGGAATAAATGCCTTGGATAAGTATGAACCATTTTTCCGTCGTCTATTTCAAACCAATAGGAATGATTTCCGGCTGAAAGATTTATAAGATTGAATTCGGCCGGAGTTCCATTTTCTGCAGTTAAATTTAAGCTTGAATTTTCTCCATCTAAAAATAAAGTGACATTGAACTCTCCATCATCCTTATCAGTAATTTTGAAACCCAGAGTTATATTTTCATAAGTTATAGTAGAGTTATTAACCATACTTATATTCAGTTCAGGAACTGAACAAATCGTAATTAGACGTATTGGTGAAACTGAATTGTTAATTCTGTCGCCTGCTTTTATCCAAAAAGAATATCTGCCCGGTTCCAATCCCTCTCTTGGAATTAATGAAACGGAAGTATTGTTTGGAATTGTTTCATCTGAATCAACAGAAGAATTATTGAACAAAAGCTCAGCAGAAAGAGTTTCATTTTCTATGTCCGAAAGCTTGAAAAATATTTCAGGAGTTGAATTTGAGGTAATAGTATTATTTTCTGTTTCAATTTGTATTTCTGGCGGGTCATTTATTACTTCAAAAGAATATCTCTCTGAAACGCCAGTTAAATCGGAATCATCTGCTTCAATCCAGTAAAAGTGTTTTCCTAATGAAGCAGATGCGGATATGTTTGCTTCAGTGTTGTTTTTAATTGAAGCCCTGCTCCCTTTTTCTTTGCCGTCTATGAAAAGAACAGCATCAGTAATATTTTGCTCTAGGTCAACTACTTTAAAATCAAATGAATTTTCTTTTGAATGAGTTTTAGTTTCGTTTTCCTCTAAAATTTCGATTTCCGGTGCAGTATTAATTAATCTGTACTTTCCTGAAATTTCATAAAGGATTGGAGTTGAATTTCCATTTCCCTTGAAATTAATTTTAATTTTAAAAGGGCCGGTTACATTGTCAAAACTTCCAGAAGTCAAATCCGGATTTTTTATAGATAGATTATTTCCATTAACCAAATCATAGGAATACTCTGCAAGAAGCTCTTCTGAGGTCGAATTTACAAATTTAACTGATGAAATAAAATTCTCATAATCCCCTGAATATTTAAAAGTAGATTCAAGGAGTTTCATTTCATCCGGAACATTAAGTTCAGAGGAAGTCCATTCCCCGCTTTCCATATAAATAAGAGGAGGGTCTGAAATTTGAGCGTTCTTTATCAGATAATTTGAAAACCTAGCACCAGGGCCGTCTGCTCTTTTGGGAGACCTATATGAAAATTCAATTTTTCCTTCGCCATTTGAACCCGTATCTGAAATATTTCCAATTATTTTCCAAGAATTGTTGTTTATCTTGTAATAACCGAAAAAATCATCTTCCTTTCTTTCTATTTTCAAAAAGAGTTTATCCCCATTGAATATTTTATTTGGATAAATCAATTTACTCTTTTTCTCAGTATTAAAACCGTCCCTTACAGTCATTTGAACATGTGTTCTATTATATGAAACAGCTGAAAAACTCATTCTGCCTTCAGTAAATATCAATCCAGCTTGATAATCTGAAAGTTCATTTGGGTCAGGAGGAGGGAATATCGGTACAGGAGCCAGCGAGATGAAGCCTGAAATTTTTGCCATTGACAATAAATTATTTGGAGCTGAAAATACTCCTTTAAGAATTGAACTGGCCCTGCTAATATTTGATTCTGCAAACGGTTCATTGCCTGTGCACATCTGAGCTGGGCTTGATGATGCAGTTGCAGTGGATGTTTTTCCATTTGGGCTTTTTAAAATCCAAACTACTGCTCCTCTTTCAAAGTAAACTGAAAAATTTCCCCTCACTCTTCCAGGAGCAAAATATTCCGGCTGGCCCGCATTTTGTCCGTTTGTCTGCCCTGCAAATCGGTTGTCTATGCCAATTGGAATATAGGCAGTGCAGTTATCATTTCTGTTATAATAACCAAAATGAGCGGTATATGTTCCGTTTTCATTATGTTCAACACACTCAAGGACAGGACTTATTTTTTTAGGAGGATCTATACAATTAGATTCATTCTCATGAGATTCGTTTTCTTCCCCATAAGGATTGTAAAATGTCCATTCAGGAATCTCGGTCTGAATGGAAAAATTACCTGAAAATTTAGATTTTAATTCTACGGAAACTGTTTTTCTATTTCGAGTAGTGTTTAAAATCAGTAAATTATTTTCAATTCGTGTCTCTGAAAACCGCTCTTCACCACCATCATTTAGTTTCCATGTAGACATATTGTCTGTTTTAAAAGTAAAACTACTTCCCATCCTACCGGCGAGCTGAAGCTGATTTTTAGCTATTGAAGGGTTGTCGGTAAAAGTTTCAACTTCAAAAATGTTTGAAGAATTTGATTTAAAACCGGAATCAAAATCAGCAGTCCTGGAAATATTGAATTCTTCTTCTCCTGTTTCAGCAAGGACCGGAACTGCTAAAAATAAAAAAATAAACAACAGCACCGATATTACTTTTGACCTCATTAAAAGTATATTCTAAATTAAGATATTTAAATATACCTAAAAATAAGAACTACTTCTTTTTCTTTGGCTTAAGAAGTTTATGTCTTACAAAGTTTCCTTTTTTTGTTAATGCAAGTCCGGTAATATTTCCATACTTTTTGTTGTATTTTTCAACATATTCACAGGTCTTGATTAAGCCCAATTCACCAAGCTTTTTTAAAGCTGTTGAAGTATTCGCCCATGTATATCTTAATTTCTTGGCTAAAAGAGAAGTATAATAGATATTCTCCGAATCCATATGTTTTAGAATACGAAACATAAGCTCACTGCTACTGTCATCTAATTCATCGGCCAGTTTTTTTACATCCAACCTTTTTAGTTTTTTAATATTCATAGATACTACCATTCGGGCAAATAAAATAAAAACCCTTTTTATAAAATAGACAATTTCCATTTATAAGTATTTCGGAGGCAGAAATTTCGGGAAAAGCACGCGTGGAATCTTATTTAGCAGCTGCCGGTAGTGCATGTGAATGAAAAGGTCTTCTCTGCTGTCGATTCGTCAGATGTAATTTTTATTGTCTTTGTTGAGGTTACATAGTTAGTGCAGTCAACTGTTGCATTAAAGTTAGTTATAGTACCTGGATCTAAACTTGAATTAGACATACCAGGCTGTATTGCATCATCAATATATATCTGCAAGTTCTTTGCTTTCTCAGTTCCTGCATTTCTTACACTGATTGTCAAATTTGAACTTCCGGCATTACAACCTAAATTATATCCTTCCACCCTTAATTGGACTTTTAAGCTCCCTAAAAGTCGTTCTGTAGTGTTTTCAGTGCTCGTTTCAATTGATGCCTGGGTCCTCTGAAGCCAGGTATAAGCTAAACCGGCAATAGAGATAGTCATCATTAAAAGGAGTATTACAGAAATTACTGGAGTTATACCTTTGTTGTTAAATAACATTTTAAGAGCATGAGCCTGAAGAACAGGTTATTTCAAATAATGTCTCTGAAGTTACCTGGTCGGAAGTTACTTTAATTGTTCTCGTCCTGTTTATCCAATCGGTGCAGGTTCTATTTCCTAAGTCAAATGAAGTAGTATTTCCTGGTCCTAAAGAAGTGTAATTCGATACATTAATTAGCGCATTATCTGCATAAAGCCGGAGATTCTTAACTTTTTTAGTTCCGCTGTTCCGTATATAGAAGGTCATTTCAACATCTGAAGTTCCGCTATAACATTTTGCTTTATAGCCGTCAATACTCAGCTGAGCTTTGAAACCAGTCATTAGCTCTTCAGTAGTGTTTTCAGTACTTGACTGAATAGATGCTTCCATCCTTTGAAGCCAGGTATAAGCAAGTCCTGCAATAGCGATCGTCATCATTAAAAGAAGAACAACTGAAATAATAGGAGTTATTCCTTTTCTGTTCCTCAAAAAACTTCTTCTGCTCATAATCTCTGCTCAAACAGCTCCGTCATTTCTTCTATCATGTAGAGTATTGCAAGAAGGATTATAATTTGTAAAGTTGTCAGGAAAATCAAGCCCATTAGAAAGCTCCCTGTTTTATAGGCTATATATGCAACGATAATCCCAAATACAAATGCAAGTATTACTGCACCCTGTATGACTACTTTCCTATCTTGTCTATGGCTTTTCATTGTTTAATTATGAGGGAGGGAACGGAGGCGGTGGTAATTCTCCTTCTTCTAATTCAGGTCTTTTTCTTGCCGGCGCTCTCTGCTGTTGAGGAGCGGTTCTCTCACTCCTTGGTTCAGGTCCTCTTCGTTGAGCCGGAGCTCTGCTCGACGTCTTTTTGGACTGTGTTCTTAAATCCTTTTCTATTAATTTAAGTAAATGTTGAGTCTGCTTGTTTTGTTCAATAGTTGCTTGGAGAGCACTTCTGATTCCGTTCATCTGTTTTGAAATTATTTCTCCAACCTCTGTTTCTTCAGCGCCTTCAATCTCTGCTGCCTGAGAAAAATAATCAAGAATTTTAGTAAGTTTATTTGAAAGTAGCTTGTTAGTTTTGTTCATTGAATCCAAAGCTTCTTGAAGTTTAGATGAAAGCTCCTTGTTAGTTCTTGAAACTTCCTTTACCATTTTCTGAGAGTTTTTGAGGAGTTCCATAACTTTCGGCATGAATTCTTCGACTGTTTTTCCAAACTTTGAAGCCCCCACTGAACCTCTAATTGCATTTCTGATTTCGTCAATTTCCTTTTCAAGATTTTCGCTTTTTTCTTCTGATTTAGAATATGTTTCTGTGGGAACTATCTCATAATATTCGTCCTCGTTTTTTGTTTGCTTTGGCATACTCTGGTTTAAAGAATACACATATTTAAAGTTTGCTTAAAGGATGGACGTTAGATATTAGACAATAGACAATGGAGATGTGGCTAGTAGCAGTTAATGAGCACTACTGACTTTGATGTCTATCATCCATTATCGATTGCCTATTGTCGATGCTCTATCGTCGATTGTCTATACAATCACATCATGCCAGGCATTCCGGCAGGCATTCCGCCTCCGCCTGGTCCTGGTGGAGCGCCGCCTCCGCCGCCGTCGCCTTTGCCAAGTTCTTTGGCTGAAATGATATCATCGATTCTCAAAATCATTTCTGCAGCTTCAGATGCGCTTTTGATAGCCTGAGTTTTAATTTTCAAGGGTTCAACTACACCGTCCTTGAACATGTCTCTTATTTCTCCCTTGAGAACATCCAGACCATACCACTTATTGCTTTTCTTCTCATGTGCATTTCTCATTTCAACAAGTTTGTCAATTGGGTCAAGACCTGCGTTTTCAGCTAGACTTCTTGGAATTATTTCAAGTGCGTCTGCGAATGCTGACAGTGCAAGCTGTTCCCTGCCTTCGACTTTTTCAGCTTCGGCTCTCACTCTTTTTACAAGTTCTACTTCAACTGCGCCTCCGCCTCCGACAACCTTGCCGGTCGTGATAGCTACTGAAACGCCTCCTATTGCGTCTTCAAGTGCTCTTTCAACTTCATCAACAACATGGTCTGTTCCTCCTCGGATAAGGACTGAGACTGCTTTTGGACTCTTACAGTCGGTTACGAAAACCATTTCGTCTCCAGCAACCTTCTTTTCTTCAACTATTCCTGCCTTTCCAAGGTCAGCTTCTGAAAGGTCGTCCAGGCTCGAAATAACCTTTCCGCCTGTAGCTCTTGCAAGCTTCTGCATGTCGCTTTTCTTTACCCTTCTGACTGCAAAAATTCCCTGCTTGGCAAAATAGTGCTGAGCTAAATCACCTATTCCTTTCTGGCAGAAAAGTACATTTGCTCCGGTTTTCTTAACCAAGTCAACCATTTCTTTCAGCATTCCCTCTTCCTGACTTAAGAAATCCTTGAGTTTTGCAGGATCGGTTATCTGAATTTCTGCTTCAGTTTCAGTCTCCTTGATTTCAATTGCGGAGTCAACAAGAGCGATTTTTGCGTTCTTCATATGTTTAGGCATAGAAGAGTGGACTCTTTCTTTGTCTATGATAAGTCCTTTTATTAGTTTAGAATCGTCTATGCTTCCTCCGTCTCTTTTTTCAAGTTTTATGTTATCTGTATCGACTTCGAATTTACCTCCATCTTTTTCAGCTACAAGTGAAACTGCTTCTACCGCGAGATTTGCAAGCATGTCTCTTGCTCTCTCCGCTGATTTTCCAGTCATTGCAGTCATTGCAACTTTTTCAAGTAGTTCTTTGTCTTCTGGAGAAATCGTTTCGGAAAGCTCTTCCAGAATTTCCTGAGCTTTTTCATTCGCCATTCTGTAACCGTGAACGATTACCGTTGGGTGAATGTTCTGCTCAAGAAGTTCTTCTGCTTTCTTAAGAAGTTCTCCTGCAATTACTACTGCAGAAGTTGTTCCGTCTCCAACTTCTTCTTCCTGCGCCTGGGAAACTTCAACCAGCATCTTAGCTGAAGGATGCTGAATATCCATTTCTCGTAAAATAGTGGCGCCGTCATTAGTGATTACGATATCACCAAGATTATCAACAAGCATCTTGTCCATTCCTTTTGGACCAAGAGTTGTTCTTACTGACTCGGCTACTATTCTTCCGGCCAGTATGTTCATTCTCTGCGCGTCACGGCCCATAGTCCGCTGCGCCTGATCTGACATAACTACAACAGGTTTTCCTGTTAATTGTGCCATAAGATACACCTCCAAATTTAATAATTTTAAGTGTGAATAATCTATTAGAGGTAATATATAAGTGTTTCTATTTTGTGCATTATTTAAGGTCATAGAATAGATGAGTACTGTTCTTTGTGAAGTTATCTAAAAACCTTTATATAAAGTGATAGCGGTTAATAAATGATGAAAAGAAAAAAGAAAGAAACCATAAATCCAATTATTTTAGCAATAAGCGTAATAACATTATTTGTGTTCATAATTTCTTTTGCCGTATTTTATGCAAAAGAAACGTTTTCTCCAGTCTGTGGATGCACACTTCCGATATGGGTCATACTTATTTCAATTGCATCATTTGGAATGTTTACCGGCTCGCTGGTATATTATTTGCTTAATAAAAATGTATTGGACCTACTAATAGATGTTAATAAAACAGAAAAACCTATCAATAAACTTTTAAACTTTTTAGAAGGAGATGAAAAAAATATTTTAGAATTTATTATAAATAATTCCGGAGAGGTTAATCAAAGTAGAATATCAAAAGAGTTGGATACAGATAGAGTTAAAACGTCCAGAGTAATAAGTAAACTAGAGAAAAAAGGAATCGTTAAAAAAGAAGAAAAGGGAATGACCAATCGGATAACACTAGATGGAGATTTAAAAAAGTTCTTTAAGAAATAGTTGTTTCAAAATATGAAACCAACATTTATAAAGAGTTTCAGATCATTAAAGAATCAATGAACAAGTTATTGACTGCAATAATATTGGTATTCTTTTTAACCAGCCTTGTTGCTCCAATCAGTGCAGAGCAGTTTAGTTCTGTAGAAAACAATTTTAGTTCTGTAGAGGATAATGAAAATCTGACGGAAGAAAATGAAGTTATAATTAATTATTTTTATCAAAGCGGATGTCCTTATTGTAGTAAACAGGAAGTTTTTTTTGAAGAGCTTGAAGAAAAATATCCGGAAATAACTATTTATAAGCATGACATTGCAAAAAGAAGTTCAATAGAAAAACTAGATGTCCTCATAGAAGCATATGAGCTGGAATTAGATAGAGTAGGGGTCCCGATGACATTTATTGAAGGTGAATTCTTCATGGGCTATCATTCGTCTATTGGAGAAGAAATTGAAAATATTGTTGAAAATAAACTCGGAGAACCAGTTGAAAATGAAGAGATAAATGAGGGAACAAAAGAAGATTTAGAGAAAGAAGAGGATAAAACACACCTCCCAATTATAGGAGAGATTGATCTTTCAAGATTTTCGCTGCCAGCCATAACATTCACTCTTGGTTCGCTGGACGGCATGAATGTATGCAGTATAGGAGCGCTGATTTTAATTCTTGCAATTGTTGTTAAGTTCGATTCAAGAAAGAAGATACTGCTCTACGGAGGACTATTCATATTAACCACTGCAATAGTGTATGGCTTGCTTGTTTTTGCCTGGTATGGGATCATAAAATCACTTTTTGCATATATATCCTTCTTAAGTCTTTTAATTGGACTGGCGGGCATCATAGGAGGAATCTATTTTTTCAAAATGTTTTTAACATTTTACAAATACGGGCCTACCTGTAAAGTTAAGAAAAATAAATACATCACTGCAATTCAGAAAAAAGTTAATTCAGTTCTTGAGGATCCTGAAAAAGGGTTCTTTGCGGTAGCCAGTGTCTTAATTATTTTTGCCATTGCCGTTACAATAATTGAACTCCCGTGTTCATTTGCACTTCCCTTAATCTTTTCAGGGATTTTAGCAGATGCTGCACTGCCTGCGATATCATCTATATTCTACATTATCACTTACTTGTTCTTTTACATGCTTATTGAAATAATAATATTCCTTGGAGCAGTTTATACAAAAGAACTCTGGTACGGTCCGGGAAAATCAGTTACATGGGTTACACTTCTTGCATCCCTCATTTTATTTGGACTCGGCTTTTACTATATTTCTCATCTTCTTCCGGTTTAAGAATCTCTTAAAAACCATTTTAATCAGTTATTGAAGGTATATTGGAAATGCTTAAAAATAAGAAGGAGCACAAACTAGTTATGAGTAAAAAAATAATAGGGATCGGACTTGTAATTGTAATAGCGCTATTTTTAATTCTGCTAAATAAACCACCATTAACGGATCATATCACGACATCTCCCGATAGTTTGGAAAATGAAATGAAACTGGGCTACTGCCCTACGGTGAAAGAAGAAGCCATTGCTCTTTCAAAGGAAAAGAATTATGAATTAATGGAATTGAACTCTGCATCTGAAGTATTAGCTCTATTAAATAAAAAAGAAATTGATGCTGTTTTAATTGGAAGAAAAGCTGTCCAGTTTGAGATTACAGAAGAAGTAAAAGAAACAATAATCAAACCAGGACACACACTAATTTCAAAGGAAAAGGCAATTATTGACTATTCAAACCTGCAAGGTATCGAGATACATACTTATTTAACTAAGGAAACTGCTGAATCAATCATTCCTGAATATGCTCAAATAATCTATCATTCAACAAAGGAAGAAGCAATAAGCAAAACCCTTGAAGAAGAAGTTGTTTTGATTTCCTGGGACGATTGGAAAGATGATTTTGGACTATTGGTTGTTATGAATAAAAATGAAAAAGTTAAGGATTTTAGAGGCGTCTTTTTATATGAAAATTAAAAAAGTTATAAATCACGTCTTTTCGGCATAGCCGAGCCGTTTGGTTTCTCGGGCAAACCGTTCTAAGTCTTGTGGTTCTCCCGCAACCCGCATTTTGCAGTCAAAATTTCCTTTTATATCCAGCTTTAGATCGTCTTTCACTATAGAAAGACCGACCTGCTTGTACTTTCTTTCAATTAAGTCCAGAACATCCTGCTTTCTGAACTTTTTAACGTGTATTTCTTTGCTTACCATAAATTCAAATAGGCTTTCCAGATTTAATAATCTTCCTCAAACTCTTTTAAGATTTTCAAAAGTTCTTTCGATGAAACTACATCTTCAAACTCTTCTGTTTTAAAAACCGGCACTCCTGAAAGTATCTTTCTTTTTACTTTTTGAAGAACGAACATTCCATGCTGGTCCAGTGTTTTTCTTGCCCTTTGTATATCTCCGGCTTTCTTTTCAACTGCTTTTGAATTTGTACCGGTAAGAAGAATATCTTGTTTATTCCTACCTATTACTTTGAAAGACGCTTTTCTTACAATCGTTGTCTTAAACCCAAGTTCACCTAGATGTTTAGTTATCTGTTTTTCCTCTTCCAGAACATTATGCGATTCAACTTCTCTCTCTTTCGGCTTAAAAATATCAATTGTTTCAAGAAGAATATCCCCAATAGCGTCCTGAAGTCTCATAATATTATCAATTTCTGCGCCTTTGCCCCTTTCATATTTTATAATTGAGGATTTTGAAACTCCTGCTTCTCTTGCTAAATCTCCAAGTGAAAGATTTTTCTTGGACCTGATTTCTTTCAGGAAGTCTGAATCAATAGTTGCATAATATCCTCCTTTCTTTGCATAAACAAAAGGAAACTTTTTACTGACAATTGTTTCAGAAAATGTTTCAAAGTTAACAGCAGGAATTGAATGTCTCTCATACATCGTCTTTTCCTTCATATAATTTCCACTCGCCATTAATCCGACAATTAAAGGAGCTGCATCCATCACATTTGCAACTCTTTTCATATCTTCAGCCTGCTCAGGATAAAAAGAATCAATATTTGTTAAAACCTTAATTAGTAAAACTTCTTTTCCTTTTGCAAGAACATCAAAGCACCCTGGGCAGAACTGCTGGGCTACTTCAAATCCGGATTCTTCCAGCAAATTTATTACCTTTTCAAGCAGTTTATCTCTAAGCATATTTGAAATGTAAGAAAACTCCTATTAATTATTTTTGCACGACTATACACATGTGGTCTTTTTCATACGGATTCAATTTTATCTTTTCTTTAACTTTGAAATCAACTGAAAGGTCTGCAATAACTTTGTTGAAAACTTTCTGGGGTTCTTTTGTCACATCTATACTTCTTGCCTTAACCATAAGATAGCCAATTCCATCTTTTTTCAGGAATTTTTCTGCATTCTTTTTAAAAATATCAACCTGGAATGACTGAGCAACATCTTCATATAAAACATCTGCTTTGGAAACTCTGCCTGCATATTCCTCCGGATTATTTGCATCTGCCAGAATCGGCATTAAATTTTTCCTTTCCTTTGAAACTGCATGTAAATCAATAACTGCTCTTGGTGAAAACTCAACGCAGTAAATCTGTCCTTTCGTACAGATATCCGATAAATGAGATGCAGTCGTTCCGTTCCCTGCTCCTAAATAAAGAACAGAAGTATCTTCTTTGAAAGAAAAGGTTCTGAGATTTTTTACTAATGCAGTTCCTAGTTTTGACCGGTATGGATTCCAGATTCGGTATTCTTTTCCGCTTTTCTTTGCAGTTCTTTCTCCGTAAACTTTCTTTCCTGGATTTAAGTTAAGTGTTCCATATTGTTTTCCAAATTTTTCTAATTTTTTCATTTTTTCCTCAATTTTTTAACTTCTTCATTCAATTCTTTTCTAAGAGCTTTACCCATGAACTTTCCTTCAAAATAATCTCTTCTTATTGCAATTGCTATTTTGCCTGCAATTTTTCTTGCAACTTTTCCCCTCAAATGTTTTGGCGCCATCTGAAGTAAAGGATGATTCAAAATTATGCCATGTTTCGGCGGTTTTGTTCCTTCTTTTAAATGTCTGAAAAGAGCTTTTTCAGCTCCCAAAACTTGTATAGTGCTTGAAGGAAGTCTTGCAAGCCTCTTTGCAGAGCCGACCGCTGCAAGTAGTTCCGCCCCTACTTTGGCTCCAGCAACTGCATTTAAATTTTTGAAATTCTGCTGCATTAATGATTCAAGATAGTTTGCAAGGTCGTCTTTTGCCTTGTAAGAATTTTTTACAAACTTTGCAAATCGCTTGAGTTCTTTTTCATCCTGTTCATTGAAATCCCCTGCAACAGTATCCTTTGGCTTCTCCTGAACAGCTACTTTTGCAAATGAAGAATGATTTGAAACCTGCATGCTTAATTCAGGATAGTAAAGATTATACCACTCTCTCAATCTTTCAGAATACAAATTCAAAGATTCTTCAAGCTCATCCAAAGCATTTGAAACCTGAATAATTTTGAAATCTGGTTTTGACAAAGCTTCCTTTAAATCAAGTTTTGTAAGCTCCATATTGAATTTATGCATAAAATCAGAAAAATTAAATCCGTATTTTGAAAATAAATTTTGAAGCTCCTGTTTAGATAAAACCTCGCCTGTTTGTTCTTTATTTTTGAATTGTTCTGCTGCTTTCTCCGGATTCTTCGAAAATGCTTCTTTTTTTACTAAATTGCCGTCTTTTTTCTCAAAAACTCCTATCGGAGTTATTATTTTAATGGCCATTGCCTGTTAATAATGAACAGTAAGACTTAAATGCTTTACTTTGGTATTAGAAAGTGATATGGGAAATATTAAACATACCTTCATAAAAAGAACCGGAAATGAAATATATGAAAAATATACTGAAAGAGTCAGCGACGACTTTGATAAGAATAAAGCGCTATTAAATGAGCTAATTGAAAGCGGAGTTCTTGAATGCAGAAGTAAAACTCTCAGAAATAAATTAGCCGGATATTTATCAACAAAAGAAGGAGAAGGCGCCTCCTATATAAAAACAGCGTCGTAAAAATGAAAGCAGTTCTGAAAATAGGCGGGTCCGTAATTGCAGAAGAGCCACTTAAATTAGATATAAAAAAACTTGTTCAATTTCTTAAAAAGTGGTCTAAAAACCACGAACTGACCGTAGTTGTAGGCGGAGGAAGAACTTCAAGAGCTCTTGATACGGTAGCCAGAAGTTTTACTGACAAAGAAGAACTTTTAGACAATGTAGGAATTTATGCTTCAAGACTTAATGCTTCTGTTTTAATTGCAGCGCTGGATGGAAAAGCATGCAGTAAGATACCCAGAAATGAAAAAGAATTTTCAAAACTTTCAGAGGACTTTAAAGGAAAGATTATTGTTTCAGGAGGATTCAGGCCAGGACAGAGAACAGATGCAGTTTCAGTTCAAATTGCAAAAACATGGGGAGCAGATACAGTTTTCAAATGCACAAATGTAGATTATGTTTATGATAAAGACCCTTTAACTAATCCGGACGCAAAACCAATTGAAAAAATGACTTTTAAGACATTAAGAAAACTTGCGGATAAGACCGAAAAAGCGAATTCGCCTACAATTATGGATAAGGTTGCTGCAGATATGCTTTTAGAAGAAGATATAAAACTCATAGTCCTTGATGGAAGAAATCTTAGTAATATTGGAAAGGCTTTGAACGGGAAAGAATTCAGGGGAACCAAAATAGGATTTTAGGATTTTATTTTAGGAATAGGGACATATTCCAATCTGGATCTCCCCAAATGCAGAGACGCTGAATAAAGAGCACTAACCGTTTCCTTAATTTCCCTATAATTTGAGAGATCCGAATAATGTCCCGGTAAGTTTATTTTAAAATCAATAGAATAGTTAATTTTCCTTTTTGGATTTAAATCCAATTTGCCTTCAATTAAGTTTTTGCCAGACTCACTTAAAATATACTTCTGGCCCCGTTTAGTACTGCCGTGTTTTCTAACTGCACGTATTCCTTCAGTTATTTTCAAGTGCCGTGATGTTGTACGATAAACCTGTGCTTGGAGTTTTTTGTAATTTTTGTTTGTTTTACTTCCTTTGAACGTTTCAATTTTCTAAGAAATATAAAAGAATCTAAAACCTTCTCTGAAATTTTGGTAAATGTATAATGTTCATCTTCTAAATACAATATTGTCAAAAAGGCAGAAGGAAATGCAAACTGGTATTCTCCCTGCTTTGCAATGGGCTTTAAATATGAAATACAGTTCTTAACTACCTGCGGCCAGATTTTAAGATATTTATTTGGTTCAACCATAAAGTAATTATTGTTAAATTACTATAAAATATTTAGGAAAGAAATATGAGTAGTTGAAAACAAAAAAAACATGATGGAATTAGATACTAAAATTAAATTTGATAAAATTGACTTAGCTTTTCTTGTAAGTCCTATTGAATATAGAAGTGCATTTTTTACAACAGTTGATAAAGAACTTGTAGAAAAGGTCAACTTTGTTTTAAAGCAATTAGAAAAGAATGATGTAAAAGTTATTGTAGTGGAAGGCGGGGCAAATGAGGTAGGGATTAACCTCCGGAAAAATACAATTAAAATTGAAAGCATATATTTTAATAAAAAAACAACAAAGCACATAAGAAAAATTGCAGAAAAGAAAAAACCCAGAATACTAATTTTCGGCGGTCTGCTTGGACTTCATCGTGAGAAAAAAGAAATAGATGAGAATAAAATTTTAGGAGGCTGTGTTCCTGCTGCAGCAATAAGGGTGTTTGAAATATTAGAAAAATATAAACCTGAAATTTTCATTATTCCAGAATTATCGATAATTAGTTCAAATGACATAGACCTAAAAAGGAAATACAAAGTGATAGGCCGATACATAGAAGAAACAGACAAAGAATTGAACCTGACAATTGCAAAAAAGATTTAATTAATTAGGCTTGTTTTGTTAATTACTAATTCCCCGCTGTTTCCTTTCCATTTCTTTTCAGATTTTTCAATTTTTATTTTCTTTTCAAAAATAGGGCCATCTAAAACAAAGGTTTCGTACTCTCCTCCTTCCCCTGCAATATGAACTCCGTATTTTTCATTCAGCTCCCTTAATTCTTCCAACAGATTTTTGTCAACTTTCCTTCCGAGCCAGCTTTCATCCAAACCTTCTGCTGCAGCTCCAGTAATAATAACTTCAAACCCAGCAGAAATTAATTCATCCATATATTCTTCAGGGTCTTTTTTCCAGTACGGAGAAAAACAATTTAAGTCAAATTTTTTGCATATCTTTTCAACCCTTGATTTTTGATATTCGGAAGCAATAGCTCCTGTTGCTATCCCCTCAATTCCGTATTTTTCCTTTGCTTTCTTTACTGCTTTCTCTAAATCAAGAAGTTCTTTTTCTTTAATTCCAGATGTTTTTTGAAAAATCAATGGTAAATTTAGAGCTTCCGCCTGAACTTTAACTAAATCAATATTCGGAATATGAAACATGTAAGAGTCGTCTCTTTCTGATTTTAGAGAAATTAAAACTTCGGGTTTATGATTCTGTTCAGCCCAATAAAGAGCCATTGCAGAATCTTTCCCTCCGGAAAAAAGAATACCTATTTTCATTTATTTTTAACTTCAAAACCTTTTACAGCATCTATAATTTCAGCAACTTTGCTATATACTTTTTCAATTACTGTACCAGTAACAATAACATCCGCTCCCGCCTTCATTTTATTAATTGCTGTAACCGGACCGTTTATTCCTCCTCCTACAATCAGAGGGATGTCAATTTCTTTCTTGACTTTTCTAATAGTATCAACAGGCACGGACTTCTGAGCCCCTGAACCCGCCTCCAAATAAACTAAACCCATTCCAAAATACTGAGCTGCGAGGGCATTTGAAACAATTTCTTTTGGAGTAAGCTGCTGTATCTGCGCCACTTTCTCAACCGCAGTTGGTTCTCCTGTATTAACTACAACATAGCCCATTCCAATTGGTTCAAGACCGTACTTTTTAACTAAAGGAGCTCCTTTGACCTGCTCTCCAACCAAATACTGCCTCTTGTTTGAATTAAGAAGGCTCATGAAAAAGATTGCATCTGCATGTTCTGAAACTGCCTTTGCAGAATTAGGAAAAAGAATTACAGGAATGTCAACTGCTTCGTGGATCGCTTTTGTAAATTTATCAACTGAGCCTGTGGTTGAACCGCCAATCATAATTGCGTCAGTTCCGAACTCTTCAGATTTTGAAGCAAGTTCTGCTGCCTTTTCTGGGTTCATATTTTCAGGATCAAACAGACTAAAATGGAGCTTTTCTTTCTTCATTTTTTTCAGAAGTTTTTGATAGAGGGTCATTCTCTTAAATTACTATGAGAGAGAAGTTAAAATATTTATCTACTAATTATTCAATTACGCCTGTTTTTTTGGCAAGTTTTTCAGCAGCTTCTTTTGACAGGCCGTTCCTTCCGAAAACCGTATATCTGTCTCTTAGAGTATGGGCAGTGGTTAATGCTTTGATTACTTCTTCACCTGGAATTCCAAGTTCTTTTGCATTGATTGGAGCTCCAATTTTTTTCAGGGCGTCTCTGAATTTTTCCCAGTCAAGTTTATGCAAATAAGCAGTTAAAATAGTTCCGACCCCGCACTGTTCTCCGTGCATTGCCGGCTTCTCTGCAATTCTATCTAAAGCATGTGAAAATAAATGTTCAGCTCCTGAACATGGCCGGCTGTTTCCTGCTATACACATCGCAGTTCCTGAACTGAGAAGACTCTCAACTACTAAGTTTATACTTGTTTCAAGATTTTCTTTGATCACATCTGAATTTTCAAGAATAACTTCTGCACTCATAACTGAAAGGGCTGCAGCATAATCTCCAAAATACTCTCCTTTTAATTTGTGGGCAAGCTTCCAGTCTTCAACTGCAGTATAATTTGAAATTAAATCGGCGCATCCGGATGCAGTCATTCTATATGGAGCTGTCTTAATTATACTTGTATCTGCAACAATTGCAATCGGCGCCCTTGTAGGATAAGAAGTGTACTTGCCTTTTTCTTTTTTGTCGTGAATTGCTGCAATAGGACTCCCCATTCCATCATGGCTCGCTGCCGTAGGAACTGAAATAAGAGGGATTTTTTCTCTGGTAGAGCTTAGTTTTGCAATATCAATTGGAGTTCCTCCGCCTACACCCAAAGCAATATCTGCATTAGTTTCTTTTATTAACTTCTGAGCTCCTTTTACATTCTCTTCAACTGCGAAATCACCAATATAAGTTTCAACATTAAAACCAGCGTCTTCAAGCTGGTCTTTTGCAGTATTTCCGGCGATTTTAATTGTTTTGGGGCCTGCAACAATAACTGCATTCTTTCCCTGAGAAAGCTGGCTGGCTACATCTCCTATTTCCTCTATGCTTCCTCCTCCAACCAGGACTAATCTTGGAAGTTCAATTTGATTTATTTTGCTTGTCATTCTCTCACAATTCATATTAATTCTTACTTAAATAAGTTTTTACAGTATCAAAATAAATATAAACTCAAGAATACACTTAAAAAGTACAATGAAAAAATTGCTGATAGGTGGGATCATTGCTTTGATTATAGTAGCGCTTCTCACAGTTGGTGCCAGAGCTCAATTTGTAGGCGACTACTGTACTGTAGGAACGGTAGATATTGAAAATAGTGTCGTAAGTTCAGGAGTTCATACTAAAATGAGTTATAGCTTTACCTGTTCCGGAGCAGCTTCATATTCGGGACAAATTACAAAAATGCTGATTAAGATCCCATTTACAGGAATTGAAAATCTTGAAGCTTCTGACTCATACGGGACACTTGATGTTCTTGAAGGACCGGAATATGTAGGAAAAACAGAAAGCGAAACAGAATCTACAATAGGAGTTATATTTAGAAAAGGTCTTTTAATCGAAAACAAAACTAATTCATACACTCTTACTCTTGAATTTGATACAAATACATTAATTTCAACAAGCGAAAATGGAATTTCAACGGTAAAACCAGATGGATTGGGTCCATCTCCTAAAATCACAATTGTTTCAAAAGGGATAACCGAAACAACATTATCAGTAGATAAAAACAATTATAATTTAGAACTTCCAGAAGGAGCTTCAATACAGAAAACAACCAAAGGATGTAATATTGACGGTGGAACAATTGTTTGCACCGGATTGACCCCAAAAGAATTGAACTCAGTTGAAGTACAGTGGGAGGGCGGTTCAGGAGAAACAGATATTTCTCTTGAAACCATCCTTAATAAGCTGTTAAATAAAGGAAAAGAATCGGCTCCGAGCATAGTAAACTTAGTTAAAAATCTGGTTAAAAGAGGAATGAGTGAAATTTCAGAATAAACAATGTATAAACTGGCTTTTTTTATAGGCATAAGTGCAACAACAGCAGTTCTGTCTTATCTTATTTTAGGGAAAGAAAAAGCATCCGAAATGAAAAAAGCAATAAAAATCAATATTCCGATCTCAATAGCTAAACCCTCATCGAAAAAACCTAAAATTAGCTCAGGATTTGAAATACAAAAACCTGAAGCACCTAACTATGGAACCAGTACTCCTGTAAGCAGTCTCTGCGGGCAGTGTGGGAAACAGACAACTATGCCTTTTAGATGCAGAAGATGCGGCGGGCTGTTCTGTTCCGAACACAGGCTTCCAGAAGCCCACAACCGTGGACAATAAATTTGTTTTAAAGGAACCACTACATTTATATACTACTTCTTACCACTATATAGTAGTGAACTTGGGAGAGATGGTTTAAAATGGTCGTATGGATGCTCTTTGCAGTGCCGGTAATTATGGTTTTCGGAGCCATGGGACTGGCTATTAAATATCCCCATAATTTAATTATAGGTAAAATTATTTTTGAAATAAAACAGTACGAAAAAGCAGTTGTTTACCGTTTAGGTAAATATCACAGAACACTAGAACCCGGCTGGCGTATTGTTATTCCAATTATTGAAAGTTTTGTCAACTATGATTTAAGAACGGAGGCACTTGACGTTGCTGCTCAAGAAGTTATTACAAAGGACGGAATTAAGCTTTTAATTGATGCAATTATTTACCTGAGGGTTGAAGATGTTGTAAAAGCGGAGCTTGAAGTTGAAGAAGACTATAGAAAAGCAATTGAAGCCCACGTAAAAGGTCGTATCAGAAATATTGCAGGTACGGTTGATATTAATGAACTTTATGCTAATATTGGAGATATTAACAAGCAGTTAGAAAAAGAAACACAGGAGCTTGTAAGATCATGGGGTGTTGATATTGTTAACATGGAACTTCAGACAATTAAACCGCCTGAAGATGTTGTTGATGCTCTGCAGGCCAGAGAAATTGCAGAGAGATATAAAGAAGCTGCAAAGGAAGAAGCTCAGCAGACAAAAATTAGAATTGATGCTATTGAAGCTGCTGCAGGAAAACTTTCTGAACCTGCATTAAACTATCTTTATCTGCAGACCCTGAAAGATGTTGCCGACGGACAGTCAAGCAAGATAATCTTCCCGCTTGAATTCAGCAAGCTTGCTGAAAAGATTGGAAAAGGAGTAGGCGGAGGACTGGATAAAGAAGGCCTCGAAAGTCTCGCAAAAAAGTATCTGGGTTCTGCAGCAAACTAAAATAAGAAGTGACAATCATGAGAAGTGAAGAAATTTTAAGAAGTAAAACAGATGTTGGAAAAATTTCTGAAAGAACTAAGGTTCTTCGGGTAGACTGCGGTCTGGAAAAGAAAGATGCAGTTGACATTATGAAAAGATGTAGAACCCTGAAAGAGGTTGTATTCGAATATAATGCATTTAATCATACCGAAGAGGAAGCCCTGGAATACCTGAATAGATGGGTTTATCTTGAAAGAGAATAGACTGAGTAAAATATATACTAATAAACCTACTATTTTTCTTTATGGAAGAACTTCATGAATATACTCTGGAACATAAAGAAGATGTATGGAAACTTCCATCTGAAACAAGAATTCTTACTGTAAACTGCAGATTAAACCTTCATTTGGCTAAAAAAATAATTGAAAACTGCAGAGAGCTGGAATTTGTAAAATTTTCACCGCACGCCTTTGAAATAACCGACAAGGAAACAGTTGAGTATTTAGAAGACCTTATTTTTGTTCAGATTGTTGGAAAGAAAATAAAACAAGATATTGATGAAAAAACAAGGAAAAGAATAAGGAACCTCTGGAATTTAGGAGATCACAGTACAGAACATTTATCCGAGAAATTTAATATATCAAAAGATGTAGTTTATCAGATAGTTCATGAGAAAGCTCCGGAGCACGCAAAGGAGGAGAAGCATAAACATGGCAGATAAATATCCAAAACTGGCAGTAGACATTTTAGTTGAAGAAAACGGAAAAATCCTTTTAATTAAGAGAAATTTTGAACCTTTTAAAGGAAAGTGGGCTCTGCCCGGCGGATTTGTCGAACTCGGAGAAACTGTTGAACAGGCTGCAGTCAGAGAAGCTGAAGAAGAAACAGGACTTGAGGTCGAACTTGAAGGCATATTAGGAGTTTATTCTGATCCGGAAAGAGATCCAAGGGGGCACATAATTTCAATAGTATTTTTTGGCAGTAAAAAGGATGGAAAAGAGAAGGCAGGAAAGGAAATTCAGGACATCAAATGGACAAACTTTAACAAAACTGAAGGTATTGATTTTGCTTTTGATCACGCAACTATTGTTGGGGACTATAAAATTATTAAAATGGACATGGATATGCAGAGGTAAAAACATAAATAAGCCCGGTGCAATTATTCTTTAAAAATGAAACTATTACTGCAACACGTTGACTATGTCAATTTCAAAGTAACGAAAAAGACAAAGTTAGCCCGTAAACTGTCAGAAAAAGAAAAAAAAGGAGAGATGAAAGACTGTCTTTTTGTTAGATTTGCTTCCGAAAAAGAAGATGAAGCCGATGAAGACAAAATTGCAGAAAAAACAGTAAAAAACATACTTGATGTTGCATCTGAAATTAAAGTTAAAAAAGTAGTTCTCTATCCTTATGTTCATTTGCTTTCAGGTTCAGATCCATCTGGAGTTAAAACAGCACTTCATATTCATAAAAAGATGAAGACCCTTCTTGAAAAGGAAGGATTTGACGTTCTTAATGCTCCTTTCGGCTGGTACAAACAATTTGAAATGAAATGTAAAGGCCACCCGATGAGCGAGCTGAGCAGAGTTGTTAGCTTAGAAGGTAAGAAAAAGAAAAAAGAGGAAAAAAAAGCTCCGGAGAAGCCAAAAGACGAAGAAGATGAAGGAGAAGTTAAACTTGGCAAACAAACTGTTCATTTGGACAGGGAAAAACTAAGCGAGAACGATCATAGAATTATCGGACAAAACCTGGACTTATATTCATTCCAAAAAGTAGGACCAGGCATGGTTTTCTTCCATTCAAAAGGATGGACAATTAGAAACCAAATGATTAAATTTATGAGAGAAAAACTTAATGAAGCCGGCTATGAGGAAATAAATACGCCGATTATTCTTGATAAAAAACTCTGGAAAGTTAGCGGGCACTGGGATCATTACAAAGACCATATGTTCTTTACAAAAGTAGATGACAGGGATTTCGCAGTTAAACCAATGAACTGTCCAGGAGGAATTCTGGTTTACAAAAATGAGAGCAGAAGTTATAATGACCTTCCAATGAGAATGTCAGAATTCGGACTGGTAAGCAGAGATGAATTAAGCGGAGTCCTTTCAGGTTTGTTTAGATTGAGGACATTTACGCAGGATGATGCCCATATTTACTGCACTGAAAAACAAATGGAAAAAGAGCTTGAAGATTTAATTGAACTTATTGACGATATTTACAAAACATTTGGATTTAAGTACAAGGTTGAGCTTTCAACAAGACCAGAAGATGCAATGGGCGATAAAAAAATCTGGGACCAAGCCGAAAAAACTCTGAAAAAAGCTCTTGAAAAAAAGAAAATTAAATATAAAATCAATGAAGGAGACGGAGCATTTTACGGCTCCAAAATTGACTACCATGTTACTGATTCATTAGGAAGAGACTGGCAGTGCGGAACGGTTCAGCTTGATTTCTTAATGCCGGAAAGATTTGAACTTACATATATTGATTCAAACGGAGAGGAAAAAAGACCTGTAATGATACATAGAGCAATATACGGAAGCCTTGAAAGGTTTTTAGGGGTTTTAGTTGAGCACTATAAAGGAAAATTCCCGCTCTGGCTTTCTCCTGAACAAGTTACTGTACTAACAATGAATGAGGACAGCATTGACTACGCTAAAAAAGTAGTTGAAAGATTGAAAAATGAAGGATTCAGAGTTACCCATAATTATGACGCTGAAACGATTGAAAGTAAGATAAGGGATGCCCAGCTTCAGCATGTTAATTATACGATTGTTGTAGGAGATAAGGAAATTGAAAGTAAAACCATTGCTGTCAGAAACAGAAAAGGCAAGGTCAAATACAAGGTCAAATTAGATGACTTTGTAAATAAAATGAAAAAGGAAATTAAAGAAAGGAAATAATCAAAATTTAATATGTTTTTTTAACTTTTTCTTATCATGCTTCCTTAAACCGCCGGTGAAATTTTTAGGTATATGCCTTAATTCATGAATTAAGACTTCGTCCTGCTTTTTCTTGTTCAGATTGTCAAATCTTTCAGACAGGACCTCAATGACGTATCTTGGCTCCATGAAAAGGGCCTGCTGCCATATTTTAGGAAAGGACCAAATCCTTGCCAGAATGCTTTCAGACTTAGAACCCTCCGACCTGAAGCAGTAAATTTTGCTTGAATCAACGTTTGAAAAACCGTTGGAATCGACTAATTCAATAATTCTTTTTTTGATGTCGGGAGCTCTGAAATATTTGATTGCCATAGTTTAATTAAGGACTAGATTCTTTTTATCACTTGTGAAACGCAAAAGCTGCATAAATAGATTCTGCTTTTGTGAGCATTTATGGATAAAGGGTGAAATGCAAATGAAAGTTCTATACTGGAAAGACGACAAAGCTGGAAAGAATATAGCTGAAAATCTGGTGGAAATTGGACTGGAGCATCTTTTAATTGAGTCAGAAAAATCTCTCTTATATTCTGAAGAGCTGGATATTGAAACTGATCTGTTTGTAGTTGCTTCAACGCATAGAAGTAAAACAAATAAACCCAGCCTTACGGTCCATCCAACAGGAAACTGGGGCTCTGCAGATGTCGGAGGAAACGAACATGAACTTTCATATACTAGTCCGGAAGCTCTGGCTGTCGGCTTGAGGGCAATTAATAAAAGAGAAACAGAAGGGTTTGATGTAAGTATGGAGGCGACTCATCACGGCCCTACCGGCTGGAAAACTCCCCTGATATTTATTGAGATTGGAAGTAGGGAAAAAGAATGGAAAAATAAAGAAGCAGGAAGAATTATTGCTGAGGCAATTTCTGAAATAAATGATTCTAAACAGACGTTTGAAAACTATGTCGGCTTCGGCGGGATACACTACTGCCCTTACTTTACTAAAAGAGTTCTTGAAAATGAAGGGATTGCAATAGGACATGTTGCTCCTAAATATGCCTCAGAAGATTTGGATAAACAAATAATCAAAGAGGCATTTGAAAAGAGCAATGCTGAAAAAGCTCTCTTTGACTGGAAAGGATTGAGAAGTAAGGAAAGAAACAAAATTTTAAATATTCTGGAAGAGTTAGGAATAGATTACAAGAGGGCGAGAGATATATGAGGAAACTATTTTGGAAAGATCCGTATAAAAAAGAATGCAGAGCAAAAGTTAAAAAAATTGACGGCAGGAAAGTTGTATTAAATCAGAGTATTTTCTTTGCTTTTTCCGGAGGGCAGACATCCGATAAAGGAACAATTGGAGGAATCGAAGTTGAAAAAGCAGAAAAGGACAAGGACATAGTTTATACTTTGAAAGAAGAACCAACTTTTTCAGAAGGAGAGGAAGTTGAAGTAAAAATTGACTGGGATTTCAGATACAAATTAATGAAACTTCATTCCGCTGCCCATATTGTTTATGAAATATTCAAAGAAACAGCTGGCAGGAAAAAGATTATTGGCTCAAATATTTCAGGTAAAAAAGGAAGAATTGATTTTGAAATGGATGAAAACCTGAATGAATACCTGCCTCAAATTCAGAAAAAAACGAATGAATTAATTCAGAAAAATTTGAAGATTGAAACTTATGAAGATGAAATTGAAAAAGGAAAAAGATGGTGGGAAATTCCTGGGAAGTGGAAAATGCCCTGCGGAGGAACTCATGTTAAAAAAACATCTGAAATAGGAGAAATTGAATTAAAAAGAAAGAATATTGGAGCAGGGAAGGAAAGAGTTGAAATTTACTTAAAATAGTTCAGCGAAAGTGTATTTAATAAGCTTGCAGATAAAATTAAAGATACATAAATTTAGCCCCGTAGTGTAGCGGTCAAGCATAGCAGGCCCTGGACCTGCTGACAGCAGTTCGAATCTGCTCGGGGCTACTAAAAAATGGTAGATGGTAAATAGTAGATCGTAAATGGTAAAGATCACCCAGCAGCTGCCGGCTACGCATAGAATCATTAACTATTAACTATAAACGATTAACCATGAAAAAATACATCGGATTTGACCTGGACGGAACATTAGCAACGCTCGATTTTGACGAAAGAATTTGGCTGGAAGAAATTCCTAAACTGTATGCTGAAAAAAATAATTTGGAATTGAAAGAAGCAAAAGACAAACTGTATGCAACTTATTTTAGGTCCTGGATGATTGAAAAAGTAAAGGACTGGACTGACATTGAATACTGGTTTGACCGGCTTGACCTAGAAAACTGGCAGAAATTAATTGAAGATATGAAAGATGAAATTTATTTGTATGAAGATGCAGTTCCTGCTCTTGAAAAACTGAAAAAGGACTATAAATTAATTGTAATTACAAATTCAAACAGAAAATTCCTAAACATAAAAATAGAAAGTGAAGGATTAAAAGAATATTTTGAAAAAATTTATTCAGTAAATTCAGACTTAGGTTTCGGAAAAAAAGAACCAGCGGTATATCAAAAAATCTGCAATGAGCTAAAAATAAAACCAACGGAGATGGCACATATAGGAGACGACTACATAAGAGACTACATGATTCCTCGCTCAATTGGAATAGATTCATATTATCTAGACAGAAGAGATGCATCAGGACACGAAGAAAATAAAGTTACTAATTTAAAAGAATTTGTTAAAAAAATAAAAGAAAATGAAAGAAGAAATTGAAGCACTCTGGAATAAATTTAATTTAAATGAAAAGGTCAGGAAGCACCTGACTGCAGTCCATGGAAAGGCTATTTCAATTGCAGAGAAGCTGAAAAGAGATGGAATTCAAGTTAATATTGATTTAGTTGAAAAGGGCTCCCTACTCCACGATATTGGAAGAAGTAAAGAGCATACAATTAATCACGGAATAATTGGATATAAACTTCTAAAAGAAGAAGGTTTTTCTGAAGAAATTTGTAAAATTGCAAAAAATCATGTCGGAGCAGGAATTGATAAAGAAGAGGCAGTTAAATTGGGACTGCCTGCTGAAGACTTTATTCCGGAAAACCTTGAAGAAAAAATTGTCAGCTATGCAGACAACCTTGCTGCAGGCGATAAAATAAGAACCTTTGAAGAAACTCTTAACATTTGGGAGGAGAAATTCGGACCAGATTCAAAACAAGTTGAGCTTTTCAAACTGGAACATTCCGAACTTATGGAATATATTACAGCAGAAGAAATGGAGAAACTTGATAAAAATGCTGTTAAAAAAGGTATCTCTGTTTCAGAATTAATGGAGAATGCCGGAAGAGAAACAGCGGGATTAGTTGAAGAGAACTTTGAAATGGTCGGAAGAAAAATATACATTTTTGCAGGAGCCGGGAACAACGGCGGGGATGGGCTGGCTGCAGCATATTATCTTAAAAAAGGGGGATTTGATGTTCAGGTTCTTTTATTTGGAAAACCAAAAGGAAAAGAAAGTATGGAAAAACTCAACAAATCTTCAAAGGCAGGAGTTCCTATCTCAAAAGTAGAAAATCCAGAAGAATTTTCAGGAATTTCAGGAGATATAGCAGTTGATGCTCTCTTGGGAACTGGTATTGAGGGGAAAATAAAGGAACCAATTGCTTCCGGGATTAAAAAAATAAATGAATTTAAAAATGTTGCATCAATTGACATTCCAAGCGGAATTCATCCGGATACGGGAAAGGAATCGAATTCTTCAGTTAAACCCAATTTAGTTATTACATTTCATAAATTTAAGAAGGGCTTGGTTGGAAAATATGAGCTGGGCCTTGTAAATGTGGCCGACATTGGGATAAAATAATTATTTGGCTTTTTCTTCTTTTTCTTTTGGAATGACAAACAGCTCTTCAAAAAATTTTTTCTGTTCTAAATCAATTTTTCTGTTGTTTGCTAAATGGAGTAAAGGAAGCAAGGTGTCAATTACTTCTCCTCTGCTTCTGTTTTTTATCAGTTTTGAAAAAGCAATTTTATCTAAGTGGGATTTAAGAATTTTAGCATAAATTTCATCTATTTTTTTAGAAATATCAATTTCCTCCAGTTTTAACTCAAATTCTTCCGGTTCATACTCCGGCGGCTTTTCTTCTTTCTTTTCTAACGCCTTCTGCAAGTTTGTAACTAAATCGCCGAGAGTTACCTTTCTTACCGGCTTTCTTTTTACCCTTAAATCGAGCATTGAAGGCTCTTCACCTTCTTCATATTCTTCTTCAAGTTCTTCGTCATAGAAGAGTTCTTCAAACATTTCAGTATCTTCTTCAGTCATTACTAATTCATCAGACTGCATCTTTAAAAGAATAGCTGCTGCAAGAATTAATCTGGCAGGGATTCTTAAGTCCAGAGACTTCATTTTTTTTATTCTTTTTGTATAATTCTCAGTAAGTTTAGTTATATCAATGTCCCAGGGGTCCAATTCTTCGGATTCTACAATGTCAAGGAGAATATATTCCCATGCTCTTTCCGACTGCAAAACCTGTTCTATATTAACTTTCATTTTCTTTTTCTCCAACTACTGATTCAAAATCGGATAAATTCATGCCCACTACTTTTGACACCCCGCCGGGCCCCATTGACACTCCAAAGAGTGAATCAGCCTCCTTTACAACAGTATGATTATGACTTATTACTAACAACTGAGCTTCTTCTACACTTTCTTTTAAAAGTTCAACAAATCTCATTGAATTTTTCTGGTCTAATGCTGCATCTACTTCATCCAGCAGATAGAAAGGAGCCGGTTTAAATCTCTGCAAAGCAAATAGGAATGCAAGAGCAGTAATTACTTTTTCTCCTCCGCTTAATGCCTCCATACTTGAAACATTTTTTCCCCTGGGGCTTGCATTTATGAAAAGGCCTCCTGAAAGAGGATCTTCCTCGTCTTCAAGTACCAGCTCAGCGCTTCCATTTGGTGAAAGTCTAGGAAACAATTCAGAGAAATACTCTGAAACTGGATTAAAGACTGAATAGAAAACATCTTTCTTTTTATTTTCAATTTCTTCAATAAATTCAATAACTGAATTTCTTTCTTCTTTAAGCTTGTCAAATTTTTCTTTGAATTCCGAATATTCTTTCATTTCTTCCTCGTATAAATCAATAGCTTTCATGTTTACTGGCTCTAGAGAATGCAGTTTCTGTTTAACATTTTCAAGGCTCTTTTCCATCTTGTCAATGTCGCCTTTTTTGAAATCTTTATCCTTGAGATTGTCAATATTTATTTTGATATCAACAATTCTGGAATCAACTTTTGCTTTTTCAATTCTTATATCTCCAACCTTTCTTTGAAGTTCGTCATGCTTTGATTTTACTTTTTCTTTTGATTCTCTGAGTTTCTTGATCTCTTCCTGAATGTTATCCCTTTTCCCTTCTAAGCTTTCAAAATCAGCTCCAAGTTTCTGAGCTCTTTTCTTTTCTTCCCCCAGTTTTCTTTTGAGGTCTTCAATTTCAAGGTTCAACTCTTCAATTTCATCAAGAAGTTTGTCTCTTCTTTTAACCTGCTCATTAATTTCGCTCTTTTTGCTTGATTTTCTTTTTGTGTATCCTCCACGCATAGCTCCGCTTTTCTCTGCAATATCTCCATCTTTTGAAACCATTCGGAATTTTCCGATTAAACTTTTTACCTTTTTCAAATCTTCAACAATGTAAGTGTTTCCAAAAACATAGGAAAAAGCAGTTTCATACTTTTTGTCGTAGTCAACCAAACTGATTGCAAGACCGATAACTCCTTTTCCTCTCATTGGCTTCCTTTTTGGACCTTTAATTTTATTCAACGGCAGAAAAGTTGCCCTTCCAAGTTTATTGCTTCTTAAAAATTTAATACATTTCAAAGCAGTGTCATCGTTGTCGACTACGATATATCTTTTTCTGGCTCCAAGAGCGGCATCAATTGCAGTTGAATACTTTGGATCTACTCTTACAAGCTCCCCGATTGAACCGTAAACTCCTTCAATATTATCTTTAAGTTTGCTTGATTTCTTCATGCCTTTTTCTCCAATCATATCCTGCATCTTGCTTATCATGGAGTCCAGGCTACTTATTTCAGATCTTTTTGACTCAATCTTGCTTTCATTAATAGAAATTCTGCCCTGAAGTCTTTCAACCTCATTTTTTGAAGCAAGCTGATCTCTTCCGCCTTCTTTAATTAATTTATCGTCAAGCTTGCTGAGCTCATTTTCCTTCTGTTCTACTTTCTTTTCTATTTCTTCAAGCTCTTTCTTTACATCTTTGCTCTTGTTTTCTTTTTTCTGGAGCCTTTCCTCAATTTCTTCCTGTTTTTCTTGTATGTCTTTATATTTTGTATATTCAAGATTTGCAGAAAGCTTCTTTTTCTTCTCTTCAAGTTCCTTGTATTTTTCAGCGTCTTCTTTTTCTGACTCAAGCACTTCAACACGCTTTTTTCTTTCGGACATTACAATTACGAGCTCTTTAATTCTGTCTTCAACAACTTTCAGGTCTTTCTCCCCCTTCGCTTTCTTGTCATCATATTCAGAAATACCGCTCATGTCGTCAATAATTTTTCTTCTTTCAATAGGGTCCATTTTTATGAAAGAAGTAATCTCTTCCTGAGGAACAATATTATGCCCGGTTGCAGTCAGCTGAGCGCTTTTTAAAAATTCAAGAAGTCTTGAAAGAGTACATCTTTCACCGTTCAGCTTGTATGTCATGGTTCCATTTCGAGTAAGCCTCCTGGTTATAGTAACTTCATCGGTATCAAAAGGATATTTTCTTTTTTTGTTGTCTAAAATAAGTGAAACTTCAAGATGTTTTGCCGGAGGCTTTCCATTTCCACCGTTATAAATTAAATGAGTAAGCACTTTTGCCCTCATTGTCTGGGCTGACGTCCGCCCTAAAACAAAAGAAATTGCATCGCAGATATTTGATTTTCCGGAGCCGTTCGGCCCTACAATAGCCGTAAATCCTTCAGAAAGCGGAATAGAAACTTTCTTTCTAAATGACTTAAATCCTTCCATTTCAAGTCGTTTTATCATGGAATGACCCCTTTAACAGAATACGTATTATGATGGAGCCCCTTATTTAACTTTTTAGAAAACTACTTGCCTAAGAGAGTCTTAACATGTCTTAAAAGGGATGGTTTTTTGGTGAGTATTTTTACAAGAGAGGAATATTTTTTGCCCATTGCAAGTTCAATTATTTTTTCGCCTTTCAGTTCTTTTGCTAAGAAATCAAGCTCTTTATCGCTTAAACTTTCAATGACTTTCCTTAAATTTACAAGCTTTTTCAATTTCTTTCCACCCTCTTCGAACCATTCTTCTGAATAAGTTTTCAGGAAATCATTTGTAAAGTTTTCTGTTTTGACTGCTTCTGCGCCCTTTTTTCCCGCAATCTTTCCGGCGAGCATTGCTTCGCCTATTCCTCCGCCGTGAATTGCATTTACCTGATGAGCTGCGTCTCCTACAATCATAAAATTGTCCAGAGTTATTTCTTCCAGCGGACTGCCTACCGGAACTGCCCCGCCGTTTACTTCAAGAACCGAGCCTTTTTTAAGACCCGACTTGCTTTTTACAAAATCTTTTAGATACTCCATTGCACACTTATCTTCTGTATCTCTAATTCCAATACCGACATTTGCCGTTTTCTCTCCTTTTGGGAAAACCCAAATGTATCCTCCTGGTGCAATTTCATTTCCCATGTAAAATTCAAGCATTCCTGAATCTTTGAAATCTATATTTGCCATTTCAAACTGATAACCGGAGCATGTTTCTTTTGGAAGATGCTGGGATTTGATTCCGGCCCACCTTGCAACCATACTTTCAACTCCGTCCGCTGCAACCACAATATTTGATTTAATATCAAGAGCGTTGTTTTCCTGGTCAATTACTTTGACGCCTGTAATTTTTCCATTTTCTTTAATTAGGTCAATAACTGA
The DNA here is from genome assembly GCA_964574035.1 of Candidatus Undinarchaeota archaeon. Taxonomy (GTDB): domain Archaea; phylum Undinarchaeota; class Undinarchaeia; order Undinarchaeales; family JALTGF01; genus CAZNLD01. Next base: position 78,441 of record CAZNLD010000001.1, read on the forward strand.
ACAACCTGCTCTGACTTCTGCTCCTGCTTCAGCTGCTTTTCTTGCAAGTATTTTATCGAACATTTTTCTTTCAATTGCATAGCCCATTTTTTCAGGATACCTTGCTTCAACTTCCGTTCCTGACGGACTGTATACATAAGCACCGTTAATTTTGTTTAATGCCCAGCTTGGATCTGGTTTGATTTCACCTTTGTTCATTGCACTGACACTCAAACCTTCTCCGCACCTTTTTGGAGCTCCAATTTCTGGTCTTTTTTCTAAAACTAGAACATCGGCTCCGTTTTTTGCGGCAAACCTTCCGGTAGTAGAACCACCAGGCCCTGCTCCAACAACAATTATATCATATTCAGACTTCATTTTTCTTTCTTTTCTTTATTTTTTAGATAAGGCGCCCTGACCGGACAAAATTTTACGCACTGACCGCACTCAATACACTTTTCTTTATCTACAAATATCTGACCGCCTTCGTATTTTAATGCACCTACAGGGCAGATTCCAACACAGCCCGTGCATTTTATACATTTATTATGATCTATTTTTACAGCCATCTCTTTCCTTTTGATAAATTTAAAGAGTTTTAAATGTTTCTATGAGAAAAATCATGGATGAAGTCTTTTCAAATCTCTCGGAAACAGAACTGCTTCCCTTATGTTTTCGACTCCTGCAATTGCCATTGTTAACCGGTCAAGACCGATAGCCCAGCCGGCATGCGGTGGCATTCCTAATTTATAGAATTCAGCTGTATCTTTGAAATTGTCAGGGTTTAAACCTTTTTTCTTGACCATTTTCATATATAATTCAGGGTCATGGATTCTCCTTCCGCCGGATGCAATTTCTACTCCTTCATGTATTAAATCAAAACCATAACTTAATTTATCATCCTTTGGATGAATGTAGTATGCTTTTAAATCCATGGGCCATTCATAAACAATGGTAGGTTTCCCATACATTTTAGTTATTTTTTCTTCTCCTTCCGGAGGAATATCATCTCCAAACTTTAAATCAAGTTTATCAATTACCTCTGAATAACTAACTTTTTTAAAAGGTGTTTTTAATTTGTCAAGTTTTCTTCCTAATGTTTTCAGTTCTGAACTGCAGTCCTTTCTTACTTTTTTATAAATATGCTCCAACGTTCCTTCTAAAATACTCCAAGTATCTTTCTCGTCTGAAAAACCCATTTCAATGTCCATCTGAACAATTTCAGCCAGGTGCTGTCTTGTATCAGACGGTTCTGCTCTGAAAACGGGCCCGATTTCGTATACTTTCTCAAAACAACTGGTCATTAGTTCCTTGTAAATCTGAGGACTTTGTCTCAGATACGCTTTTTCTTCAAAATAATCTACTGAAAATAAATCTGCGCCCCCTTCTGTTGCTGCTGCAATGATTTTAGGAGTTTCTATTTCAATAAATCCCTCTTTTTCTAAATATTCTCTGGCAGAAGTCAATATTTTATCCCTGATTTTGAAAACTGCAACATTTTTGGGCTTTCTTAAATCCAGAACTCTGGCATTTAATCTAGTATCAAGGTCCGCCGGTGTTTTTTCATCAACATCTAATGGAAGAGGAGTTTTTGATTTATTTAAAATTTTCAAATCAGAAACTAAAACTTCAACGCCTCTCTTTGATTTATCTGTTTTCTGAATTTTTCCCTTAACTGCAATAACATCTTCCCTGTTTAAGTTCTCAGCTTTTTTAACCAGCTTGTCGTCTTTTATAATTAACTGAGCATCCCCGCCTCTGTCTGCAAGAATGATAAATGCAAGTTTGCCATGAAGCCTGATTTCTCTGGTCCAGCCCATTAAAATAACTTTCTTGCCGTCTAAATCCGGCTTTACCTCATCTGCATAGTGAGTTTTCCGCCAGTCGTTTAAATTATCCAAAGTCATAGGAAGCATTTAGTTAAAAACATATATAAGATTGACCCAACAAAAGAAACCACTTCAGAAACAATAGATATAATATGAAACGGAAAGCAGGAAAGGGTAAAAACAAAGCAAAAAATATTGAAGACAATATTTTTAAGTTTAACACTCTTACTCCTGGAAAAGGGAGCTGGCAGTGGTGGTTCTGGCTTTTATTTTTAGACAAGCCCAGTGAAGTCAAAAAACCCAGACAATTAATGGTTCTTTGGTCAACTAAACAAGATAAAGTAATAGAATGTAATAATAAACTGCTGGAACTTGATTTAGACCTGGCTGAAAGGACAAACGGCAGAAAAAGAGACGGAGCTGTTGCGGCATGGTATTTTGACGGGGAAAAAATGCATCACAACTATATTTTAAAACAGACACCCTTAATTTTTGAAAAAAACGAAATAAAGACAAAAAATCCGGAAACATCAACAGGCGAAAAAGGAGATAAATTCTGGGTCAAACTCCCGGATATGGATTTTAAGATTAAATACAAGGAAAAAAACGAACTCACGAAACCGGAAATTCACAAAAATCAATTTATTGGGAGATATGAGTATGATTTGGTAAGACTGAATAAACTGGATTTAAAAGGGAAAATAGGAAAAGAGAAGATAAACGGTTCGGCATATTTCCAAAGAGTTTTTCTTAATGCTCCTGCAGTTCCCTGGTATTGGGGCGTGTTTCACTTTGAAGACGGCTCTTTATTGAATTATTACCGACCCCATTTAGGAAAATGTCTGGGAAAAATTCCGGTTAAAAAAGAAATTGTATTTTATGGAAAAGGAAAATTTCACAAATTTAAAAACATGAATGTTAAAGAAATTAAAAAGAAATGTCCAATATTTTCAGTAAAAGGAGAAAGTAAAGAAGAAAAAATTAGTTTTGAAGTGCATACCTATTCATCTTCCTTCTGGAGATTCAGAAAAAAATTATTTGGATTTGGCCCTAAAACAACACTTACCTATAAGGAGTACCCTGCTGTAATTAAAAAGTTCAAACTTACTGATAAAAAAACCGGGAAAATTTTAAACCAGGATGAAATCGGACCTGCAGTAGGCAACGCTGAAAAGACAAACGGATTTTTAACTTAAAGCAAAAACTTATTGTAAATTAAAATCCAGGCAATAAGCCAGAATCCGAAATAAACCATGGCGCTGTTTGCCAGCCACCACTTTAAATTGTATTTCTTGTTTCCCTGTTTATTTTTCTTGGAGCTTGTATCAAAAACATGCTGAAAAATTTGTCCTGTAACTATGTACAGGACTACAGCCATGAAAACTAAAATACCGGTACTAACTTGATAAGGATCTAAACTTAAAAATCCTACAAGCAGACCCACTAAAATTCCTGAAATAGAGTGAACTAATGTTGAGTACTGTTCCATTGTCAGATTTAAATCTATTTTATCCATTTACCAGTTGCCTAATGATTTTTGTTTTTGTTTACCTACTGCGTCTATTGCAGTGGCCCATGTCTTCCTTACAATCTTTGGAAGTCTTTTATTCTCTTGGAGCCATTCCTTTAAAAAGTTTTGTGTCAGGACATCATGAGGGTATCCATTACCTAAATCAGTATCATAAATTCTCTTTAACTCCTCAATATCTGCATCTCTGGCTACTTTTGCAAGAACGGATGCAGCACTTACAATCGTATATTTTGCATCTGCGCCGTGCTCTGCAATTAGCTCAACGTCAACATCTAAATATTTTTTAAGTCTTCCTTTGAAACTTGTTTCACTTGGATCTACTGCATCTAAATAAGCAACATCCGGGTTGGTTTCGTTTATAATCTGAGCCATCTTTTTAACTTCAAGTTCATTCAAATTGATTCCAGTTCTTCTGCTTTCATCAATTTCCTCCGGGCTGATTCTTATCATTTCAAAACCGTCAATAACTTCCTCTATTTTCGGCTGGAGTTCGAGTCTTTCTTCCGGAGTATGTTCTTTAGAATCCTTAACTTTCAGGTCTTTAATTTTCCCAACTTTGCTGTCAAAAGTTACAGCTCCACAGATAACTAAAGGCCCGATAACTGCACCCCTTCCTGCTTCATCTATTCCAACTATTTTCTTCATAGAGAACAATAATGCCTGTTTCTATTTAAAAACTCTTGGAAAAGGAAAAGATATATAGAAGTCTGAAAGGAAGTCATAAAACATGATAGATTTCAACAGTATGATAGACAACCACTTGAAGAGAGAAAGAAAACCGAAAGGTATAGGCAGATACTATCCGAGTGAAGTTGGGTACTGCCTGAGAAAAGTTTTTTACTCATATAAATATCCAAAGGAAATCAAACCGGATTTATTGAAAATTTTTGAAATGGGGAACATTGTTCACGATTTTGTTGTTGAAGTTCTTGAGTCTGAAAAGAATTCGCATGTAGAACTTCTTAAAAGTGAATTTCCATTTAAAGAAGAAATCGATGACTTCATTATTTCAGGAAGAATTGATAATCTTATACTTCTGAAAAAAAACGGTAAAAAAATTCTTGTAGAAGTTAAAAGTACAAGTGATATAGGTTACATAGAGTCTCCCAAACCGCATAATGTAATTCAACTTCAGCTTTACATGCACTATATGGGAATTAAAGACGGGATTTTATTATATGTAGGGAAAAAAGACTTGCAGAGCAGGGTTTTTACAGTTGAATATGATGAGAAAGAAGCTAAAAAAATTATAAAACGCTTCAAAAAACTTCATGGAAAATTAACAAAAAATGAAGTGCCGGATCCCGAAGGCAGGATGTTTAAAGATATGGACTGGATGTGCCGTTTCTGCGAATATAAAGACCGATGTTATGAGGAGACACCGGAAGACATTCTTCCGTAATAATGACTAAAGTTGAACTTGTAGGATTCAAAGAAATAAAAATTGAAAAGCTCTGTTTTGTTATTATGATCATACTTCTGCTTCTTTTATTAACTTCAGTTATAGCCCCTGAAAAAATTACAAAACAGGGCTATAAGCAGGACCTCTATGAAAAGTGTGCTGTTGCCTGCGGCTCTCCTGAGGCATGCGAAAGGCTTTCAAACCAGAGCATATGGACGCTGGCAATGGCAGTTGAACTATGCAACTGTATGAATGAGAATGAAAATTTGACCTACTGCTGCAATAAATTAAACCTGGAGTGTTAATCGCTATTTTTATAAACAATATAATCATAGACTAAGATATGAAAAGGCTCTCAAAAAAGAACAGATATTTAATATGGAGCGGGATTTGGGTAATACTTTTTACACTAATTATGGCATTTCTTCCACTTACACTGGTCTGGATTATGCCGACAATTTTATTAATTATTATTGCACTGGGCTATATAAAAGACATAGCTGATTTCTATAAAATAGGACAGGGTTTGGGTTCGTTTTTACATCCTCATTTTGAACATGCTCCGCTGATGTTTATACTTGGAGTTTATTGTTTTTACAATTTAGTTTCAACTGGAGATATATCCTGGATTTATTTAGGAGTTGCGGCGCTTGGAGATACTGCAATTGATTTGTACCAGGACAATATCTGCTGCATAGAATGATGACTGAAATAAAATTTAATGAATTTAAAAAAACAGATCTGCGGGCTGGTAAAATCCTGTCTGCTGAAGAAATAGAAGGCAAAGACAAAATTTACAAGCTTAAAGTAGATATTGGAGAAGAAGAAAGAACAATTGTTGCAGGTGTTGCAGAGTACTATAAAACAGATGAACTTGAAGGTAAAATGATTGTTGTTGTGAAGAATTTGAAGCCAGCAAAAATTGCAGGAATAAAATCAGAAGGTATGCTTTTGGCTGCCTACGATGACAAAGAAAATATCTGTGCCTTAATTTCTCCTGAAAAAGAAGTTAAACCTGGCATGCAGGTAGGATAGAGTAGTCCATACAAGTAGTTCAGATAATAGGTATTCGTTTATAGATAATCGATGTTAGATGTTCGACAATCGACTATAAGTTATTTACTTCAGATCTATTATCAATTATCTATTGTCGATTATCCATTAATTGGTAGCGGGGGATGGATTTGAACCATCGGCCTCCGGGTTTCTCAAACTTGGTTGAAGTTATCGTATAAGTTTGAAGTTTATGAACTTATTTTTCATCCCTTCTGAGGTATACCCCAGTCAAAGAAGGATTAACTTGTATTCATTTCAACCTATTTTATGAGCCCGACGGGCACTCCTGGCTGCCCCACCCCGCTATGGGCTTTATTGGTTGTATAGCATAACTTATTGAAAGAATTACTATATAAGAGTTCTTGTATAAAATATAGCTATGGATGTCGAAAAACTTAAACAGAAAATAAATTCCGGAGCAGAAATTGAAGAAGTTCTGGAAGAAGTAAATTGGCAGGAATTTGAACAGACAGTTTCTGGTATTTTTGAAGAGCATCAATACAATGTTGAAACTAATGTATGGTTTACTCTGGACAGACGATTTGAAATAGATGTGGTTGCAGAAAAATTTGGAGAGATTTTTTGTATAGACTGCAAGAAATGGAGTATGCGAAAAGGAAAAACAACAGCTTTGAAATATGCAGTTGAAGACCAGATTAAAAGGACTGAAGCCTTCAAAAAGCAGTCTGGAAGTGAAAAAGAAATATATCCTATTTTGATAACTTTTCTTGAAGAAAATATAACTTTTGAAAGAAATGTTCCAATTATACCTGTATGGAGATTAAATTCCTTCCTCTTAAATTTTCAAAAATATAAAGAAAAACTTTTGGTGTGTAAATGAAAGAAAAAGTGCAGATAAAAATTCCAAAAAAAATGATTATTTATTTAGGACTGCTTTCACTATTTATGCTTGGGTTTTTCTACCTTGCATTTTTTGCTGAAATTAATTTATATGATATTGTAAAAATTGGTTTGTTTATTTTAATAGGCTCTCTATCAAGACTGCCTCAAAAAATGAGTCGTTTTTCAATAGGAATTGAATTAGTTACTCTAGTGACGGTTATTTCAGCAATTTTATACGGCAGTGGAGTAGGCATTCTTGTGGGAGTATCCTGCTTTGTTCTGTCAGGTTTCTATACAAAAGAAGCTCCTCAGGACGTACTGATTGCCCTTGTAGGCTTTGCTTTTTTGGGCTGGCTTGCTCCTTTAATTTATTTATATTTCGGAAATATTGCAGTTACTGGTCTTGTTTTAACTGCTGGTTATGACTTTGCAACAAATCTAAGTTATATTTTCTTTGGGCACAGTATACTGGGCTGCTTAAAATTCAGCGCGATGCATATACCAGCAAACTATCTAATTTTAAAATATCTTGGAGAAAAACTGATTGCTCTATAAAAAATATAAACGGGCAGCTGCTTTGCCGCCCGGTTGTTTGTAAAGTTTAAAGTGAGTTAAGATATTCCATACCTTTCTTACTGACATTTGGTTTTCTTACCATATCAGGTAGCCAGTCAGGAGCATTGCTCGGTGCTGGAACTTTCTTAACTTCTCCATTGAACACATGTACAGGGTACTTTCCGTTCTTGAGGCGTCTGCCTCTTTCTCTCAGTTTGATGTTCTTATGCCCACGTGTTGCAGCTTTCAGAGCTGCCTGTCGTGGAGCAGTTCCTGTAAAAATGTGGTCGGTATCGTTTCCGCCTTTTCTTAGAACATAGTTTTTCTTTTCAGCCATTAGTTTCACCTCCCGTGAACTAATCATTTACAGAGGCTTTGCCTCTGCTGGTCCTTAACAAGAATGAGTAGCCCTTATACCTTTATAAAGGTATCGCTTCGTGCTGGTCCGTAGCTTACGAGTTTTATATCGGTCTTAGTGAGTTCTTCAATTCTTTTAATGTAATTTTTAGCTTCTTTAGGCAGTGCAGGATAGCCCTTTTCAGAAACAGAATTGTCTAAGTCCTTCCAGCCCGATACTTCTTCATAAATCGGTTCGCAGTCTGAAAGGTCAACCGGCAGATTTTCAACTATTTTGCCGTTCTTCTTATACTTGGTACAGATTTTAATTTTATCTAAGCCTGATAAAACATCAAGTTTGGTAAAAGCAAATTCATCTATTCCATTAATTCTGACAGCATAATTTAAAATGACTGTATCAAGCCAGCCGCATCTTCTCGGCCTGCCCGTTGTAGTTCCAAACTCTTTTCCTTTTTCTCTCAGATACTTTCCAGAATCATCTTCCAGTTCAGTAGGAAATGGTCCTTTTCCTACCCTCGTAGTATATGCTTTTGCAATTCCTATTACTTTGTCAATTTTTGTAGGACCTATTCCTGTTCCGGTACATGCTCCCCCTGATGTCGTATTTGAACTTGTTACAAAAGGATATGTTCCGTGATCAATATCCAATAAAGTCCCCTGGGCTCCTTCAAAAAGAACCGATTTACCTGAATTCAAAACATTATTAATTTTTAAAGATACATCTCCTGAATATTTTTTAAGCTCAGGATAATCATCAAGAATGTCTTTAATTCTGTCTCCTTTTCTATTTATTTTGGAAGCGTATGCAGGACCAATACCTTTTTTTGTTGTCCCTATCTTCTTGTCCTTTCCATCAATTTCCTTATGTCTTTTAGTTATTACCTGGGCCCTCTCGCTGATTATAATTTGTGAAGTGTCAATTCCTTCTTTTTCCAGGGACTTTATTTCTTCAAGAAGTGCATTTGGTTCAAGAACCATTCCATTTCCAAGACAGACATCTTTTCCTGAAATTATTCCGGAAGGTATGAAATGCAGTTTGAATGTTTTATCATTTACAACAACAGTATGCCCTGCATTATTCCCTCCCTGGAATCGTGCAACTAAATCAAAATCTTTTGAAAGATAATCAACTATTTTGCCTTTTCCTTCGTCTCCCCATTGTGTTCCTACTATGACAGAAGTTTTCATTTTTATTCTTCTAACTCTAGAATTGCTTTTGCAATATCGCCGTCTGCTTTTTTCAAAGCTTCTTCTGCTTCCTCTTTTGAAACATCGGCCTGAGACATTACCATTTTTATGTCTTTTTCGTCAAGTTCAACTTCGGTCTCGGCTTCAGATTCTCCTTCTTTAATTGTTCCTGAAACCTGGAAAGATTCTTTTCCTTTCATATCCATTTTTACAACTTCGGGTTCAAGAACCGTGATTTGGTTTCCATTCTTAAGAGAAATAACAACTTTTTCAGCGTCTATCTGGTCCATTTTCATACCTAGACGCTTCATCATTTTATTCATCTGTTTCGGATTTAAATTTGGCAGCATTCAAAGCACCTCCTGATAATATTATTATCTGGCTATTTATTCCTTTTCAACAACTCTTTTTAGATAAGGCAGGTCATATACATAAATACCTGACTTTCTTTTAATATTGCGCTCTTTTTTCTGTCCGATTACATAGTCCAGCCCTTTCTCTGAAGCTTTATCAACTAAAGACTGTCCTACTGTTGAATCTACAATTAAAAGACTGGCAGATTCATCATCTGAAAGGTTGTCAAGCACATCTTTTACATCTTCCGCCGGAACAGCTCCTATTTCTTTAAACTTTTTCTTTTCCCTTTTGAAAAGGAGAGCCTGTCCTTTTTCCAAATCCTCTGAGGCTTCAACTATCTCAGAAAAGTCCGGCCTGTCATTCGATTTTTTACTTGATTTTTTCTTGGACCCTCTCTTTTTAGATTTTTTCTTGCCTTTTTTAGAGCTCTTCTTCCTTGACTTCTTTTTTCTGGATTTAGAAGATTTAGTTTTTTTAAGAGCTTCTTTCAAAGGTGCTTTATTCCTGAGACCCATTATAATCTCTTTTTGAGCCAATTCTTCTACTTCTTTTCCTGCGGGTGCTTTTGCTACAAAGTTTATATCTACCATCTGATTTAGCTTCTTCAGAATTAGATCTCCGCCTCTGTCACCGTCAACGAAAACAGTTATTGTTTTCCCTTTGCAGAGTTTCTTTGCAGATTTTGGAACTGACGTTCCGCCTACACCTACAACATTCATAACCCCGTGTTTCAGAAGATTTAAAACATCTGCCCTTCCTTCAACAAGGATTATATCTTCATAAATTTCTATGTTTGGACCTACTGGAAGTTTGTCAGGGCCGTATTCACTTAGCTCTGAAACCCTTGCTTTTTCTTTAACAAGCTCGCTTAATTCCTGGGATTCAGGAACTTTTTCCCCCATTTTTCCAACTAGGGCCTTTGCTCTGTCCACAACATAATCTCTTTTTGAAGACCTTACATCTTCAATTGTCTCAACAATTATTTCTGCCTCGCATGGTCCAACTCTTTCAATTGTTTCAAGTGCTGCGGCCATTAAAGCAGTATCTTCCTTGCTTAAAGAAGTAGGTATATCTATAGTTCCACTCGATTTCCCTTCCTTGGAACTTATATCAACTTCAATTCTTCCTACTCTTCCTCCTTTTTGAAGCTCTCTCAGGTCAAGGTCTTCTCCTAAAAGACCTTCTGTCTGGCCAAAAACAGCTCCGATTACATCAGGCTTTTCAACTACGCCTTCTGCTTCTATTTTAGCTTTAATTCTGTATTTTACAGCTGCTAATCCTACTTTTCCCATTATTATCACCTTTATTGATTTTTTTTAACTTAACTCAGAAACAGATAGAAACAGCATAGCTTTAGCGCCTGTATTTGCAGACGCATTTCTTATACAACATCAGTCGTTTAGCATGACTTTGACAGTAATCAAGCAAATGCTTTTCTTAATATTTCTGAATTTTGGAATTCTTTAGGAATCCCTGTAAGTTCTATTAACTTCCGCCGGCTTTTTGCGCCGCGCAGAATTTTTAATTCAGGAACAGTTCCTGTTTCATTTTTAATCTTTTTCTTTAGGAACAATATGAGTTCTGAATTAGCCTTTCCTTTTTCAGGTTCGGCTTTAATCCATACTTTGAGTCTCTCTCTTTTGAATTCGGCTCTTTCTTCTTTTGAATTCGGCTGAACTTTCACTTCAAATTTCATGGATATAATGCCCGCCCCAATACTAACTCCCAGTTTCCTCGATTGAAGGTTCGTTCTCCACTGAGTAACCCTCGTATCGAGAACGGACAAATAAATAGTTTATTTACAGGTTTATAAAGTTAGTGGTATAGTAAAATCAGATGGTATCAGGGCATTAGTTCTAAATAAGCGTCTGCATCAAGTCTCTTTCTGTTATTATGCCTACTACTTCATCATTTTCCACTACAGGCAAACCACCTATTCCTTTTGCAGTCATTACATCTGCAGCATTCATTGCAAGTTCATTCGGGTCTGTTGTTATAGATGGTTTCATTATCTTATCTATCTGCATGTCAAGAAGATCTGTAGAGAAATTTTCAGCAAATGCAGTTACTATGTCTCTCGTGGTTATTATCCCTACTAATTCATCTTCTTTGATTATTGGAATCCTCCTGAAGCCGTTTCTTACAATTACCTTTGCAACATCCCTGATTTTCATTCCCGATGTTCCAAGAATTACATCTTTAGTCATTAAATCATTGACAGAGGTATCGGAAATTTGCTTTGAAATTAAATTTACAAGGTTTCTTTCAGTTACAACACCGATTATTTTCTTTTCTTTTAAGATTGGGATGTAACCTACTTTTTCCTCATGCATTTTTTTGAGGCAGTCGTCTATGGAATCATTATAATCCAGTGTAATGCCGCCTTCTTCCATTATCTTTCTTACATGCTCATTAATTGCCTTGGCAATGTTTCCGTTGTGATTTTCTTTTATTAAATTGAATTTTTCCCCTCCGCCGAGGAAATCAGCTATATCAGTTGCGGAAACTATTCCCAGAAAAGTATTGTCGGGTTCAGTTACGAAAAGTCTTCTGCTTTTTTCAGCGGACATCTTGTCCGCAGCATGTTTAATTGTGTCTTCTTTTTGTATTGTAGGAAACTTTTTCGAGCAGATATACATAACAGAACCTGCTTTACTTGAATCCCTGGTTTCAAACTCTTTGGGGCCCCATTCCTGGGTTCTATTTTCTGCTTTTACTTTTTTTGAAGTTGGTAATTTGCTTGTCATAAATATCCTTTTAAAATATCTTTCTTTGTTAATATTCCGTCAATTTCCTTATCTTTTTCTTTTACAATCAAAATATTTGTACCCGCCCTGATTATTTTTTCAGCAGCAGTTTCAGCAGTATCTGACTTCTTAACTGTAAAAAGATCTTCCTGTCCGGAAACTATCCTCATTACAGTATCAACTTTTGTTAAAGTTTTGGGATTATCGGATTCTTTTGCAAGCCTTGCTTTCTTTGAATTTAATAGCTCTCTGCTTGTTATTATTCCGATTAATTTTTTCCCGTCAAAAACAGGAAATCCGGAATGTTCTGGTATCTTTGCCCAAACTTCACTTAAAGGATCTTTCTTTGAAAAAGTCTGAACCTTCTTTGTCATTAGGTCTTTAACTTTTTTCGTATTAGGAGTTAGATTTCCTTCAGAAACTGCTTTTAGTAAATCAACATCTCTGATAATTCCAATTAAATTACCTAGTTCGAGGACTGGAAGCTGTTTTATTTTATTCTTAATTATCTTTTCAATTGCTTCCTGAACATCTGCAGATGCATTTATTTTAATTAAAGGCTTCCATAAAATTCCGCCGACCTCAATATTTGTTTTTGTAGAAGTTATTTTAAGGATGTCAGACCTTGTTATTACTCCGGTAAGTTCATTATTTTCAATAACAGGAAGTGCTCTGAGGTCCGCCTTTCTCATTTCCGCCCTTGCCTTTGAAACTAAATCATCTGAAGAAACTGTCGGGCAAGGAGTTACATAAGATTTTATCTTCATTATTCTCTTTGTTCCCTGCATTCTGGACAAATATAAGCTCCACCTATATTATACAAAGAATCTGAATAATTTCCACAGACTTCGCATTCACCCTCTGTCGAGTCGCTTTCCACACTCCTAGAAGAGCCTGATTTTATGGATGCAAGTTCCAGAAGAAGCTCAATCTCTCCGGGGGCCACTCTTACAATGTCTTCTGCGGTAATTATACCTACCAATTTGTCATTTTCCAGAACAGGGAGTTTTCTTACATGAGAGCTTGTCATTAATTTTGCTGCATCCACTAATCCCGCCTGCGGTGAAATCGTAATGAGGGGTTTTGTCATAACCTCTTTAATTTTTAGCTTGTGAGGGTCTTCCTCTTCTGCAATTATTTTAGTAAAATCTTTTTCTGTGATAATACCCACCGGCTTTTCATCTTTTAAAACTACTAAACCACCGATGTCTTTGTTAATCATTGTTTTTGCTGCTTGCGATACAGTAACTGACGGCTCTACAGTTATAACATTTGTGACCATCGAGTCTTTTACTGAAATTTTTTCATTTACCATTTCCCTTCAAAAACAAATAATTCCCAATAGTATAAAAAGTTAACTCTCTATAGAAGAAACATGATACTGGGACACTCTGAAATCATTAAGCGTATTGAAAAAGAGAAACTTATTGAAGATGCTGAACTTGATAATGTTGAAGGTGCAGGCGTTGATTTGAGACTGAACAAAATTTATAGAATTAAAAGCGGGGCTAAATTAGGCAGAGATGAAAGGAAACTGCCTGAAATTGAAGAGGTGAAAGAGGACTCAATTAAATTGAAACCCCAGGAATATGTTCTTGTTGAAACAAAAGAAAAAGTTAATATCCCTGAAAATATTTCTGCAAGAATGCTTCCGAGGTCGACACTGCATAGATCAGGCGTGTGGGTTTTCACTGCTTTTATAGACCCCGGCTATAAAGGAAAGTTGATTTTTGGGATGAAAAACATGGGTCCGGAAACATTTGAAATTGAAAAAGAAGCAAGAATTGCTCAGATAATATTTGAAAAGGTAGAAGGAGCTACTAAAAACTATAACGGGCGTTATCAGAACGGAAAGATTACTTAATTATGCTTTGGATTTATCTGAACTTGATGCAAGTTTAATATCTTCTTTCCTTACTGTTTTTCTGTCTGCATGACCTGCAAAAGCATTAGCCTTTGCTCCTAAATCTACAGCATAATTTTCAAGAATTTCCCTGAGTTCTTCTTTTGCATCTTCCGAAACTCTTTCAGCCCCTGCTTTTTTGATAATTCTCTCAAGCGGCGCAAGTGGTATTTCTCCCATTTTCAACCTCGGTTTTTATTGGACTGAATTTTATAAATACTTTATCCTGCTTACTCCAAAAAGCAAAAGCTTAAAAGTATGCCGTTCAATAGACAAACAGAGCTATGATAGGCTATATAATGGCTGCAGTCGCTCTGGCAGGAATGATTTATGCCAGCTGGACTGACATAAAAAAAAGAGAAGTTCCAAACAGAATATCATTCAGTTTAATCGGGCTGATGATTTTTCTTAGACTGATTTATTCAGCTCAGCTGGGGGATTTCAATTTCTTCTGGACTGCTATTGCAGTTGGTCTGGGCTTTCTGGCAATGGGACTGGCATTTTTCTATGCCCAACAGTGGGGCGGAGCCGACATTAAACTGCTGGTAATTTTAGGTTTGGGTTTTGCTGTCCTTCCGCCTGAATTCAATCCAATGTATCTTGCAAAGTGGCCTTTTTTCCTTACCTTACTTATTAATTTCTTTATAGTTTCAGTAGTATGGTCTTTAGCTTATTCAATTGATATGGGATTTCAAAATCCAAATGTCTTTAAAGATTTCAGAGCGAGTCTTGACAGAATAGAAATGATTGCAATCTTTTTTGGAAGTACTCTTGCAGTGGCTTCCGGCTTCTATTATGAAACATTATGGATGCTTCTGGCAATACCTGCTTTCTGGGTTCTTGTGAAATTTCTTAAAGCAGTTGAAAAAAACTGTATGTATAAAACAATAGCAGTAGACCACTTAGTAGAATTTGATGTTCCAGAAGAAGATGTAAAAGTTGACGGAAAAACTATTGTAAGCAGAACCGATCCAAACGGAATTACTCCTGAACAGATTAAAAAACTCAAAAAGCTTGCTGATAAAGGTAAAATTCCTGAAATAATTGAAATAAAATGGGGAATTCCATTAATTCCGGTATTTCCAATAACTCTTGTAATAAGCTTGTTTGTAGGGGATTTATTCCTTTTTTTCCTTAGCTTTGTCTGAAAAAGTTTTTTCGGTTACGCCGTCGTTTGGTTTTTTCTCGGAAAATACTTTTCCTGTAAATTTATAAACTCTGGCTTTTCCCTGCTTCCAAAAAGTTGGAGGGAGTCCTGCTTTCATGCAAACCTGATTTAAAAATTTAGTTGAGTCCCATTCGTATTCAACCGGGACTTGAGGCAGAAGAATTCCGCTTTTTACTATTTCTCTTGTCTTTTCTTTATTTTCCCACTCTTTAACTCCTGATTTGAAAACCGAAAAGTTCCAGATTGAGCTTGACGGTCTGTTGGGATGAACAGTTTCAACTGCCTTAATTATCAACCCGTCCCTTCCTATTTTGATATTTTCCGGATATTTTTTAGGACTCATTTTCAAAGGCTGAGGATTTGAAAGAACAGTTATTTCGAAAGTGATTTTTTTCAGTTCTTTCTTAGTTAAAGGAGGAAACCTTATATCATTCGTTGCAGCCAGAACTGCTGCTTCTTTAAGAGATTCAAACAAAGATTTTACGGGCTCGGTAAAACCAATACAGCCGCGTAATTCGTTTTCAGGATAGGTATGAATTGTTACAAAAACCCCTCTTGGTTCATTGAATTTATCAGGAAAGTCTGAAGCTTTTAAAGAGATATCTTTATTCGCCAAGTTCTTTCTGACTGCTTT
The DNA here is from genome assembly GCA_964574035.1 of Candidatus Undinarchaeota archaeon. Classification (GTDB taxonomy): domain Archaea; phylum Undinarchaeota; class Undinarchaeia; order Undinarchaeales; family JALTGF01; genus CAZNLD01. Next base: position 93,990 of record CAZNLD010000001.1, read on the forward strand.
CCTTGCAATCTCAATCAGGAGTTTTCCATCTTTTTCTGATAAATTCATTGTATATTAAAAGATTACAGAGATTAAACTCTTTTTAATTTAATCTGAAAGAAGAATTTCTGCAATTTTTGCATATGCAGGTCTTGAAACAAAATATCCTATTAAAACACCTATGATGGTAATTATTGCAAATCCTCTTAATGCATAAAGTCCTGTAAAACCAGGATACATTAAAGGCAGCATTGCAAAACTAGTTGTAAGAACTGCAGCCATAATTATTCCAAATGCTGTTTTTGTGCTTCTCTTTAAATGCCAGGATTCTTTGCTTCCTCCTTTAAGGAGTTCGTCTGTAATTATTACCTGATGATCAACTCCTGTCCCAATAACGGTAATTATACCTGCAATTGCCGGCAGATCAATTGTCCAGTTGATTACTGACGCCACTCCAAGAACAATTAAGACTTCTGAAAGACCGGTAAACATTATTGGAAGAGCTATTTTCAGTTTTCTGTATCTTAAAAAGATTACAAAACCGACTGCAATTATTGCAGCTGCTCCAGCAACGGTTGCCCCCTGCAGGAAATCTCTTCCCAGTTTAGGGTCAATATAATCCTGAGAAATTACATTTAATGATTTAATTTGTTCAGGCAGTCTGCCTGCTTCTAGAACAATTGCAACCTGTTCCGCCATTTCCTGTGTATTTGTTTCAACCACCAAATCCTTTGAAGTTTCCCCGAATTTCCAGGTTTGATAGAGTGACTGAGCCGGCGGAGCTGAAAACATTTCGTTTCCGTCTAAAAACATTTCAATTCTTGGAAGGCATATTCCTCCTCCTGCTATATCTCTGGAGCAGGCAAAATCTTCTCCGCAGTCTGTATTTGCCGAACATGAACTCGGCGCTTCCGGTGTCTTTTCAACAAATGCATCCCTCATCTGCTCTGCAGCAGAGGTTTTAATCGTGAACTGGACCTGCCACTGTCCTGTTTCAGAATCTCTTTTCGGCTCTCCTATAGGGGGAACAATGGCGTCTCCTGTAAAGACAGTATCATTCAATATTCTCAATTCAAATTTCCCAACTGATTTAACCATATCTACTACTTTTTCGGAACCTTCGCCGGGCATTTCAATTATAATGTATTTGTTATCATTGACATCCTGAATCTGTCTTATGACTACGTTTTTTAAGGCATATGCATTCAGCCTTGCCATTAAAACCTCAGTAGTTGTGTCGTAAACAGTATCATTAAACTCAACGCCTTCAACGGTAATTGGGTTAAGAGTTACTCTTGCCCCTCCCTGTAATTCCAGACCCAAATCTAAATTTGTCGGCTCGGGCTCTTTAACATGTATGCCAATGTAACCTCTGTCATAATCAGAAGAATTAACTGCAAGCGCTCTATAAACATCTTTATTTGTTGAAATTGACACTGCTTCATTTGGGTTTAAAGACTCAATTGACGATGCATAATCATTGATACCTGTTACTTCTATTCCATTGATCGAATGTATTATTTCGCCTGAATCAATTGTATTTTTGAAAGGAGAATCAGGAGCTACATAAGAAACGACCACGCCGTCTCCTTTAAATGAAGGGATTGCAAGTATTGAAAATAGCAGTACAATTAGGAAGAACAAAATTCTAGGTTCCTTAAATATTTTAATTATTTTTTTGGCCATCTTATCAGTAAGTTTGTGTTTAGTATCCAGGTATTTGGAATGTCTGCAAGAGTCCCGATTATTAGAATTCCTGAAATTTGTTTGAGGATAATTGAATTTGTAAAGAAGAATAGAGCTAAAAGAACTGAAAGAGTTGTTCCTGAAACAGTCAGTCCTGTTTTTAATGAATAATTCAGTCTGTCAAAAACGCCTCCTTTGTCCTGCTTTATAATTTTATCAGTAATTAAAATGTTTGTATCAACTTCATAACCGATAATCATAAGTAAAGCTGCGAAACTTGCAAGACTTAATCTTATATCAAAGAATGCCATTGCTCCCAATACAACTGCAAAATCATATACTGTTGACAGAATAATTGCTGCTGAAGGCGCAAGTGATTTATAAGTTACTGCAACCACAATCATCATCAAAATAAATGCAAATGTAAAGGCGAGTTTTGCCTGATGCCAGAAGTTTCCTGCCAAAGCGGGGCCCACTGCTGTTACTGAATATTCAGTTCTTTCAAAAGATTTATCTAAATAATCTTCTATTGAAGACAGCACTACCTTTTCATTTGGGTCCCCTGAAATAGAAACTACAACGGACTGCGGCTGTCTTGTTGCAGGATCAGTAGTTGTAACTACTTCAATATCGTTTTTTTCGTATATCTCTCCTAGAAAAAGCTCAAAATTATTAGTATCTACTTTCTTTTCATGAGGGACTGTAATTTGGATTCCCCCTTCAAGGTCAATGCCTCTCTTTAAGAACTGCCCGGTTTCAATATATGAAGATGCAAGGAAAAAGAGTGCTATTGCTAAAATTATAAACGGGATTACCAATAACTTCTTCAGTCTTTCATCAGTAAGCTTTAAATCCATTCTCTTAAACATTATAAATAGAGGGAGTATTTAATAATTTAGGATGGAGCAGAATATAATACTGGCCGGATTTATAATTATAATAATAGGAATGGCAGTAATTTTAATAGGAAGTTTGTTGTCTTCTGAATCTGAAAGCAAAGTTGCAGTAGGTGGTTTTGTTGGTCCAATTCCTTTTGGATTTGCAAACGACTCAAAAATGCTTAAACTGCTTTATGCAATTATGGGAGCAGTGATAATTGTATTTTTTGCCCTGCCATTTATAATGAGGTATCTGGCAAAATGATAAAAAAAGGAAAGAAAATTCTCCTGCTTGGAGAGAAAAAATATCTGGTAAAAGCTGAAAAAAAGAAATTCAGCACTGAATTTGGAGAGATTGATTTAGAAAAATTGATTGGTAAGAAATTTGGAACAAAAATTAAAAGCCATCTTGGAAAGGAATTTACTGCTGTCGAGCCAAGTCTTCCTGATATTTTAAGAAAAATTAAGAGAGGCCCTCAGATAATTACCTTGAAAGATGCAGGACTGATTGCTTCATTTACCGGCTTGAATAAAAAAAGTAAAGTTGTTGAGGCGGGCTCCGGTTCGGGGCACTTGACCATATTTCTTTCAAAAATTGCAGACAAGGTTTACTCATATGAAAAAAGGGAGAAATTTTACAAAATTGCAAAGAAAAATGTTGAAGACCTTAACTTGAAAAATGTAAAAATTAAAAATGAAGATGTTAAGAAATGCAAAGAAAAAGATGCTGATGTTTTTATTCTTGATTTGGGAAGTCCTGAAAAACATATAGGAACAGCCAGAAAAGCTTTGAAACCGGGAGGATATTTAGTTGTTTACAGTCCGGTTATTGAGCAGGCCCAGAGGCTTGAGTTGGAAGGATTTACTGAAATTGAAACAGTTGAATGTATTTTAAGAGAGTGGTCTGTCGGGAACAATAGAACCAGACCAAAAACAAGACCAATAGGACATACTGCATTTTTAACCTTTGCAAGAAAAGCACAGAAAGGTTAAAAACTTACGAGGTAATAAAAAGGCAGGTCCTCGCATTGTTCCTGACTTCCGCTAAGAAAATTTAGAGCCTTCTTTGACGATTAATAAAGAAGAACTTGCAATTAATATACCGCCAATAATTGTAGTAATAGCAAGTGATTCAGACAAAAATATAACACTTAAGAGGGTAGCCAGAAAAGGTTCTAGCAAGAGAATTACAGAGCCAGGGAATACTGGAACTTTTCTAAAGCCTTGTAAAATAAACACATAGCCTATAAAAGATATTCCAAGACCACCTAAAAGAGCCCAACTTTTAGTTGGGATAGAAAAGTGTATATTTGAAATTTGATTTAAACCAATTATGTTTAAAAATACTCCAATTATCACAGAAACCACTAAAAGAAAAACAAGCATCCAAAAAAACGAGACAGGCGACTTGAAATCTTTTTTCCCAAAAAATCTTCCTGTTGAAAATTCTATGGCAGCTGCAATGCCACTTAATAGCGCTAAAACTGGTCCAAGAAGAGTTCTAACCGATTGGACTTCCCATATTCTGAAAACAGCAGCTATGCCCAGGAGAGCCAAAAATAGTGCAATGACTGTTCTTTTTGTGAAGTCTTCCTTTAGCCAGTGCTTTCCAATAACACTTGTAAAGATTGAACGAGTATAACTTAGAAAAATGGCTACGGCTAAAGGAGTTCCAAGAAAAATTGCTATAACGTAAAGAAACAGGCTAATAGAAAGAGACCCTCCTTGTATAAAAAATTGTTTAAAATAATTTTTTGAATACTTAAAGTTGTTTTTATATTTTAATGCAAGTGGAGTTATAACGAGCAAAGGAATTATAGCCATAAATAAAAGTTGCTGGAATGTGGAAATATCCGCCCCTGCCAATAAGGAGATAAACAAAACTAAAAAACTCATTGAAGTTGCACCAAGTACTAATGAGAGATAGTAAAAGATTGTTCTCATGATATCACTTAGTTAACTGAAATTTAAATAATGCCCCTTTACAAGAAAAATTTAAAACGGCCAAAGCATATCTACTATTGTTTTAGTTACTGATTTTTCTTTCCATGCATAGCAAAGAGGTCCTATACTTTTAACACATTCATGGACAGGAGAAGTTGATACAAAAATTGCACCGGCTACTCCCCAAAGTAGAATTATAATTAATATGATCCCTATTAAAGTACTCATTTGCATGCCTCGCTTATTGAAAAATGGAATCATTAAACATACTGTTGATATGTAGATATATAAAAATTTTGAAAAGCTATTTAAACCTCTGAAAATATATTATGGCAGGGAATGGTAAATCTAAAAAATCGCGATATTATCTCGCTTAGCGGATTGAAGAAAAGTGAGATAGACTACATTCTTAAACGCGCTTCAAAATTTGAAAAAGTCGAAAAGAAGGGCGGCTCAAAACTTCTTGATGGAAAAATATTAGGGACTATTTTTTATGAACCTTCAACAAGAACCAGGCTTTCATTTACTTCTGCAATGCACAGACTTGGAGGAAGCGTTTTGGGATTTTCAGGAACAGAAGCAACTTCCGTCAAAAAAGGAGAAAATCTGGCCGATACTATTAGAACAGTTGAATCCTACTGCGATGCAATTGCAATGAGGCATCCAGTTGAAGGAAGTGCAAAACTTGCAGGGCAGGTTTCAGAAGTTCCTATACTAAATGGAGGAGACGGTTCTCATTCTCATCCTACTCAAACTTTACTTGACTTGTATACTATAAAACAGGCAAAAGGGAAATTAAAAGATCTGAAAATTGCTTTAAGCGGGGATTTAAAATACGGCAGAACGGCTCACTCGCTGGCAAAAGCCCTGGCAATGTTTGGTTCAGACATGGTTTTTGCAAGTCCAGATGGTCTTGAAATGCCTAAAGATATTACAAGCAACCTGAAAAAAGAATACGGAGTAAACGTAGAACATAAACACGATTTGAAAAAAGTCACACAGGATGTTGATATCTTATATGTAACTAGAATCCAAAAAGAAAGATTTGCAGATCCGGAAGAATATGAGAAAGTAAAAGGCGCATATAGAATTGATTTGGAACTCTTAGAAAAAGCAAAGAAAGATCTGAAAATAATGCACCCCCTCCCCAGAGTAAATGAAATTGCATCCGAAGTAGATAAAACTGATTATGCACTCTATTTCAAGCAGGCATACAACGGCGTTCCTATAAGAATGGCTCTGCTTGCATCGGTACTAGGAAAATGAAAAGGAAAGAATTAAAGATAAAAAAGATTAAGAACGGAACGGTTATAGACCATCTGCCCGCCGGTTCTTCTTTGAATATTCTCGAAATTTTAGGGGTAGGAGAAGGCTACAAAAACTCGGTTTCTGTTGCAATGAATGTTAAAAGCGGAAAGGGGAGAAAAGATATTGTTAAAATTGAAGACAAAGTTTTAAAGTCTTCTGAAACTGACAAGCTGGCGTTAATTGCACCTCATGCTACAATTAATATTATTAAAAAATATGAAGTTAAGAAGAAAAACAAGGTTTCTACGCCGGATGAATTTTCGGGAATTGTAACCTGTGCAAATCCAAACTGTATAACTAATAAAAAAGAGCCGGTAATTGCTGAATTTTCTGTAGAAAACAAGGAACCAATACAATTAAGGTGTAAATTCTGCGAAAGAATTATGGACAAAGACCAGGTTCAGTCGCATCTCTAATTTTAAAGATAGACGAAAGCTAACGGGAGCAGTATGAAGATGATTATTACTAAATAAATTAGACCTGCTACTATCCACGCCATTAGTGCTTTAACCCAGCTGACTTGGAACATATATTTTACCAAGCCAAGCCATACTATAAAGCCTGCAGCAATTCCAAGAATTGGGAAAAAGTAGGTTACTAAGAGTAAAGGACCGATTACCAGATCCCTTACGAAAGACGTGAATAATGATTTTGGAAAGTCCTGCATAAATGATTTTGTTCCTTTCAATGTTCTTAAAGCATAATATAATACTAAAGCTGAAACTAAAAGTGAAACGCCGTAAACAACCAAAAAAATTACTTTTCCGCTGAAATCAGTCGGAACCATCTGTCCGTAAAAGAACTGCAATGTTTCTGCATGACCTAATACATTCAGGTTCATAAAAAATAAGTTGTTTAGGAAGTATTTTAAGGTTTTTATTCCTCTATTTTAGCTCTTTCAGTAGTTCTTTTGCCCTTGAAACAGAAATATTTTCTTCTGAAATCATTTTTTCTGCAATTTTGCCTGCTAATTTACCCTTTGCTCCTGCCGTTTCTGATATATTTCTTGCATGGAGCCTCATATGACCTCTCTGAATTCCTTCTGCAGATAAAGCTCTAAGAGCTGCAAAATTTTGTGCAAGACCGACTGCACCTGCTATCTTTGCAAGTTCAGATGAAGTTTTAACTCCTAAAATTTTCATTACTACTTTTGCAATTGGATGAACTCTTGTTGCTCCGCCTACTGTTCCTAAAGCCATAGGCATTTCTAAAGTTCCGACTAAATCGCCGTCATCATTCTTTTCGTACTTAGTTAAAGGACTGTAATTTCCGTCTTTTGCTGCATAAGAATGAGCTCCTGCTTCTATTGCTCTTGTATCATTTCCGGAAGCCAGAACGACTGCATCAATACCGTTCATTATTCCTTTGTTATGGGTTGCAGTTCGATAAGGAGTGAGTTCAGCAAGTTCATATGCTTTTAAAATTGAATCAACAACTTCTTCTCCGCCCAGTTTTTCCTTGTCAAAAACTGCTTTTACTTTTACAAGCCTTTTATCCGCTAAATTTGAAATAATTCTTAGAACGACTGAACCGCCGGTAAGATTTTCAATGTAAGGGGCAAGGGCTTCGCACATCGTATTTACTGCATTTGCACCCATTGCATCTCTGCAGTCAACTAAAATGTGGATGAGAAGAGTGTCTTCTTTCAGTATTTTTGTTTCAACATCTTTTACTCCTCCGCCGAATTTAACTAAAGTGGAGTCCTGCCTGTTTGCAAGATCAAATATTTTATCTTTTTTTTCAAGAATTAATTTTTCTGCTTCTTTTGGATTGTCGGTAATTAACTGAATCTGCCCTATCATTACCGGATCTGTTGCTTCTGCTTTGAAACCGCCTTTTGCTCTCGCAATTTTTGCTCCGTGAGATGCTGCTGCAACAACTGAAGGCTCTTCAGTTGCCATTGGAATTAGATAGTCCTTTCCATTTATTTTGAAATTCGTTGCAATGCCTACAGGAAGAGAAAATGTTGAGAATACATTTTCAATCATACTGTCGGCTTTTTCTATATTTAGGGAGCCTGTCTTTTTTAGAATTGAAATATCTTCATCTGACAAATCTGAAAAATCTTTTAAAATCTGTAATCTTTCTTCTAAACTTAATTTATAGAAACCTGAAATTCTGCTGGATTTCATTTTACTCATCTAATTTAAACTTATAACCGTAATAAATTACACCGGAGCATCCGTCTTCGCTTATTTTTCTGAAAACAGCCCTGACTTTTTTTCCTATTTTAATATCTTCAGGGTCTGCATCTACAATTTGGGCAGTTAATCTTGAACCGCCTTTCATTTCAATAATTGCCATGATATAAGGAACTTCTTTTTCAAATCCTTCCGGAGCCACTCTGATTACAGTATAGGTTACAATCTTTCCATTCTTTCCAAGCTGTTCTTTGTCTACCTTTGTACTTTTACATTTAGGACAGACATCTCTCGGGGGAAAGTGAATCATTCCGCATTCTCTGCATTTTGTTCCCCACAAATTATATCTTGCAGGCTGTTCTCTCCAAAATCGTGCTACACTCATTTTTCTAAAATATGAACTGTACAGCTCCCTCCGGTTCCTCCTACATTATGAGCCAAACCTGTTTTTGCATTTTTAATCTGTCTTTCTTTTGCATTATTTCTCATCTGTTCAACTAACTCAATTATTTGTGCAATTCCTGTTGCTCCTACAGGATGTCCTTTTGATTTCAGGCCCCCACTTGTATTTATAGGAATTTTTCCAGTAAGAGCAGTATGACCTTTTTCAGTAAATATTCCTCCATCTCCTTTTTTGCAGAATCCTAAATCTTCAATTGCAAGTAATTCATTAATTGTAAAGCAGTCATGAACTTCCGCTAAATCAATATCTTCCGGCTTCTTTCCGGACTGTTTATAAGCCTGTCTTGCAGCTTCTTTTGTTGCTTCTAATGTGCATATATCTTTTCTGTCGTGAAGTGCAAGAGTATCTGTACCTGCTCCGGAACCAGTTATCCATACAGGATCATCAACAAGTTCTTCTGCTTTTTCTCTGCTTGCCAAAATAACTGCTGCAGCCCCGTCTGTAATTGGGGAGCAGTCAAATAATCTTAAAGGATCTGCAACTAAGGATGATTTTAAAACACCATCTATTGTAATTTCTTTTCTGAACTGGGCGGTTGGATTCCGGGCGCCATTGAAATGGTTTTTAACAGAAACCTGAGCCAACTGCTCTCTTGTTGTCCCATATCTTTCCATATGGAGTCTTGCAATGAAAGCGTATAGACCTGGGAAAGTTATGCCGTAGAATGCCTCCCACTCCTGATCAGAAGCTGTTGCCAAAGCGCCCTGTGTTGTGGAAGTCATTACATCCGTCATTTTTTCTGCTCCGCCTGCCAAAACAACGTCATGCATTCCTGATTTTATTGCCATGTACGCAGTTCTTAATGCCTGTCCTCCGGAAGCGCATGCTGATTCTACTCTGACTGCCGGTTTTGGAGTTAAAGCAGACTGATCCATTGTAAGAGAAGCAATATGCTCCTGTTTTACAAACTGGCCTGCAGACATGTTTCCTCCGAACAAAGCTTCAATATCATTTGGATTTATTTCTGCGTCTTCTACTGCCTTAATTCCTACTTCAGTAATTAGACTTCTTAAAGAGCGGTCCCAAAGCTCGCCGAATTTGCTTATTCCAATTCCAATTACTGCTACTTCTTTTTTAGTCATTTAATTTCAGTTTTCCTCTGAATTTTACATATACTCCATAACCAATATAATGTTTGCTTTCAATATACTCGCTTAAGTTTGGAGTTCTTTTTCTTGCTTCTACTAGTTCGTCAGTAGTTGTTAATAAGAATGAATCGGAGCCTGCTCCTGAACCGTAGCTTGTTGCAAGTATTTTCTGTCCTGGTTTTGCAATATCTAGAACTGCAGATAAACCAAGAGGAGTTGCTCCTGAATAAGTGTTTCCAATTTTATTAACTAAGAGACCGTCTTTTATTTGTTCTTTTGTAAAGCCAAGTTTTTTTGCAGCCTGCCTTGGAAACTTGCCGTTTGGCTGATGGAATACCGCATAATCTATATCCTTTGGTTCAACGCCGGTTTTGTTCATTAAATGAGTTGTTGATTCAACAACATGTTTAAAATAAGCGGGCTGTCCTGTAAATCTTCCTCCGTGTTTTGGATAGTCTTGTCCTTCTCTTCTCCAGAAATCAGGAGTATCTGTTGTAAAAGAGGAAGTATGTTCAATTACTGCAAGCGGTTTTTTCTTTCCTATAATATATGCTGCTCCGCCTGCTGCTGCAGTATATTCAAGTGCATCTCCGGGAGCTCCCTGAGAGGTGTCTGCGCCAACTGCAAGTCCATATTTAACCATATCAGATAAAACTAAACCATTGCATATCTGCATTCCTGCAGTTCCGGCTTTACATGCAAATTCTAAATCTGCTGCTGTTAAAAAAGGACTTGCCTCAATTGCATCTGCTACAATAGTTGCGGTTGGTTTTACTGTATAAGGATGTGATTCTGAACCAACATAAATAGCTCCTATTTTTGCCGGGTTGATTTGTGCCATTTCCATGGCATGTCTTGCTGCAGTTACTGAAATTGTTGCAGTGTCTTCATCCGGCCCGGGAACTGATTTTTCAGCAATCATTAAACCTCTTTTAATTGCTTCGGCATCTGCTCCCCATACCTTTGCTATTTCTTCTGCTTTAATCCTGAATTGAGGTACATAGGCGCCGTAGCCTACAATACCGGCTTTTTTGGTAATTTCATCCCACCTTTAAGTGCTATCTTGAAAATATTATTTAACTACCTTTTAAGGTTTTTGGAGTATATACGAAAAGAGTATTTTAAGTGTATTTTTCGTTTCTTATTAAGAGCCTTCATTGCTTTTCTTGCTTCTGGTTTGTTTTCAAAATAATCTCTTACGGGTTTAAGAAGTTCGATTAATGAAGAGCTTACTCCTGCTTTTAAATCGGCAGGATGTAAATCTTCTTTTTTGAATGCATCTTCCAAAGCTTTGTATGATTTGTATTCAACATTTCCGCCGAACTTTTCAGGTCTTTTGATTTTTATTTTTTCTAATCTCGGGAAAATTAAATACTGGGCAATTTGAAGAACTGGATTTCCTGCAATATCATCTGTAGTGCAGTAAGCCCCCTGTATCCTTTCTTTAATTACTTCGGGTTTATCGTGAATCATAATCATTGAGTCCGGTTCGGAGCTTGACATCTTCACTTCAGGTCCTTTTAGTGAAACGATTAGAGGAGAATGAAGGCAGACAGGAGGCTTGAAATTAATTGTTTCTAAATGCTCCCTTGCAAGCATGTGAATTTTTCTCTGTTCAATCCCGCCGTATGCAATATCAAGATCTAAATGTTTGATGTCGACTGCCTGCATGAGAGGATAAATTACCTGAGAAACATGCGCATGCTCAATATCTCTGGCTACTTTCTGCATGCTCCTTAAAGCCCTGTTTAAGGTTGTGTCCTGGCTTAATGCCAGTAAATCCTTAATGTATTCATTTTTCATCTGGAAGTCCTTTCCTAAGACAAACTCTCCTTTTAGTCCTAAAGCTTTGCAGCAGTGCTTCCAGTATTCAACAGAAGATTCAATCCAGTCTAAATTTCCTTTCATGTTTAGCCAGGTATGGAAGTCTGCTAATAGAATTTTTACATCTAAACCGGCTTCCTGAAAGTCAATAAGTTTGTTTAAAGAAAGCATGGTTCCGATATGAACGGGTCCGCTGGTTTCGTATCCGCAGTAAACGGATGGTTTTTTCTTTTCTTTAAGCAGTTTTTTTAATTCGGATTCTTTTACTACTTCAATTATGTTTCTTGTTATTAGGTCGTATTTCTTCATTTCAGTCTTTCGGGATTAAGAAGGTATACCCGCAGTTGGGGCAGACAAGTTTTCCTTTATATTCTTTTACTGTATTTTCTCCCAGAACCTGCATTTTAATTTCTTCTTTTTCAAGTTCTAGATTGGAGCCACATATAGGGCATTTTTTTGGTTTCTTTGTCATACTTGATAATTAGAAACTGCGGATTATATAGATTATGATTTAATGGAAAAACCTATTTTTCTATTTCCTTGAAAAAATTGTTTGGAGAAGGATATTTAGCTGGTTTTTCTTCTCTTGCTTTTTTAATTTTTTTAATGAATTCTGTTTTTAGTTCTAAATTCATGTTAATTCATTAGCAGATTTAATGTCATCCTCTAAATAAATTTCTATTCTATTAAGACTGCAGATTATCAAACTAAAATTTCAATCTTTTTTAAATCTTCAGGAACAAGTTTAACTTTTTCTCCTTTTTCAATCTTGTAAAGTTCAGCCATTTCTTTTGGTATTCTGATAATAAAACTCTGGCCCAGTGTTCCAACCTTTACTGCAGTTCCTTTTTTGAGCTTTTCAAGGGCGCTTATTCTGGCGGAATCTTTTGGATGAATATATTCTTTCCCGCACTTTTTGCAGACCCACCCTCTAACTTTGTATTCCTTGAATTTTACTTTTCCTTTTTCAGCAAATTCTCCGCACTCGCACGGTATTTTCTCCCATTTATTTACGTCTACTTTTTCTGTTTTTTGAGACATGAATTAACCTCCAGAAGGATTTATTTTGGGAATAAACCCACGATATTCACCTCAAGATATCTTTTCTTTGATATTTAAGTGTTTTGATTTAGAATTCTTTAAAAAGAGTACTTAAATTTAATTAGAGAACTAACTAATCTATTTCTTCAAGAAGTTTTTCAATCCTTTCAACAAACTTATATGCATCTTCTTTTACAGTACTAGCAAGATCTTTTGTCGTCTTCTTAGTTACACTATACTGTGCTATCTGGCGTTTAGTTTTTGCCCCTTTTAATAATTCAATATCCTCTTTTTCAAGTTTGGCATCTTTTAACATTTTCAAGTACTTTGACTCAAGTTTTTTCTTCTTTACAAAAAATTTTTCCAAAGCAAGAACAGTAGCTGAATGATTTTTACTTTTATAATCTATCTTTGCCAGAGCGGACATCGCAGCCATATACATTGCATAATAACCACATGTAACTACCCACTCGCCGGGATCGTAATCGTCTGGAACTGTAAGGACGTCTACTGCTTCTTTATTAGAGTAAAGACTAAAAAGCAAACTCATTGTAATCAAATTATTTCTAGCTTTTTTCATATAATTATTTGAAAGTTTCTTAACAGAAAGGTCCTTATATATTTGCTTTTTTCTAACAAACCAATCAAGATTTTTGCTTTTCATGTCTAATCTTTATACATAAATCTAAAGAAGAAGCTTTCTCCCCCTAAAACAATTCCATATTTCCTAAGATCTTTCCAAAAGACGGGATTTTCCTCCTTTATTTTAATAAATTCACCTGCTTCGATAATTGTAGGACTTATTTCATAATTGTACTTATGCTTGAGAGATGATGCAGTTTTCTCAACTTCTTTCTTATCCGCACCTACGCAAAGTAAATCAATATCGCTTTTTTTAGTTGCGGTCTTTTTTGCATAACTACCAAAAAGGACAATGCAGTGGGCTTTTACATCTATCTTAAACTCTTCAAGAATTTTTCTTAGAGATTCATATTTTTCAAAAAGAGACAATCTTTTTAATGCAGAATAATGCCCGAATAATGTATGGAACACAAAATTTTCAAGTTTTGGTACAAACAATTTATTGTGCCCCCTGCCGGATATTTGAACTGCCTTTTTCTTTTCTAATTCCCCCAATGCATGATAAACGCGCTCATAAGAATACCCTGATTTTTCTACTAATTCATTTCTATTCATACCGTTTGCTTCAGGAAAGAATGAAAGGAGTATCTGGAGCTCTAATTTATCGTATTCTTTTCCCTGTATTCCCAATTTAAATATAGATAGTTGCTTTTGCTTCATTTTATTGATTTTTCAATAATTTTATTGATTTTTCAATATTTAAGTGTTTCTATAGCATTTTTCAATAATTAGATTAAAAATAAAAGAAGTATTTAAACTTAATTTAACTGAGTTGAGTTGGTTGAGAAAATCTGCAAAAAACTTAATTATACTTCCCTTCCATTAATCTACTGAAAAGTTGATACTAACATTAAGCAAAGTTCAAAAAATCTATGGCTTGACGAGTGTCGCCTCGCGAACGAAGTGAGCGAGTGCATCAGCTGTTTTTGTCAACTTTTTCAGTAAAGAGGAACAATTGCAAAGGGAACAAATTAAAAAGTTGGAGTGGGGCCGCCCAGATTTGAACTGGGGACCACTACGCATTTCTGACCTCGACCAATTCAAGCGAGCCTGCAAAGCAGGCGAGCCATGCAGGTTCGCAAAGCAACGCAAGGCGTAGGTTTATACTCATGAACTTTATTAGCTATCCAGCCTACACCTTACGATCCTGCATCTTTTTGATTGACCTTTTCCTAAAAGGTCACCCGAACGTAGCATCATACCAAGCTAGACTACGGCCCCGGACTTGTTATATATTAGGTAATTGGAGTATAATTAAGTTTTTAGTTTTTATAGATGCTAGAAATCTATTTAAGAATTGAATTCTTAAAGATAGAAGTGAGGAGAATGGTCGATAAGAAAGAAGCTAAACAGAAAATAGCTGACTTAGTTGAAAAGTACAAAAAAGTAAAAGATGCTGGAAAAATAAACAAATACAGCGAAGCGGATACAAAAACAAAATTTATTGAGCCTTTTTTTGAAGCGCTTGGTTGGGATTTTCGGTCTGTTGATGATGAAGTTTCTAAAGAAGAAAGCATTTCAAAGGGTAGAGTTGATTATGGATTTAGAATAAATGGGATACCAAAACTGTTTGTTGAAGCTAAAAAACTTAAAGCCAACTTAGAAGATACAAAGTTTGCAAAGCAGGCAACAAACTATGCCTGGCACAAAGCAACAACTTGGGCAGTTCTTACTGATTTTGAAGGACTTAAAATTTTTAATGCAGAGGTTAAAAATGTTAGAGAGAGTTTATTTATTAATTTAAGATGGGATGAATACTTAGATAATTTGGATAAACTCTGGCTCCTTTCAAAGGAAAGTATTGTAGAAGGAAAGTTAGACGAAGCAGCTGAAACTTTTGGAAAGAAAGCTAAGAAAACCCCGATAGATAAGCAGCTTTTAAACGACTTCACTACATGGAGAGAACTACTTTCAAAGGATTACCTAAAAAATAATCAGGATAAACATTTTACAGGCGAGGATTTGGATGAAGTTGTTCAGAGAATGCTGAACCGGCTTATTTTTATTAGAAAAGCAGAAGACAGCGGGCTTGAGGAGAGCAAATTAAAAGAAGCCCTGCGCGTTGAAAAGGAAGGAAATAACTGGCTTTACAAAGAAGTTCAGGGAATTTTTAGATACTTTGATGATAAGTACGACAGCAATCTTTTTGCTTATCACGAATGCGACCAGGCGGCTATAAGCAATGATGTATTAGAGCAGGTTTTGAAAGGATTGTATAAAACAAAAGATAATACAATTTCTTATGATTTTTCTGCTATTGATGCAGACATTTTAGGGAATATTTACGAGCAGTATTTAGGTCATTTATTGAGAAAAACTCCAAAAAGGGCAAAATTAAAGGAGAAGCATAGTAAGAGGAAGAAACACGGAATTTACTATACTCCTACTTACATTGTTGATTACATTGTTAAAAATACGCTTGGAGAATTGCTTAAAGGTAAGAAAACAAATCCGGAAGAAATTAAAGTGTTGGACCCTGCCTGCGGCTCCGGCTCGTTTTTATTAAAAGCATTTGATTATTTGGATAAAAATTATAAAGAGAAAGGCAAAGGAAAGCAGGCGGAATTGGATTCAGCCGGAATTGTTTCAAGAAGAACTAAAATTTTAAAGAATAATATATATGGGGTTGATTTAGATCCTAGAGCAGTTGAAATTGCTCAGTTGAATTTATTGTTGAAAGCTGCTGAACAAAGGCATAGACTCCCAGAATTAAATGAAAAAATTAAAGAAGGAAATTCTTTAATTGACGATTCGGAAGTTGCAGGAGATAAAGCGTTTAAGTGGGATGAAGAGTTTGAAGATGTAATGGATGAAGGCGGTTTTGATGTTGTTATAGGGAATCCACCGTATGTAAGAACACATGAATTAGAAGAAAATCATAAAGATTATTTTGAAGAAAAGTATGAATCTGCAGTCGGACAATATGATTTATATGTGTTATTTTATGAAAAGGGAATAAATTTACTAAAAGAGGGAGGAAAACTAGGTTTTATTACATCAAATAAGTTTATAATAAGTAAATATGGCGAAAAACTTAGAAAACTAATCTTAGATACTTGCGTAATTGAAAAAGTAATAGATGTGTCTAATGTCCAGGTCTTTAAAGATGCATCAACATACCCCTATATTTTCATATTAAGAAAAGAAAATGATAAGAATAAGCGAGATGAAAATAAAATAGAGTTTCTAAAGATAACAGAAGAGGGAAAACTCCAAACTAAAGACTATGATCATCTTGTCAATCAGAAAAAATTATTAGAACTAGATGACAATTTATTTATATTTTCAATAGATGAAGCCAGTGAAAAAATAATTGATAAGGTGGAAAAAGGTGGAAAAGTAATTGATTTGTACAGAGCAAAACCGACTACGAGTAATATACTATCCAATGAAAATAAGAAAAAGATAGCGGTTCTCAGGAATAAGGATATACAAAGGTATGGCTACGATTTCAAAGAAAAATATGTAAAAAAGAAAAAGGAGTGGCAAATAGAAAAACCCTGTCTCTTCTTGAAAAAAATATGTTCAGAACTAACTGCAACTTATATAAAAAAGGAAAATATGGGCGCCGTAAATACGATATATGTAGCTCATTCTAAAACTGACAATATCTCATTAAAATACATTCTTGGAATTTTGAATTCAAGTCTAATTAATTTCTATACAAAGAAATTATACTTTTCAACACATATGAGAGGAGGTTATATTGAACTTAGAACCTTTGAAATCAAAAATATACCTATAATTGAAGCTCCAGAAGAAAAACAAAAACCAATCATTGACTTAGCAGACAAAATGCTCGAACTAAACAAAAAACTTCAAAAAATGGGCGATAAGCAAACAGATAAGCGCAAGAAGTTAGAGAAGAAAATCGAAAAAACGGATAAGAAAATTGATGAATTGGTTTATGATTTGTATGGGATTACTAAAAAAGAAAAAGAAGTGATTGAGGAGGGGTTGTGAGTGAGATGGCACTAGATCTAGATGAACTTAAATTTGAAAAAAAGGAAATTGTTGAGAATACTGAGGGATTTGTATCAACTACAAATCGAGATGCTCTGGGTGATAATCTTTCTAAAAAAGAGTTGGGTGCCATAATCATAGGATTGCGTAAACACCCATTTATATACAACGAACATGATGTTTCAAAAGCCCCTTCTGGAATCGTTCATAATACACAAATAAAGAAGATAGATGAGAGCAACTATGGTATATACGCAAAGATTGGAGTCTATGACTTAAAAGTTCTAAATAATATAAAAAATAAAAAATTGAAGGGATTTAGCGTATCATTTTCATCAGGAGATAAAGATGATTAATAAGATAAGATTTGAATATGACAACCGTAGTTTTAAAAAATCGTCCGTAAACGAGCTCAAGCAGTTCGTTGCAGAAAACGACGAGATGTCTACTCGAATAATAAAGCAAAAATCCCTGGCTTTGTATCCATTATTGTTAATTATAATCGGTGCACCATTTTTTTGGTTTTCAAAAGGATTTTTTACAAAAATGGGAGAAGATGGGTATGAGAAAGCTAAAAAGAAGATTTCAAATGTACTTTTAAATAGAAACTGTGAAAAGCCCCCACTAATAGGAGTTAAATTGTCCGATTCCCCCACCGTTGTCTTGTATTTAAAATCAGATGATGAACAAGCCATTTCGAAGTTTTTAGATAGTATACGCGCACATTACAAACAAATTAGAGAGTATTTGAAAAACATAGAGGAGAACATAAACAAATTTGTAGTAACTCTTAATGCTGATGGGAGACATATAGAAGACTGCTATTATACAACCAATACTAATGAGGTTTTTTCAATGTTAAGAAATTCAAGAAATGAGAAGCTTTAGCATATGAAAGTATGAATATGAAAAAAGAACCCAATAAACAGGTCAAGAAAGAGACGGAGGGAACTTAAGGATGTGCTCTTCTTTAACAAGTTTATTAGCATTTCATCATATCGCTAAAAAAGCGACAAATATAGAGGACTTCCAAGAATTTATAGACCACGCTGGATTAAAAGAAAAGGAGATATTTGAAGGTTACAAATTTTTTCTTAAAACAATTATTCTTTTTTTATTGCAAAATAAATTCGATCCAAAGGTAATTGAATGGAATGAGGATGAAATACTAGAAAGGGCAAAAATTAAAGGAAAAAATATTAGAAATGTACCAAATAGTTGTGATATGACTATCTTTTTAAAAAATTCTTTTTCAATTTCAAAAAAGATTTGGAGATCAGCAAATTGGGATTCATTAAAACAAAACATTGCGGATTTTAAAAAGAAAATTTTGAATCCACTTAATGCATTAGTTGAAGATTTGGACAAGGATAAGTTAGAAACCCTAACGAAGAAAGCGATGTATGATACATTTTTATTTTTAAACGATACTAGCTATGGAACGCCGAAGGCGTTGCTTTTTGTTTCATTGTTTTTAGAAGCCCAAAAAAAAAGAGTGAAATCCGATCTTAAAGGATATTGTGTGGGCCTTCAGTTTTTATGGAGCAAGTTTTTAGAAAATCATTATGAAACGTCAGAATTGATAAAAATAGATAAGGTAAAAACTTGGAAAGAACTGGATACCTTTTTTGGAAAAATATATGAAACAATAATTATTCCGAGAAACATTAGTGAAGTTGACTTTGAATCCATAGATTTTGGTTCAAAGAAGGTAACTAGAAATATGTTTAAAGATGTTTTTTCGATTACAGTAGAAAAACCCGAAATAAGTGACAATGAAAAATTTGAAATTCAATTACGCTGGTACCCTGCAGATGTACTTGACTCAAAAAAAATGTATTCATTTAATGGAACCTATGCCTTTATTTTTTTGCTTTTGGGCCTTTTAAATTATCAAAGTGAGTTAGGTTGGAATCCTTCTGCAGATATTATAAGATTTAAACATAAACTTAGAAAAAACCAGTATCGGTATAGTTATGGGCCCCTTATCCGGACAGGCGGAGGTATAACTGATAGCTCAGGGTGGATCATATTCCCTTGTGTTGGAAATAATTTTTCAGGGGCTGGGAGTAGGGGCTGGAAAATATGTGAAAATGTAATAAAGGAACAGAATAAGAAATTTGATTTAAACACTAGAGATTATTCAATAGAAGAGAAAAAATTTATGCAGTACCTGGAGAAATCACATATTAGTGATTTGTCAGAAAAGTCTAGGTACTTTGAAGATAAAATTGCTACTGGCAGAGGGGTTTTTTTAGAGTTGATAACGTATTATATTTTATCCTTAAAGAAAGAAAATAAAGAAATTCACTGGACGGGGACAGAAAAAGATAAAATAGATATAGTATATAAAAACCAGAAAAATGAAGTGTATTGTATAGAATGTAAAAATAGTTTAAACAGTTTGGATTTAAAAAATGTAGAGAAAAAAATTAAGAATAAAATTAAAAAAACAAAAAAGGACCCAAAATATTCACATCTATTCCTCAATAAGACAGAAATAAAAACTGTTTTTGTGTTTCCAGAAATAAGAAGTGACAGAGAGGAATATAAAGGGGGGAAAATCAAAGAAAAAAAATATAAGATTTGGAAATTAAATGAAATGCTTAACTGGCCAGAAATGCATGGAAAAACAGATAAAATACAAAATTTTTTGGGAATGAATAAATACAACAATTGTTATGATTAGGTTTTTTTGTTCACTCCAGCAACCCAATTGCCCAGCAATAGATCTTCAAAATAATTCATGCCATGATCAAGTCCCGTCTCAACCCACTTCAACGCTTTATTAACATAATACCCATCATCTTTTACTTTCTTCAAAACTTTTTTAATCCTTATTTCTTTTCATTAATAACAAACCATTCTCCTTCGCTAATTACTTCAATTTTATTGTTAACAATTTTTAATGCAGACTCATCATCAAGAACATAAATTGATTTGCCCCTTTCCAAACCTATCTTTTCAATAGTTTCTCTTTTAGTTTTTTTAAAACATTCTGAATTTAAATGCGGTAGAAAATAAAAATCTACAAAATTTAGTCCTTTCATTTCTTCAGTTTCTGACATATTTGCATCATATATTTGTTGGGTTAAATTTAATGCCAAATCAGAACTAGTGACGATACTTCCAGCACTAACGCCCACATACACTTTGTCTTTCAATAATTCAGGAAGTAGTTCGGATAATCCGGTTTTATCCAGCCACCTCATAAGATGATAAGTATTCCCGCCCTCAAAAAACAAGACATCAGCTCTTTCAAAGCTTGGCTTCCATATTTTTTCATCAACTGCCGAAATATCCGTGATTTCAATAGATTTGAAATTTTGTTTTTTTAAATTTATCATGTCGGTAATAAGCCAGTCTTTATCTCCGGTTTCAACATTACTTGCAGTTGGAATAAAAACAACAGTGGTTTCTTCTGGTTTTTTGCCAGTTAAATCAGATAATGCATTAGCTATTGAATCATTTGTGAGCCCGCCGGATGTTAGTAGTAATTTCATAGTAGTTATGATACAGGTCTGCACTTTATATTTAAATCATTTTCGTAATGAAGTGAAAACTCTCGCTTCAAGCTCAAATGAACCTTCAAAACCCTGTAAAAACCATTAAATCCCGTTGCTAACTCCAACCGCCGCCGCGCGTACCAATTACCGTTTACCTTTTACCCAACGCCTAACATCTACATCTTTTCTGACCAAAAACTATATATACTTATATCCAAACACTATATATCTATATCAAATGAAGCAAAAAACAAATCTGCACTCTCCAACACTCAAAACTATTCTCATGGTGGAGAAAACCCTGAAGAATGCAGAAACTACAATGTCCGTCGCGGAACTGAAGCGCGAACTTCCCAGAAAGGTAATGCACAGTACACTTATCCAGATTCTTGACTACCTGCAGGCGAGCGGCAAGATTTTTATCGGCACAAAGGGCATTCTCTGGATATATACTCCCAAAAAAGAGATGACAGCGCTTGTTGAAGATTCAAAGTTTGTTTGACTAACTCGTGCCGGTTAAATTAAGCTTATAAAGTCTTAAGCTTGCTTTTATGTATGCAAAAAATAACCAAGGTTGCAATTAAGGGCGGCGCACTTGAAGAGTTTGAAAAGCTTAACAAGTTAGTTGGCGAAGAAGTTTCAAAGGGCGTAACAAGCAGCGACAATCAGACGCTTTTCAATGCAATAAAGCAGAAAATTGAATTTTTGAAAAATAACCCTCATTTCGGAATTCAGATAGCAAAGAGTAAAATTCCAAAAAAGTATTCTAAGATGTATAATGCGGGCAACCTCTGGAAAATTAACCTGCCCGGAGCCTGGCGAATGATTTACACAATTAAAGGCAATGAAGTTGAAATAATTTCGTTTATTCTTGATATTTTTGACCACAAAGAATATGAAAAAGTGTTTAATTACAGTAAGAGTTGAGATAATGCCTAACATCTAAAATCCCAATAACTTACAATTTACTGCTTCTTCCTATCCTCAATAGAAGATAATTTCTATTGGCAGTAGAAACCTTTGAATGGATAAAAGAAACAAATTCTATTATCAACCCATATCAAAAATTAACTCCGTTATCTATACGCTGCGTCTATTATCTATCGTCGATTGTCTATTGTCGATCAGTGTCTATGCTCTATTGTCGATTATCTATCTACTAGTATCTACCTTTCAACCGGCGCTTCAAGAGGAACTGCTATCCTTGCAGGAACTTTTTCTTTCATTCCTTTGAATTTAAAAAACATCTTCAGAATTATTCCGCTTGAGCCGAGCACTGCCTTAAAATCAGCGCCTGTTAATTCCAAAAAGGTCTTCTTCTCTACAAGGTCGCTGAAAAATCTGCTTGCGTTCAGTACTTCAACTCCTCTTATTTTTCCCTTTGCTGAAAGGTCTAAAATTATGTCTCCGATATCAATATTTCCTTTAAATTTATCTCCTTCTTCAAAACCTTTATGGATAAACAAGATATCGTTTTCTTTGTCGTAGGAAAATTTTTTCTTCATCTTATAATCATATTCCTCCAGTTCCTGTATCTCATGATGTAGGTAAGTATATATAATTCTTTCTTATCTTTCCTGTCAAAGATTACAGGCAGTCTTAGTGTTTTTGTATTGCTTATTTTGAAATGCAGGCAGTAAACGGTATCCCCATACTTCCCTTTTTCACTATATGAATAGACAAGTTTTTCCGGTTTCAAAAGATTTGTAATGACCTGCTCCTTGTCTCCCTCTCTTAAAGACAGCCGTTCTGAAAAGTGCGGTTCATTAAATCTTATGTCCTGCCGGCTGTACTTTCTAAGTCTTTGTTTTAAATTAGAGATATTGTTTTCCCTTCTGCCCTTCATGAAAAAGTAGTACCTAATGGGGTATATAAATTTAATTTAACTGGATAGAGTTAATTGAGCAGTAACTACTACTTGCCGTTAACCATTTACCATCAACCATTAACCATCAACCATTAACCATCAACTATCTCTCAATATGATACCACTTATCGCATTTCGGACAGTATTTAAAAAGCTCTCCTTTTACTTTTTCAATATTGTTGTATAAAGTGCCATCTTTTGGACAAAACATTGCACTTTTAGTGTCTTCTGCGCTTTTGACTATTTTCTTCTTTTTCTTTTCCCTTTTTGATTGTTTCTTCTTTTTCTTTGCTTCCTTATTCTTTGTTCTGGTTTTTTTCTTGTTTTTTATCAAAATACTTTCTCTGCCCATTACTTCATCTAGAGTAACATTAGCAGCAACTAAAACTTCTGTCCAGGTAATTTCTTTGTCTTTTGCAGCATCAAAATATTTTGCATACTTTGTTTTTCTTATACCGCTGGAAGATACGTCAACACCTTTTTCATACAACTTTCTTATTTTTAAAGCAAGATAAATTATTCTATCATAGTGTTCTTTTGGATACTTCTCGTACTTTTTAGGTCTAGCCGCTGACACGCCGGCTTCATCCAGAATTTCGGACCAGGGAATTCCTTTAGCATAAGCTGCATCAAGATATTTTGAATACTTTGATTTGTTTATTTCCTTTGAAGAAACGTCAACGCCTTTTTCACTCAGTTCCTTAACTATCTTTGCAAGATATTTTAGCCGCTCTTCATAATCTTCCGGGTACTTTTCGTACTTTGCCATATTAAAAATATAGAACTGAAAGTTTATTTAACTTATGATTTGCCGGCAGTTGTCAGCTGTTGAAGGAACCATTAACCATCTACCATTAACCATCTACCATTAATGATTTACTATCGATTGTCGATTATCTATTGTCTATTATCTATCATAAAACCAAAACTCCTATTAATACAGCCAACCTATACTCATTTATGGGAGAATACAACTTCTGTCTGCTGGATGTTGACTACGTTTTAGTTGATGAAAAGCCGGTAATCAGAATATTTGGAAGAACAGACGACGGAAAAAGTATAATTGCTTTTGACAGGTCTTTTGAACCTTATTTCTACATTGAGTCAGAGAAACCGAAAAAATCCGCTGAAAAACTGAAGAAATATGAACCCAAAGACTACTCAATTGAAAAAGTTGAACTAACTGAAAAAATTCTTCACGGAAAAAAGAAGAAAATGATTAAGATTTTTACTAAGAAGCCGTCCGGCGTTCCAAGGGCCAGAAAAGATGTAAAAAACATTGAATTTGTTTCAGAAGTTTATGAAGCAGACATTCTTTTCAACAGGAGATACCTATTTGACAAAAAACTCCAGCCCATGACCATGATAAAAGCTGAAGGCAGAACAACGAATGATGTAAGATTAAAGAAGGATACAAAAGCGGACAAATTTATTGAAATTGAGGGAAATCCAAAAACCACGGAAGAAAAAATTCCTGAGTTAAAAGTAATGGCTTTTGATATTGAAGTTTACAATCCAAAAGGATCTCCAAGACCAAAAAAAGACCCGATTGTCATGCTCAGCCTCAAATCAAAGGATTCTGAAAAAGTTATCAGCACTAAAACTGTTGAAGGGCTTGAAGATAAAATAATCAAGGTTGAAAATGAAATAGATATTATCAAGAAATTTGAGGAAATTGTTGAAACAGAAGATGTTGACATTCTAGTTGGATACAATACGGACCAGTTCGATCTGCCCTACATCAAAGACAGGGCCCAAAAACGCAACCATACAGTTAAACTTGGAAGAACAAATGATAAAATAAAATTTAAAACAAAAGGAATGTTTGCCGCGGCGCAGATTTCAGGGAGAATTCATGTTGATTTATTCCACTATGTTTCATACATTTTAAGAGGGGCATTGGGAAGTGTAAGCAAGAGAACTTTATCCAATGTAGCCCATGTCTTTTTAGGAGAAGGAGAAGAAAAAGGAGAAGTGGACTGGAGAGACATGCCGGAGTACTGGGACTCGGAAGGGCAAAAACTGAAAACGTTTTTTGAATACTCTTTAAATGACGCGGTAATTACCAAACAGCTTTCAGACATTTTCACTCCCAAAATTTTTGAAATTGCAAGGCTTGTCAAAGTTCCCTTGTTTGATGCAAACAGGACTTCATACGGCCAGCTGGTTGAAAACTTCTTAATCTGGAACGCAAATGAAAAAGGAGAAGTTGTCCCGAACAGACCCAGAGAGTCTGAAAGAGAAAACAGATACAAAAAGGGAGCCATAGCAGGCGCATATGTTCACGAACCGGAAAAAGGAATGCATGAAGATATCGCACTTCTTGACTTCAGGTCTTTGTATCCAACCATTATTATTTCTCATAATATTGACCCGGGAACTATTGACTGTGAATGCTGCAAACATTCTGCAGAAAGAATAGGAGATACAGGGCACTGGTTCTGCGAAAAAAGAAAGGGATTAATTCCAGATGTTCTTGAAGATATTCTAAACAAGAGAATTAAAATTAAAGAAAAGATGAAAAAACTTGACAAAGACAGCCAGGAGTATTCAAATCTGGACAACGAACAGTACGCTTTGAAAATTCTGGCTAATTCTGCATACGGCTACCTGGCATACAGAAATGCAAGATGGTATACAAGGGAAGGGGCCGAATGTGTTACCTTTTTAGGAAGAATGTAT
>CAZNLD010000002.1:0-52793 GCA_964574035.1 Candidatus Undinarchaeota archaeon
TTATTGACGGCAGAAACATTTTAGAAAACAGAAAAGACGTTGACTACGAAGGGCTATGCTGGTAGTTCTAAACATATTTAAACTTGAAAATCATTTCTACTTCTGAGAATGGCAAAAAACAAACTAGTAGCTGTAACCGGATGCGCTGGCTTCATTGGGAGCCATTTATCTGAAAAATTAATTTCAGAAGGCTATAAAGTAATCGGAATAGATAATTTCAGCCCCTATTATGACCGCTCTTTAAAAGAAAGAAACCTGGAAAACTTTGTAACACATGAAAATTTTGATTTCTACGAGGCGGATTTAACTGATTATAATTTAAAGGATTTGTTTAAAGGCGTTTCAACTGTTTATCATTTAGCCGCTCAGGCAGGTTCTAGGAGCTGGGTTGATTTCCAGACTTACACTGCTAATAATATACTTACTACGCAGCGAGTTTTAGAGGCCTGTAAAGAAAATGGTTCTAAAATAATTTTTTCATCCTCTTCACTAGTTTACGGCAGTTCAAAGAAAAAAACCCAGGAGGATTCCAAATTAAATCCAACTTCGCCTTATGTTTTAACGAAAGAGTTTGGAGAAAAATTGTGCAAGCTTTATCATGATACTTTTGATTTAAATGCACTTGTTTTAAGATTTTATACTGTATACGGACCAAGACAAAGACCTGATTTAGCAATGAGTGTATTCACTGAAAAAATTTTCAACAACAAAGAAGTTGAAATTTACGGAGACGGAGAACAGACCAGGGATTTTACTTATGTAAAAGATACTGTTGAAGGAATTTATCTGGCAGGAACAAAAGACATTGATTTTGATATTTTTAACATAGGAACTGAGAAATCAGTATCAATGAACTCTCTTGTAGAAATGCTGTATAATGAAGCAGGGAAGAAACCAAAAATAAAACATACTAAATCTAAAACAGGAGACGTAAGACATACTTTAGCAGATATAAGCAAAGCACAGAAAGAATTAGGTTATAAACCAAAGTATTCAATTGAAGAGGGAATAAAACTTTATATTGACTGGTATAAAGAACAGAGAGATAAATGAAAAAAATACTTAATTTCATAAAAGAAAAACCGGAAATTTTTGTAATCCTAATTATTCTTCTTTTAACTGGTTTGTCTTTCAGAGCTTATCATGCAGGATATCCGGCAATCGGTTATCATAACTGGAAAGAAACCCATTACTTGACAGAAGCAAGAAACTTTGCAGAAGACGGTTTTTTTGAACACGGATTTTTTGTACCTGAAAATGATTATCCTAGACTGAATGCAGATCCAAGCGGTGCTCATGCTGATACATTCCCTACGACTTCAATTTTCATTGCAATTGCATTCAAATTATTTGGAACAAGCCTGCTTGCAGCCAGAAGTGTAGTTATTCTTTTCAGTCTTGCTACAATTTTTGCAATGTATTTACTTGTAAAAGAGCTATTCAAACGAGAGGATGTCGCACTTACAGCGGCGGCTCTTACTGCAATAAACCCTCTCCTGGTTTTCTTCGGCAGAAATGTACAGCTTATGCCTGTCGGTTTGTTTTTCATGCTTTTAGGAGGCTACTATTTTGTTAAATGGTTTGAAAATAAAAATCGAAATAATTTTATTTACATGGCACTTTTTGTTGCTCTTGCAGGTCTAACCAAGTATACATTTCTTGTAATTTTAGTTCCAATGATAATAACATTCCTCTATAAGCAGCCGATTATAAAATCCTTCAAAGAAATTTTAAATTTTAAAAAGTACTGGCTGGGTTATCTTCTCCTAATAACAGTCCCGCTTTGGATGGCTTATGACTCTTATCTTGGAAAAGTTACTGGAAAAGCAGTTACTTCTCTCCCTTCATTAAATCTGTCTGTAATTTACACCGTTGCCTGGTGGTCTGCAATAAAATCCTTTATGCTTGATAATTATACTTTACTTGGCTTATTTTTTGCATTCATTGGTTTATTTTTAGTCAGTTACTTCTATAATAAACGAGAAAAGTTCGGCGAACTGTTTACTTTATCTTATGCATTTAGTTCCCTTCTATTCATAGTTCTGCTTGCAACAAAACTTGACGGACATAGTTACCATCAGTATCCGATTGCGCCAATGTTCATAATCTTAATTGCATATACTTTTACAGTAATAAGCGGAACTATTACAAGATCTCTGACTGCTCAGCTTGAAAAAGATAAAGAAAAAATAGGAAAAGTTTTGAAAATAGCAGTGCTCATTGTCCTTTTCTTATCAATTCATTTTATAGGCGGAGCTTATTCTGGTTCAAACTCAATTGAAAGACAGTTCGACCAGCAATTCCCTGGTCTTGATGTTGCAGGAGAATATATACAAGAACACAGCTCTTCGGATGAAAGATTGATTTTTTCAGGAGGGCAGAGTTTTGGAGTTCTCTGGCATGCAAACAGAAAAGGCTACTATAATATAAATTCTGTTGAAGACGTAATGAAAGCAGAAGAGCTCGGTTCAGAGTGGGTTTTCATTTATCAATGGGGTCTAAATGAAATAGGGACTGCTAAAATGGATTATACTTTCCAAAATTATGAACTTAAACAGGCCGGTTTCATGGGCGAGGGCGAACAGGGACAGCTTGTTTATTTACTTCTAAGAAAAGGCGGTTCTTTTAATATGGATGATTTAAATGAAAAGATACAAAATAATCTAGTCCGTTCAAAAGAATATGAAAGAACTACAGGTCCATATAAACTCTATTATGTGAATATAAACTGATGAAATTTTTAACAAAGAAAATTAAGCTGACGGCTGCGGTTTTATTAACAGTTGTTTTAATTTCTTTTCTTTTAACTCAGGTTTCAATACCTGAAATAATTTCAACTTTAAGAAATCTGAACTTGTTCTGGGTTTTTATTGGATTTATTGGATATGGTTTTAGCTATTTATTCAGGGCCGTCAGATTCAAAGTCCTAATGAAAGACGAGCTTTCGGTCAGTGAATTTTTCAAAGTTGTCTCAATCCACAATATGTGGAACAACCTTCTTCCATTAAGAACAGGCGAGTTTTCCTATCTGTTTCTTCTGGGAAAAAGAGGTTTTTCAAAGACCAGAGCTTTGGCAAGTTTAATGACTGCAAGAATTATGGATTTATTTGTAATAATCTTTGTTTTCTTCGTTGCCTATTTCATGGCAGGAACTCTATCTACGTTGGTTAAAGGATTTGTCAGTGTTTTTCTATTTATTGCAGTTCTTTTAGTTATTCTGCAGGGAGGTCTGCTTTTTTACGGAAACAAGTTCCTTCATGCCATAAAACAATTTTTAGCTCTTATCCGACTGGATGACAAAAAGTTTTCAAAATTTTTCTTAAAAAAACTTAAAGTTCTGCTCAAATCATTCAAATCCATGCATAAACAGCATATTCCTGCAGTTATAATTCTGTCAATTTTAATCTGGCTTTCCCAGTATTTTATGGCAACCTCTCTGATTCTTGCAATGAATCTGCCTCTCAGCTATGCAAAGATAGTAATCGGCATAACGTTTGTTCTGCTGGTTGCTGCACTGCCCATACACGGTGTCGGCAGTTTTGGAACGTTGGAGGGGGCATGGGGGATTGTTTTCTCAGCGCTTGGTTTGACTGTTGCAACTGCTGTTTCATCCGCCTTCGCCTATCATATTGTTCTTTATGTCTTTTTCTTAACTTTCGGCATCTCTGCATGGGTTCTGGAGCTTAAAACAACAAAGTTTAAAACACAATAATACAATTGTTGTACAGTTCAAATGGTAAAATACACTGTGCTTTCTCCAATACACAACGAGGAAGAAAACTTGGAAGAACTGGTTAAAAGAACTAGGAAAACCATGAAAAAATACTCTGGAAATTCGTGGGAGTATCTTTTAATAGATGATAAAAGCACTGATGATTCCAGTAAAATTTTGAAAAAGTTTTCTAAAAAATATAAAAATGTTAAAACTGTCAGGCATAAAAAACAAAAGGGACAAACGGGCTGTTTTGACACTGGTTTTAAAAAAGCAAAAGGAAATGTTATAATAACCATGGACGGCGACCTTCAAATTTCGCCCGAGGACATTCCAAAATTACTGGATAAAATAAACGGCAATGATATTGCAAATGCAGTCAGGCTGGAAAGAAAACACCCGATTTGGATGATTTTTGCATCAAAATGTTATAATGTCTTAATGCAGATATTTTTCAGATCTCCGGCTTCAGATAATGCGAGCAATTTTACTGCAGTTAAATCAAAATATCTTAAAGGTCTGTCTCTTCAGGATAATGACCATAGGTATTTAATTCCAATTCTTTTAAGGAGAGGGGCCAAGAAAGTTGCCGACGTTCCGATAATTCACAATACAAGAAAAGGTGGAAAATCAAAGTACACTGCCCTTCCAAAATACATAAAAGGCTTTCCAGAAATATTTCAGGCATGGTATAGAATTAATTCCGGTCAATATGACTAAAGAAAAATTATCAGTAGTATTTGTTACTCAGGAAGATGAAGTTCATTCAAGCATAGTTCTTGAAAAACTTATCCAAAGCAAAGATATCAATGTAGAATTGGTCATAACTTCAGATACGATTGTCGAAAACAAAGGATTAGTAGCAAGCTCTTTAGAAGTAATTAAGAAATGCGGTTTTACTTATTTTTTAATGAGAGTAAGGGAAGCTATTCACTATAAATTTTTCAGTTCAGAAACTACTGTGAAAGATTTGATTTCGAGACATGATTTAAATCATACTTCTACAAGAGACATCAATTCTCCTGAAACAGTTAGCAGACTCAAAAAAATAAAACCGGACTTCATACTCTCCTGCGTATTTAATCAAATTTTTAGAGGAGAAATATTATCAATTCCAAAATGTGGATTTTACAATATTCATAGAGCGCATCTCCCTGATTACAGAGGAGTTTCCCCTACTTTCTGGGTTCTTGCAAATGATGAAAATTATTCTGGAATAACCATGCATAAAGTTACTGAAAACATAGATCACGGCGAAATTTATTGGCAGAAAATGGTTGATATAGATTCGGATGATACAGTTCATTCTCTTTCAAAAAAAATGATGAAGTTGTGCGCAAAAGACATCGTAAACGTACTCAAAAAAATAGAGAACGAAGATATAATCCCAAAAATGACAAAAGGATTCGGAGATTATTATTCCTGGCCTGACAAAGAATGCGTTAAAAGATTCAGGAAAAACAAAAGAAAATTATATTGAATTAATTTATTTCAGTTCCTTTATAGTATCTTCAACAGCTACAACTATTTTTTCAAGGTCTTCCTTTTCCATATCTGGATACATCGGCAGAGAAACAATTCTTTCTGAAATTTTTTCAGTTACTTCCAGCCCGCCCCTATTTTCAAAATCTTCATAGAAGGGCTGTTTATGAACCGGCGGGTCAAAGTGAACGGATGCCCCAATATCTTTTTCTCTAAGTTTCTTTACAAACTGCGTTCTGTCTAAATCATTAACTTTAATAGTATACATCTGATAAACATGCAGGCAGTCCTCGAGTTCAACCGGAGTGTCAATATTTTCAAAATCTAAATGTTTGTTAAGGAAATATGCATGATCTCTTCTCTTTTTATTCAGCTCATCTATTTTTTCAAGCTGAACCAAGCCAATTGCAGCCAGAACATCGCACATTCTGTAATTATAACCTGCTTCTACGGCGGCTCTCAGCCAAGGCTTCTCTTTCTTTTCTCTTTCATAAGTTGAGCTTGAAATTCCGTGGGATTTCAATACTGTAAGTTCTTCTGCAAGTTCTGAATCATTAGTTGTAATCATGCCTCCTTCTCCCGTAGTAATATTTTTTGTAGGGTAAAATGAAAAGCAGTTCAGGTGTCCAAAAGTACCTGTTTTCTTTCCTTTGTAAGTCCCTCCTAACGTTTCAGCGCTGTCTTCAATAACTTTTAGATTGTTTTCATCTGCAATTTCCATGATTTCATCCATTAAACAGGATTGTCCTGCATAATGGACAGGCATCACTGCTTCTGTTTTATCAGTTACCGCCTCCCTGACCTTTTCAGGATTAATGTTGCAGGTATCATAGTCAATATCAACAAAAACAGGGGTTGCTCCGGAGGTTACAACGGAATTTGCGGAAGCGACAAATGTAAAACTGGGAACTAAAATTTCTTCTTTTATATCCAGGACCTGTATTGCAAGCTCTAAAGCAGATGTGCATGAATTCAATGCAACTGCCTCTTTAACTCCTACATATTCAGCGAATTTCTCTTCAAATTTTTCTCCTTTCGGGCCGTGGGCCAGCCACCCTGATTTCAGAACTTCGCCTACCTGCTTTATTTCTTCATCTGTTATACTCGGTTTGCATAATGGTATCATTTTTCTTCTATTTTTTCTACTAACTTACTCATATATTCTTTTGCTTCCTTACTTCCTTCTTCCGGAGACCATCCCGCGTAGTGTTTATCTGCTCCTCCTTCATAAGGGCCTTCATGCACTTCATATAAAACAGTATCTGGTTCAAGGGCAATTAATGAATGGAATTCTCCTTTTTTGAATTCAACGCCGGCGGTTTCGCTTCCCGGCTCAATAATAGTGCTTTCTACAATCTTCCCTTTTTCATCAAATTCAATCATAATTGCTTTTCCCCAAAGAGCAATGAAAACTTCGGGACTTTTAAAATGTCTGTGAGGTCTTACATAACTGTCCGGCTGAACTACATTAGCCATTCTCTGTATATTTTCTTCTTTGTTTTCATGAAAATTCTTAATTTTTCTTCGTCTGTCAGAATTTCTAGAAAGGTTTTTAGTGTTCTTAACAGAATTTCTGCTTATCTTTTTCATTTTACTGATGCTTTTTTACAAATTCAACATATTCTTTAATTCCTTCTTCAAGAGAATATTCAGGTTCATATCCAAGCATCTTTTTCGCCTTGCTTATATCAAGAGCCCCTCTTTCAGGTCTTTCATGTTTTGAAGGCTCTACTTTAATTTCGAGGTCCGGGAAATAATTTTTGAGGATTTCAGCAAGTTCTTTTATTTTTCTGCCTTCTCCTCTGGTTATATTAAACGTCTCATTTTTAACATCTTTCTTCTGAACAGCAAGTTTGAATCCGTTTGCAACATCTTTTATATAGCTGAAGTCAAGCTTTGATTCTCCTCCGTCGTGAAGAATTAACGGTTTTCCTTCCAATGCATTATCTATGAATATCTGGCTTACTCTTCTGTTTGAATCTGTAGGTCCGTATACAGCTGAAGGAACAATAATAATATAGTCAATCCCTGCCTCTTTGCAGTAGCTTTTAGTGAGAATTTCTCCGCAGAGTTTGGTTCCTCCGTATATTCCCAAAGGATGCTTTGGATGCTCTTCATCCGCTGTTGGCTTTATGAAATTACCATATGTCATGCTTGAACTTGTAAATATAAATCTTTCAACACTGTCTGAATTAATTAGGGAATCGAGAACCTTGTTTGTCCCTCCAAGATTTATGTCAGTTGCAATATCTGGATATTTCGCTGAAGTAGTTGCAATCGGAAGGGCTGCAGTATGAACAACTGTATCTGGTTTATGGTCGTCAATTGCTTTTGATATGGAGCTTCTGTACCTGACATCTCCTCTTAAAATAGTTGCCTTGTTTTTAATTTTTTCCATCCTGATTTTTACATAATCTTCATATTTACTTTTCTCAGGAGGAATAAAATTAATGAAATTATCAAATACAATAACTTCTTCTCCGTCTTCAGCCAGCTGTCTGGTCAGTTCATGACCTATAAACCCGGCACCGCCGGTAATTAATGTTTTTCCCATCTCAAATAATAAGACGAATGCCAGATTTAAATAGTTTCCTATATAAGTATGGCTTAATAATACATTAAACGGCATCTTTCAAATGACAAATAAAGTAAAATTCGGAACAGCGGGAATAAGAGGAATAGCAAACAAGGAAATAACTCCTGAATTAGGTTTAAAACTTGGGAAAACGTTCGGAACTTTTGTAGGAAAAGGAAAAACAGTCCTAATTGGAAGAGACACAAGAACGAGTTCTGAAATGATTAAAAATGCAGTTGTTTCCGGTTTACTAAGTACAGGCGTTAATGTAAAAGATGCAGGCATAATCCCAATCCCTCTTGTAAATTTCAATGTAAAGGACAAGTATGCAGGAGGAATTATGGTTACAAGCAGCCACAACCCGCCGGAATGGAACGGCATCAAATTTATTTTAGAAACAGGAATTGAAATCAGCGGAAAAGAAGAAGAAGAGTTTGAAACAATCTTTAAGAATGAAAAATTCAATAAGTCAGATTGGAAAAATATAGGTTCTTACAAAAAGATAGATGCAGTTTCCAATTATATAGAAAGCGCATTAAGGCATATTAATAAAGGAAAAATAAAGAACTCAAAAATCAAAATAGCCGCAGATTTAGCAGACGGAGCCCAGACAGAACTTTTCCCTAAACTATTAGAAAAATTGGAAATACCTTTTGAAATCATACATGATAATCAAACAGGATTATTCAACAGACCTTCAGAACCAACTTCAAAAACGCTTACAAAATTAAAAAAATTAGTTAAAGACAAAAATTTTGATATTGGAATTGCTTTCGACTGCGACGGCGACAGAATGGTTTCAGTTACAAAAAAAGGAAAAGTAATCCCTGGAGACATTTTAGGAACTTTAATAGCCGATTATCTTCTGGAAAGAGCAGGCTCTGAATTAATTGTAACTCCTATTGCAACTTCAAGCATAATTGACGACATAATTGAAAAACACAATGCAGACATAAAAAGAACACAGGTTGGCTCAAAGTATGTTGCAAAAATTTTATCTGACAAGAATGGGCTGTTCGGCTTCGAAGAAAGCGATGGTTTTGTATTTCCTGAATTTAATCTAACAAAAGACGGCGGCTTCGCTACTTTGAAACTGCTTGACATACTTGCAGAGACTGGAAAATCCCTCCATAAGTTAATTGACGAACTTCCGGAATACTATCAGGTCAAAAAGAAAGTCAAATGCCCTGAAAAGAAGAAAAAGAAAGTAATTGAAAAGGTCAAATCCGGTTTAAAGAGAAAGTATTCGACCATGGACGGACTTAAAATATTTTTCAAAAACGGATGGATTTTAATCAGACCGTCAGGGACTGAGCCGATTTTAAGAGTTTACGCCGAGAGCAGAAGCAAAGAAAGGGCGAAAGAACTTAATGAAATTGGAATTAAAAAGGTAAGAAAAGCACTTAAATAATAGAATTACTTATTCAGAATTATGGCAAAAAAAGATTCTAAAAAAATAAAAGAGGCAATTATTCAGTATAATCGAGTTATCATTGCAGTTTTTGCCTTAATGGCAATCTTTCTTTTATTCAATTTCTACTACACTGCAGAAATAACAAACATGCCTCACGAAAAAACAGGAAAGCTTTGCCCGGACCCAGTTTATCCCAATTTTGATTTGATTTTCATGAATGAGGGCCAGATGGGAACCGAGCTTTGCGTTGAAGTAATGTCTGAAGAAGTAGATTTTAAAAAAGACAAAATCTGCAAGCAGATTTATCCGGAGGAAGAAATGATTTTTGCATTTTCTCCAACTGAAAATCCGGAAGAAAAAGAAGATATTGACGGCTTTGAAATAAAATACAAGTGGGATTACAGGAAAAATTTAATCCAGCCTAAAACATATACTACTATTTGTAGATATGAACGGTAAATAGATAATCGACACTGGTCGATAATAGACAATCGACGATAGATAATAGACAATGGATAATCGACAAATGGTAATAGATTTACAGTAATTATCGATAATCTAATATCGAACACCTATTATTTATTCCTTATTTGTTTTCTCTTTTTCTTCAAACTTCAAGGCAACTTTTCTTACAACTTCCGTAATCTCTCTCTGAGTTTCCTGTATTCTGATATAAACAACAAAAATTAGAATATATGCTCCGAAAAGCCCTAAAACAATGAGACCGTCAAGAGCTCTGTTTATCTGTAAATATTTAAAAGATGCATCCAGAGCCTTTGGAAAAATTGAAACTATAATTAGTGCAAATGAAACCCCTGTCCATAAAAAGAAATCAAGCCTCTTGAATTTCCCCTCTTTGAACATGGTTCTTGCCTGCCAGAAGACAGCTGCTGCTATAATTATTCCTATTATCTGAAGTCCCGTAATATTTATCATTTTTTCAGTCCAAGTTTTTTAAGGATTATACCTATAAGTATTTTTATACCTTCCCTTACATTTGTTCCTTTTCTTAAACTTCTTTCATCATACCTTGCCTTTATTGGAATTTCTTTTACTTTCATATCATGTTTTGCAAGTTCATGAACAATCTCAGAGCTTACTTCATATTTATCGCATAAAATCAAAATTTCTTCTGCAGCTTCCCTGCTGAAAGCTCTTAATCCACTCTGAGAATCAGTAACTCCTGCTCCTGAAAGAATATTCGTTGCAGTAGTTAATGCCTTATTTCCAAATACCTGAAGGAACGGCATCATCTCCAAATCTTCTTTTCTCAAAAACCTTGAGCCAATTGTTGCATCAGCTTCTCCTTTCTTAATCGGCTTCAAAAGTTTATCAACATCTTTTCCCGTATGCTGCAAGTCTGCATCAAATGTTACAACATAATCTGCTCCATGTTTAATTGCTGCAAGGAGCCCTGTTGCAAGAGAAGCCCCAAGCCCCCTATTTCTAATGTGAGTTAAAACAACGGCTCCTTTCTCAAGGGCAATTTCTCTGGTTTTATCTTTTGAACCGTCATTTACAACAAAAATATCCGCCTTCTTGAAATTTTTATTTACATCTTCAAGAGTCTTCCCGATTGTTTCTTCCTCATTGTAGGCGGGAATAACAATAGCTAACTTTTCTTTCTTTCTCCGTTTTGATTTTTTCTTTGCCATTATATTTATACCATCAAAGTAACCAGTCCAAGCCCGATTTCAATTATCCAGAAGACAGCAACTAACTGCCATTCGCGCATAGGTTTCAATCTCATTAAAAGTTTTGAAAGAGATAAATAACTTTTGCCTGGAACTAAATATCCCTTTTTGACTGTACTGGGTTTATAGTTCTGACTGTTCATAACTCCTGCACTTGAAAATTTCAGAGCTGAATCAATAATATGAGGAATAAATAAAATGAAAAGGTCCAAAAGAGGAGCCCCAAGGAGAGTACATGCAGCCAGAACTGCCCCGATAGGCATAGTTCCTGAATCTCCTGGAAATATTTTGGCCGGATATTTGTTAAACAAGAGGAACCCGATTAAAACACCGGAATAAATTAAAAGTATGAGAGCAGAGTGCTCCGCTCCTGTATTCAGAGCAAGGAAAAACAATGCAATTGCCCCAAGGCCGATTTCTAACCCATTAAAACCTGCCAGCATATTCGTCCAGTTTGAAAATACTGCAATTAAGCCGAATAGAAAAATGATTGTCAATGGATTCCAGGCAATTAAAACAAGCAAGGGAATGGCGCCGAAACTTGCCAGAATTATTTTTCTCCAGGGTTCAAATGAAATGTAATCGTCCAGAAGTCCGAAGATGCAGGAAATCAGAAAAGCAGTTAGAATTACAGGATAAACAAGGGAACCTTTAACTAAATAAGCCGCAACCATTGCTCCAGAAAAAGCAAGAGCAATCCCAACTCCTCCAATTTTAGGAACTTTCGGCTTATCTTTTTTATGCAGGTCAACTGCAACAAGCCCTAAAAAAACTTGTCTCCAGATTGTTATTTTTGTAAATAAAATAGAAAGACCAAAACCAGTCAAAATGAGATAAACCATTTCAGTTTCCATTTTGAGTTAACTCCTCTATCGTTTCCATTAAAACATCAATCGGATCTTCCATTTCTTTTTTCAGTCTTTCCGCAGTTTTTCTTAGTTCTTTCTTGTATTCTCCATTCTTTTCAAGCATATGAATGATTTTTTCAGCTTCATTCCCTCTTTCAACATGTTCAATCAGCCCTTCTTTTTTTGCATATTTCTCGTAATAAGTATCAAACGGCCTGCAGGACAAGGTAGGGGTTCCAAGTAGTCCGGCTTCAAGACTCATCGTCCCGCCGGCGCCTACAAACACATCTGAATAATAAAGAAGACTCTGAGACTGGCTGACATAATTTGTAACAAGTATTTCATCTGAAAGCTCTTTTTTAATTTCTTCCTCCTGGCTATATCTTGAAAGAACAACTATCTGAGCATTTGTTTTTTCTGAAATTTCTTTAATAACTGGAACTAAAAAGTTTACTTTCTTATCTCCTTTCAAATAAGAAGCCTTAGTCTCCATGGTTCTAAATGTAATCAACTGCTTTTCCTTATTAATATCAAGCTCCTCCAAAACTTTTTCATCCGGTTCAAAATCTTTCAGCCATGCAATCGGGTCCAGTGCATCATATTGAACTATTTTATCTTCTGAAATCCCGTATTTAGTAAAAACCTCTTTTGGAATGCATTTAGGAGCTGCAACTCTGCTTGAAATCGGAACAGTAAGTCTGCTCTGGGCTTCAGCCTCTGGTATATCATTTACCGAAATACTCTCAATCCCTAAACCAAAAGAAACTCTTGCAGCTTCCGGACTTGAAAGATAAATAGCAACATCCGGCGCCTCAGATTCAGCAATTTCCTGCAGTTTTTCCGCCCGCTCAAGGCTTGCTGAAAGCTTCCCGCTGAGAGTGCTCCCGCCGTGTTTTCCTGCGACTTCTGCTTCAATTCCACGTCTCTCTCTTACCTTATTTACCTCAGAATAGTCCCTGCTTGTAACTATGGTTTCATAGCCTTTTTGACGGCACCTATTCAGTAATCTGCCGAAAAACATTACCTGTTTCGGAGTTAAAATCTCAATCCATACCTTTTTTGCCATGCAGATACCTTAATTCAGCAAGTATTTAAAAATTTAGAACGGATTTTTAACCGTTTCACACTGTTCCACACTGTTTCAAGGCATTTATAGCTGGCTATTTTATAATTTCTTTCTTCAAAATTAATACATGCGTCCTTCCTACTTTCTTCTTTTCAATTATGTTTCTTTCTTCAAGCTCGGAAGTTATTCTTGAAACTTTTGCCTTTGAAAAATTAATTTTTTCGGGCAGGTTGCTTTGTTTTACATCGCCGTTCTGCATCAAGGTATCAATAATTTTCTGCTCTTCTTTCTCTAAAATATCATATGGAACTCCAGTTGTCTTTTTCAAAATTCCGGCACCCCACAAACTTGAAATCAGAAAAATTATTAGCCCGCCGATAATTATGCCTATAACAAAAAGTCCTGAACTGCCCGGTTTTCCGGGTCTTAATATTGTAAATTTTGTCTGCTCAATTGTCCCGAGCTCAGAAAGACTGTCTTTAACATTTTCTGAAACCTCTCCAACTAAAACAATTCTGCTTGCACCTAGTTCAACAACTGCCTGTTTAGTTTCTGTATTTAAAGAATCAGGTTCGGTAAGAAGTAAAGGAACGCCGTCCTCCATTGCTGTTTCGGCTGCAGCCATTATATTTCCCTCATTGTCTGCTGCAACAACAACTGAATCGGATTCGCCCCATAAAGTCAGGGCAACTCTTGCAGCTGTTCCATATCTTGTCCAGTCCCAGAGTCTTTCAACAGAATAATTCATCTGATTAAGCTCCGTTTTAACATATTTTGGAACCGCTTCTTCTCCTCCAATTATCAGAGCGGTTTTTGCTCCCTGACTGCCATATGAAGCAAGTTCTCCATGCATTTGGTTTGTCAGACCGCTTTTTGTTACGATAATTAATGGAACTTCTTCATTCTGCGTATAAACTTGAGCAACAAGAGAGTCAACCAAATTATCTCCTCTGACAACCACAATATCGTACTGTGCATTTACTGCCGGAATGAAGGCAAGGAATGCAATTATTAATAATACTATTTTTACATTTTTCATTTTATTTTTCATCTTTCAGCTGTTTTTTTATTCCTTCCGCAATTTTTTCAGCTTCAGGTTCAACTAGGATGCAGTCGCCTTTATACTTTTCTAAAACTTCCGGAATTCCTCCTATATTAGTTGCGATGCATTTAAGTTCGCATGACAAAGCTTCCGCCAGGGCAATTCCATATCCTTCACTTCTGCTTGGAAGGACGAAAAGTTTTGACTGATTTAAAAGCTTTTCAACATCGTTCCTGTTTCCTAAAAATTCAATTTTTTCATTTAGTTTCAATTTATTTATTCTCTTTTTCAGTTTTCCATAATATTTCGGCTCGTCAAAATCCCCGACAATT
This sequence comes from Candidatus Undinarchaeota archaeon, assembly GCA_964574035.1. Lineage (GTDB taxonomy): Archaea > Undinarchaeota > Undinarchaeia > Undinarchaeales > JALTGF01 > CAZNLD01. The sequence continues at coordinate 14,166 of CAZNLD010000002.1, forward strand.
AACAGTTTGTAGTTCGGAAAATCATTTTTTATATTTGAAAAAGCTTCAATTAACAAGTCAACACCTTTTACTTTTTGAACTTTTCCTACAAAAATTATTTGATTCTTCTTTTTTATTTTCCTTTTCCTGAATTTCTTTTTATCAACTTTGGCAATACTAATTTTAATTTTGTTTTTTGGAATTCCTTCTTCAGAAATCCTTTCTTTTAGTTTTTTGCTGACTGCAAATATTTTGTCTGCATTTTTCAGAGCCTTCAGAGTAAACCATCTATGTATTGAACTGTCTAAATTTTGAAAAATATCTGTTCCGTGGCATGTCAAATTGTATGGAATCCCAAAAAGTTTTTTTGCCAGGAATGCAGTGAAGCCGAAAGTTGTTGCATAGTGTGCGCTGATTTTCTTAATTCTTTTTCTGTTTTTGAGAATTTTAATTAAAAGAAGCGGACAGTCAATTGGAAACCTCCTTTTTTTAATTAGAATTGCTTTTTTATTTTTATTTTCCTCCGGTTTGTGGCTGGTCCCAATAAAAATTCCTCTGCTTTTTTCAAATTCCTGAACTGCCCTTTTTTCGGCCCCTCCGTATCTTGGAGGGTAAGGCCCCAGAACTGCTTTTACTTTTTTATTTTTCATCTAGTGAAACATTTATTTAGTAGATAATATAATCTTTTCCTGTTGGGGGGATTAAATGGAAATCTTAGAAAGATTCGACGACGGCGTCATCGCAATTATAGAAGTTGACAAGCTCTACGACCACGAGCAGGTCAAGTATGATTATTTAGACCAGCTTGCCGACGACATTAAGAGAGCAGGCGAACTAAGATATCCGATAATTGTTGACAAATATTCCAGAGTTGTTTTGGACGGACATCACAGGTATTATGCCATAAAAAAATTGGGCTATAAAAAAATACCTGCTTTTGTTGTTGATTATTATAAAACTGTAATTAAACTTGACAGGTGGAGCCCCGTTCTCCATAAAGAGGAAGAAACTGATACTGTATTTGACTGCCTTAAGAAAGACGGCTTTGAAATTAATGAAGCAGAATCCGAGGAAGTTATGAGAATGGTTGTAAGAGTAGACCAGGCAGCCCTCGGCATTGTTTTAGACGGAAAAAAGGAAAGGTACTATCTTGTCCAGTCCAAAGATAAAGGATATGAAGAGGCAATGGACTGCATTAAAAATGCTGTTTATAAATTGAGTGAAAAAGAACTTGAATATGTTGCAGGAAGCCATAATGCAGTTGAGCAGTTAAGAAAAGGAAAAGTCAAAGCAGCCATTGTAGTTCCAAAACTACAGAAGCATAAAGTCATTGAGTCTGCAGTTGAAGGCGAAGTTCTTCCTCCTAAATCTACAAGACATATAATTCCTGAAAAGAAATATTATCCTGTTTCTCTGAAAATGCTGGAAGAGGATTGAGTTATTTAAGTTGGTGAGCTGGTGGTGTGAGCTCGTTGAATTATTTGAATTGGTAGTAAGGGCTATTTGAATAAATTGAGCTGGTGGTATGAGCTATTCAAGTAATTCGAGCTGGTGTTTTGAGCTCGTTGGATTATTTGAGCTGGTGGTAAGAACTATTTGAGTTATTAACTGAGCTCAGTTAAAATAAATTTAAATATTGCTATAGGAATTTGAGTTTTATGACTCGGGATCATACTAAACTAAGAATTTGGAAGGAAGCGCACGCTCTAACTGTAAAATTATATAAATTAACATTGGGGTTTCCAGAAATTGAAAAATACGGTCTTGTCCAGCAGATAAGAAGAGCGGCGTCATCAATAGGCGCAAATATTGCAGAAGGTTGCGGGCAGAAAACAGCTCCTGCAATGAAAAGATTCCTGTTCATTTCCTTAGGTTCAGTCAAGGAGCTGGAAAATCATCTTCTTTTAGCAAATGATTTAGATTATATTTCATCAGATTCTTATAAATTATTAAGTAAAGAAACTAAAATTCTCGGCAGAATGCTCCAGAATTTTAAAAATAACCTGTCTTAACCCATATTTTAACCAATTTATCTGCTCAACAAACTCAAAACCAGTTCACCTCATTCAAATAACCCGAAACAGCAGTTCAACTTACTCAAATAACTCTCACCACCAGCTTTACCCATTCAACTAACTCAAAACACCATCTCAACAAACTCAAATAATCCATACTACCAGTCCAAATTACTCAAATAGCTCACACCTGCAGTTTCTTCACTCTAATCACTCAAACTATTCCTTCTTCTTAATCTTCTGCAAAATCTTCCAAACAATGTTCTGAAGCCGGTTTATCCTTTCTTCAATTTCTGCCTTGTTAATTCCGCCGCCCATATTTGTACCTGGGAAAAGGAACAAAGCAGTTCCAACCAGGATTAAAGCTACTGAAAATATTATGGTGCAGACTGTCATGAATATGTTTTCTATTGTAGTCATCATCTGCATTGCCATTAAAGTCTTGTAGCTTGGCAGAATTACTCCTTCGAAAAGCTCTACAAAAACAGCCACCCAGTAAACTATAGAAAGAATTCCTGCAATCATCAGCAAAATTCCGCCGGCTTTGAACAGGTCTTCATGTTCCATATGCCGACTTATGTAAATTGTTTTTAAATAGTTTTTGAATTGAGATAACTTATTTAAATCTGTCTGAATTATCCAGCATAAAGAGGTTTAGATGAAAGTAATAGCCTGGTTTGAAGAACTTGGAAAAGATAATATTGATTTGGCCGGAGGAAAAGGAGCCAACTTAGGTGAGCTTTTGGCTGCAGGACTGCCGGTACCAAACGGTTTCGTTGTAACGGCTGAAACCTACAAAGATTTTATTGAAGAAACAGATATTAAGACAGATATTGATGAACTTCTCAAAGACCTCGATGTTAATAATAATGAGCAGTTGAATTCCGCTGCAAAGGCAATAAAAGGAATGATTAAAGCAGCCAGCATGCCGGATTCAGTCAAAGAAGATATAATTAAAGCATATAATGAATTTGATTCAGAAGAAATTTTAATTGCAGGTAGTGATGTTGAACCAGGCGAATTTGTTGCAGTAAGGTCAAGCGCAACAGCTGAGGACCTGCCGGGAGCCAGTTTTGCAGGACAGCAGAGAACTTTTTTAAATGTAAAGGGAAAAACAGATTTAATTGAGGCAGTGAAGGGCTGCTGGGCGTCTCTTTTTGAACCAAGAGCAATTTATTACAGGCAGAAAAAAGGGTTTGACCACGAGAAAGTTTACATTTCAGTTATTATTCAAAAAATGGTCGACTCCGATAAAGCAGGAGTCATGTTTACAGTTAATCCGGCTGAATCTGATGAAAGCAAAATTTCAATTGACGCTGCATGGGGTCTTGGAGAAGCAATAGTCGGAGGAGAAGTAACTCCTGACAATTATGTTGTTGACAAAAAATCAATGCAGGTAGTTTCAAAAAATGTTTCTGAAAAACCTTTCATGTATACTAGAGACTTGGAAACAGGAAAAACAAAGAAAGTCAATCTAAGCGAGGAAACAGCAAAGAAACAAGTCCTTACTGAAGATGAAATTAAAGAGCTTGCAGAATATGGAAAGCAGATTGAAAAGCATTACGGTTATCCGCAGGATATTGAATGGGCTCTTGAAGATTCCAAAATTTATATTGTCCAGTCCAGACCAGTAACGACTCTTGCAGGAAGGGACGAGAAAGAATCTGAAAAGATGCCTGAAAACGTTGAACAGATACTTGAAGCTGAGCCGGAAGAAAAACCAGGAGAAGCTGAATCTGAAGAAACTAAAAAAGAATCATTGGAAACAGATATTCCATTCAAATCGGAAGAATCAGAAGAAAAGAAAACCATTCAGATGCCGGCGGCTCAGGGCTTAGTTAAAAAATCAGAGGAAAAGGAACAGGAAAAATCTGAACCGGGAGAAAAACCGGCTGAACCCACGGAAGAAAAAAGTACTGAAAGAAAGCCGATTGTAAAAGGTTTTGATGCAAGCCCTGGAATAGGCGCCGGAAAAGTTAAAATTATTCATTCTGCTTCCGAACTTTCAAAGATTGAAAAGGGAGATATTTTAGTTACTAAGATGACAACGCCGGACATGGTTCCAGCAATGGAGAGAGCTGCTGCAATTGTTACAAACAGCGGAGGAACGACCTGTTTTACCGGAGATACTACCGTTTTAACTAACTCTGGATTTATGGAAATGCAGGAAGTTTATAAGAAAATTGAGGACGGACGCAAACTCCGCGTCCTTTCTGTAAATAAAGATACATTGAAAGCGGAGTGGAAGCCCGTAAATGCTTCTATGAAAAGAAGAGCAAAAGTTTGGACCGTATCTATTTCTCAAACAGGAAGAAGTGAAAGAAATACTTTAACTCTGACTCCTGACCATAAAATGCTAACCTTCAGAAGGCGTAATTTAATAAAAAGAAAAATTTCAGATATCTTGGAAAATGATGAAATGCTGTGTCTTGTAGATAAAATACCCAGCGAGTATGAGTTTTCAGAGAAAGAAAAGAAGCTTGCTTACTTGGTCGGTGCAGTCAGTACAGACGGATATATTCAAGTTACTAATAGACGGGGACGTGTTGTTTTCACTCAAAAACCGACTCAGGACAAGCGAGATTTTATATCTACTGTTTCGAGCTATTTTAAGGAGTTATTTGACTATTCTTTAAAAGAAAGAAAAAAGTCAACATTTTCTACAATAAGGGGCAAAGATTTTTCTGGAAGCGCTGCTGACTACACATGTACAAAAAAGGCGCCCGCTCAATTGCTGCTTCGCAAACAGAATAATTTAGTACCATGGCTGCTTCGGGCTGATTTGGAAACCGTAGGAATGTTTCTCGGCGGAGTTGTAGATGGAGATGGAAGCTTCAGCAAAGGACGTGGCCACAGATTAAATATCTATTGCGGGAATAGTGCTTTATTACAGGCGATTTTGGTTTCTTGTCTAAGAATGGAAATTCTGCCGCAGGTTACAACAAACAGAAATATTTACAATGTACAGATTGTTGAAGGAATTGAAAAAATCTTGAAATATACTAAACGGGTGAAAGGAAAAGTCCGGGAAAAAATGCAAGGAACAAAATTATTTTCCGCAAAACAGCTGTTTTCAGATATTATTGACGAAGTAAATTGGAAGGGAACAATAAGGCCATATGTTAACAAAAATCTTTTGATAGATTCTAGAAAGATACATTCTAAAATTCTTCCTATGCTAAATCAAAAGTCGAGAACTCAGGTGAAAAAGATAATTAATTCAAATTTAAGAATGCAGAGAGTTAGAAAAATTAAAGAAAATGAAGTAAGAGATGTATATAATATTGAGGTTGATGAAAACCATAATTATGTTGTTTTTACAGAATTTTTAACACCTGTTCTAGTTAATAACTGCCATGCTGCCATCGTTTCAAGAGAGCTTGGAATTCCATGTATTGTAGGAACCGGAAATGCAACTTCTGTTTTAAAAGACCATAAGGAAGTTACTGTTGATGCAAGAAAGGGGGTTGTTTATGATGGAATTGTTGGAGATTTAGTTAAAAGAAAAGAAGAGGAAAAGAAAACAAAAGAGATTTCAGTTGAAAAGGCGCCGGTTGTAACTGCAACAAAAATTTATGTTAATTTAGGAATTCCCGACAAAGCAGAAGAAGTTTCAAAACTGCCAGTCGACGGAGTCGGCTTAATGAGGGAAGAATTCATTTTTGCAAGTTTAATTGGAGAGCATCCGTTGGCTTTAATTGAAAAGGGAGAACAGCAGAAATTTGTTGATACTTTGGCAGATGGAATTCAAAAAGTTGCAAAAGCTTTCAAACCAAGGCAGGTTGTTTTAAGACTTTCTGATTTCAAGACAAATGAATATCATGATTTGAAAGGCGGAGAAAAGTTTGAGCAGAAAGAAGACAATCCAATGCTGGGCTGGAGAGGCTGCTCCAGATACACAAGCAAAAAGTACGAGCCGGCTTTCCGTCTTGAACTGAAAGCAGTTAAAAAAGTCAGAGACAAGGGGTACAAAAATATTGCAATAATGCTTCCATTTGTAAGAACGACTGAAGATGTTAAAAGTGTTTCAAAAATGATGGAAGAAGAAGGTCTTGAAAGAGGACCGGATTTAAAATTATGGATGATGGCGGAAGTTCCAAGCAATGTTCTGCTTGCAGATGAATTTGCTAAGTTAGTTGACGGCTTTTCAATCGGCTCAAACGATTTGACCCAGCTGATTATGGGGGCAGATAGGGATTCAAGGATTCTTGAAGAACTAGGTTACTTTAATGAAAATGATCCTGCAGTAAAGAAAGCAATTTCACATTTAATAAAAACAGCCCATGAAAATAAATGCACAATTTCAATCTGCGGGCAGAAACCAAGTACCGACCCGGACTTTGCAAGATTCTTGGTTAAAGAAGGGATTGACTCAATTTCAATAAATGCTGATGTTGCAGTTAAAACAAAAAACATAATTGCTTCAGAGGAAAGAAAAATACTTTTAGGGAAAGTCAGGGAAGGAGAAGAGCTTACGGAAAAAGAGAAGAAAGAAATTAACAGCGAGTTTTAATTTTAAATCCCAATTTTTAATATTTAATAAACAACTTTTAACCGTTTATTTTTAGCTTTATTTCAAAACAAAGAAAGAAATTATCCAAATTATAACTGCCCAGAATATTATATTAGCGGCAAGAGTTATTCCCATGGTTGCAATTATTGGAAGATTGTAGGCTGAAAATAAGCCTCTAAGGAGTATTACGGGGGGAACCAGGATATAAATCAGTATGTCCTGGCTTGTCCCGGCAGCAAAAGATATGATTGAGGCTATTGCGCCCCATATTCCGCCTGCAATTAAAGCTATTTTTTTCATTTAATATCTTATTTTAAGTCCGGAAAATTTATTGTTTTCTATTTTTTCTTCTGATAGAATTTCAACTTTTTCAACTTTAGCTGCGGGAGAACCTGAATGGCACCAGTCAACCATTTCATCAACTTTTTCATCTTCCCCTTCAAATACTGCTTCTACGGTATTGTCTGGCATATTTTTAACCCAGCCGTTTAGTTCTAGTTCGTCTGCAGTATCTCTTGTATTGGCTCTGTAAAAGACTCCCTGTACTTTTCCGTGAATTTTTACTTTTACTCGTTTCATACTACTTTATTTATATCTTCTAATTTATTAATTTTATATGGAAATAGAAAGTCTAATTAAAAAGGCAAATTCGGAAATAAAAAAGAAAAAAGCAGAAAAGGTTGCAGTTCAGTTTCCGGACGGTCTGAAAAGCAGGGCTTCTGAAATTTCAAATGGGTTGGATTCAGAAGCAATAATCATGGCCGGCTCCTGCTTCGGCGCCTGCGACTTAAAAGACAAAGAAGCTAAAGAACTGGAATGTGATTTGCTTCTTCATTTCGGACATGCGGATTTCGGCTTAAAAACTGAAATTCCTGTTTCATATATTGAAGCAGAATCAAATAAAGACATTTCAAAATTAATTGAAAAGGCTTCTGAAAAAATCAAGGAAAAGAAAATCGGGTTGATCGCAGTCGTTCAGTTTGTTCATCAGATTGAAAAAGCGAAGGAAATTCTGGAAAAGGCAGGCAAAGAAGGTTTTATTTCAAATCCAAAAGGACATTCAAAGTATAAAGGACAGATTCTGGGATGCGACATATCTGCAGCAACTTCAATTTCAGAAAAAGTTGATGTTTTTCTCTATATAGGAGGCGGCGAATTCCATCCGCTTCCAATAGCAGTTGAAACAGGCAAAAAAGTATATCTTGCAAATCCTGAGCAGGACAAAGTGGAAGAACTTTCCGGTTTAAAAGACAAGTTTTTAAGAAAAAGATTTGCTCAGATAGAAAAATCAAAGAAAGCAGATAAATTCGGGATTTTGACAACGACTAAAAAAGGACAAAACAGAATAAAACTTGCAGAAAAACTGAAGAAAATGATTGAAAAAGAAGGAAAAGAAGCAATTATTCTCGTTTTCAATACGATAAATCCGTCTGATTTAATTAATTACAGACTGGATGCTTATGTAAATACTGCATGCCCAAGAATTGCAATGGATACCCTGCAGTATGATAAACCCTTACTAAGCCCGCAGGAGCTTGAAATAGTTCTTGGTAAAAGAGAATGGGAAAACTATCAACTGGATCATTTTTAATCATCGTAACATTTATATAACACTTGTTACTTTTATATAACATATGTTGCAAAAAAAGAACAGTATCCTATTCTTCAACAAGAGCACGTTCAAGGTAGCTGAGCTGATATTTAAATACCCAACAAAAAGTTTTCATTTAAGAGAGTTAACAAGAAGAACTAGCTTGTCTACAACAGCCATTTCAGACGCAGTGAGCAAACTAGGAAAATTCGGAATACTAACAGTTGAAAAAACTAAGTTGGCAACAAATATCCGGGCAAATCTGGAGTCAAAAGAATACAGGGATTATCATTTAATTTTTAATCTCTATAGAGTTAAAAGGTACGTGCTTGATGAATTACTAATCTCTGAGTACAATCCAAAGTGCATTGTTCTCTTTGGATCTTTTGCAAAAGGAGAAGACATAGAGAAAAGTGATATTGACCTATTGATTTTAACTAGCAGGCCCCATGAAATTTCACTTGAGAAATATGAAAAGATATTCAACCGAAAAATAGAGTTACATTTACTTAAAAGCTTGGAAAATAGTAAGTCTGAATTTAAAAATGCAGTTTCAAATGGAATTATACTGCAGGGGCACTTAAAGGTGGTTTAAATTGATAACGAAACCGTTTAGTTACTACCTAGAAAATAGAAAAATTAAAAAGAAAACACCCGATCCAGAGGAGGGAAAAGCTCTCCTTTCAAAAGCAAAACAAAGATTAACTTATGTAAAGTCGCAGGAGCTCACTGAAATGAGCTGCGACTTTTTGTTTGAAGATGCTTACGAAACTGCACGTGAAGCGGCCCAATCCTTGATGTCTCTAAAAGGATATAAACCCTACTCGCATGAAGGAACAATTGCATTTATAGGGGAGTTTTTTAGTAATTTCTCAAAAGAAGAGCTGAACAATTTTGACCGTTTCAGATTAATGCGCCACTCTCTTGCGTACGGCGGCAAAGACATATTACTTGAAGAAGCAAAAGAAGCAATTGAATTTGCCAGTGGGTTTTTGAAAAAAATAGAGAATGAGTGGGAGGCTGCTCAGTCCAAAGGAGCTTGAAATAGTTCTTGGTAAAAGAGAATGGGAAAATTACAAATTAGACAGATTCTAAAAATATACGCTTTAAAGCCAATATTATACTGATGAAAATCAAACAGAACAGAATAAAATTTGAAGAAAAAGATATTAAAAGAATTCTTTTCAGAATGTCTGCTCATATGGATATCTGGACTCCTCAGCATAAAGATGAACTTGATGAAGTAGAAAGAATTTTAGGAGATGATGATATTAAGGAAATTACTGGGCTTTTTTATAAAGATTATAAAAGAAAAATTAAGAACAAAAATTTGGGCAAAAAAGAATTTAAGAAAAAGTTTTTTCCGCACTTGGAAAGCTGTTGGATGCAAGAAAAGAAGAACTGCGATTAAGAATTCTCAAAGTACCTGTATTAATATATAGTGAAAACAAGCTTAAAGAGCTCATGAAAAAACACAAAGTTGAAAATCAGTTATAACCAAAAACCTTTATAAACTTAAACCACTACATTATTCTCCCAAAATGGAACTTAAAACAGTTAAGAAAGACAAGAACATGATGCAGATTGAAGTGGTGGGAGAAGGCACCACATTTGTTAACCTGCTTAAAGAAGCGCTTTTGGAAGATAAATCGGTTACAAGCGCAGCATTTATTGTAGACCATCCTTTAACTTCAGACCCGCATCTTTTTATCAGAACTAAAGGAAAGAAGCCAAAGACCGCATTAAAAGATGCAGTTAAGTTAGTTAAAAAGCAGATTGATGAGTTTGAAAAGAAATTCAAAAAGGCTAAATAACCTCATTCTTTACTAATTTTAATGGCAAAATTCAGAACTATTAAAGAAGAAATCAGAATTTTAGGAATAGACGACGCCCCTTTCAAAGAAAAGGGTGTTGGAAAAACATTAATTGTCGGAACTGTTTTCAGAGCAGGGGAGTGGCTGGACGGCGTTTTGAGCAGAGAGATTAAAGTCGATGGCATGGATGTAACTGATAAAATCATTGAAATGATAAATTCTTCAAGACACAAAGACCAGCTCAGAGTAATAATGCTTGATGGTATAACTTTTGGAGGAATGAACTCGGCAGATATTTCTGAAATCTATGAAAAAACAGACTTGCCGGTAATCGTTGTAAATAGAAAGAAGCCCAATTTCAAAAGAATTAAAACCGCTCTTGAACATTTCAAAGACAAAAAAGACAGGTTGAAATGCATAGAATCTGCAGGAGATGTTCTAAAAATAAAGGTTAATGACCACGAACTTTATATTCAGATAAAAGAAATAGAGGAAAAAGACGCCAGGGAAATACTTGAACTGAGCTGCACAAGGTCAAAAATTCCCGAACCATTAAGGGCGGCGCATTTAATTGCAGCCGGCGTTACTGAAGGAGAGAGCAGAGGAAGAGCTTAATGGACCAGAAAATAAAAGATATCATCGAACTTTTAGTATATGTTTTTCTAGGCTACTTAATAGCCGTTGGAGCTTTGAAGGGACTTTCCTATGGTTTAAAAACGGACTATCCTGCCGTTTCAGTTATAACAACAAGTATGGAGCATGATAATCCTGAAAAAACATATATCAAATGGATGCTTGAGAGAAATTATTCTAGACAAGATCTAAAAAATTTCCCTTTTCCAAGCGGTTTAAGACAGGGGGATATAGTAATAGTGGTTGGAAATAATTTTGATTCAATTGAGCCCGGAGATGTAATCGTTTACAACACTGATCCAAGCAAACCAATAATTCACAGAGTAGTTGCTAGAAACGAAACTGTTTTATATACAAAAGGCGACAACAACAGATACATGGACCAGAACAACAATGCAATAGCTCCTCCAATTACAGAGAAATATTATCAGGGAGAGGCAGTCTTTCATATGCCTCTGCTGGGCTATGTCAAAGTTGCAGTAATGAAATTACAAGGGAAAGCATAATGGAATTTTGTCCTAAATGTGGGAAATTACTAAAAGGAAAAGAAGAAAATGGGAAGACTGTAATGGTCTGCACAGCCTGCGGTTTCAAGAAAAGCGCAGGAGATGAGTCTGTTGAAACAGAAGAACTAAAGAAAGAAAAAGCAGATGTTGCAGTTTCGGAAGGGGAGCCAAATCTGCCTAAAACAGATAAAGAGTGTCCTAAATGCGGGCACAAGAAAGCCTATTACTGGATGGAGCAGACCAGGTCTGCAGATGAAGCGCCAACTCGTTTTTACAGATGTACTAAATGCGGACACACCTGGAGAGAATACAGTTAATCAGGTATAGAAAAGGGTACAGAAAAAGTTTATAAGGTTACTCGTTTTAACAAAATTAAAGTAAAAGACACCAGGAGGTGTACCATGGCTGTCGAACACTCAAAAGTTTGGGAATCTCTACTAGTTGCAGGCGGAATAGTTTTTGCATTTGGTGTAATCTGGGGAGCATTCCTTATGGCAGAAAGATTCGCTGAGGCACAGGGAGCAATAGTTCTTATTGTAATAGGAATTTTGCTGCTGGTCTTCTCTGAATCAATACTGCTGTCAATAAAAGGCAAAAGCAAATAATAAGACATGGAAAAACCGAGAAGGGCGCCCGCTGTAGAGAGGTGCATAGACGATATAAGCGAAGAGGATGTCAGGGTCAGGATTGTCGGAGAGATTATCAAATCTGATAATTCTGTTTTAATAAAGGATGAAACCTCAAAAATAAAAATTGACTCTGGCGAATCTCTTTCAAAAGGACAAGTGGTGCGCGTTTTCGGCAGACCCGTCAAAACGCAGGACGGGCTGGAGATAAGCTCTGAATTTATACAGGATATGTCGGAGCTTAACAGAAATCTATATAAAACCATATGTGTATTAGATAAAGGAGATAAAAATGGATAAAAAACAAGCGATAAAAGTTACGCTCTTAAGCATCGTGGCACTGGCTTTTGTCACCGGAGTTTTTGCGGCTGAGGAAGAAACCAACTGTATAACCAAGCCCGCTGCCGGTGTATCTGTTGCTTCTGTCACTGAAGGAATATCCTTCATAATGGCAGGCGGTATCGGACCGTTACTGATATTAGTCATTGCTTTTGTTGTTGGAATGATCGTTTCCCACTTGCTATGGGGCGGCTTCTAAATAGCTTGTATATAATGGGAGAATAATATGGCTAAATTCAAGGCTGTTTTAGACAATTCAGACATCCTCAGAGACGGAATAAATACAGTTTCCTCTATTCTAACAGAGGGCGTGTTTAAACTGTCCAAGGACGGAATTCAATTAAAGAGTATGGATGCTGCAAATGTTTCTCTCGTTGATTTAAGACTATTATCCAGCGCTTTTTCAAGTTTTGATATTGATAAGGATACTGAAATCGGATTGAATATAGGTGATTTAACATCTGTATTGAAAAGGGCAAAGCCGAAAGATAAGGTAACTCTTGAATTAAAAGGAAATGTACTTTCAATTGAACTTTCAGGCAGTCATAAGAGGTCTTTCAATATACCACTTCTTGACATTAAACAGGAAGCAAAGTCACCTGACTTAAATTTTTCTGTAAATGCAAAGTTAAAAACTTCAGTCCTTGAAGATGGAATTTCAGATGCAGAAATTGTCGGGGATGCTTTAATTTTTGAAGCAGATTCAGATTCCTTGAAAATGCTTGCAAAGAATGAAAACAGGAAGTCAGAACTTATTCTGGAACAGGGAAACGAGTCTTTAATTAACTTATCAGTGGATAAAAAAGCAAGGTCAATGTTTCCTTTAGACTACCTTAAAAAAATAATTAAGGCCTCAAAGTTAAGTCCTGAGTGTGATATTCACTTAGGAGATGAATATCCAATGAAACTGAATTTTAAAGTAGTTGACAAGATACAGCTTTCATTCATACTTGCACCAAGAATTGAGAATGATTAAATCTCAAACTAAATTATAAAACTAAAAGTTCTAAATCTTGTCATAAATATTTCTACGCTTGCCAATCGCAACCACACTTACTTGTTTTTGATTTTCATTAACTTTAAAAATAACGCGAAAATTATTCAAACCAACCTTCAACGACCAGAGATCTTTTTCTGTTAAACGCTTAGCAATACTGCAGGGCCTTTTAGCCAGTTTCTTAAGAGATTTTAGTATTCTTTTTTCCTCAAATCTGTCCAGCTTACTAAGAAACTTTTTTGCCACTGGAGTTACGTTTACTTTGTACATCTTTCCTTAGTTCTTCCAGTGGAATGATTTTGCTTTCTTTCAGTTCTTTTAGGCCTTGCTTTATATCTCTGACAAGTTTAGGATCTGAAAACACTTCAATAGTTTCTTTTATGCTTTCAAATTCTTTTATCATTGTTCTTATTGCCTCGCTTCTGCTTGCATATATACCCTTCTTTACCAGGAGGTCTATTTCATCAATCTGCTCTTCGGGCATTCTAATTTGTAATGTTTCCATGGCCATACTCGTAATTGATTTCAATTACATTTAAACCTTCCGGTGCTGGAAGCGAATAACCTATCAAAATCCGTATTTATAAGTTTAATTTAACTGAGCTTAGTTAATTGGCCATTTCTTCTAGTGCAAGCTCAAACTCTTAATTCAACTTCTTCAAAATATTTTTCCAGTTTTTTCTTAAGTTCTTTCAGTGTCTCTTTTGTATAAGGCTCAATTTCAAGAACCTTTTTATCCAGTGCTTTTGTCGGTTTGAACTGTTGAATTGCATATTTTTTTGAACCTTTCAGTTCTTCTCCAATTTTAATTAAATCGGATTCATCAGTAAATGAAGGAACAACGGTAGTCCTGAATTCATAGTCAAGCCCGCTGTTTCTAATTATTTCAATACTTTTTTTAATTTTATCGACATCAACTTCTGCATTTACAACTTCCGAATATTTTCTAAGCGGGGCTTTTATGTCCATGGCAACATAGTCAATAAGTTCACCATCAATTAGATTTTTTAACCTTTCCGGATTTGTTCCGTTTGTATCAAGCTTTACTTTTAGTTCAAGTTCTTTTACTTTTTTCAAAAATTCTTTTAGGTCAAAAATTAACGGTTCTCCTCCCGTTATACATAGCCCGTCCAAAATATTTTTTCTGTTTTCCAAATGCTCCAGCACTTCCTGCTCAGAAACAGTTTCTAAATCTTCTGGAACATTAACAAGCTCTGGATTATGGCAGTAGGGACATCTAAAATTACATCCTGCAGTGAATATAGTTGAACAGATATTTCCCGGATAATCTACTGCTGATGTCTTTACTAGTCCTGCGATTTTGAGATGCATTTGTCTATCTCTCCCGTTGTATGCGCCTTACAAATGACATTATTTTTCTCGTCAAAGAAAAGAACAGTAGGGGCTCGACTTACATTGAATTTCTGAGCCTCTTCCAAGCCATCCGGCTTAGAAGCATCTATCATTTCCCCTTTTATTTCCAAATTTTCTTTGACATATTTTTTTACAGCAGGACATTTTGGGCAGGTTGGCGTGTAGAAAAGCTTGTACTTTTTAAGCATTAGCTCCTCCTGAAGCAGGAGCTTTCACTTTATTTCCTCTTTCACTTTTCATTGATGCTTCTTCATTAAATTCCTGCCTCTCTTTCCATTCTTCCTGCTTTCCGTCATTCCAGTTCCTTACAGGCCGGTAGTATCCAACAACCCTGCTGAATATTTCACATTTCTGCCCGCAGTCAGGGCACTCCTCTACTTCTCCGGACATGTATCCGTGTTCAGGACATATACTGAATGTAGGGGATATGGTGAAGTAAGGCAAACTATAGTTTTCTGCTATTCTCTTTACCAGTTTCTTACAGGTTTCTGCATCAGTAATTCTCTCTCCCATGAAACCATGTAGCACTGTTCCTCCGGTATATTTGGTCTGCAGAGGATCCTGCAGGTCCAAAGATTCAAATATGTCTTTTGTGTGTCCTACTGGCAACTGTGTAGAGTTTGTGTAGTAAGGTTCATCTTCTCCTGCAGTAATTATATCTGAGAATTGTTCTTTGTCTTTTCTGGCAAGACTGTAGCTTGTTCCTTCTGCAGGGGTCGCTTCCAGATTATAGATATGTCCTGTCTCTTCCTGATATTCTTTCAGACGGTCTCTCATGTGGATCAATACTTTTTCTGCAAATTTCCTTCCTTTCTCAGTAGCTATTGTAACTTCTTCAGAAAAGAAATTCTGCAGAGCTTCATTCATTCCAACTAATCCAATAGTTGAAAAGTGGTTCTTTAAACTTCCCAGATATCTTTTTGTGTAAGGCATAAAGCCTGCCTGCATGTTTTTTTCAACAATATCTCTTTTAATTTCAAGAGATTCTTTTGCCAGCTCCATTAGTTCATCTATTCTCTGGAAGAAATCATCTTCATCCTTGCTCAGATATCCAATTTTAGGCATGTTCAAAGTTACTACTCCTAATGAACCAGTCATTTCTGCGGCGCCAAAGAGCCCACCGCCCTTTTGTCTGAGCTTTCTCATGTCCATCTGAAGCCTGCAGCACATGCTTCTTACATCGCCCGGATTAAGTTCAGAATTAATGAAATTCTGGAAGTAGGGAAGTCCGTACTTTGCAGTCATTTCAAACAGCATTTTTGCATTTTCACTTTCCCAGTTAAAGTCCGGAGTTATATTGTATGTAGGTATAGGGAAAGTGAATATCCTTCCCTTTGCATCTCCCTCTGTCATAACTTCAATGAATGCCTTGTTTATCATGTCCATTTCTTTCTGGCAGTCTCCATAAGTGAAATCCTGCTCTTCTCCTCCAACAATTGCTTTCTGTTCTTTCATATCTTCTGGAACAACCCAGTCAAGAGTTATATTTGAAAATGGAGTCTGTCCACCCCACCTGCTTGGAACGTTCATGTTAAAGACAAATGCCTGAATGCTCTGCTTGACTTTGTCATAATTCAGATTATCTGTTTTTATGAAGGGGGCCAGATATGTGTCAAATGAGCTGAAAGCCTGAGCTCCCGCCCATTCATTCTGCAGAGTTCCTATAAAATTGATTATCTGCCATACAACAGCATTCAGATGCTTTGCCGGCTTTGAATCAATTTTTCCGGGAACTCCATTGAATCCTTCTTTAATTAACTGCCTTAACGACCATCCAGCGCAGTATCCCATTATTCCCATAGTTAAGTCGTGTATATGGATGTCCCCCATTTTATGGGATTCAGAAATTTCATCAGGATATACATTGCTTAAAGTGTAGTTTGCAAGGACCGAACCTGCCAGATGGAATAAAAGCCCGGAGCTTGAATAAACCATATTGCTGTTTTCTTTAACTTTCCAGTCGTTTCTTTTGAGATAGCCGTTCATAGTTTTGTTTATATCAAGAACCAATGATTCTGTATCTCTCTGTCTCTGTCTCTGTTTTCTGTAAAGAATATAAGCTTTTGCAGTTCTAGCATGCCCTTCTTCAATAAGTGTTTTTTCAACAAGGTCCTGAATACTTTCAACAGTCGGAACCTGTCCGCTCTTGAAGAAAATTTCCAGAATGTTTGCTACCTTTCTTGCAAGTTTCTTTGAAAGTTCATAATCATCACCGCCTACAGCTTTTGCTGCGGCAAAAATTGCCTTTGCTACTTTTTCTTCATCAAAAGGAACAATCCTTCCGTCCCTTTTCCTAACATGTCTTTTCATTGTATTATCGGTCATTTTTTCTCCTCCTTTTTTATTTTAAATTTTTCAGCTCTTTTTTGAATGAATGCGCGTCGTCAAATTCTTTATAGACGGATGCAAATCTTAAGTAAGCAACTTCATCAAGTTTTTTCAGTTTCTTCATCACTTTTTTCCCAATTTTTTCACTTTTAATTTTTGTACTTTTCAGCTTTCTCAAGTTGCTTTCTATTGAGTCAGTTGCTTTATCAACCTGTTCCATAGTTACAGGTCTTTTTTCAAGGGCTCTCAGCATACCTTTCCTCATTTTTTCTCTGTTGAAAGGTTCTTCATCTCCATTTTTCTTTACAACAGTCAGGTCAATTTTTTCTACTCTTTCGTAGGTTGTAAATCTTTTATTGCAGGAGTTGCACTCTCTTCTTCTTCTAGTTGAGTCCTGAATCTCTCTAGATTCAAGAACTCTTGTATCATTAGTTTTACAGTACGGGCACTTCATTTTGTCAAATTTGTATTTCTTTCCTTTTCCCTTTCACACTATATATAGCGTGTCTCTATTTACCAATACACAACATTTAGTGTTTCTAACAATTTCTAGTATTTATACTTTATTGTTGTTTAGATTATAGAAAAGAATTATTTCAATATTCTATCTTAGTTTTTGGTAATTTTCTCAGTCAGAAACTTAATATTGGATAAGATTTACAGTGCATATATGAATAATCCACCAAGAGATCAGGGAAAATTGTGGGAGACAATATATGAACTGGCAGGGAAAGAGAATATTTCTACAACTTCAATATTTCCTTATCAAAAATATCCAGTAGTTAAAAAATTTTTGGAGAAACTTTTGAATTTTATAAATGAAAAGTATGAGGGTCAGCCAATGAAAATACTGGAAGTTGGTTCCGAACCCGGAGATTATCTTCTTAGAAAGACATTCAACTATCTCGGTCCCATTTTTCCTAAATACATAGCAATGGACATTGCTAAACCCTCTAAAAGAAAAATCAGATATCCATTTAGTAGAATTAAGGGAACTGTTACTGAAATTCCTTTGGAAAAAGGAAGCATGGATTTAATTTTATGTGGTTTTGTTTTTTCATATGTTGACAAGAAAAAGGCTGTAAATGAATTAAAAAGAACATTGAAAAAGGGAGGAAGAATGATTCTTTTCCTTCACAGCAGAAAAACGCCTCTTTTGTTCAAGAAGAATGAATTAGAGGAAGATGTTTTAGAACAGGAAAGAGGGCTGGTTAAAAAAGTGAACATTCTTTCAGAAGAAGTAAGAGATAATGCCTTTGAAACCTTGAAGGAAACAGAGTCTTTCTTTAAAAAAGCCGGCTTTAAGATTGAGCAGTCAAAAGAATTTGTTTTAGAAAGAAATGATGTTGTAAAATTAGGAAATGAAGCTAAAAAACGATATGAAGAAGGGAACAATTCTTTTGGTTTCGGTTAAATCTTAAAAAAGTAGTCCTATTTATTTGGTTCAATTATAACTTTGACAGAATCTTCTGCTTCTGCTACAAGTTTAAAACCTTTCTGAGTCTCTTCCAAAGGCAGTCTATGAGTAATCATATCTTCAATGTTTATGCTCTTGTTTTTAATTAGATTAAATGCTTCAAGAAGATCGCCTCTTGCAGCCGCATAAGTTGTAGTTAAAGTTACACAGTCCTTCCATAAATCCCAGAGAGGCATTTCAACATTAGCATCTGGTTTTGTCGGAGCAAAGAAAAGGATTGTCCCGCCTTTATCAACGGATTTGAATGCCTGTTCAATTGCCGGCATTGCCCCCGTACATACAATTACTCTTTCAGCTTTTAAATCAGCCGGAAGTTCATCCGCCTTGTAAACTTTGTCTGCTCCAAGTTCTTCTGCTTTCTTTAATCTGTAATCTGAAATGTCTGTTGCAATAACAGATTCAGCTCCTAAATATT
The DNA here is from genome assembly GCA_964574035.1 of Candidatus Undinarchaeota archaeon. Taxonomy (GTDB): domain Archaea; phylum Undinarchaeota; class Undinarchaeia; order Undinarchaeales; family JALTGF01; genus CAZNLD01. The sequence goes on from CAZNLD010000002.1 coordinate 32,773, forward strand.
TTGCCAGCTGTATATGAAGAAGTCCTGAAATTCCGGAACCAAGAATCAAAACTTTCTGCCCCTTTTTAATGCCTGCAATTCTCTGTCCTCTGACAACGCATCCTAAAGGTTCAAGAAAGGTACCTTCTTCAAAAGAAATTTCTTCTGGAAGCTTCAAAGTTCCGTGCTTCACATTAATTTTTGGAATTCTTACAAATTCGGCAAATCCTCCTGGATAAAATTTAGTATTTCTTAGCGAATCGCATACGGTTTCATGTCCTGATTCGCAGTATTTACATTCATAACAGGGAACATGATGAGTAGACATGACTCGGTCTCCTTGTTCAAAATTTTCATTTTTACTTTCCTCAACAATTCCTGAAATTTCATGTCCTAAAACAAGAGGAGCCTTTTTAATTCTGTACCACTCCATGACATCGGAGCCGCAGATGCCGGAAGCCATAATTTTAACAAGTATTTCTCCTTCTTCAATTTCAGGGTTTTCAACTTCTTCTGTTCTTACATCTGAGTTATTATAGTAAACTGCTGCTCTCATAGACCAGAATAGGTTCTTTTATTTAATAGATTTTTGTTTAGTTAAAATTAATAACTAATTTAAATGATTTAATCTAATAAAAACTTACAATGAATTCAAAATATCAATCAGTTCTGGCTTCAGTTCTCCTAATTTCAGTAATTTTGGTCAGCGGTTGTATCGAATGCGACGAAGACGGATGCAGAATTGTACAGGAAGAAGAACCAGGATACGAATGCGGAAACGGAGTTCTTGAACCGGGCGAGCAGTGCGAGTCAAAATCCGACTGTTCCTTAACTGAAAAGTGCAATGATGAATGCGAATGCGTCCCTTACATAGATATTCCTTAATTCAGTCAAGTTTTCCAAGTTCGGATTCAGCAAATTCAGTTGTTCTCTTATTTATTAGGTCGTTCTCTTTAGCATTTTTCAGAATTTTTCTCATCTTTTCTTCAGTCAGTTTTCTCCAGTTCTTCCATTTTGTAGAGCCGTATTTTTTGTAGCCTTCAATAACTGCCGGCTCAAGACCGATTTCTTCGGCAGCTGATTGAAGTTCAACGCCCTGCTTTTCAGCTTCTTTAAATGCCAAATAATAAAATTCTTTGTATCTGTAGTCCCGCAAAGCATGATGGTCCAGGATGATTTTTTCAATACTGCTTTCTCTTATAATTCTCCTTAAATTAAGGACTGCCCTGCATAAATTGTAATAGGAATGGATGAAACCGAGCAGATAAGTAGGAGCTCCGTCCAAAATTAAAAGATTTGGGTTTTCTTTTATTATTAAGTCTGCATGCTCTTCTTCCGAAGGCCCGTCTAAATCAGAAGTATGGAGAATACTGTAGTCAGGTTCAGAAATTTTAGTCATTAAAACATAGCCTAGTTTTGTTTCTTTTAAACCATGGGCCATCGGTTTAGAAAATTTTATTTCAGTATTTCCAAACTTGAACTTATTTGAATCTGCAATTTTAATTTCAGACGGATTTATTTCATTAAGAAGTTTTTTTGACCTTTTTCTCTGACTTTTATTTATTTTATTTTCAGGGTCTTTAATCAGAAGAGTTTTTCCTTCATACCATTCTGGAATAACCATGTGATGGTCATAATGATAGTGAGAAATTACAATTATATCTGCTTTTGAGCAGGCTTCTGCGATTTTCTTTTTATATTCAGCAACTTTTTCTTCTCTTTCCTTTTCAGGCAGGGGAAACGAGCCGGTTTCAATCGCGACTCCTGGATCTATACAAACTTTAATGTCATCTGTTTCAACAAAAATACAGCTGGATTTTACTCCCAATGAATCAAATGCAATGTATTCTATTTCCATACTAAAACAATTGCGTTCAAGTTAAATAGTATTTTCTCTAAATGAAAGTATGGCTAATCACGAAGAAATAAATAATTTTTTTGAAGAGATTTTATCCACATTAATCAGAGTAATACCAAAGCACGCAGATGTAAAAAAACATGTTTCAGAATTAAGAAAATCAATTGAAAAACATGCAGAAAAGAATGACAAATACGCCCTTGAACTAAAACCGCTTACTGATACTGATTTGGAAGAATTAGTTCGGTTTGTTGAAAAGCCGGGAAACAGACATCATATAGCAGAAATTGAAAAACTTTGGAAAGAATACGGCGCCGAACAAGCCGGCAGACTCCTTCTAAAACATTTTTATGAACATAATAAAAATCATTTAGTTCATGCAGAAAAGCTGAAGCATTTGAAATGAATTAACTGGGCAACGGGTAGCTTGTGAAGTTAATTTGAGGTTTCTAAATGTTTTAATGAAATGGATCTTTGCGAGAAAGATGGGCTTAAAAAAATTCACTAACTTTCAAAAAATCAACAATTGCTGCAACAGTAAAAACAAGCTGAAGCACAATAAAAATTCCGTTCTGAATTCCAATGCTGTAGGTTTCCAGGCAAACTCCTCCGGCAATGAAAAGCATATCCTGTTTTTTCCGGCCCTTTGTTAAAACTCCTGCTGTTATTAAAAGCAGTCCAAGTGATCCAATAATTTCAAAAGTGTTTATCATTCTTCGCTCTTATACAAATTCCACGCCTGCTCTGCATCTATTCCTTTATGAACAATAGATTTAACTGCCTTAATCATTGCAACCGGATTCTCTGACTGGAATATATTTCTGCCCATGTCAACGCCTCTTGCTCCTTTTGAAATAGCATTGTAAGCCATCTCCAACGCTTCTTTCTCCGGTTTCTTCTTTCCTCCTGCAATTACTACAGGAACAGTTGCAGTTTCAGTAACTTTTTCAAAATTGTCGCAGTAGTACGTTTTAACAAAATGAGCTCCTGTTTCAGCAGAAAGTCTTGTCGCAAGAGCCAGATATCTGGCGTCCTTTTTCATATCTTTTCCGACAGCTGTAACTGAAAGAACAGGCATTCCGTATCTGTTTCCTTTGTCAGCCCATTTTCCTAAGTCAAGAATAGTATCTCTTTCAAAGTCAGCTCCAATCCTGACTGAATACGCAACTCCGGAAGCATTCAATCTAATTGCTTCCTCCATTGAAACAGTGGTTCCTTCATGCAGTAATTCAGGCCCTACAATACTCGTTCCTCCAGAAACTCTTAAAACAATCGGCTTGTCTAAGTCTTTTGGAACGCAGTTTCTCAGAACTCCTCTGGTAAGCATTAAACAGTCAGCATGCGGAATTAAATCTTTGACTGCTTCATACGGCTTTTCCAAACCGGAAGTAGGTCCTAAAAAATATCCGTGGTCTATGGCAAGCATTAAAGCGTTGCCTGACTTCTTGTCAAATATTCGATTTAATCTGTTTTCAATTCCCCAGTCCATTCTTCCAAGAACAGATTAATTGAATCTTATTTATATAATTTTACTTCACAAATCGAAAAACCTATATCTTATCAATCCGATTAACGTTTGAAAATGCTTCCAAAATATCATATAATAGTTTCAATTGTAGTATCGGCAGTTTTTTATCCGTTTTTCGGATGGCACGTCTGGCTCATTTTCGCCGCTGGAGTTTTGGCGGATTCCGACCATATTTTAATCCATATACAAGAGAACAAGAGCCTAAATATAAAGGAAGCCTACACTTTTTTCAAGCAGTTAAAAGACGGGAGCAGATTTTATCCAATATTTCACATGATTGAACTTCCGATAATTTTATTTGCAGTCGGCTTATTTTTAAGACCGTTCCTGCTCATTTCAATCGGCTTATTTTCACACATCTTTTTAGACTTTCTAGAAGAAGAATATCTGGAGAAAACAGGCAGGCATTTTTCAATTTTTGGTTAATGGTTTATAGTTAATGGTAAATTGTTCGATACATAGTTGGCAGCTTTTATCTTTAGAGGTGTTCTGCCTCACTAGCAGCTGCCAGCTACGGACAGAACCATTCACTATCTACTATTTACCATCAATTACCACACATTTAAATATAACCAATTCTAATAATCTTCCGGAGGTATTAATAATGGCAGAAAAAGTTACACTTTCAGTAATAAAAGCAGATGTTGGCTCTACACCGGGACATGTTGAAGCCCCGCCGGAGTTAATTGAAGTCTGCGAAAAAAGATTAGAAAATGCTCTTGAAGAGGAGCTCATAAACGACTTCTATATAACTCGATGCGGAGACGACATCGAATTGATCATGACTCATTATCAGGGAGCGGACTCAAAGAAAATACATACACTTGCATGGGATTCGTTCAATGATGCAGCCCTTGCTGCAAAAGACGCAGGACTTTACGGAGCGGGACAGGACCTTTTGAAAAGCTCATTCTCAGGCAATGTAAAAGGAATGGGGCCCGGCGTAGCAGAAATGGAGTTTGAAGAGAGACCTGCAGAACCTGTAGTAGTATTTGCTGCAGACAAAACGGATCCAGGCGCTTTCAGCCTTCCGTTCTATAAAATTTTTGCAGATCCTTTCTCAACTGCAGGACTTGTAATCGACCCTAAAATGAGAAAGGGGTTTGAATTTGAAGTCCACGACATAAAAGAAAAGAAGAAGATTAAAATCAAGTCGCCCGAAGAAAACCCGGCGCTTCTGGCTTTAATCGGAACCACATCACGCTATTTAATAAAAAGAGTTTACAGAAGGTCAGACAATGAAGTTGCAGGAGCAATTTCAACTGAAAAGCTTTCAAAAATTGCAGGAAAATATGTAGGAAAGGACGACCCTGTTGCTGTCGTAAGAGGACAGTCAGGCTTCCCTGCAGTCGGAGAACTTATTGAGCCTTTCGCATTCCCGCATCTGGCAGCCGGCTGGATGAGAGGAAGCCACAGAGGGCCAATAATGCCCGTCTCGGAGTTAGATGCAACCCCTGCAAGATTTGACGGACCGCCAAGAATAATAGCTCTTGGTTTTACCATTTCAGACGGAACTTTAGTTGGTCCAAAAGATTTGTTTGCAGATATATCTTTTGATAGAGCAAGAGAAAAAGCACTGGATGTTGCAGACTATATGAGACGGCACGGACCATTTGAACCTCATAGACTGAGTGAAGAAGAAATGGAATACACTACACTTCCTCACATCCTGAAGGATTTAAAGAAAAGGTTCAAGAAGATATAGCTGAGGAAAAGTTCCTAAAACTATAAATCCAACCTAGTTCTCTTATTATTCAGGAGAATGGAGCAGAAAGAAATTCTGGAGTATTATTCCAGACCGGAAATTCAAAAAGCTATTTTTGAAATAGCAGAAGGAAGAGAAGTAGCTCCGGTACTGTCAGACGGAAAGTTTGGAAAAAGACCTGGTGCTGTTTTTTATGAAAAAGATGTTGAACAGATGATTAAACAGGGTGCAGTCAGTCTTCACGGCTCCGTTGAAAGATGGAGAAATCCTCTTTCTTTGAAAACAGGTATGCGTTCAGAAAAAATGGATTCTTTAAGAACCGGCTGGGATTTAATTATAGATATTGACTGCTACCGTTCTTTAGATTATGCAGAAGAAGCAGCTCTTTCCTTAATTGATGCATTTGAATTATTTGGGATTTCAAGCTACGGAATAAAATTTTCAGGAAACAGGGGGTTTCATTTAAGTATACCTTTTGAAGCATTTCCTAAAAAAATCATGGGTGTTGGGGACATAAGTAAAAAGTATCCTGATTTTCCAAAGGAGGTAATTAATTTTTTAAGAGATTTTACATATGACGATATGAAAAAACGCTTTCAGGAAGACCCTAAAAAGGTCCTTTCATTAGACAGCGCCTTAATTACCAGCCGGCATTTATTCAGGCTCCCTTACTGCTTGCATAGAAAGACGTGGATGGCAAGCATTCCAATTACAAAAGAACAGCTTGAAAACTTTGACAAAGAAACAGCAAAGCCGGAAAATGTCAAAGTAACTACTACTTTCTTGAAAACAGATGCAAAAGAAAATGAAGCATTCAATCTTCTGGACAGGACTCTTTATTATGCATCAAAAAAACCGTCTCCTAAAACAGCAAAAATAGGGGATATGAAGCTTCCTGCCAGGGCAATTAAAGAAGGATTTTTTCCGCCGTGCATCAGAAACATTCTTGAAGGCATAAAAGACGGGAGAAAGAGAAGTATATTCATTCTAATAACTTATCTGCATCATATCGGCTGGAAAAAAGAGGATGTTGAGAATCTTCTTCTTTCCTGGAATGAAAAGAACGAGCCTCCTCTGAAAAAGACACTAATTAAAACAACACTTAACAACCAGTATTCAAGGTCAAAACCCCAAATGGCGCCAAACTGCAGGCATCCCGGCTACTACACTGCATTCGGCGTATGCACTCCGGATGAATTCTGCAAGAAAATCCACAACCCTGTAACTTATACTCTTTCAAAAGTAAAAGATTCGAGAAGACACAAAAAGAAGAAGAGAAAGAAAAAGAAAAGTAATAAAAAGAAGAACAAAAACAAAAAAGATAATAAAGGAAAAGAAATATAATCGGTAATAGACAATAGACACTCGATAATAGGTGTGTATTTGGCATCATCACGCACTCTTATCTAATATCCAACATCTATAATCTATCAAATGACTGAAGTCATAACTTATGAAACATTGAGGGAAATCCAAAGAAAGGAGAAGCATAGCGAGAAGCTTGTAGATTTAGAGGACGCTTTCTATTCCAGCGTTCAAAATTATCTTGAGCAGAAAGCAGAGGACAAAATGGCTTACAATGAACTAAGAAATGCAAAAGTTATTTTTGAAGATATCCAAAGCAGGAGAGAAAAGAAAACATTTTATCAGGCTTTAAGAGCGGTCAGGTCAAATGAAAAACCGAATTTAAAGGAAATGACTTCTGTTGAAAAGGAACTCTTTGAGAAGCTTGTTGATCTTTTGAAAAAATATCATATTCAGGTTGAAAACGGCAAATCCAAGAAGGAAGAAAACAAAGATACGAAAGAAGAAATGCCCGAAAAAGAGGAAAATAAACAGGAAGAAACGGAAAAAAGCAAAGAAGAAAACAAAGGAAAACAGGAAAGCTCAGTTGATTCCTCTAAAGAAGGAGAGGGGAAAGATTATATAAAGGTAAAAATACTTGAAGATGTACCTCAAATTGTGGGAGCAGACTTAAAGGACTACGGTCCTTTCAATTCAGGAGATGTTGTTGAACTTCCCCCTGAAAATGCTAAAATATTCGTAAACAACGGAAAAGCTGAAAAACAATGAAAATTCCAAACGAGATGAACATGTTCTGCAAATGGTGCGGAAAGCACACCATGCATAAAGTGGAGCCTGTAAAAAAGAAGCAGACTCGAACCCTTTCCCAGGGTCAGAGAAGGTTCAGGCGGAAAATGAAAGGATATGGGTCTTTCCCAAAACCAATGCCTTCAGGAAAAAAACCGACCCAGAGGCAGGATCTTAGATATAAATGTTCAGAATGCGGAAAATCAGCAACAAGAAAAACAACATATAGAACAAAAAAATTCGAGATAACTAAAAAATGATGGAAAGTAAATTTGTCTTAGTAAAGTGTTCATGCGGAAACGAACAGAAGATTTTCGGGTCTGCAAGTTCAATTATTAATTGCACTAAATGCGGAAAGGAAATAGCAAGACCTACCGGCGGAAAAACAAAAATTCAGACAAAAATTCTGAAAGTTCTGGAATAGTTACTTATCAATACTTTTAATAACAACTTAGTTTAATTCTTTACTTAAAATGGCATCTAACTCTAAAAGTAAAAAACCGGAGTATCCGGAAGAAGGCGAAATAGTCATAGGTACAGTTAAGAATATAACTCAGCACGGCGCTTTCATTACAATGGAAGAGTATCCAAAACACGATGGTATGCTCCATATTTCTGAAATTTCTTCAAAATGGATTAAAAATATCAGAAACCATGTTGAAAAAGGACAGAAAGTAGTCGTAAAGGTTCTTAAAGTTGACAAAAAGAAAAAACATATCGATTTATCTTTAAAAGCTGTTAAGGATTCTCAAAAAAAGAGAAAACTAGAGCAGTATAAAAAGGAGAACAGCGCTGCAAAATTAATTGAATATGCAGGCAAAAAAATTGAAGACAAGGAAAAAGTTCCTAAAATAATTAACATGCTTGAAGATGAATTTGGGGGGCTTTATGAACCATTAGAAAAAGCATCTTTTGAAGGCAAGCAGATCTTTTCAAAATCAAAACTTCCTGAAAAATGGAAGAAAATTTTAACGGAAGTTGCAAAAGAGCAGATAGAAAAGCCGACTGTTGAAATTAAGGCGGATTTTAAAATATCAACGATGGCAGATGACGGTATTGAATTAGTTAAGAAAGCAGTTGAAAAAGGAGTTAAAGAAGCGGAAGGAGATGAAGTAAAAGTAGAATTCAAATACATTGCAGCTCCAAAATATAGAGTTGTAATAACTGCTCCAAATTATAAAACTGCTGAAAAGTCTCTTGATACCTTAAACAAAACACTTACTAAAGCGCTTTCTTCCAACGAAGGAGAAGTAAAACTAAACAGATAATGGCTAAAATTCTGCACTGCAAAAAGTGCAATGTCTATACTTTGAAGAAAAAATGCCCGAAGTGCGGTTCTGAAATCAACAAGGCAGAGCCACCAAGATTTTCAATAAGGGACAAATATGGAGAAGAACGTAGAGTTTATAAGAGGAAAAAGCGTAATAAAAAGCAACATGGAATCATTCATTAAATATTTTGACAAAAAGCCGGAATTAAGAAATCCAATTCTTTTAGAAGGACTGCCAGGTTTCGGACAGGTTGGAAGGCTTGTAGCAGAGCATTTAGTAAAAGAGTTTAAAGCAAAGAAATTTGCAGAACTTTATTCTCCTCACTTCCCTCCGCAGGTCTTAATCAAGTCGAATGGGTTAATTGACATGCTTACAAACAATTTCTATGGAATTAAATTAAAAGACGCAGACAGAGACCTCTTAGTTGTTGTAGGAGAAGCACAGGGAGCAACAGTTGAAGGGCAGTACGAAATCTGCGAAAAAATAATTGAAGTTGCAAAAGAATTTGGAGTTAAAGATATAATTACAGTCGGTGGATATGCCACTGGAAAACTCCTCAAAGAACCCAAAGTATACGGCGCTGCAAGCACTAAAAAGGCAATGAAGTCGTTTAAGGGCCTTGATGTAAGCTTTACACCGAAGGGAGGCGCAAGAGGAGGAATTGTCGGCGCTTCAGGTATACTCCTTGGTTTGGGAAAACTTGAAGGAATGAATTCAGTATGCTTAATGGGAGAGACGCCTGGCCATCCATTATTAATTGATGCAAAAGCAGGCGAAGCGATAATTAATGTTCTTGGAAAGCATCTTGATATCAAAATACCACTAGGGGATCTTGAAAAAAGAGCGAAAGAACTTGAAAAATTCAGACTCGGCTTGGAAAAAATGATGAAGAAAGTAATGAAAAAGAAGAAAAAACAAAAGAAAGAAGAGGAAGAAGCTGACGAAGACGAACTAAGATATATAGGTTAATTTTCAAAAATACTTTTTAGAATCTTCAATTTATTCTGCTTCTCTGCAGGCTTTAACCTGACTTGTGCTTCCTGTAATTCCTACTTTTCCTGAGGTTGATTCAACTATTCTGTAATGATATTTAGCTTCAGAAGTTATTGTACAGAAATCTTTTATGAATCCTTCAAGCTGTTCTTCTGGAACAGTTAGATGAGCAACTTTAACTGCTTCCTGGCTGTTTGAACTTAAAGCAACTTGTTCTCCTGTTGAAACTTTCCATAATAAATACTGGTTTTCTTCTGAATCTGTCTGTATTACATCTTCTGTAGCGTCTTCATCTTCATTTTCATTTGCATCTGTAAAGTTACAGGGTCCTTCTACACTAAGAACGACTTCTTCAATAACATTAGATGCTCTTTTATCTTCATTATCTTTAGGTCCCTGAGTAAGTCCGTTTCCAACATTTTCAAATCTGATTCTTACATCAAAGTCTCCGTTTTCTCCTAGAATAACAGGTTCATTCTGAACCGGTTCAATCTTTGTCTGTATGGGTCCTGCAGACGGGACATTTTCCCCCGTTTGTTCAAATCTGCCGGCTTTTTCCGCTTCATCTGAAGAAACTAGAAATATTGACGCCCAGCCTTTTGATTCATAATCATAATCAACTGAAATCGCAAGACTTGTTTCTCTGGGATCGCATCCTGCTTTAAGGTTCCATTTAACAATTTTTACATCTCCTGCACTGCATACATCTAAATTTGGCGGGGCTAAACTATTAATAACATCGCTAGAAGGCTCGCCATCTCCTATTGTCTGTCCTTCTTCATTAACAACTGAAAATCCAGTATGCCCCCATAAATCAACAACTATATTTTCTGCAACATCTGTTCCTCTGTTTTGTATTTCTGCCTGCAGACTTACTGTATCTCCTACTGGAACTTCATCGTAGCTCATCCTCAAATCCTGTATAACAAGTCCTTTTGTCTGAGAAACTTCTACGGGACACTGCTCTGCCTGCTGGCATCCGGAAACAAATATAACTAATATAAGAAGTACTGATATTGAAATTATTCTTTTTTTATCTATCATAATTATGATTTAAGCACTGTAATTTGCGTTGTTTTATCGGTATGATATGGATATTCAAGCTCGGCAGAAAAGCCTGCAATGTCCTGAACTGCAACTGAATCTTCAAGTACTTCGAATTGTGCGCTTAAAGTTCTCCACTGGTTGGTCTGTCCAATTAGTGTAAGTTTTGAGTTGTCTGAAGAAAGACTTAAACAACCAGAGTCTCCATCCGGCTGGTTAAAATCTCCGTATGTTGTTTCATCATCTCCACCGTCTTCATTTTCAACCGGCTTAACAAAATTTGAATCATAACATAGTTTTACACTGTCCAGCTCCTTATTTTTAACATATCCTCCGCCCATGTTTTTAATTTCAGCTGAAACTGTAAATTTAGGCAGTTCTCCTTCTTCTGTAATTTTTACCGCATCTGTTGGTGCAATAATATTTACACTTAATGGAGCAGGATCGCTTATATGGGTCAGTGGTCCTACTTCAAGATTTCCTCCTTTTTCCCTGTAGTTTTCAAATGTAGTAATGACTACGTCTCTTGATGCAGTGCTCATATAATCATAAGAAACCCTTGCTGAAAATGTACTTGGGCTTCTTCCTTCTGGAAATCCTTCAGGAGGTACATCAAATGTTATCTGCTCTTCTACAATTTCCCCGGGGATATTTAATTTCCTGTCCGGCTTGTCTAAATCTCCAAATTCAATTACTTCATTGCAATCGTATAACCCATCTCCATCCGAATCTACTATAGTTCCGGCGCCTGATTCCAAAGTCCCTTGATTTATTGAACCGCAGTTAAAAATAGTAACTGATACGTCTTCTCCTCTAAAATACCCATTATTTTGGACTGCTAAATAAAGAGTAACCTGTCCGCCTGCATTTACTTCTTGAGAAACTGGATAGAAGCTGGTTAAGGCAACTCCTGGATAACCTGTACCTACTGTCTGCTCTCCACCGTTATCTCCAAAAGGCATGGCGCATCCTGCAACTGCTATAACTATACAAAGTGCAAGTGCAGGAAGTATTTTCTTCATGTTTTCCTCTATGTTTTTTCTGTTTTTATACATTTTTATAATATTAATAAAGTGGAATTTCTCCAGTACAATCTGATGGACAGTTTTCTACATTCTCTCCTACATCACAAATGCCGTCTCCGCATACTGCTCCGCCTTCTTCGCCCGCTGACGATGCTTCTTCTCTCTCATCTCCTTCCCATCCTTCTTCAAGCACTTTAATTCCAACCGTAGGAGTATCTATTCTATATGTATAACTGGCATTTATTTCAAAAATATACTCAACAGTTGAGCCGTCAAACGGAAGGTTTCCAGTGCATTTAATACTTCTTGCCTGCTCAGTTCCAAATAATTTTATATTTCCTTCTTCAACATTATTGCATTCAAATTCGCCTGCTTCTTCCGGACCTACAACTTTTAAATTAAAGTCATGTATTTCATATGTTTCATCGTTATCTGCCTCAAAACTTTCAACTACTCCTGTTCCTGTATTCTTAATCCTAATGCTAAGATGAACTGTCTGTTCTTCTTTTGCTTCCGGCATTCTATACGGGTCAATTTCTACTACGTCTATTGTAACCGGCCCGTCTGTTGAACTTGAGCTAATACTAAAACTGTCTGCTCCTAATTCCTGATATACTCCTGCGGGAACTAAATGAACATTTGTACCTGCCCGCCCTACATAATCATAAGTAATTCTGCCTTTCAGATACTTAGTCCTGTCAGATTCAACACTTGGTGCAGTAAGCGTCCAGAAAACTAATTCTTTCTCTCCTGCAATGCTCATTTCGGGGTCAGGAGGGAGTAATTTCTCCAGAGATCCCGGGTCTTCTCCGGTAAATCCGCTCTTCTGGTAAAGTTCAAATCTGATATTTTCGGCTATTGCATCTCCTACATTTTGTATAGTTAAACCCAAGTCAACCGGCTCGTTTGAATATACTTCATTCAGGGAGCTGAAATCTGCAACTCTTATGCCGTATGTCTTTGATGAAACAACAGGAGCTCCGCCGTCTCCGTTTTCAGAGCTTGAAGTGCATCCGGCTATTAAAACAATTAGAACAAGAACAATCAGTGGTTTATAGATTCTTTTATCCATGCTGAGATATTATAAAAAGTCCTTAATAACCCTTTTGCTTAAATTTTCGGCTCTACACCAATTGAAAGAATACTGCTGTCTGTTCTATAACCATATTCTGCCGTTACTTTCAACTGGCAGGAGGTTGCCGCTCCAGTATCATATATCGGGAATCGATTGGTTATTGTTTTTCTGGCTTCTTCTCCTCTTACAAGCTTCATATTTCTTAAAGTTAACTGATTTGACCCGTCTTTAATTACATGTATATTATCAAGTTCTTCATCTAAAGCGCAGGAAGGTCCGCCGAATGCTTCAATTGTAAGTTTCTTAATATAATCTTCAACGAATTCTCCTTCTTCTGTTTCATTTTCAACCTGTCCTCCGCCCATGTTTTCAACAAGTATAGTCATTCTGATATCTTTCACGGGGCCCCAATTACAGGTGTTTTCTCCAACAGCGCCGCCGTCTACTGCCTTACAATGTCCTTCTTCCTCCAGATTTTCACAATGTAGGTCGTCATCTGCAGTTCCTGTACACTGTTCTGGACTGTTGGCTGTAGCTGGCTCCCAATCACATCCAAGATATTGACAAGTTTCTCCTTCACTTATATCAATACATTCAAAGTCATATCCAAAACAGCTTGATAGGTCGTCGTCTCTAATAACAGCCGGCTGGTTTGAAACTATATTTATTTTAAGAGGTCCGTTTGAACTGCTTGCATCCGTTTGGAAGGAAGCTTCTCCTTTCTCTCTTAAAATATCTCTTGGAACGAAGTGAATTGTTGCAAATGCTTCTGTTGTATAATTATAATGGATTCTGGCCTGTATTTCTTCAATTCTTTCCTCTGAAACATCCGGCGCTCTTATATCCCAGATGAATTCGTCGCTTGAATAAGTATCTTCAATTGGCGGTTCAAGAGAAGAAGTAGCTTCTACATAAACAGGGTCAATTTGGAATGAGCCCTTTCTTATAATTTCTCCAGTAATATCTTCTGCTGTTTTTTCCCCTCTGTTTTCAAAATCAACAGCCAGAGTCATTTTTTCTTCTGCTTCAATTGTATCATAATCTGTTTTAATATTAGTTATAACTACTCCGTCGCCGGGCATTGATGTTGTTGTATCTCCGCTTCCGGTTCCCATACATCCTGCTATACTAACAACTAAAACAAACATTCCAAGCAGTGTCAATGTTTTTGTCATTTTCATTTTAAGTATAATTAAGCTTCTTCATAAAGTACTGAATTTGCACTTATATCTGAAGCTTCTGAACCAAAGTAATTAACTTCTGTACTCAAATCAAATGTTTCATTTCCGCCTGCATCCATGTCAGGCACATAAACTATAACTTCCCAGCATGAAGGCAGTTCTTCTGCATCTTCTACCCCTTCATAAATCGGGTCTTCATGGTATTCAACAGCAGTTGCATGTCCTTCTCCCTGCTGTCCTGTAAGTGTAGTTTCAAGCCAAATTTTAAAGTCTTCTGCTTCCAGTCCTTCAGTTACTCTGTTGTTTTCGTAAAGGACTTCTACATACATTGTTTCCTGGCTTTCAGCACTCCAAGGTCCTTTGTTTGTCCTTTTTGGTGCAAGTATATTTACTGAAAGTGGACTTACTTCAGTGCCTTTTATTGTTAAATCTTTGTTAATTGTTTGTATGTAAGTATATTCAGCAGTTGAGGAAATTTCAAAAGTATTGTATCCTTCAACATAATCTCTGTGAGCAGTTAAAGTACAGGATAAATCTCTGTGCGCTCCGCCTTCAGTTAATCTGAGTTTACTTGGATTATGAGTTTTATCTATGACTAATGTTTTCGGGGCGTTTAATCCTGAGCCGCTTACAACTTCAAAGTCGCAGTTGTTTTCATCAACGTTAATTCCTCTGGGAACTTCAAGAGATATTGAATTTATATAATTATTCTGGTCTCTGTCTGCATTGTATACATATCCACTTCCCTCATTATCCAGAGAAATTATTACTCTGAAATCAGTCGTAGTTCCAGGAAGTTCAACATAAGGGTCGCCTGCTCGAATATCCATTTCAATTGGGCCGTTTATTATCTGTGATTTCTGGCTGATAGGAACATTGTCTTCCGTACTAATATAATCTGTTGTTGCCACAACAACTCTCTGGCTTGCTAGTGATTTCGTATCATATCTAACTTCTCCTGTTATTGTAATTTCTCTGTCAGGAGAATCTTTTGAAACGAAAGGAGCTATTACATCCCATTCAACGTCTGCAATTCCTCCGGGAAGGTCTGCATCAACATCGGCTGCCTCAATTGTTGAAGGATTCATTGATTTTAAATCGGAAAGAACTTCATCCGATGCAGAGTCAATGCCTCCGTATCCCTGCAGTCTTGCTCTTGCGTTTGTAACTTCAAAGTCCCCTACATTTTCAGCCTGAATTGAAATTATGAATTTTTCAAGAGAATCAAATGTTGTCTTTCCCTCTGTTTCAAGAGTTAAGTCAAGGACATCGTCCCCTCCGCCTTGCTGGACCGGGCCGCTGTCGCCTGTACAGCCGGAGATAACTATTACTAAAATTAGAGAAAGCGCTGTTAAAGCTGTCGAGTATTTTTTAAGTGTGTTTTTCATCTTCAACTTCTACTTCTTTCTAGATTTTATTACTTATATATATTTTTATTTAGATTATGTTGTTTGAAGCAATTCTTCTGGGGAGCAAACACAATATTCCTCATCTGTACAGTCAAATATTCCTTTTTCACATTCATCTGAATTTGAACTCATTTCTTTATTGGATGTAATGCATTGATCAGTGCTTGTTCCTTCTATTTTATCAGAACAATGACCAGCTATATTCATTTCAGCACAAAACTCTTCACAAGTACCTGTTGTTTCTTCAGATACTGTTTCTGTTTCTTCCTGAAATTCCCACTCAAACCTGCTGTTTGGATTAACATCTTTGTATTCCATTAGTACATAACTTTCATCTCTGGTATTAATGCAGACATAATCACCTGCATACACATATGCATCCTCTTGATAACCCTCATAGCTTTCTACAGGAACTTCCGAGCAGTCAACTGTCTCATCGTTTCCAGCATTGTATATTTTTCCTTCCTCTTGCGTCGCCCAAATTATATCTCCAATCTTATTACTACCTTCATGGTTGTCTTTGAAAAATATATCTCCTTTATACATGCAGTTCTTTTCAGTGCCTTCACAAAATTCTCCTGAAGTAAAATCATAACTATCTCCTTTAGACCATTCACCAGGTTTTTTCCAACTCTGAAGTTCTGGTACCTCTCTGTCCGTTCCAATCATTTTAACTTTTGTATTTCCTTCTTCTGAATATGAGTATTCCAACAGTCTTACTTTAATATCATAAGTATTAAGCTCCTGATCTTTAGGAGTATCTAGCATGCAGGACAGCAGTGGATTATCGTTTGGATTTGCACTCTTCTGGAGGTCTGAAATATCTTCTGTTGCTCCGTAAATAACATAGTTTTCTTCTGTGTAAGGAAGTCCAGGATTCCAGAGTTCTTTTTCTTCTTTTGTAAATACCGGATCTTGTTCATCCATTAATTGAGCAACAGTTCCTTCCTCTTCAAAGTTACAAAGGCTCTCATCGTAAATTTCAAAACCTTCAGGGAGATAAAGTTTAATACTCTCTTTCTCAATTTTCTCAACAGTTCCTCTTCCTTTATTTGCAAACTGAAGTATGAACAATGTTGGATACCCGCTGATAACCTGCTCTTCAGCAGTACCCATTGCCATCATTAATGGTCCTGTAGGACTGTATGACTGTGAAATTTTGTTAATTATTCTGCCTTCCTTGCTTATTTCGGAAGCGCTGACTGCTTCCTGCTGGCTCTGAACTACAATAGCTCCCGTTAAATCAGTTGAAGGTTTAAAATCATATTTGTATCTGACCCAGATAGTCGGCTGGAGAATTGCAGATTTCGGAAGAACATCGTTGTCTGCATTCGGCATAATTCCGTACCATCTAAGCTGAGTTAACTCTCCCGGCTCAAGAGTGCAAGGACTTTTTACCGGATCTTCAGTTTTTTCAGTGTCTAAACATTTACCTGTAACAGTTAAAGTAGTGTCTTGGTTTGGAGCAATAGGGCAGACTTCTTTGCATTTCTGAGCTTCATCGGGGTCAAATCCGGACCAGATAAACCTTTCCGGGCTCCAAGTACATTCGATTTTTCCCTCTTCCGTAGAAACAAGTCCGCCGCTGCATCCAAAGGATGGACTTGCATCAAGCTCAACTTCTGCTTCCGCATTTCCATTATTTGTAAATTCAACAATTACTGACAAGGGCTGGTAATCATATGTTGTTCTCGGGAAAACACTTAAATCAGTTATTTCAAATCCGTGCCAGCCTGTTTTATCTCCGGTATCCGGTGTACAGAATGGTTCGCAGGTTCTGTATTTGAAAGGATTTAATATAGGAACGCCGGCTGCTTCATTCGGTATAATTCTAGACATTAGATAACCTCCTGCCTGTAAAAGTGCATCAATTAATCCCTGAAATACATTTCCGAAAACTGTACTCATGTCAATCATAAAGTTATTAATTCTCATCTGAGGAGAAGCCCCTCCCGGATAGAAAAGTGCAATTCCTATTAATAATATAATAAATATAATACCGCAGATTTTTAAGAAACCCCAAAGAGAACTTTTCATTGATTTTATTTTCACTTCGTGCTCTTCTTTATCCATTTCAAAGCGTTCTCTCTGCATTGACCTAAGTTCTTCATGCTCTTGCTTTCTCCTCTGAACTGCTTCTTCTACACGCTTCTCAGCTTCTTCTGCTTTTTTCTTGTACCAGTTTGCTGTTCTGGTATCTCCTTGTTCTTCGGCAGCTTCAGCTTGGTTTGCAAAATCATCTCTTCTCCTTTCGTATGTTTCTATTTCTTTATTCCAGTGCTCTATATTTTTGTGATGCTCGTTAATGATTTTCTCTCCTTCAGTTGCATGATAAGCTTCTCCTGCAGAAGGAAGCTCTTCGCCGCCAGCTTTTTTTGCCTGAGCATTCATCACTTTAGAACCCTTCTGAATTGCCTGCATTTCAGGGGAACCACCAGTCATTTTACTAAATTGTTCGGTTTCTTCTCCTATTTCTCCCACCTCTTCACTCATGGCGAGGATTTCTCCTCCTCCAAATATCATTATTATAACAACTAATATTATAATTATAACAATACCAGCTATAAAAGCAACCGTATGTGTTTTAGCAATAAGCCAAAGAACTGCTATCGAGTATATTATATAAGAGATCATAAGAGGAGTTCCTTTGGAAAGTGCCTTTATTTTTCCGCTTGCTATTAAACCACCAAATAGTAAGAAAATAAATCCTACTACCATCCAAATTTTACCCGTCTTTAAGCCTATAATTAATACAATAAGTCCTAAGAGAAATAGGAAAATTCTTATGAAACTATCTGGCTTCATAATGTTCATTCCTAATTTATCTATAATTATGGCTCCTAGAAGACCTCCTATAACTAAAAATACTGTTCCAAATGCAAGCCAAGCACCTGCCATTTATTTTCCTCCTCCGTAGATTCCCTGCAAATTCTTCATATGCTCATTAAATTTTTTCAAATAATCCGACTGTATTGAAGCCATTTTGTAATATTCCTGCTCAAGTTCAGGCATTTTTCTTTCTTCATTCTTTTTGTCAAGCTCAATTAAATATTCATAGGCCTCCAGTCTTAAATTATATAGTTCATATATCTCATCCGATAAATTGTAG
Organism: Candidatus Undinarchaeota archaeon; assembly: GCA_964574035.1. GTDB lineage: Archaea > Undinarchaeota > Undinarchaeia > Undinarchaeales > JALTGF01 > CAZNLD01. Next base: position 51,041 of record CAZNLD010000002.1, read on the forward strand.
ACATCTTCATGAATCATCTTCCTGACAATCATATGCACCCTTGTCATATCAAGTCTTGCCTGCCCTCCTTTTCCCTTCCATTTCTTTTCAAGTTTAGTGAGTTCCTTAACCCCAAGCTCAATTTCATCCAACAGTTCTGGGCATTCTTTAAACAAAACCTTTTCATTTGCAAATGAAGCTAAAACATGATTTCTTGCATCTTCTAAGTTACCTGAAAAATTCCCGCTGAATATGTTTTTTAATCCGGTAAAAGTTATCAGTTTAACCGGCAGGGGCGCGGCAATCCCAAACGCTTTTTCAACCAATGGTTTTGTATGCCTGTACAACACAGATTCAATCTTCAAAAGTCTTTCAGATGCAGACATTAAATTATGAAGAACTTCGTCCAGCTTTTCCCCGTCCTTCTTAGAAATGAAACTTTTTTCTTCCTTTTCCAGCTTCTCCAACTGCTCTTCTTCAAAATTCAGAGAATTGGTATGTTTTGAAACATCTACTCCTAAAGTATGCAGGTGCTTAACAAATTTAGAAAGATGAGGGAGATGCTTTGATTTGAGAAGGTACTGTTTTTTCTTTTTACTTTTTGAATTCTTCCGGCTTGATTTCTTTGTTTTTTTCTTCTTTTTTGCCATGCTGATTAATTCATAATATTATTATATATAATAAACTTATGGAAGACTGAGAAAATGAAAATATTAAAGAAAGATTTAAAATCAGGGAAAATTGCATTCAGAATAGAAGTTGCAGACGACTTGTTTTATTTAGACAGTATAATTTCAAAAGGAGATTTGGTTGCATCCAAAACAAAAAGGAGAGTTGAAGTTCACTCACAAAACGAAATTCATAGGTCTGAAAGAATACCTAAAAAAACAATGACCCTTGCAGTTGAAGTTGAAGATATTGAATTTGATAAAAATGTTGACAGATTAAGGGTTAAAGGACAGATAGTAAGCGGACCGGATGAGGTTCCGACCGGCGATTTCCATACTTTGAATTTGAAGCCTGGAATGAAATTCCAAATTAAAAAAGAGGACTGGTCTTCAGCTGATTTTGCACTAATTTCGGATGCTTCAAAAATAATTAAAGCAGATATACTTCTACTTGCAATTGATTCAGATTACTGCGGAATTGGCAGATTAAGAAACTACGGAGTTAAAGCACTTGGAAACATCTCCGCTTCAATGTCCGGAAAAGAAGAAGCAGAAAAGAGGGAGGCAGAAGAAAAACAATTTTTCAGCGACATTCTGAAAGCTCTTAAAACTGAAGAGGAGCCGGATAAAATAATTATTGCAGGCCCCGGCTTCGTCAAAAATTCTTTCTTAAAGTATCTGAAAGAAAAAGAACCGGAGCTTGCTGAAAAATCAAATATTGAATCAGTTTCAGTTTCCCGAGAAAAAGGACTGCAGGAAATTGTCAACAGAGGAATTATTGAAAGAGTTATCAAGGAATGGAAAGTTCAATCTGAAGTTGAATCTCTGAAAACACTTTTTGAAGGAATGGAGCAGGAATCCGGACTAGTTAGTTTTGGACTTGAAGAGGTAAAGAAGGCAGTGGAAATGGGAGCTGTATCAACTTTCATGATTTCAAATGATTTACTGAGAGAAGCGAAAGCAGAAGGAAACGAGGAAATTGAAACTCTAATTGATATGGTTCAGAAGACAAAAGGAGATATTCTAATCGTAAGCGGGGAGCATGATTATGGAAAACAGCTGGAAGGGGTCGGCGGAATTGCCAGTTTAAATCGGTATAAAGTAAA
>CAZNLD010000002.1:52893-79823 GCA_964574035.1 Candidatus Undinarchaeota archaeon
GAAAAGATTGAGAAAATGAAAATTCATTTAAATGAACAAAACATACATATCCTTGAATTTGCAGATTCGTCCGTTCTTAATTGTTTGAATTGGCCAGCTCTCTAACTTTATTTCTAATTGAATTCATTTGTTTTTCGGTCAAACTTTCAAGTATTCTTTCAATTTCAATAACAAACTTCCCAGCTAAGTTTCTGCTTTCTGTAACTTTATTTTTTTCAAATTCTTCCGCAACATAGTATTGGGCATCTACTCTAAGATTTTTTGAAGCTAGGATAGCCTCAAATAATTCTTTTTCAGCAAGATCTTTTTCAACAAACAAGTAGTTGAAGGCATTGATTGTACAGTCATGTATTTCGCATTTTATCCCGCATTTCTGAAACAGAGCATACAAAGCAAAATATCTTGCATAATATGCTGTTGTTGCAACCCACTCGTTTTCACCCCGCTCTATTGCAGCATCAAGCATGTTTAAGGAACCTCTGGATTTATCTAAGTACTCTTTACATAGGTTGTTGTTGGGTTTGACCAATTTTAAACCTCTTTTCTGCTTTAAACACCACTTTATTTTCCCTCTCATTTGATTTCCTCGTAATATCTCCATAGCGCATCAATAAATGAATCCAAATTATTAAGTATAATATGGCCCTTAATGACTTCTTTTATCAATCTGTTCCCCTCACGCAGACCCTTTTTAAATTTTTTCAAATTCATTTTTTTTACATTAATTTCTTTGCCGTAGATTTTACCAATTCTTTTGATTTTCTCCACCTTTTTTTTATCTATGTCTCCTAAATAGAAAATATCTATGTCACTGACATCTGTTTTATATCCTTTTGCATAACTGCCGAAAATGATTATCGATCCCTGCAAGTTTAATTTTAGTAATTCTTTGTAAATTTTCTTAAGTAAAAAAACTCTATCTAAGTAATTAGTTGTTTCATACCTCTCCGCCATTGCAATAAAGTTCTTAGCCAAAATGTTGTCAAAGTTTAGGAAGAAAGTTCTGTTTTTTCCAATTTCCTTCGAAACTAATATTCTATCTTTTTCTAAACTTTCTAGGTGTGGTGTGAGGGTTGCATGGCTTGTATTTAGAAGTTTGGCAAACTCTCTAAGATAAAAACTTGCCGTGTAATCTCCCCTATATAAACTGATTACTTTAAGCTTCCAATTGGTAATTTTTTCTACCATGTGGTAACATTAATTACCAACAATATATAAAGTTTTCGCTACCTCTTAACAAAGTAAATCTGAACTTTTTTTTTAATGAAAGCAGTTGTTTTTGCGCCAAAAACTATATAAATCCTAATTTCAATTAGTCTAATCATGATTAGTCTAACAAGACACAAAGATCTTAAAAGGTGGAAAAAAGCAGGAAAGTGGAATTTGGTCTATGGCAGAAGAAAAACAGGTAAGAGCTTCTTTATAAAGAATTTTACTAAGTGGGACAAATACTTCTTTGTCGGCAGGGGAGGAGAAATTTTTGAGGAGAACGAAACACTCACTTATGACACTTTTTTAAGAGAAGCAGTTCAAAATCTTAAAGACAACAAAACAGTTGTAGTAGATGAAATTCAAAGGCTTCCTTCTGAGTTTTATGACCGTCTTCATGATTTGGGGGTAGTGGGCAGTTTAACTGCGGTTTCAAGCACTTTATTTATTGCAAAAAAGCTGATTGGTATGAGTTCTCCGCTTCTGGGGCTTTTCTCTGAATTTGAATTCAATCTAATAGACGAAAGAGATGTATTAAAAAATCTCTCAAAAAAAATAAAGGACAAAAAACAGTTGGTAGAGTTATCTACCTATTTAAGAGAGCCCTGGTTATTGCCTATGTTTGAAAGGATTGGGAAAGACTGCCTCCTTCCAATTACTTTAAATTCAAAGATAACTATCCCCGCGCTAATCGGTGAGATCTTTTCCGAAGAGGATAAGCAACTTTCCGGCGTCTATGAAGGAATTTTAAGGGCCGTTGCAGACGGAAAAAGAGTCTCAGGAGAAATAACAAGTGCTCTCTTTTCACTTAAATTAATATCTGCGCAAAATTCAAGTCTAGTTCACCCCTATTTAAATACTCTGCATAAACTCGCCATTCTTGAAAAAATAAAAGTTTTTGGGAAGAATAAATATTTCTATTTCCATTCTTCCCCTGTATTTGATTTATTTTATTATTTGGATGAAAAATATGGTTTTTCCGAGAGGCAATTACCCGAAAAGCAGGTAAAACTGGTTCTTAAAGAGAAAATGCCGGTTCATGTAGAGCAGTTTTTTAGAAGTTTGCTTTCAAAGCTGTTTGGGTTCGGTGCAGAGATGATCTCTGAAAAAGATTATGAGATCGACATTGCCTTGACTAGATTCAAAAAACTGAAAGTTGTATCTGAGGTTAAATGGAAGGACACAATAAAGGAGAGCGAACTGCGAAAGGTGGAAAATACATTAAACAAATTCAACTGCAAGAAAATCCTAATAGTTCCCGACAAAAAGTCTTTAGCAAGGGAACCGGATAAAATAGAAGTTTGGGATGTTGAAACTATTCTAAAGAAAATAAAACAATAATGGAATTTAAAAAAGTAAAAGAAACAGCTGAAAAGATTGAGAAAATGGAGATTCAGGGCGCCGTTCAAATTGCTCTAGCGGCTGAAAAAGCCCTTGAAGATTTTATTTTTTACTCAAAAGCCGAAACAAGGACAGAGCTTTTATCCGACTTAAAAAAAGCAGGAAATATTTTAAAGAGTGCAAGACCAACCGCGGTAGCTTTACCAAATGCTGTTAATAATTTCATTGAAAAAGTAGAAGAAATGGAAATTGAAGATGTAGACGACTTGAAAAGAGAAACTCTTGAAATCGGCTCGGAAGTTATTAACCGGACAAAAGAGGCATTTGAAAAGATAACTAAAATTGGAGCTTCTTTAATTAAAAATGAGCAGATTATTTTCACGCACTGCCATTCAAGCACTGTAACCTCAATTTTAAAGCACGCATTTAATCACGGCAAAAAGTTTAAAGTAGTCTGCACTGAAACCAGACCTTTTGGTCAGGGTTTCATAACTGCAAGAGAGCTTTCTGAAGCAGGAATACCTGTAACTTTAATAGTTGATTCAGCTGCAATGCAGGGCATGAAAAAAGCTGATTTAGTTTTGGTCGGAGCAGATACAATTACAAAGGAAAAGAAGTTAATAAATAAAATAGGGACTTCCCAGATAGCTTTAATTGCAGAGCATTTTGACATTCCATTTTACTCGGCGGCCCAGACCTTGAAATTTACTGATAAAAAAGCAGATGAAATTGAACTTGAAGAAAGAGACAAGGAAGAAATTCTGGAGGGCAGAAGTCTGCCGGATGTAAATGTAAGGAATGTTGTTTTTGATATAACTGAGCCGGAATATATTACAGGAATAATTACTGAAGAAGGGATTAAGAAAGAGTAAAGTAGTTAACTATTTAATATAAAGAAAATTAACTGAAAACATGAAACTTAAACAGGCTGAACTTGCTTTTGCAGGCATTTTGGCATTAGCAGCCGTCTACAAGCTTCTTAATCCAATTGTTTATGCAGTTATAATTGCTTATTTAGTCAGTCCTTTTTTCAAAAGGCTTGTTGATTTAATTAAGAACAGGACAGTATCTGCATTTACAATGGTTTTGGTTGTTTTAGGAGTAGTAGTAACTCCTGTTTTGCTTACAGCAAGATTCTTGTTCTATAATGCAAGTAAGATCTCCAAATTACTTACTATGGCAGTCAATGAAGGAACCACATTTCTTTCAAGTTTAGGTATAACCTATGAAGCTCCGGAGCTATCCAGCAACATGATTTTAAATGCAACATCCTGGCTTTCACAGGCGCCTCTTGTTGTAATAAATCTTTTTATAACTTTGATACTCGTTTTTGTCTTTCTAAGAGACGGCCCCAAATTGAAAGCCTATTTAATGAAAATTGCAGACACGACTCAAAGAGAAATTATAAATGAACTGGAGGAGTTACTGCATGCAGTTGTTTTTGGGTATATGGCCGCTGCAATTATAATAGGTATTGTTGCATGGGCCGGCTTCTTCATGATAGGGTATGAGTATGCAATCCTTCTTGCAATACTCGTAGGATTCGCTGCACTCATTCCGTTTATAGGAACATGGGCAATTTATCTACCTTTAACAGCCTATGAGCTTTTCTATCAAAACTTCTTCATAGCGGGCGTTTTAATTGCTCTTACAGTAATAACCATTCTGCTTGAACTCTTTTTAAGACCGATCCTGACAAGCAAGAGATCTAAATTCCCGACTGCTTTAATGTTTATAGCATTCATTGGCGGGCTGATGTTCTTCGGCTTCAAAGGAATACTAATCGGACCGATGGCAGTTGGCGCAGTAAAAATTATTTTAGATCACTATAGAGAATAATTTTAGAGCTATCCTTTGTATTTCACTGAAAGAGTTATAACCCTGTCAGCTGCTTCTTCCGCTTTGTCTGAAACCTGCCCAATTAAAGAAATAATTTCCTTCAAAAGAATTAGATTGATATTTTTCTTTTTACCAGAGAACAGCTTTTCAAAAGTTTTAAATTCTGTTCTCCTTGCTTCTTCTCTCAAAGTATTAACATCATAGGCTGCTGAAGTTGCAGCTCTCAAATCGTCATTAAGAGATTTTACAGAAGAAGCCAGCTTCTCGCTTGTTTCAACTGTTTTGTTTGTCAGCTCCTTAATGTCTTTTCTTAAATTTTTAGGAATTTTGACTTTTTCATATTTTAAAAGTCTTGCAACAATTTCCGCTTTGTCTGCAACATCGTCAATTGCTTCTACCAACTCATATTTGCTGTCTCTTCCAAAAGGAATGATTGCCCCTGAATAAAGAGTATTTTCCATAAATCTTCTTTTTCTGTCTGCAATTTCTTCCGATTTAAAGACCTTTTCGCCCAATTTTTCAGCTTCTTTCTGCTTTCCGTCTGCGTATTTTTCAATCGTTTTTGAAAGAGAAACAACTGAAGAATGAACCTCATCCATAAATTCTTCAAGCTCTCTGTAAAATTCTTCCGTTCTTCCTTTCTTGAGTAATGGGAACATTGTATTTTCAATTAACTTAAAGTATTATATAACTATATTCCTATTAGATTAATATGATTGAAATTGTAGTTGCAATAGCAGTTTATCTGGCGTGGTCTGTAGGAGTCCATACTCTCGGGACTGCTGCGGGAATGATTCTTGGGGGAGGGCTTTTAAGATTAAGAACCGCTCTTATTCTTGCAGGTATTTTTGGAATACTCGGCCTTTTATTCTTATCAAAAGGTATTGTAAAAACAATTGGAACTGAACTCGTAAGTCTGGATTCTACAGGACATCTTTCAATATTTATTTCAATGGCGATATTAGTTACAATTCTTGCCTGGAGAGGTCTGCCGGTTTCAACAGGTTATGTAACAATCGGTTCAATTGCGGGCTATTCAATTTTGAATAATGCAGTTTTCAATTTTGTTTTGTTTGAAGAAATTTTGATTGCATTTCTTACTTCTCCAATTGCTTCTTTAATTGTTGCTTTTTTAATCTATAAAACAATTGAAAAAATATGGCTTAACAAGCTAAAAGGAATTGGCGAAATAGAAATATTTGAAGGAAGCTTTTTGATTCCGGGAATAATCGGCTTCATAATAATGGCAACTGCTCTCGGTGCAAATTCAATCGGTTTAGTAATGGGTATTCTCGGAGGAATGTATGCCCACTCTATTTTAGTTATAATCGGCTCAGTTGGTTTCCTTATCGGCTTAAGTACCTGGAGCTACAGGGTTGCAAAAACAATGGGAATTAAGGTTACTGATTTAAGTCCAAGCAGGAGCTTCTCTGCAATGCTTGCCGCCGGGCTGGTTGTTCTTGCTTTTGTTTCATTCGGCATTCCAGTTTCAACCAGCCAGACATTAATCGGGGCAATTCTGGGAGTAGGTCTGGCCAGAAATAATCTGGGAAAACTGATACTTAAAAAAATGGTTGTCGCCTGGGTAGTTGTACTGCCGGCCGCCTTCTTCCTGGCGGGATTTATAGGGATGATACTATGATAAAAATAATTGGTTTAGGTTTATGGGACGAAAATAGTATGACTTTGAAAGCACTGCAGGAAGCGAAAGACTGCGATATTTTGTATGCTGAATTCTACACTTCTGAACTTCTTGGAGCTTCTGTTGAAAAACTGGAAAAGAAAGTTGGAAAGAAAATAATTGTTTTAAACAGGGATGAAGTTGAATCCAAAATGAAGATGCTGGAAAAAGCAGATAAAAAGGAAGTCGGCTTTCTTGTTGGAGGAGACGCCCTGACTGCAACAACTCATATTGATATTTTGATTGAGGCAGAAAAAAAAGGAATTGAAACTAAGGTAATTCACGGGACGTCAATTTACTCTGCTTCCGCCGGATTATCGGGTCTGCAGATTTACAAGTTTGGAAAGACTGCATCCATGCCTTATTCAGAAAAAGGCTTCCAGCCGGAAACTCCCTATGAAATAATTTCAGAGAACAAAAAGAATGGAATGCATACTTTAGTTCTTTTAGATATAAAACCGGAAAAGAAAATGTCTGCAAATGAAGCAATTAAATACCTCCTTGAAATTGAGAAAAAAAGAAGGGAAGGTGTTTTTACTGAAGAAACTGAAATTTGTATTGTTGCAAGAGCCGGCTCCAACAAACCATTAATTAAATTTGGAAAAGTTAAGAACTTATTGAAAGAAGAGTTCGGCGGGCCCATGCATGTTTTAATCATTCCGGGAAAACTTCATTTCAAGGAGGAAGAGGCATTGAAACTACATAGATAATCATAAACTATTTATATATACTCTTGTATAAAAACTATAAAATGCTGAAGAAATTATTTACATCGGGGAGTAGAGTTAAATTATTTGAAGAACTTATTTTCAATCCAAAAGAAGAATTGTATCTTTCAGAGTTAGCCAGGGCGACAGGAACTGAACCAATTCAAGCCAGCAAGGAGCTCTCTAATTTGAAGGACTTGGGGCTTGTAAAAGAAAGAAAAGAAGAAAAAATGATTTTCTATAAAATGAACAAGGATTCTCCAATTTATTCTGATTTAAAAAATATTTTTCTGAAAACAGAGAGTTTAGGTAATTCCTTAAAAAAATATCTTAAAGACCACAAACTGCAGTACGCTGTCATTTTCGGAAGCTTTGCAAAAGGGGAAGAAAAGCCGGAAAGTGATGTTGACTTGCTTCTGGTGGGAAATATAGGCGAGAAAAAATTAATTAAAACAATTCACAAAGCAGAGAAAAATCTTAGGCGAGAGATAAATTACATATTATGGAGCAGAAAGGAATTCAATAAAAAACTCAGGCAGAAACATCATCTGTTAAAAGACATTCATAAGAACAAGACAATAAATCTAATCGGAGGGGAGGATGAGTTTAGAAACACTCTTGCAGAAGGGCTGGATAAAAAAGATTGAACCGGATTATGAATGTGTTTCACTGATTTCAAAAGAAGAATTAGGCAATTCAATTGACATGGCAGAAGAGTTTGTTGAAAAAGCAAAATAGAAGATGGGTTTGAGCTGTTGGACTTAACAAAAGAGTATGTTCAAAAAAATCTGGAAAAAACAAAGCTTGCAGTCAATTCTATCGAAATTCTAGGTAAAGGGGCAGAACTATTTGACATGATTGAAAGGTATGTATCTGATGCAGAATATTTCATGGAAAACGGGAAATTAAAAGAAGCATTCGGGGCCATTGAATACGCTCATGGACTTTTAGATGCAGGAGTATTCATAAATCTTTTCAAAGTTTTGGAAAATAAGGATTTATTCGTGTTTGAAAAGAACAAATTATCCTGAAATAAGTTTCTCAACAGCGGCTATGAAATCCTTGCAAATATTTATGGTGTCTTCTGCTTCAACTTCCTTAATTTCTGCGTCCTCAAGCCCATACATAATCTCGTGCCTCTCCAGTCTAAGAGAATTCAATGTAGTTATAAATCGCCGCTCCAGCTTATCAGAATATTTTTCTTTTATATAGACATAAACACCGTAATGACTCCTTTCTTTGAAACCGTCTTTGTAAAGAATCGCCCTTGCAGCATGGAATATTGAAGTATAAGCAGATACAATTGCACTCTCAAATATTTTCGCTTTTTTACTTTCCTTAGCAAGTCCAAGTTTATGCTCTGCCTGCTCAATGGATCTTAGAGCCTTTTCAGTATCTGGTTGGACTTCTTTCAGCAATCCTTTTTCCAAGCACTCTTTCAAAGTTAAAGTCATTTTACCACTGGTTTTTCTCCGTATAAACTAATACTGTCTATTATCACATTTTCATAAAAAACTTTGTCTTTTTTTGCTTTCTGTTTCCATTCTTTAATACTATATACTTGATAATTATACTCTTGGTCCAAAGTCGTTTCCAGGTGGATTTCCTTTTCTTTTTTAAGAGTAACTACTAAAAGGTCTATATCACTTCCTTCGTCATTACTGCCTTTGGCGCAGCTCCCGTAAAGGATTATGGAAATTGGGGAAAGTTTTGAAATGAGTTCGTCCAAAAATCCGCTGTAAACCAGTTTTGATACTGTATTCAGAACTTTAAGTTGCCTTACAACAGGCGACTCATTTTTAAGTTGGAATTGATGGACATTCCCGACTTTTTCTCTTCTTACTATGTCCTTAGCTTCTAAAAAATCCAAGCATCTCTTTGAAGTGCTGACGCTTACTTTTGCAGATTTTGCCAGACTTTTCAAGGTAAGTTTTTCACTTGGTTTTTTTATCAGGGTTTTTACAACTCTGTAAAGCATGTATTTTTTAAGCATATCATATATGAAATATTCGTTCTATATATAGTTTTCTCCTAAGAATTATTTTATATATAAAATGACCGTTTCATGTATGAAACAATTGTTTTGTTTATCATTTCGCTCAAAAAAGGTACCTGCTGCAGATTTTTTGTTGAAAATGAGAAGTTAAATGAAGCTTTAGGAGCAGTTGAATACACCCACGGTTTATTAGATGCGGGCGTTTACATGAATTTATTTGAAGTTCTTGAAAACAAGGATTTGTTTGTTTTCAAGAAGGATTAAGAAAGTTTAAATATCTTTAAGTATAGGTTATTGATATGAAAAGGAAAATATTGTATCTGTCAGGATTTTTTTCATTTTTATTTTTATCTATCAGTACTTTTGCGCAGATGGGTGCAGTTGATGAAATCGGCAACATGTTCGCTTCTTATATTATTTTATTTGGTGTTATAGCTGCAGTAATTTCTGCTTTGAACTTATTTATTGATAAGTACATGGAAAAATTAACAGGCACAAAGTCGAAAACTGCAAGAATTCGTTTGGTAATAATGTGGGTTTTATTTGCTTTGGCAATGATAAGTAATTGGGTAGAAGTCCCTGAAGGAGTTTATTCAATAGTCGGCTCACTAATTTTTATATTTGTTTTCTGGACCTTAATTCATATTGGAATGTTGTATGCAGTTAAACACTCCGGAGCGCCTGAAAGATGGGTTTTAAGAGGAAGTGGAAGGCACGGCAGAAGAGAAGTAAAGTATGAGGAACAGGAGGAAGAAGCAGAGGAAGAAGAACAGGAAACAATTGTAGATATTTTCCATTTCTTAAGAGAACACGAAGGTGTCAGGGAAGCTATTAGGGGTGCTTTAGAAAGTTCAAGAGAAACTGATGAGCCAATTGATTTTGTAAAAGAGCTCAAAGATATGTATAAAGAAAGCAAAAAAGAGGAGCTTGAAGATGAAACCATTGATAAGATTGAAGCAGCAGTTAAATTACTGGAAGAAGCGGAGGGAGAGGCAATGGGTGCCGGTGAAGAAGAACTTTCAAATGAAAAAAGAAAGATATACCGAGCTGCGCGAACACTTGGAAAAAATGTAAAAGAATTGAGAGAAAAAATGGAAGGGGAGAAAAAGGAAGAATTAGATATGGTTCAGGAAGTTTATCAGGTTACTCGTGGTTTGATTCCTGGAGCAGAAAAGCTTGCAAAAGGAGCAGATAAAGAAGAGAGGAAGCATTATGAAGAACATGCTAGAAATCTGAAAAGGTTTGAAAAATATCTCAAGAAACTCGCAGAGGAACTGCAGGTTGAAATAAAAGATATTGAAAAGATTGAAAAAGAAGAGGATAAAGAAGGTAGAAAAAGAAAAGGAAGAAAAATTGTTAACAAAGGCGAGAAGAAAGCATTTGGTATTCAAAAGCAGATTAAGAAAAGATTAGAAGAAGCCGAAGAATAAATATATTTAATCTCCTTTCTCATAATAAACCTTAAATACTAAATTAACTACTAGTTGATAGAGACAAATGGCTGACGAAGGTGCAAGCTGGATAAAAAGAAAGGAATTCTGGATTTTATTAATTATCATGATTGTAGCAGGAACTATTCTAAGAGCTTTTGTTCCCGGACTAGCAGAAGTTATTGGTTTTCAGATAACTGAAATGGTTAACACTATATTCGGTTCTTTGGCAGGAATCTTCTTCCTGCTTGGTTTTCTTTCATATGAAAAGAGCTCAAAAGAATTATTTGTAGAGACAGTTATACCAATCCTGTTATTCGTGGCTATTCTGTCACAGTCATTTGGTGTTGATATGGGCTTGACAATTATGTGGGTAATTGTAATTATTCTGGCCATGTCTTTCGGAAATTTCGCAAATAAATTTGTAAAGCATAAAGGAAAGGAAATGGGCGGAGCTGTAGGCGCCGGAATCAGCGGTTCAGTCGGCGGAGAAAAGGAGGATTGGGAAGGTGATGATACTTACAAAGAATGGAAAAAGTACCGAAAGAAGCTTCTTAAAAAAAGAGATGAAGTTGAAAAATTGCTGGACAAATTAGACGATAAAGTTGATGAATGGGAAGATTCAGAAGGCGATGAAAAAAAGAAGCTTAAAAAGGAAATTAATAGTATTAAGAGAAATACACAAGCAGGCATAAGCGACCTTGAGTATATGAAAGATAGAGTAAAAGATGTTTTCAGAAAGGATAAGAAAGTAAAAGAAGTTGAAGAAAAGCTGGGAGATTTTGAAGAGGCGCTTGAAAAGCTTGAAGTAAAGATATCCTGAAAAAAAGACTAAATTTTGCAATAATAACATTTATATACCACTTCTTACCACTATAGAGTAGTGAATAACTAAAGAAGGGAGGTAAAAATGGTAGTTAACTTAATCGCGCAAACAATGTACTTTGTAGGGTACCAGATACCTTTATTTTTGTTAGTATTTGGAATGTCTTACTTAGCGCTTGGGTTTGCGGTTAAACCATTGAATGCTACGCTTGCGCTTCCAATAGCAGCGCTTTCAATTTCAGCATCTCTGGCGTGGTTCGTCATGTTCGGCGGGCTCACTCTGATGTCAAATGAAGTGTTTGCTGTTATCGGAATCGGCTTAGTAATGCTGGTTCTTGGAAGAGTATTTGCCGGCGCATAAGCTCGCAAGGTATATAAGCAGAAAAGGTGTAAAAGAAAATATGGTATTTAGTCCTTTCATGAATCCGCAGTACCTGGTATTCTATGACATCCCGCTATTCCTTTTATTTTTCGGGCTGTTCTTTTTAATAACCAGGTTAATAATTAAAATTGAAGATCCTGTTGTAAATACAGCAGCGGGGGCATTTTCGGCAGGTTTAGCCTATTTCATTGTAAGAAGCCAGACTGCTCTTTACCAGTGGTTTATCTGGAACTGGCAGATGGTATTCGGAATAATTATAGTATTCATAATCTTTCTTTTAGCCTTCTTTACATTAAAATTAGGTCTTTAATCAGCTTTTCTTTTTAGATTTTTTAAGGTCTTGTATTACTTTAATTAATGCAGGAATTCCGTCAGAAACTATAGCATCAATTTTTTCAACTGTAGTTTTAATTTCTTCAATTGATTCTTCATCAACTGAAATGTCTCCAATTTCCTCTTCCAATTTTGACTGTTTTTCCTTTATTTCTGAAACATCTGTTGAAATCTGTTCTATCTGGTTTTTAATTTCATCTAATCCGGAACTCATTCCACTTGTTTTTGGTCCTTCAATACCCAGCATTGATTCAGCTTCTGAACCTGTATCAAACTCAGGCACTCTTTCAGCCGGCGCCGGCTGCTGTTTTGGAGCTTGCGGTTGTTCTGGAGCAGATGGCTGCCTTCTCGGTTCCTGAGGTCTTCTCTGAGTTTTTCTAGGTCTTCTTTCAGGAGTAAATGGTTCTTCTGCTGGTCTTAATTCAGAGGGCGGTTTAGGTCCTTCTTCCTCATAAGGTTCATAACCCGGCGGAACTTCACCAGTTGGCTCCCTTTCAGTTGGTTCAGGTGATGCTTCCTCCATTGGGCTGTATTCTCCCTGCTGGGGCTCCGGAGGAAGATTCTTTTCATAAGCCGGAGGAAATCCAACTTCTTCCTTTACATCTTCCGGACTCATTTTTCTCTTTTTAATCGGCTCGTCCATTGGAGCTCTTTTTACTGCTCTCGGCGGAGCAGATCTTTCCTGAGGCTCCTGCTCCGGTATCTCCGGTCCGAAAGGAGATTCTGGCTCCCTGTTTTTTTTCTTCCTTTTTTCCCTGTCGTCAAAAGCCATTTTTATTTTCCGCCTGTTTTTTTGAGTATATTATCAAGTATTTTATCTGCTTCTTCTGATGTCATGCCTTTCTTAGAAGTAGGACTTACAGCTTCTTTAATCTTTTTCTTTTTCTCAAGCATTTCAATCTTTTTATCAATCTGCTTCATTTTTTTATCAATTTTTTTCTCCAATTTTTCAAAATCTTTACTTACTCCAGAGCCGACTTTGTCCCTTATTTCCTTCTTAAAATCCAAAAAATTCCTGCTCAAAACCTGAACCTTGTTATGCAAATTCATTATGTTCTGCTCGTTAATTCTTGTTTTAGTTGAAAGAGAGTTCAGCATAGAATTTATATCCTGATATTGATTAACATCTCTTTGTCTTCTTGCCATAAATTCCTATAATATCTTCATTAATAAGTATTTTCGCTATTAACAAAATATTTAACTACTTTAAAATTATACCAGACTGTCATGGCAAAACAATGCGATTATGAAGTCAAGAGAGAAGGCGACGAACAGGTTTTAAGATTTGACTGGGTAGGCTGTCCTCACTCTCCTTCTGTTGAATCCGATCCGGAGACAATGGCAAAAGTTATTGATGCAGTTACCGAGGCAAAACAAGTAGATAGGATTGTAATTGCGGGCTCCTATGAATATGAGTATTCAAGAGAGCAGACCGATATGATTGCAGAAATTGCATCAACTCTTGAACTTTTAATTAGAGAGGAAAATCTTCTGGCAAAACCAAGTTTAACATCTCAGGAATGCACTTCTGCTTTTCCGGACCATTTCAATTTTGTTCAGGATCTTCTTGTTAATAAACTAAGAAAGGACCCAATTTTAGCCTACATCGTTTTGATGAATGAACTGTCCAACTTTGACCAGAATGTAAACAGCATTAACTTTGAAGGGGCGAAGAGATGCTATGTTTCATATGTTAAAAATATTCTTCAGGTAATCAAAGAGTATCTGGAAGATACTAAATTAATTAAGAAAGTTCTTCCAAAAATTCAGGATATAAGGCCTGGAGATAGAACTGTCTATGGAGAAATTTTCAGCCCTTCAATCAGGCCTAATTTCACTTTAACAAGGTACATGCTGAAAACTCCTTCGAAAGGAGAACTTTTAGATTCATACTCTCTTGCCGGAGACATAGATGTTGAAATTTACAATGTCCCGGGGAAAACAGAAAATTATTATCATATCGTTCCTCCCGAGTTCAAACTTCCTGAGGACCAATACATGGTTTTGGGGATGGCAAGAAGAGTCATGGCCGGCTACAAACCTTCAAGTACGAGTTTTACTGAAAAAACAAGAGAGTATTTCAAAAGAGTAGGAACGGATTTAATTTCAACGATAAGCAGAGAGCAGGGCATTGATTTAAAGCATGAAGATATAGAAGAGCTTGCTGAAATTCTTACCAGATACACAACTGGTTTGGGAATTCTTGAAGTTCTTTTAGCAGACCCGCAGATTCAGGACGTTTACATAAATGCTCCAATCGGTCAGAGACCTATCAGACTTCTTCATGGAAAGTATGAGGAATGCACTACTAATTTAATCCCAACAAAAGAAGATGCAGAAGTTCTGGCTGCAAGATTCAGACTGCAGAGCGGAAGACCTCTTGATGAGGCGGAGCCCGTTTTGGATACAAGCGCGCATACGCCCGGCGGAAGATCCAGGGTCTGCGTTATTACAAAAAGTTTGAGCCCTGAAGGACTTTCTTTTGCTTTCAGAAGGCACAGGTCAAGGCCTTGGACATTCCCCTTGTTTATTGAAAACAACACAATTTCTTCTTTGGGTGCCGGACTTCTCTGGTTCCTAATTGACGGCGGAAGAACGATCCTGTTTGCAGGACCGAGGTCCAGCGGGAAAACATCGCTCCTTGCTTCAACTATTGTAGAGATTATGAGGAAGTACAGGATTATTACTGTAGAAGATACTCTTGAACTTCCAATTAAAGAATACAGGGATTTAGGTTTCAATGTTCTTTCACTTAAAGTCCAGTCAGTAATTACAAAACTTGAATCGGAAATTCCTGCAGATGAAGGAATTAGGACTGCTCTAAGACTTGGGGATTCATGTTTAATTATTGGAGAAGTAAGGTCTAAAGAAGCAAGAGCACTTTATGAAGCAATGAGAGTTGGGGCATTAAGTAATGTTGTTGCAGGAACAATTCACGGAGACAATCCTTATGGTGTATGGGACAGAGTTGTAAATGATTTGGGAGTTCCTACTACTTCTTTCAAGGCAACCGACTTTTTAGTTATGCCTGCACCAATTAGAAGTGCAGACGGCCTGCACAGGTTCAGAAGAGTATTTACAATTACCGAAGTTGGAAAGAAATGGGAGAAAGACCCGCTTGAAGAAGGCGGTTTTACTGAATTAATGAAATATAATGCAAAGAAAGATTTGCTCGAACCTACAAAAGACTTCCTTGAAGGAAATTCAGAAGTTTTGAAAAGTATTGCTTCAAAAGTCAAGGAATGGTCTGGAAACTGGGATGCATTATTTGACAATATCAAACTGAGAGCTGATATCAAACAGGAAGTTGTTAATATGGCAAAGAAAACCGGCAACAGAGAGCTTCTGGAAGCTCCTTTTACCGGGGAGGCAAATAATCATTTCCATCTAATTTCTGAAAAAGTTAGTCAGGAACTCGGCTCTCTTGATTCAAAAGAAATTAAAAAGAGATGGAAGGAATGGGCAAAGAAAGAAGTTAAAAAGAACAAGTGGAAGAAACCGGCGCCTAAGATTTAGATAAAAATGGCTAAAAAGAAAAAAGAAAAAATCCCTGTTTTTGAAGAGCAGGAAAAAATTGACAAACTTCTGGAAGAATATCAGGAAGAAAGAGAGATTGAGGAAGCCGTTGAAGAAGAATTCAGCCCCGAAAGCAGGGAATACAGAGAATTTACAGAAACTTATTTTGAATCTTCAGAACCAAAGACCTTTTTTGAAAAAGCATGTAAATTTGCCGGCAACCTTTTGAATATAAGTGTTTCAGAAAAGGACAGAGACAAACTCGAAGATATTCTTTATTTTACAGGCCTAAATGTCAAACCGAGTGAGATTGTAAGTCTGAGTATTTTTTCACTGCTTATTTTTATAATCCTCAGCGGAGCGCTGGTTATGGTTGATCTAAGGTTTGCACTCGGCTCCTTTGCTGCGGGAATAGGTTTAATGGTTGCGGTCAGGCAGTACCCTGTTTATCTGCAGAAAGTTCAAACTATTGAAATTTTAAATGAAATGCCTTTAGCGGTAACTTATTTAGTTATATTCATGCGGACTTCTCCTGAGCTTGAAGGGGCAATTAGGTTTGCCTCAAAGCATTTGACGGGGCCCCTTGGAAGAGACATGAGAAAACTCCTCTGGGATGTTGAATCAGGAGTTTATGTAAATATGGATGAGGCGCTTACCAAATTCAGCAAAAAGTGGAAATCCAAAAATAAGCCCTTTGCAACTGCTCTTGAATTAATCAGGAGTTCCGAAAAGATTGCAAATGAATCTGAAATGCTTAAAACATTAGATGAGGCGGCTTCAGTAATGCTTTCCGGCAATCTTGAAACAATGAAAGGTTTTGCCAGAGATTTAAGGATGCCGGTCATGGCTCTTTACATGCTTGGTATCGTCCTGCCTATAATGGGGCTTGTTCTTGCTCCTGTAATGGCGACAATGCTTTCCGGAGGAATGGGTGCTTTTCCGCTTTTTTCAGTTTATAATATAATACTGCCTCTTGTAATCTATTTCCTTGTGAAAGGAATCCTAAGCAAGAGACCCGGAACATTTTCAAGACCAAGTGCAAAAGAATTTCCTACTCTTGCGGATACAGGCAAAATAAGGATAGGGAAACATATAGTCCCTCTGCTCCCGATTTCAATACTATTGTTTCTAGGAATTTCTTCTCCTGGAATATTGATGTATATTAATAATCCAACAGCGTCCGGTTTCAGTCTTGGAAGGATAATCCTTTCAACAACTTTTGTTTGGGGGGCGTCAGCTGCAGTAGTTTTGTATACTCTCGGAGGCTCTGCAAAGAAACTTGAGCTTAGAAAGCAGATTGAAGATATTGAAGACAGTTTAGATTCAGCTCTGTATCAATTAAGTGAGAAAATTGAAATGGGGACTCCAATTGAAACTGCAATTATGGAGGCAGGCGAGGATCTAAAGTCGGGCGCAATAAAAGAATTATTTATTAGAATCAGTGCAAACATGCAGACACAGGGAGTAGCCCTTGAAAGAGCTATTTTCGATAAGAGATTCGGAGCCATTCACTATTATCCTTCTGATTTATTAAGAACTATTCTAAGAGTGACTATTGACAGCACTAAGAAAGGGCTTTCTGCAGCAGCAACTTCCTTAAAAACTATTGCAAAATTCGTTGGAAACTTCAAAAAAGTCAAGGAAGAAATTGAAGATTTGGTTGGAAAAACAATTTCTTCAATGAAATTTCAGGCTCAGTTTCTGTCAGCTTTTATGGCGGGAATTATTGTATCTCTTGACATCCTTCTCTTTAGAATTCTTTCAACTCTGGGGGAAAAAGTTACTGAATTTCAGCTCCCTACTGACGCTTCTGTTTCATCTCTTACTGGGGTTTTTGAAAGCGGGCTGTTTAATGTTGCTTCAGTCATTCCTGCAGACCATATGCAGTTGATTGTAGGATTTTATATGATAGAAGTAACCATTGTAATTTCAATAATGATAAACGGCGTAATGAACGGAAGAGATGAAATTTATCGAGATTATACAATTGGCTCTAATTTACTTGTAAGTACAATTGTTTATACAGTTTCAATGATTGTCGGAATAATTGTGTTTTCAGGGTTCGGGATATGATATTTAAAATGAAAAAAATATCTAGCAGGAAAGGGCAGTTCTCTAGTGTTTTATCAGCAATAGTCATCCTTATTGTTGCACTTGCAGTCATGGCCGCTATGATTCTTCTTTTAAAAAAGACGACTTTTTTTTAATTGTAAGTTTTATATATTGTAAAGTGTTAAATTAATCTATGGTAATACTCAAAAATCTCCCCAAGGTACTTTTTAAGCCAATTGAATTTTATGAATCAATGGAAGAAATTAACTGGAAGGAAGGCGTTTTAATATTGTTTTTATCATTATTTATTTCTCTTATAGTTTATGCATTATTTGCAAATGTACTTGGCACTTCAAAAATAATTCTTGATTTTGGATTTGGTTACGAATTAACTTCTTTGTCTATATTTATTGGGTTTGGACAGGCATTATTCATTTTATTTTTAAGCTCCTGGTTTGCAAATATGTTTGCTCTTAAACTAGGAGGAACCGGAAATCTTGATGAAACAATCGGAATGTTTGGGTATTCTGGTTTTTTAGCATTTCCTAAATCTCTTACAAGTATTTTCTTAATTATCTTTTTGTTTTCAAAAATATCTTCTGTTGAATTAACAATCAATATCGGGCAATTCTTTTCAAGGTTTGTCTGGATAGTTTCTTTGATTTATTTTATTTTTATTATTTGGGAGCTTTGGATAAAGAGTGCGGCAATTTCCGTTGACCATAACTTAACCAAATTCAAGGGTTTTGCATCTGCATTGATTGCATTAGCAATAACTTATATGATAATATTTTTAATTAATTACGGGGTCGGTGTATTATGAACTCAAAAAATAAAAAGGGGGCAAGTGTACCAATCCATTCAGTTGTTGTCGTTATCATGACTTTAATGTTTTTGGCCGTTGCATTTGCTTTTATAAGTGGTTTTGGTTCAGAAGGACTTGAATCAATCTCTACTTCTGTCTGCCATTCCATGCTTCTAAGGAGGGCCGGAGTCAGTCTTCCTCGATGGGAGCCAGGTTTCTGGGAAGGTATTGTTGTTCCGGATAAAACTTTAAATAAGGGAGTAGAGGCTACTGAAGATTATACAAAAGATACTCTTGCAAAATCCTGCAGACCAATTGAGGTTGACTGTAAAGGTCCGGCGGATGAAGTTGCTCTTTGCTTATATGATAAAATGTCTACTGCCTTTTACGTGCTTTTAGGGGGTTTCCCTTCAGACGCTCCGTATACTAATTTTGATTTGTTTAAAATAAATGTTGATGTTGCAGGCGATGGAGTGATTGATTTGAAAGGAAGCTGTGAAAATTATGCAGGAGCGGTGTATCTATCTAAATGGACATCAGACGATCCCATTGGATACAATTTTAATTCTGAAGAATATATAAGTTCAATGGGTATTGGTATTGAAGCTTTCATACATGATATACATACATATTCAGATGAGTTCTATGTAGATTCCTATTGGAAAATAACAGCCGAGCTAGAAGAAGATGTTATTTGTTCTGAACAGGACTTTTCTAACAGTGTACGATCAGTTAACCTGCAAGAAGACGAGTATGCCTGCATAAAAACATCAGATGAAAACTACATCAAATTACATTACATTACTACTACTCAGGATGGAACTCAGCCGGCAGAATTCTACTGGGACTGGGAAAGAAAAACGGAGGGTGCTGATAATTATAGAAAATACAACTGCAGTAATCCGGATGAAGATTTAGAAGATTTAAACATCTGCTATAAAGAAAGAACTGACAAAGATACAAATGAAAAGACATGCAGGATTAAATTTACTCATATTGACTACTTTACAATGGGTCTTTCAATGATTGAAGAATGCCAGTTAAAAGGAATTAGTTCAAGCGCCTGCAAGTGTTTTGCAAAAGAGGAAGAGGGATACCATCCTGGAAACGGGCTCCCATTAGGAACGAGATTTAGATTAGAGTTTGAAGGGATCTGCAATTCAGGGGATAACTGTTATCCAATACCTCAGATACCCTCATACTATAATGCTTCGGAGATGGATACAATTTTCAAAAACTATTCTGAATATCCAAAAAATTACGGAAGTGATTATTCAAATTATCAAGGCTGCGGGTGGGAAGAAGAGCCAGCAGTTATTAGCGATGTAATTTTATATGCAAGATCCTACGAAGATTGTATCCGATTTAAATCTAATGATGAAGATTATCCACCACATGTACTTAAAAGTAGAGAGATATGGCCCCCAAACAGACTTTATGGTATTGATGATATTGAATTGTCTAAAGAAGATCCTGTAAATGCTTTATATGTAAGATTGAACAAAAAGAATTTCTTCGGCTGTGGTTTCCTAAAAGAGCCCACTTCTGATGTTGGCCACTACGAAGATTTTGCTATTACCAATACAGTAGTACAAATAAGTGAAGATGAAAAATAAAAAAGCAGACATCTCAATTCAGATGATCTTAGGAATTATCATTGCTCTAATAGCATTGCTTGTAATTTACAAATTTTATGATATTCTAAAGATGGCGGTTTCAGGACTGCCGGGCTGATAATTATGCATATTCTAAAAAATAGATTTGGACAGGTTCAGTGGATGTGGATAATCATATCCGTAATCGTGGCGCTTTTAATGTTATCTCTTGGAATAATCTTGGCTGGAAAATCTGAAGGTTTATCTCAACAAGTATTAGTTTTGTTCTCCGGAGAATAAACAAGAGGAAATATTTAAATACCTCTATCATTTATACGGAACCATGACTAATAACAACAAAGGACAGGGTTTGCCAATCGGAACTCTGGTACTTATCGCGCTGGCGGTTTTTGTTTTATTTTTAATTATCGGATTCGTAACCAGCGGATGGAGCTTCTTCTCCGGAAAGTTCGGCTTAATCAAAGAAGGAACTTCGGCAGAAGATGTTGCAATTAATAAGTGTCAGACATGGTGTGCAAGCTGGGAGTCTGCAGGACAGCCGACAAGCGGGACCTACTATGACAGGTTGTGCAATATACATAATGATTTAGACCTCAACGGCGATGGCACTATTGACAATGCAGATGAATATTCCTGCAGAGGAGACACTAATTCATTACTTGCCGCAAGCCAGTGTCCAGTAGATTGTTCTTAACGGGATAAATCCTAATGACTAAAAACAATAAAGGACAGGGACTGCCAATAGGTACTTTAGTGCTAATAGCATTGGCTGTATTCGTCCTATTCTTAATTATCGGATTCGTAACCAGCGGATGGAGCTTCTTCTCCGGAAAGTTTGGCTTAATCAAAGAAGGAACTTCCGGATATGACGAAGCAGCCAATAAGTGTCAGACCTGGTGTTCTCAATGGGTTTCCACCGGAAAGCCGGGTACTGATGAAAACGGCTATTTAATTAGTGGAAGCACTTGGTATGCCAGATTGTGCTCTTCGCACAGCGACATTGATTTAGACGGAGACGGTACAGAAGATACATACAGTTGCAGAAGAGGAACGGATCCAATTCTTCCATTGTCTGACAGCTGTCCGGTTGTCTGCGAAACTGGCTCAGGCGGCGGTTCCGGTATACAGGATTAATCTAATTAAGAATGGATTTTTCAAATAAAAGAGGAATGGCGTTAGCAATAAGTACTGTAACTATAATGGTTATAGTCCTAATAGTTTTGATCCTGGTTGTAAGTTTCTTCGCCGGCGGGTTCGGCGAAGCCGGCAGAGGTGTCAGAAACATTTTAGGTGGAGCAAGCGGAGAAGCAGAACAGTCGGACTTTCAAGGCAGTTGTAAAGGAACAAAAAGTTCAGGCGGGCTTTGCGAAGGAACTTACACTGATAATAACGGCAATACGCAGGACTGCAGTGATTTTGACGACGAATATTCAGAATGTAGTAATACAGATGGATGCACTTGGTCAGATGCCTGCAGTGATGATCCTGATTTAGATACAAAATCAGCATGCGAATCTGAACCCGGTTGCTACTGGACTTATACTTTCGGATAAAATGAATTCAAATAATAAAGGACAAGGGTTGGCATTGCATACAGTCATAATTCTAATCATAGGATTAATTGCTTTGGTTGTAGTTGTCAGCTTCTTTACAGGAACGACGGGAAAAGTTTTTGGTCCTTTGTCTGAAATGACGGGGAGCACCACAGAAGAAACGGAAACAATTGGAAGCTGTGTAGTAAATCAAGGAGGTACGACTACAGTATGCAAAGACCATGATAATAAGGAAGAATGTGAGCAAGACCACGATGGAGATGGAATGATAGATTGTAAATGGTCCTACATTTAATCTTTTAGTAAAACTAATAAACTCATCTTTCTTTTAACAGTCTATGAACCTTAGATCTAAAAAAGGTATTGAATTTGCTTTGGAATGGATAATATATCCAATAATTCTTATAGTTCTTTTAACAGGTTCAGTTGAGGCAGTTCAGGAGTTCGGCGCAGGAGACGCTTTTGCGGAATCTTCAGCAAAAACCTTTGGAAGAACTATTGATGTTGCAAGTGTTTCTCCTTATAATATTTCCATTTCTTTAACATGCCCAAGTGATTATGTATTTACCATGGAAAATGGACTTATAATTGCAGAGTCAAAAAGTCTAATTTCAGAACACAGGGGGGAATATGCTTACCTTTATGACAGCGGAACAACTCTTTCTATTCAGAATAGGATAGACTGTTCTTCTTATTCAGATATATCGGTAAAGAAGACTTTTGACCCGGACACATCAGAAGCTGTTTTGGAGGTGTATGGAGTTGAATAATAAAGGACAGGGCTTTACTTTTGATATTGTTAGATTTTCAATAGCTCTTATTGTTTTCGTATTCGCATTTTCAATAATTTCAAGCACAACAGGAGGGGTTAAAGCTACTTTAGTAAAGTACGACTACAAAAACTCAGTTTCAATTATAACCGAAGGTGTTGTAAATTCACCTGAATGTCTATTATATACTGGGGAAAACAGCATACAGGATTTCAGTAGAAACATAATTTCATGGGATAAAATTGATTCAGCAGAAAACTGTCTTACAAAAGGACCTTATCAGTGGGAGGCAACTGTCATTGATAACGATGAAACGGAAGGCGACATTCAAAAAACAATCGGCGGTTACTGCGGTTCTAACCCCGAGGAATTAAGCAAAAATATATTGATAATGAGGGATGCAGAACTCCATTCCGGAGAAATAACAGTAAAGGCAGGAAGCAGGGATTTCAGGGCGGAATTTGATGAATCGTCTGAATATACTACCGGAGCGGTGCTTTTTGTTAAAAACACGGGCTCTTGTAATACAGTATATATGTTCAAAGAAGAAAAAATTGATTCCGGGGGCAGTGTTATTGATGTAAACGGGCCTCATGAAATAGAATATGAATGCAAGGGAGAATGTCCGAGTCACTGCAATAGCGAAGTCTTCTGTTCTGTTCTAAAATCAGGCGAAACTGGAAATACGGGAAACAGATTGGAATATATAAATCTTGAAGATAATTATGTTTCAAAAGTAACGGTATGGCCGGAAGATATCCCAGGCTATAAAAAATCATACGAATATTGAAAACATGGACTTAAAATTATTCAATAACAGGAAAGGCGGACTTAGGCTTATACTTAGTTTAATAGTAGGTGCCATAGTTATGTTGGCTTTATTTACGCCACTTAGTAATTTGGCAGGAGTTCTTCTCGGATCAGGAACAGGTGAATCTTTTATAAATCCCGAAGAGCCGGGTGAAATTGTTGTTTGTCAGGACAATCATATTGTCTGTAGGGCTCAGAACAATCAGTATATTTCAGATGTAAGCTTAGACAAAATAGGGTGCTGTGATTTTGAAGAAGACGGTGTAATAGTTAAAATCGGTGCTTCTACGGAAGGACTTACTGATTTTGACAAGGAAGGAGGTATGGGCAACAAGAAAGGGACTCCTTCTGAGGACAAAGGAGATGTTTTATGCGGACCCGGCGAAGTAATATGCGGCGCTCAGAATGCAGATGACACCAGTTCATACAAAGAACCTGCAGATGCACTATCTAATCTCAAATGCTGTCCTGCAAAAGGAATATTTGTAAAAATGCAGGACTCCGAAGATGTAAGATTATTATATAAAGCAGATGATGCCGGAGAAAGAGCTTATTGTGAGGTAGATGAAATTGCCTGCGGAGCAAAACACGATTCAGACGATGCAGATATTTTAGATTACATTTGGTGCTGCAAATATGAAACATTTGAAATTACGGAAAGCGGAATAGTCTCCTGGTCTCCTGGAAATTCCTATCATTTCAGCATGGGCGGTTATTTGTTTGAAGACGGAACTGAAGGGGAAGTATTGTTTGATTATAAACAAGGTAGCTATGATTATATAACTGAAACCGGCGGGGCAACAATTGTAAGATTTCAAACTACCAGTGAACCAGATTGCATAACAGTTGATTATGAAGGGTCTACTGTAAGCACATATTACCTTGAGCCTAATGATTTTGTCTGTGTCAAAACAAGAACCGGCAACTATGTATTAATGGAATACAAAGCTGTTAATCCAAACAGTCAGTTTAAGTGGGAGTTCCAGGAATAAATGGAAAATAAAAGAAATATGCTTCTGAATACTAAAGGTTCAAGCATTATTACTTTTTTAGGGACATTCCTTTTTTTGGTTATAATTGCAACAACTTCAGTTTACATAGCTTCTGCAAATGCAATATTGAGTGTAAACGAAGTTGAACAATATCATCATTTATATGAACAGGAATTGGAAACTTCATCTGAATTTTCTGCTTTATTAAACAGCGACCTGTCTTATAATGAGATGTGTACTTATTTTGATAACAATTATGGAGCTAAATACTATTTTGAGGCAAAAATAATGGAAACGGGCGATTTAATTCATTCCTGCGGTTCTCCTCCTGGAGATGTAAATTATTTTGAGGAAACCGCATTTTCACCAAGTGAAGAAAAAAATAAAATCAGGGTGCTTTTACAGACATGGTAAAATCATTAAAAAACAACAAAGGGCAGATGCTTCCTCTAATAGGATTTATAATTCTACTTATGGGTGCTTCTTTCGGCTCAATTTATGCAGTAAAAGATCTTAATAATGATATTCAGGCAAGAGCTAAGTTTCAAAATTATGCGATTGAACTTTTCACTACTTTGGAAGAAATGGAACTTTTCTACGAAGAAATGATAGAATTAGCATTTAAGGAAATGCTCTATTTTTCACCAGTTGATACTTTTGAAGGACAGTCAGATGGAGATGTTCCCGACGGCTGGGTAATAACTGTTGACCAGGACGGCTATTTTGAGATAGATACTGCCCACTCTTTTGACGGTTCTGCTTCAGTAAAAGCAAGAGGTGAAAGCGAGAAGTCACCTCAGGCAGTATGGACTGAGGGTCATAAAGACATTACTCCTGCAAGTCCGGAATCCATAGTTTTCAGCAAGAGAATAGGAGATGAAATAAGGCCATCCTTCACTGATTTACATAGAGTCCGGTTCCAAAGTGATTCAACTTCTCTGTTTACTTTTGATTTTTTAACTGAAGGCGGAAATCCATATGAAATGGTAACTATTACTTCCGGATGCGATGATATGACAGATGCCTTTCCGACGCAGACATGGATAACAGTTAATTTGAAAAATATTGACTGGTCTGCAGGAACATATGATTTTACAGCAACAGACGGTTCTCAGATATATGAAAGAACCGGCTGCTCTTTTGAAAACAGCGGTTCAAGTGTTAATCAAATATTTACTAGAGACAAGGCATATAATGCAGAACCAAGCTGGACGGACGGAATTATGTTTAAAACAAGTGAAAAACAGTGCCCTGCAAAAATAAAAACAGCAGAAGAAAGTATGGAGTTTTTAATTTCTTCAAATATAGACGACTGGGCGGACCACTACGGAACTTACGAAGAACATCCAATTCCCAAATTGAATCTGGGAGCAGATGAACCCGGAGAATTTGATTTAACTGTAAGTGAATATTTTGATTTTGTAAAAAGCAGTACTATTGTAGAAAATAATAAAATTGAAGTTTATTTTGATGAAGATGAAAATGACTATTTTGTTCATACAGCAGATTTAGAATTAGAAGTAACTGGAACTGAAGGAGAGGCTGGTGCTTTTATTTTTAGAGGAATAGATTCTGACGGACACTTAGCATGTTCGCATAGCGAATCTACAACGATTACTAATTCAATTCCCATATCAGTTTCTTTTAATTGCGATCAAATGATTCAAAGAATTAGTGCAGAGATAACTTCCGGAAGTGCAGATCTTGAAGAACTAACAGTTTCAACCGATTTATACGGTATGGGCTATTCTGAAATTAAAGGCCATGCATCAGAACCCTTGAAAGTAGCCAGCAGAGGAATAGAGGTGTCTGCTTCTTCAGCTTTCAAAGAAAGAATTCCTGCAGAAATAGATGTAAAGCCGGATTACGTTACAGAGTACTTAAAAGTTTTTGATTCAGACGGAAATGAAATAGATACCTGCGATATAGACGACTGTACTGTGACTATTGAATCTAGATTTAGTAATGACGGTTGTGCGGAATCTGAAACAGATTATTATATTAAGGCCGTACATTCTGACGGCTCAGAATATTTAATTTCTGACGGAACCGGCCCAGCTCTGCAAAAATCTATTACTGCGGAAGAAATCTGGACTCCAACTGAAGCAGGAATTTATGAAATTGTTTCAAAAATTGACCCAGACAATGAGATTGACGAAGAGGACGAGACAAACAACGAAATTATAAAGTCTTTTGAAGTTACTATGGATTGCAGTCCAGAGATTTACACCTGGTATGATTTAGATGCAGTTAGAAACTGTCCTTCATTAGACTTTACTTTAATGAATGATTTAGATGATACTACTGATGGTTATGATGAATTAGCAAGTTCAGCAGCGAATGACACGGCTGGCTGGAGTCCAATAAATGATTTTGAAGGTACATTTGATGGTCAGGGAAATACTATAAGTGGTTTGTATATAGACAGGCCTGATACAGTCTATGTTGGTTTGTTTGGATACGCAGAAGATGCTGTTATAGAGAATGTGGGAGTGGTAAATGCGGACATAACAGGGAATAATAATGTTGGTGGTTTAATCGGATATAATAATATTGGTTCGGTTAGTGATTCGTATGCTACTGGCTCTGTATCTGGCATTTATGGTGATCATATTGGTGGTTTAATCGGATATAATAATATTGGTTCGGTTAGTGATTCGTATGCTACTGGCTCTGTAGTAGGAAGAGATTATGTTGGTGGTTTAATCGGAGTGAATAATAATGATGGTTCGGTTAGTGATTCGTATGCTACTGGCTCTGTAGATGGCTCTGGTGCTGCTGCTGGTGGTTTAGTCGGATATAATTGGGAGGGTTCGGTTAGTGATTCGTATGCTACTGGCTCTGTAGTAGGAGGAGATTATGTTGGTGGTTTAATCGGATTTAATGATGATTTTGGTTCTGGGGGTTCTGTTTCGAATTCGTATTCTACTGGCGATGTAACTGGAATTGATCAGTATGATGGTGGTTTAATAGGATATAATGATAATGATGATAGTTCGGTAAGTGACTCTTTCTGGGATACTGAAACTAGTGGGCAGTCTTCGAGTGATGGAGGAACAGGCAAAACAACAGC
>CAZNLD010000002.1:79923-109085 GCA_964574035.1 Candidatus Undinarchaeota archaeon
CAAAAACCTTTTTAAATTCTGTTCCTTAATAACTCTAGTTTAACAAGCGGAGGTAACACAAATGGCAAAAAAATCAGAGAAAAAAGACACAGTTAAATCAAAGAAATCAAAGAAGAAAACAACAAAAACAACAAAGTCAAAGAAACAAGACGAAAACAAGGTTTTTGTCGGCAACAAACCAGTGATGAACTACGTTTTAGCAGTCGTTACTCAGTTCAACAACGGTGAAAAAACCGTAGACATTGAAGCAAGAGGAAGAGCAATAAGCAGAGCAGTGGATGTTGCTGAAATTGCAAGAAACAGGTTTCTGGAAGATTTAAAACTGAAAGGCATTGACATAGGAAC
Source organism: Candidatus Undinarchaeota archaeon (assembly GCA_964574035.1). Classification (GTDB taxonomy): domain Archaea; phylum Undinarchaeota; class Undinarchaeia; order Undinarchaeales; family JALTGF01; genus CAZNLD01. Next base: position 80,269 of record CAZNLD010000002.1, read on the forward strand.
AGAGAAACTAAAAGGAAATGAAAATGAGCCTGTAAATGTATCCACGATTAAAATTTCTTTGAAAAAGTAGGAATATGTCAAGAAGTAAATAAGGAAAGTTTAAAAGAGTCCTAGGTTTATCTATATTTAATATGCTAGAAGTAAAAACATCCGACACAAACTTTTTACCTTACAGCCTGTCCAAAAAGTTTGATCAAAAAACCTGAAACAAAAAAAAACAAAAAAATGCTAAAAGTAAAAACATTCGACATAGATTTCGGTGGAGCTGAAGTAGTTCTGAATATAGAAGATGCAAACGATTTAGAGTTGAGAACGCAGGACAGAATTAAAATTGTAAGCAAAGAGAACAATGTTGTTGCAATTATTAATACGACAAGTACATTTGTAAAACCAGGCGAAATTGGCATTTTCAAGAAAGTTATGTCCAAATTAGAGGTAAAAAACGGAGACAACGTTAAACTGGAGCCGGTTGAAAAGCCGGAGTCGGTTGAATACATAAAAAAGAAACTGGACGGCTATAAGCTTTCAAAAGATGAAATTTATTCTATAGTCAAAGATACAGTAGATGAAAGTCTGTCTTTAATTGACCTGGCTGCTTTTGTTTCAGCTCTTCAAGCAAGAGGAATGGAGCTGGACGAAGTTGTCCATTTAACAAAGGCAATGACTAAAATGGGAGAAACTATTAAATTTTCAGGAGCAACTTATGACAAGCATTCTTTGGGAGGCGTTCCGGGGGATAAAACAACACTGCTTGTCGTTCCAATAGTTGCAGCAGCCGGTTTAATTATTCCAAAAACTAGTTCAAGAGCAATTACTGACCCGGCGGGAACGGCAGACAGAATGGAGGTTTTCGCTCCCGTTTCTCATGATATTGAAGAAATTGAAAAGATTGTAAAGAAAACAAACGCATGCATTGTTTGGGGAGGTTCAGTTGATTTGGCTCCCGCCGATGATTCTTTAATTCAGGTAGAGTATCCTCTTTCATTAGACCCAAGACCGCTTCTTTTAGCTTCTGTAATGAGCAAGAAGCATGCAGTCAACTCAAAATTTGTTGTAATTGATATTCCAATGGGTGAAGGTTCAAAAGTTCCTGATTATGAAAAAGCAAGAAAACTTGCCCACGACTTCGTTGCTTTAGGCGACCGGCTTGGAATGGATGTGGAATGCGCTTTAACGTACGGAGCCCAGCCGGTTGGAGATGCGATGGGTCCTGCTCTTGAAGCAAAAGAAGCATTGAATGCCCTGAAAGGAGACGGCCCGAATTCGCTTTTTGAAAAGTCTACTGCAATTGCAGGCATTCTTTTGGAAGCAGGAGGAATTGCAGAGAAAGATAAAGGAGAAAAAGTTGCAATGGAATATTTAAAAAATGGAAAAGCTCTGAAAAAGTTCAGGGAAATTATCAAGGCGCAGGGCGGAAATCCTGATATTACAGTGGAAGATATTGAAAAGAAAATTGGAAAGCATAAAGAAACCATTAAAGCTCCTAAACAGGGCTATGTAACTAAAATACAAAATAGAAAAATTGCATCAGTTGCAAAATCCGCCGGAGCCCCGCATGATAAAGGAGCTGGAATTGTTCTGCATGCGAAAGGAGGAGTGGCGGTTGAAGAAGGAAAACCCTTGTTTACAATCTATGCAGAAAAAAAATACAAACTGGAAACGGCAGTCAAACTTGCAAGAAAATTAAAACCGGTAATTATTGAAGGAATGCTTTTAGAAGAAATTCCGGAGCATGCATTTTTAGGAAGACACTGACAATGAAAAAACATATCTATCTGTTCAGGCACGGCCAGACGCATTTCAATAAGGACCATAAATTTACCGGCTGGTACGACTCCAAACTGACTGAGAAAGGAGTAAAAGATGCAAAGAAAGTTGCTGAACTTCTAAAAGATAAGGAATTTCAGGCAGCTTTTCAGACAACATTGTCCAGGTCAATTGACACTTTAAAACATGTTCTCAAGTATCATCCTGAATGCAGTACAATTATAACAGATGACAGAATGATCGAAAGAAGCTACGGCGATTTGCAGGAGCATTCTCATAAAGAAATAATTGATAAAGTAGGCAAAGAGCAGTTTGATATCTGGCATAGGTCTTACGATACTCCGCCTCCGGAAGGAGAATCAATAAAAGATGTTGAAACCAGAGTTCTGCCTTTCATTGAAGACCTTTTAATGTATATGCAGGATAATGAAGTAAATGTAGCCATTTCAGCCCACGGAAATTCAATGAGGCCTTTCAGAAGATATTTTGAAAATCTCTCAGTTGAAAAAATGATGAAACTAGAAAATCCCTGGGATGATTATTTTGACTATACAATAAACTTCAAAAAATAAGATTTATAATTTATTTGTCTGCTTTCTTTTTCAGGTTGTCAACAACCGTTCTGCAGCCGATTGGGAATTTCATCCTTGCTCTTCTCAAAGCATCTTTTGCAATTCTTTCATTTCCTGAATCCATTCTCACGCTCATAATCTTCTGTTGTTTGTCAACTCTTGCAGATGTTCCAATAGGCTTTCCAAATGCCCTGGACATACCTTCCTGGAATCTGTCTGCTCCTGCGCCAGTAGCTATTGGATTCTCTCTTAAAACATGATGAGGATAAACTCTGATTTTCAAAAAGTAAGGTATTCCTGATTTTACAAGCTTCTTATTTGCAGAAACTCTTGCTGCTTCAAGAGCATTATGTTTAATCTGAACATCCTTTTCAGCTATTAAAGAGAATTCAAGTTCAAACTTTCTTTTCCTGTCTCCGGCTTCAAACTGATGTATTTTTGTTCCCGGAACTCCTTTTATATAGCTTTTTCTGGGCTTCTTCTCGGACTGCCTGGTATAGGCTCGTCTTTTCTTCTTTTTGTAAACTCCTCCGCCTCTTTCCGGCATTTTATATTCCTCCTGTTAAGCTCTGCATCATTCTGTAAAACCTCAACATCATAGTGTTAGTAGTGCCTTTTTTCTTAAATATAAACCCTTTCTTTTTCTCTTCTTCTTCCTTTTTAAGCTTTTTTGCTCTGTCTTTAATCTTTTTAACAATATTTTTTAATTTCTCATTGCTGTTTGGAACTCCGCATGTATTTCCTACACCTACAACAATTACGTGTTTGTCTTTTGGAACTGTTTTAACTCTTTCTTTAACAAGCTCCCTTGCCTCTGCTGCTGCATCGGCAACTTCTTTTTTCATTGGATATATTGCTTCAAACTGGCTCATTTTTATTGCAATTGCATCCAAGGGAATGTCATTCTCAGTTGCAATGTCCTCAATTTTTGCTCTCTGAACGCCGATTCCGCCCATTGCAACTCCTGTTCCTTCTGAAACTTTTCCTGTATCTTCGCCTTCAAGTTTTGCTGAAGCATCGACTGTAATGATTTTGACAATTTTCTTTTTGCAGAGCTTTCTGATTGCATCGCCGAGCTTTCCAAGCCTTCCGCCCGGTCCTTTTGCCTTTACAAATGTAACCTTTCTGCCCCATTTCTTTTCAGTTTTTGAAAGGACATCTTTTGCAATTTCTTTGCCGTCTTTTTCTAAAAATCCGGCAATTACTAACGGGCCGATTCCGTCTCCGATTGCATGTCCTTTTAAAAATGCCTCAAGACCTTTCTTTTCAGATTTTGCAAGTTTTTCAATAATTGGAAGTTGCATCTGCATTAGCATTGCAAACTGCAGATTTTTGAATTTTTTAGCCATTTCAACATAGTGCCTTACAATTTTCGCGATTGTATGAACAACAACGGATGCCTGCAGTCCCATGAAAACATTCATTTTTTCTTCTGAGTTTGCTTTTGGAGCAATAGTTTCAGACATTTCTATAAATCTGTCTTCTGTATTATCAATAGTATGCTCCAGTTTTCTTAAAATACCGTTTGGGTCTAAATTAACCGGCTGAACCATGAAAAAGTCAACAAATTTTTTGACATTTGCTTCTATTTCCTTTTTGTTTTTTCCGAATTTCTTAGTTGAATCAATAACATCGTCCTGTCCTTTTTTAGAAAGTTTTTCTAATCTCTTTGCAGCTGCATCTATTTTTGCAAATATCTGGTAAAAATAAAGTTTTGGAAGGACAAACATGAATATGACTATGAAGAATACCCATTGTAGGATAGTTCTTGTTCCCCCGTCTTCTCCAAACATGCCAAAAAGATTCATTTTATCTCTAAATGCTTGTTTTTGTTGTTTTAGACACTATTTATACTTAATTGTTAATGGTAGATAGTAGATGGTTAATGGTTCTGTGCGTAGCTGGCAGCTGTTGGTAGATAATCGATATTAGATGTTAGACGATAGATTATACATAGTTAGTTATTGCAAGTCTATTACCATTTACCCATTATCAATTGTCGATTGTCGATTATCTATTTCTTTTAATACTCCTATCAATGTACTCGCTTCCCTTCCAGTCAAATTTGCTCTGCCTATAATTTTCCTGAGCATACTAATAAATATTTTAATTTTGTCCTCTTCATATTCTGTTTTTTGCAGTATTTCTTCGAATTTTTCATAAATAAGGTCTTTTTCTTTTCTTCCGGCAAGCCGAACTGTTTCCTTTTCTTCAAATTTGAAAAGTTCGTAAAATAATACGGCTGCACTGTGAGATAAATTCATTGTTTTGTATTCAGAACTTGTAGGTATATTTACAACGAAGTCGCAGAGCTCGAGCTGTTCATTTGTCAGACCAATATCTTCTTTTCCAAAAACAAGAGCTGCTATTCCTTCTGCTTTCTCAATTTTTTTCCTCATTTCTTTCGGAGATAAACTCATTCTCAAAAAATAGTCGTCTCTGTCCGTTTTTTCGGAGCTGGTTCCAATAACTAAATCGAATTTTTTAACTGCATCTTCAAATTTTTCAATGTTTTCTGCATTTTTTAGAATATCCTGGGCGTGAACCGCCATTTTCCTCGCTTCTTCCTCAATTTTAACTTTACCGGTAAAAACAAGCTTAGAAAGACCGAAATTTTTCATTGCTCTTGCTACCGAACCGATATTACCTTGATAAAGCGGCTGGTCCAAAAGGACAGATACATTATTAAGCTTCATAATAGGCTATTATTGCATACACTTAATAAATATTCTATCCAAATCATAATCATGGGTTTAGAAGAAGAAATTAAAGCAGTTGAAAAAGAAATCAGGGAGACCCCCTATAATAAAGCCAGCCAGCACCATATTGGAAAGTTAAAGGCAAAGCTTTCAAAGCTTAAAACGAAGCTGTCCAAATCGGAAAAAGAAGGTCAACCGCAGGGCGTCGGATACGGAATTAAAAAAGAAGGAGATGCAACAATTGTAATCTGCGGTTTTCCGTCTGTAGGAAAGAGTACTTTACTGAATCAGCTGACAAATGCCGAATCAAAAGTGGCTGGTTATGAATTTACTACTTTAAAAGTAATTCCCGGAGCTTTAAAATACAAAGGCGCTGAACTGCAGATTTTAGATGTTCCCGGACTCGTAAAGGGGGCCTCAAGCGGAAAAGGAAGGGGCAAAGAAGTTCTTTCAGTCATACGGATTGCAGATTTAATTCTTTTAGTGGCTGATGCAGAAAAACCGGAGAAGCTTGAAGTAATGAAAAACGAGCTGGAGGAAGGTGGCCTGAGATTAAATAAAAAGCCTCCTGATGTAAAAATAGATAAAAAATCAACCGGAGGTATACATATACTTAAGGGAAATGAAGTTAAAATTTCAGACGACGAAATTAAGGGAATTCTGTCTGAATTCAACATACATAATGCAGATGTTTTAATCAGAGGGAAAGTAGATACCGACAAATTCATAGATGCAGTGGAAGGAAATCGGAAGTATGTTTCCTGTTTATCAGTAATAAATAAGATTGATTTAAACAAGCCCAAGATAAAGGATGCAGTTTATATTTCTGCAAAGGAAGGAACCGGAATTAAAGAATTGAAGGAAACAATATTTGACAAATTAAATTTAATGCGAATTTATATGAAACCGCAGGGAGAAGAGCCCGATTTTGAAGAGCCTTTAATCATTCAAAAGGGTTCAACTATTGAAGATGTATGCAGAAACATTCACAGAGCTTTTAAGAAAAAGTTCAGGTATGCAGTAGTTACTGGAAAAAGCTCCGCCCATGAAAATCAAAGGGTTGGTTTGAAACATAAATTGAAAGATGAGGATATTTTGACGCTGGTTTTGAAGGAATAAAAAAATGTTTATATATTGAGTATTTATATTATATAATATGAATAAAAAGTTAACAATCTTTGCAGTGTTTTTGGTAGTTTTATTTGTCTCAATTAGCGGGGCTAGTGCATATACAAATGACAGCAGTGCATTTTACTGCTATAATTGTTCTGACTGTAGGGATGCACTGATTAATAACACGTATGCTACTGTTTATTTGAATGAAAGTGTTACTAATAATGGAACATGTATGGAAGCACATTCAGATTTCTCAAACAAAACTTTTGACTGTACTGACCATAGACTTGAAGGGAACGGCTCGGGAATTGGGATAGATGTTGATGATTCTAGAGATAATTTGACTAATTTCACAGTTAAAAATTGTGTAATCACAAATTTTGATTACGGCATTCATGTGAATGAAATAAATAACACTATTCAAAACTGTAATTTAAGTTCAAATACTTACAGAGGAATTTTACTGAATATCTCTGCAAACAATTCTTATTTAGTGGGGAATAATGTCAACTCAAATGTATGGGGGATTTATTTGCTTAATTGTTCAAATAATACATTAATCAATAATACTGCTAATTCACAAAACAGAGGGATTTACCTAAATTGGGCTTCAAACACTACATTAATAAACAATACGGCGGAATCAAATAGACTTGAATATGGGATTGTTCTTGAAGATTCTTCAGATAATACATTAATAAACAATACTGCAATTTCAAATGGAATGGGGATCGCCCTTGTTAAATCTTCACCAGGTTCTTCTAGTCCTCCAAAACGCAATAATTTAACGAATAATATAGCAAATTCAAATATTCATGATGGTTATTACATAAAAGATTCTCCAGATAATAATTTAATAAACAACGGAGCCAGTTTTAATAGTGTGGCCGGCATATATATTTACAATTCGGACAATTCTACGGTATCAAATTGTACCTGCAACTCAAATGCATATGGTATTCGAGTTCGTACCTCTTCACACTCTAATATATCTAAAAACATGCTGTCCGCAAATGCCTATATAGGTCTTTCTGTCGAGCAGTCTTCTAACAGTAACAAGCTAAAAAACAATACTATAACTCTAAGTGGTAGATATGGATTACTTCTTTCAGAAAGCAATCATTCGTTGTTCTCAAACAATACTGTTAATTTTAATTACAAAGAAGGTATTCGTTTAAGATGGTCTGCAAATAACAACTCTTTAATTAATAATACTTTAAATTCAAATACTTTTGGAGCCAATATTTCTTCAGTTTCAAATAACACTTTTTCACAGAACACTGTAAATTCAAATCAAAAATATGGAATTTATATTGATTCATCTAATAATATCGGCCTATCCAAAAACACTTTCAATTTCAACCAAAAGAAAGACATCTACTTATCAAATACAAACAACACAACTGCAACAAATAACTCAGTCTATGAAAACAATGCAACCATCTTCCTGAATGAAAACACAAATTCAAGCGCAACCCAGAATCAGTTAAAAACATTCAACATTTCAGTACATCTAGTAAACAGCACTCTGCAAACTTATTCACTAAATTCAATCCAGTTAAATCCATACAACGAAACTCTGAACTATACAAATACATCAAACTACATCCTTGGAAACTTCACTCCAAATGAAACCGGAATCTGGTCTTTAAGCTTAAATCTAACTGATTCTCAAAATAACAATGTAACTCATTCCTTCAAGTTCATGGTAAATGGAACAGTTGAAAAAATATATCCAACTACTGTCAAATACTACCTAAGACCATACGTTGAACCAACCGAAGGTCAGCCGGCGGACACTAGGTCAAGAGCATTATTACTAAGCAAACCAAATGCAACTGAAACCTTCACAAATACCACCTGGCTACAGGCGTCACCCGACCAGCCTCTTGAATTCTCAAACGGAACAATCAACAACATAACAATCTACCATTTCTACAATGCCAGCGCAGCCGGTTATTTAGGAATACAAAGAACTGTAACTGGAGATCAGGTAATGGATTACCAGAGAGCAACAAACAATACTTCAGCATATACTTACTCAAAAGTAACATTCACTAACTTAAATTGGTCAATGTCAAAAGATTCAGACTGGTATAATTTGGCAGTAAAACTCAACGGAACAAACGTATCCTGGAAATCAAGCCCAACTAATTTATCATACCTAGTAATCAACTACACAAGCAAAGACCCTGCAGTTGCAACCAGCGCCCCTGAAAATACCAAAATACTTTCAACTACAGTAAACCAGGACGACAGAAAGACAGCAAACATACAGATAGATGGTTTCGGAACCAGAACATTTGATTTCTATATGCCTCTATCAAAAGATAGCAGAGGTTATACAATAAATTATGATGTTTCACTGGACGGCGCCGCATGCACGGGGGCAGCCTGCTCCTACACTGTTTCAGACGGAAGGGTGGTTTCTGTAACTGCTTCTCTCGGAGGAACAGGACCGACCGGAATAATTAGGAAATTCAGAATAACTGGAACGCCCCAGATACCCGCTCCATCGCCGGGAGGGACAACAATTCCTGCAGCAGTCGCAGCCGGACCTTCAGTAAGACGTTTTGATTTCAAAAAACAGCCCAGACAGACTGCAACTATAATTAAAGGCGATTTAATGGAATTCGAATTTAAGAATGAAACTCATTCAATAAGGGTAAATGAAATCTCGCCTGCAGTCAAAATAACTATCAGTTCAAGCCCGACTACTTTATCCTTAAGCCAGATGAATGTACCAAAATATGTAAGTATAGACGGTGATTCGATTGTTGATTTATCAGTAACTTTGAAAGGAAAGGATACTCCAAGTACAGCAGAAATTATCTTTGAACTTTTGGAAAGGGCAGAACCAAAACCACTATTCCAGTCCGAAGAACAAAAGCAGGAGCCATCTCCTGAAGTTGCTCCGGCATTAACTGTAGCAGAGCAGGTAACAGAAGAAACTACTTCAAAACTATCTCTGTGGTTTGCTCTAGCGGTATTTGGAATGCTGGGAATGCTGGCAGGTTTCAGTATATACCATTATCATCAAAAGAAGAGTAGTTACAGCTATAATTAAATCGTCACAAAGAGTAGGCTGTAACAATACAATTGGTTTGCGTTATATCGGACAACTTATTTTTTGAGGTAATCATAAATGACAATAAAACTCATCAAAAGCTACCAGCTACGCATAGACCCATTTACCATTAACCAATAACCATAAACTATCAATTATATTATCCCTAAAACCTGTATTATAAACAAAATAAATCCTATAACAAGAACTATACTTGCAATAACCGGTCCGAAAGTCATCAGGATAAAGAACTTCTCCCTCTTTTTAGGGTCCTGCATTATTTTCTTTAAGAAATGGTTCATTCTCCAACATGTAATGGTACAGCAAGGAAGTGTCCCAATACATCGCCCTTCTTAATCTTACCTTTTGCTGCTGCATGGAAGTATACAGTTTCAATATACCTTTCAAGATCAATAGGTTTAGGGGTATCTTCACATAAACCCATAACTGCTCCATGGCAGTGTATTGAATAAGGTGATAAATGTATTGTATGGTTCTCCGGAATTTTCATATTCTTTACCGGAATTTTGTAAGTTTTTCCTTCCTTAACATTAAAATCTTTTTTAGCTATCAAGTACTGGGGCTCAACATCTGCTTTTTTCAGCCTGTATTTCTGCCCTTTCTTCATTTTCTTCCAAAAATTTTCTATAGTAGTCATTTTTTCTTCTCCTCTATCCTCGCCTTTATTTTCTTCAGCCTGAAAAGGTCTTCCCTTTCAAGCTCGTCAAGACGCATACTGATAAATTTCTTTGTTGCCTTCAGGCGCGGGATCATGATGTATTCCAGAGCGTTAACTCTTCTTTTGGTCTTTTCAATTTCAACTCCAAGGAGCTGTATAGAGTTTTCAAGCTCTGCAAGTTTAACAACCAAATTAGTTGCTTTTTCATATCTTCTGGCGGCTTCGTCTATGGCTGCAGAAATCTGTAAAGGACCGTACCCTCTGTTTGATAAATCTCTTTTTTCTTCTTTAACTTCAAGTTTGGGCAGTTTAACCCCCATCACATTCTTCTGTTCTACCTTAACATCGGACATCTCTTTTACAGCAAGAGCAGCGCTTCTCACCTCAAGAGTTCCGGAAACAGCCTGCGCTCGCATAAGAGCGTTAAACGCCTCCTCAAAGTAATCTTCCACCTGTTCTCTGAGTTCGGACTGCTTATCAATGAGCTTCATAAATCTCATGATTAAAGCATCCAGTTTCTCTTTAAGGAGTTTATGTCCCTTTGTTGTCAGTTTTATTTTATCGCCCAACTTAAGCAATTCCATTCTAGTTGGGTTTACAGATAATGTCTTTGCCATTCTTTTCCCTAAGTATCAGCTCTTTTATTCCAGGTATTTTTTGATATGCTCTTCGTCGATTCTTTTCAATTCTTCCTTCGGTAGTTTTGAAAGAAGCCCCCATGAAATTTCAAGAGTTCTTTCAATTGACCTGTCTTCTGATTTATCCTGTCGTACAAATTCTTTTTCGAATCCTTTTGAGAATTCAAGGTATTTTTTGTCTTTGTCAGTTAAAGCTTCTTTACCGATAACTGCTACCAGGTCTTCTAAATCTCGTCCCTGAGCGTATGCTGAATACAGCTGATTTGCAACGCCTGGATGATCTTCTCTTGTTTTTCCTTTTCCAATACCTTTCTGCATGATTCTTGAAAGACATGGGAGGACGTCTATCGGCGGATAAATACCTTTTTTGTGCAGGTCTCTTGATAAAACAATCTGTCCTTCTGTAATGTATCCTGTAAGGTCAGGGATAGGGTGTGTTATATCATCCTGAGGCATGGAAAGTATAGGGAGCTGTGTAATTGATCCTTTCTTTCCTTCTACTCTTCCTGCTCTTTCATACAAGTTTGCCAGGTCCGTATACATGTATCCCGGATATCCTCTTCTGCCGGGTACTTCTTCTCTTGCAGCTCCGATTTCTCTAAGAGCTTCACAATAGTTAAGCATGTCCGTCATTATTACAAGAACGTGCATGCCCTGTTCATATGCAAGATATTCTGCTGCTGTTAATGCAGACCTTGGCGTAATAATTCTTTCAATTGTAGGGTCGTCCGCAAGATTTACGAACATAACTACATTTTCAAGAGCTCCTGATTTTTCGAAGTCTTTCTTAAAGTAGCTTGCTTCTTCGAATGTAATTCCCATTGCAGCGAAGATAACAACGAAATCTTCTTCTTTTCCTCGTACTTTTGCCTGTCTTGCAATCTGCGCCGCTAATTGGTTGTGAGGCAGACCTGAACCTGAGAAAATAGGTAGTTTCTGCCCTCTGACAAGGGTATTCATTCCATCAATAGTACTTACACCTGTCTGAATGAAATCTTCAGGGAAGTCTCTTGCAGCCGGATTTAATGGATCTCCGTTAATGTCCAGGAACTTATCTGCAATTAAGTCGGGGCCGCCGTCTGTAGGCTGACCTCTCGAGTTGAAGATTCTTCCAAGCATGTCCGGAGAAACGGGAAGTCTGACTCCTGAGCCGGTAAATCTTACTCTTGTTTCCTTTGCGTCAATTCCGTAGGTGCCTTCAAAAACCTGTACTACTGCAGTATCTCCTCTAACTTCAAGGACCTGTCCGTATCTTTTTTCTCCTGCAGGAGTTACTATTTCTACAAGTTCATTGTAAGTACTTCCTTTCACATCCTCTACAACCATCAGAGGACCTTTTACCTGCGAAACTGTTGAATATTCTTTTTCTTTTGTTTTAACCATTTACTCTTCCCCTCCTTTGACAATCTTTTCCCTCTTTTCAAGCTTATTCAAAGACTTTTTGAGATTGTCTCTCACCTTTTTTATGTGTTTATCAAATTTCTTTTCATCAATGTATTTGAGCCTGGAAATTTTCTCTTTTTCAGGAATGTCCAGAATTTCTTCAAGAGGAACTCCTGATTCAAGTGTTTCCAGGAATTTGTCGTGCGTGTCTAATATTGTTTTAAGCATTCCAAATTGTTTTTCCGGCGATGTATATGTGTCAGTGTCATGGAACGCATTCTGCTGAAGGAAGTCTTCTTTCAGAGACTTTGCAGTATCTATCAAAAGTTTGTCTTCTTCAGGCAGAGCTCCCGGTCCTACAAGTCTTACAATTTCCTGCAGTTCAGATTCTCTTTCAAGAATTTCCATAGCTTTCTCCATGTATTTTTCCCATGAACCAATAGTGTCTTCCCACCAGTCTTTGACTGAATCCACGTAAAGTGAATACGATGTCAGCCAGTTAATTGAAGGGAAGTGTCTTCTGTTAGCCAAATCTGCATCCAGTGCCCAGAAAACCTTTGCAATTCTCAAAGTATTCTGAGTAACGGGTTCAGAGAAGTCTCCTCCTGGAGGAGATACTGCCCCAATAACTGTAACGGAGCCTTCTCCGTCCTTTGAGCCGAGAGTTTTAACAAGTCCTGCTCTCTCGTAGAAAGCAGCCAGTCTCGGCGCCAGATAAGCAGGATAACCTTCTTCGCCAGGCATTTCTTCTAGTCTTGAGCTGACTTCTCTCAAAGCTTCAGCCCATCTTGAAGTTGAGTCAGCCATTAAAGCAACATCGTAGCCCATATCTCTGTAGTATTCTGCTATAGTAATTCCTGTATAGATAGAAGCTTCTCTTGCTGCTACAGGCATGTTTGATGTATTTGCGATAAGTATTGTTCTTTCCATCAGCGGTCTTCCAGTCTTTGGATCTTCCAGTTCAGGGAATTCATGCAGAACATCTGTCATTTCATTTCCTCGCTCTCCGCATCCGATAAATACAATTATGTCGGCGTCAGCCCACTTAGCCAGCTGGTGCTGAACAACTGTTTTTCCGGAACCGAACGGACCTGGAACTGCTGCTGTCCCGCCTTTTGCAACCGGGAAGAAAGTGTCTATGACTCTCTGCCCGCTCATTAAAGGCATGTTTGGGTCTTTCTTTTTGTCTACAGGTCTTGCCATTCTTACCGGCCATGGCTGTGACATAGTTACTTCTTCACCGTCGATTTTAGCTATATTATCATTTATTGTATAGTTTCCTTTCTTTGAAATTTTGTCAATTTTTCCTGAAATTTTTGGAGGAACCATTACTTTATGTTCAATAGTTTCCGTTTCCTGAACTGTTCCAAGAATGTCGCCTTCCTTGACTTTATCTCCTTTCTTTACCTTTGGTTTAAATGCCCATTTCTTTTTCTGGTCAAGTGTGGGCTCCTCAATCCCTCTTGTAATGAAAGCTCCTGCTTTTTCTTTAATCTTGTAAAGGGGTCTTCCAATTCCGTCAAATGTTGTTCCTATAAGACCCGGACCAAGTTCAATAGAAAGCGATGAGCCCGTATTTACAACTTTTTCGCCAGGACCAATCCCTGAGGTTTCCTCATAAACCTGAATTGTTGCGTTATCTCTTTCAAGTTGAATTATTTCCCCAATAAGTCCTTCTTTTCCTACTTTAACAACGTCGTACATTTTTGCCCCTCTCATTCCGCTTGCTTCAATGACGGGGCCTGATATTTTTACAATTTTTCCCTGTTTCATTTTAGTATCTGCTATTAACCTCCCTTAATGTTTTTATGTTTTTCCCTTAGAACTCATGTCCATACCGACGACTCTCTTAATTAAGTCATTTATTTTTTCTTTGGTATATCCAATTGAGCCTTCTTTGCCGGGAATTTCTACAATTACTGTCTTTCCCAGCGTCTGCAGTTCCTCGATTCTTTCTCTTATTTGAGACGCAAAGTTTTCAGTTATTATTATAATGTCTTTTTCGGATGCTGCTTTTTCAAATTCTTTTTCTATAGATTTGACATCGACTGTTTTTGCAGAGCTTATTCCTGCAAGTTTGAAACCAGTTACTGTTTCTTTATCTCCGAGAACTATAATATTCATTTTATCCCAATAATACTATTTAAATCCTCCACATTTCCAGCCCGCTCCATCTTGTATTTAAGCAAGCCTCCTATTTTTTTAACATCTTTTTCTTTATCAACAAGAAGTCTCAAGGCGGGCCCAGCTCCCATTGGGTACCTTAATGACAGGTCTTTTGCAACCTTTGAGAAATATTTGTCGAGCGCATTTTCAAGCTTAAAGGTTGATTCCGTTTCTCTGTAATTAGGAAGTTCAGACCCAATGACTTCTGAATATTCAGTTCCTTCAATTGAGTTTGCCAGCTCATCCATGCTTCCTGCTCTGATTGCTGCCTTCATCGACTCCTGACTTATTTTATAATAAACATCAACTAAATATTTTTCAATTTTCTCTCCTAAAACTTCTTCTGCAACAGCTTTAATTGCTGTCTTTAAATTTGTGAGGTCTGCTTTTGTTCCAATAAGTATCTGAATAACTTTTAGATTTTCATCTGAAGATGTTGCTGCTTTGGTGTATAATTTTTCGAGGGCATGTTTATCAAGGGCTGCTTCAATAGGCAGCAATGTGCCGTCTTCAGCCATTTCCTGAAATGATTCTGAGACAACTTTTCCGTATTCAGTACTCTCAAGTTCTGAAACAGCTTCATCTATATTTTTAGACTCCATTAGTGCTTTAAGAGTTGATTCCTTGAGAGTTCCAACTGGAGTTATATTTTGTTCAAGCTCTTCCGGAGGAATGCTTCTCCATACACCTCTAAGTATGTTTTTAATGTTTTTAACATCCCAAAGTTTGAGATATTGTTTGAATATATTTTTATCTTCATTCGGGACTGATCTTAAAACTTTTCCGGCTATATCTTTTATATGATCCATAAGGGCTTGTTCAAGCTTTTCTGCTGTAATCGGTTCAGGAACTCTGGTAAGATACTTCCCATAATCCGTATCTTCCATTGCACTTATACATTCCATTTCACTTTTTGCATCAATAAGCTCTTTGTATTTGTCTTTCCTAATCAAGCCTGCTTCAAGAGCTCTGATTTTTGCGTTGCAGTAAATGTAAGCCGAAAGCTTCAATATTCTCTGCAGTACTGGAATGAATAGAATTACTCCTGCAATTACTGCTAGTGCTACTGCCAATGTTGCTGCTTCCGGACTAATTATCATTTCTTCTGTTTAAACAGTAAATCTGCAACTTCACCTCTTAAATAAGCTTTTTGTCTTTCAAAGCGCTGTTCTACACTGTTATCGATTCTTAAAGAACCGTCTTTCTTTTCAAGGATTGCTCCTCCTTCCATGTCTTCTAAAAAGTCGCCTGTTTTGATTTTGAACTTTTTAGCAAGTTTCTTTCCAAGTTTTTTGTCTTTTTTGCTGACATGAAGGTTTACATTTTTCTTTCCAAGGTCTTTAAGGGATTCCTCTATGATGCCTTGAAGTGCCTTTTCGTAGCGCTTCTTTCCCTGCAGGTTTGATATCTTCTTCTTTGCCTTTTCAAATGTTTCTTGAATAAGAGTTTCCTGCATTTCAAGTTCAAGATTATGTATTTCAAGATTTGCAGAACTGTGTATTCTCTGTTTTTCCTGTTCTGCCTTCTTTTTTGCATCTTCTTTAATTTTCGTCTTTTCTTTCTTTATTTCTGTATTGGCTACTTCTTTCAGTTTCTTAGCCTCTTTCTCGGCTTCCTTTATATGCTTCTTAGCTTCTTTCTCTGCATCTTTTTTTATTTTTGATTTTATGTTTTTGACTCCTTCCATTTATGTCACCTCTTAACCAAATAATCCTACTGCGAGCATTATTAATATTGATATTAACAGACCGAATATTGCATAGGTTTCAGGAATAACTGAGAGGACGAGTCCTCTTCCGGTTGTATCAGGATCTTTGGCAGTTGCTCCGACTGCCCCTCCTGCTACTATTCCTTGTCCAATAGCTGAAAGCCCTGCAAGACCAACTGATGCTCCCGCACCAATTGCTGCTATACCGACCCCAAGCTCCATCTCTCCTGCGACTGCTCCTCCTACGAGTCCTGCAGTTGCAAGTAATAATATAGCGATTATGAAACCATATAAAGCCTGCGTCTCAGGCAGTACTGAAAATACCATACTCTTTCCGAATATTTCCTGCTTTTCTGAAACAGCATTTATTGAAGCCCCGGATGCAATCCCCTGTCCAATAGCTGACAATCCTGCTACACCGACTGCTATACCTGCTCCAACTGCAACATATCCAATTGCTGTAGGCAGAGCCATTGCTTTTCCGCCGAGTATTCCAGCTCCAAGTAATATTAAAATTGCAATAAGCATACCGTAAATAGCCTGAGTTTCAGGAAGAACTGAAAACACCATTCCTTTACCAAACATTTCCTCATTTTCAGATACAACTCCGACTGAAGAACCGGATGCAATCCCCTGCCCAATAGCTGAAAGTCCTGCAATTCCAACTGATGCTCCTGCACCAATTGCAGCTATTCCAATTCCTATGTCAATATTTCCTGTAATTGCTCCTCCTATAACTCCCGAACCTGCCAGCAATAAAATTGAAATAATAAATCCATATAATGCCTGAGTTTCAGGAAGAACTGAAAACACCATACCCTTGCCGAACATTTCCTCATTTTCAGATACAACTCCAACGGATGAACCAGCAGCTATACCCTGTCCAATAGCTGACAATCCAGCTACACCGACTGCAACTCCTGCTCCTATACATACAAGTCCAA
Source organism: Candidatus Undinarchaeota archaeon (assembly GCA_964574035.1). Lineage (GTDB taxonomy): Archaea > Undinarchaeota > Undinarchaeia > Undinarchaeales > JALTGF01 > CAZNLD01. Next base: position 97,008 of record CAZNLD010000002.1, read on the forward strand.
TAACTGTTGGGAAGCCTGTTCCGCCACCGCCGAGTATTCCAGCTCCAAGTAATATTAAAATTGCAATAAGCATACCATAAATAGCCTGAGTTTCAGGAAGAACTGAAAATACCATTCCTTTACCAAACATCTCTTCTTTTTCAGATACTACTCCGACTGATGAACCTGCAGCCATACCTTGTCCAATAGCTGACAATCCAGCTACTCCAACAGCTATACCTGCTCCAATTCCTGCAATACCTACTCCTATTCCAAGTTCACCAAGAGCGGCTGCTCCTAACAAACCAGTTCCTGCTAATAATAATATAGCAATAATAAATCCATACAATGCCTGCGTTTCAGGAAGAACTGAAAATACCATACCCTTGCCGAACATTTCCTCATTTTCAGATACAACTCCAACTGAAGCCCCAGATGCAATTCCTTGTCCAATAGCTGACAATCCAGCTACACCGACTGCAACTCCTGCACCAAGTGCAATGTATCCGAATGAAAGAGGCAGTTTATTAAGAGCTGCACCTCCAAGAATACCAGTAGCTAGTAATATTAAAATTGCAATAAGCATACCGTAAATAGCCTGAGTTTCAGGAAGAACTGAAAATACCATACTCTTGCCGAACATTTCCTCATTTTCAGATACAACTCCAACTGAAGCCCCGGATGCAATTCCCTGTCCAATAGCTGACAATCCTGCCACACCAACTGCAACTCCTGCACCTACTGAGGCAATACCTACCCATAGCGGCATTTCTGGAAATGCAGTTGCGCCAAGCAAGCCAGTTCCAGCCAGCAATAAAATTGAAATAATAAATCCATACAATGCCTGCGTTTCCGGAAGTACAGAGAAAACCATACCTTTACCAAATACTTCTTCGTTTTCTGCTGTGGCTGCTACAGCTGAACCGGATGCAATTCCCTGTCCAATAGCTGAAAGACCTGCCACACCAACTGCAACACCGGCACCTACTGCGACTAGACCGAAGACAGGAGCTAAATTTTCAACTACTCCGCCTCCAAGAATACCAGTAGCTAGTAATATTAAAATTGCAATAAGCATACCGTAAATAGCCTGAGTTTCAGGTAATACAGAGAAAACCATACCCTTACCAAACATCTCTTCTTTTTCAGATACAACTCCAACGGATGAACCAGCAGCTATACCTTGTCCAATAGCTGACAATCCAGCTACTCCAACAGCTATACCTGCACCTACTGCAGCAATTCCTGCCCAGAGGGGAAGGTCCGAAATTAAAGAACCTCCAAGCAATCCAGTTCCAGCCAGCAATAAAATTGAAATAATAAATCCATACAATGCCTGCGTTTCCGGAAGTACGGAGAAAACCATACTCTTTCCAAACATTTCTTCTTTCTCAGCTGTTGCTCCAATAGCTGAACCTGCTGCAACTCCTTGTCCAATAGCGGATAATCCTGCTACACCGACTGCTATACCTGCTCCTACTCCAATTAGTCCGAATACAGGTGAAAGTTCTACCATCTGACCACCGCCGAGTATTCCAGCTCCAAGTAATATTAAAATTGCAATAAGCATACCATAAATAGCTTGCGTTTCCGGAAGAACAGAGAAAACCATGCTCTTTCCAAACATTTCTTCTTTTTCTGCAGTTGCTCCGACTGCAGCTCCTGTTGCAATTCCTTGTCCAATAGCTGACAATCCAGCTACACCAACAGCTGTTCCTGCTCCTACACACATCAGTGCATTTCCGAGGCCCAGTTCAATCAATTCTCCGCCTCCAAGAAGCCCTGTGCCCATTAAAATGAGGATTGCAACTAAAAAACCATAAATTCCCTGCGTCTGAGGCAGAGCCTGGAAAATTAAAGCGGTTGAGAATTTATCAGGATCTTCTGAAATAACTCCGGCTCCTGCTGCTCCTGCAATACCTGCTCCAATTCCTGAAGCTAAACCTGAAGCGCCTACTGCAATGCCTGCGCCCGCTGCAACTAAAGCTAATTCTATACTTACCATTTAAGTTTCAGTAAATTGCCTCCTTAATTTAAAAGGTTCAAATTTATTTCCTCCGCCTTCATAGAATTTGCTGAAAAATTCTACATAGTGAAGTCTTATACCGTGAATAAATGCGCCTAATGCATTCAGAGCAAAGCTGAATATATGTCCGACCAGGAAAATCAAAATTCCTAAAATAAATCCTACATAAGGAACTTCCCAGACCATTCCTGCCAGAAGATTAAAAGTCATTGCAATTCCTCCTGTTGCTAAAGCCAGAGCAAGCAGACGGCTGTATGAGATGAAGTCTCCTAAAAAGCCAGTTACATCAAATAAACCAATTATTCCGTTTGCTTTTAGAAGAATTACCAACGATATACCAGTTATTCCATATGCAATGTATTGAGTAGTTGCCGAAAACTCACCGAGCCCAAGCATTCCTCCTACAAGAACAAATGCTGCTCCCTGGAGTAAAAACCAAATAATTTGTTCGGAAATTATGTTCATATATTGTTTCTTTAATATATTATTGTATATTCCTATAAGGAGCCCTATATTCAGATGAACCAAACCAATAATTAATGCAAATGAAAGTATTGCAAGTGGGTTTGTTAAAGGGTCAACCCAGATAGCCAGACTTTCCGGGCTTATTCCAAATAAATAAAGAGGCAAGTCTCCTAAGTAGCTGCCTGTCAACACTCCGAAAAACATCGTAGATAACCCGAGAGCAACAACAATTTTCCCAAGATTGATTGCTCCTACCTGATATTTTGGAGCTCTTTTCCATAGATAAACTCCAAATACAAGGAACAATGCTCCATAGACAAAATCTGTAAGCATTAAACCTGCAAAAAGTATGAGTGAAATTGACATTATTGCTGTAGGATCTGCTTCGGTATGGCTCGGCATTGAATACATATCTGTTAATAGTTCGAAAGGTTTCAGGATTTTTGGATTTTTTAAACATATTGGAGTTTCTTCATTTTCTTTTGGTTCTTCAAATTCAATATGTATGCAGTTTTTACAGACTTTTTTCATTTTCTTTTTAATTATCTTTCCGTTAACTTTTGGAACCCACCCTTCAAGAATAAATGTTCTTTTAGTGCTTCCCATTCTGCCTACAATATCTGACTGGTCCTTTTTAATTTCAAGCTGCTCCTTTAAAACTTTGAGTTTAATTCTCCATTTTTCTGCAGTCTCTTTCAACTGTTTTTCAAGTTCTTTTTTCTTTTCATTAAGTTCTTTTATTTTATTTTCAATTTCAGATTTTTCAATATCTAATTCAGGGACTTCAAGTTCTTCAAAACCAAAATGCCTCAAAATTAGACTTAAACCGGATTTGTTTTTAGTAAATGTGGCCGCAAGAACCGCTGTTCTATCCTTGTCTATTTTTTTCTTTTCAAAGACAAGATCTTTTACTTCCTTTTCTAATCTTTCTGAAAGTTCTTTTAAAACATCATTTTCAACAAAGCCGAGGAAACTCGTAGTTTTTTTAGTGTCTTCTAGATGCTCCGGTTCTATGTTGAACATGTCTAAAATTTTATATGCTTTTTTAAGTTTTTCAAGTGAAGATATTTCTGATTTAATATTTTCAAGTTTAGAATTAGTTGAAACGACGGGTCCGTCCATCTTTTTGAGTGTGTTTTCTCCTTTTTCTAGAAGTTTAGCCGTGCTCATGTCTTTAACTTTCACAGGGTCGACCTTTTCATCAAGCCCCAAAAAGTTCTGTTTGTTTCCTAGAATTGAAGTAAATATATCTAAAATTCTGTCTGTTTTAATTATTAAAGGTGCAAGTTCTCTTGATTCAGTAGGAAACTCTGCACTTTGAAGAAATTCTTTCCATTCAGGGCTTTCAACCTTTTCCCTGATATCTTTAATTTGAACCGCGCCAAGATTATGGAGTTCTTTGATAAGTTCTTTGCGATGCTTATCTAGAGCAACTGCTTTAACTTTCTGCATAGCCTCGGGCCGGAACATCACTTTTCTCCTAAAATAGTCTTAACAACGTGTTTAGCACTTTTGTTTACTTTTTTCTTTGCTTTTTTTTCTGCAGCCTTTATCTTTTTCTTGTGCTTGGTGACTTCGGCTTTTGCTGTTTTTTTGGCAGTCTTTTTTGCTTTTTCAATTGTTGTTTCAGCCTGTTTATTTGCCCTTTGAACTGCTTTTTCTTTTTTTTCGGTAAGCTGCTCTTTGATTTTTGCAATAAGTTCCTCAGCATCTTTTTTAGTCTTTTCAATAATTTTATCTGCTTTCTTCTCTGCTTCTCGAATTTCAACTAATGCTGCTTTTGGCATCTCCCATCACAGCGTTTTATCTATCTAGGTTATTTATAAACTTTATCACGTTTTTATGAATTTTTCAATTTATTTTTGAAGGAAACATTTCTACGCTTATTTTTGCTTTCTAAGTTCTTTTTATCCTTCTTTTTGCCTTCAAAGTTTTTTGGAGAAATCATTCTTAGTTTTAAGCATTTTGGGAAGATTTAGATACTATTTTTCAGTCTTTTTCCCACTGAACTCTTTTATAACTTCCCGTTCTTCATTTTTTTTGGAGGTAGAAATGAAAGAAAATATTGAGTATCTTCAAATGTTAGGTTTGACTGAATACCAGTCAAGAATACTGGTAGTTTTGTTTGCAAAGGGAAAGGCAACTGCTCTTCAGATAAGTAAGCTTGGTTCAGTTCCTTTAACAAAAATATATCAGGTTCTGAAAGAGCTTGAATATATGGAGCTAATCAGCCACTCACCCGGAAAGCCTAGAATCTATGAGTGTCCGGGAGCTGAAAGTGTTCTGAATGATCTTATACAGAAAAAGGTTTCAAAAGTTGAGGAACTCAGGGAGATGAAGGAAAAGCAGGTTGAAGTTGTAAACAATCTGGAATTAAAAGTTCAGGCTGAAAAGACAAGAGTTCACCCGGTTATTTCAGAAGGCCAGTATAACTTACAGAGATAAAAATGAAAATAGAAAATATAAAACAAACAGATACAGGAATTTTGTTCAAGGTGGAAGCAGATTCAGCTGAAGAGATTGAACTAATCCGTTCAAAAATCGGAGAAATTGATGATATCTTATCTGCTGAATGCAGATATTTGAATAGAAAATAGCGCCTGAATAAGTAATTCCATAAATAATTGAAAAAAAAAGCGAAAAAGAGTATTCTGCTTCTAACAAGCTTTATATACTCCTTTCTGTTATTTTTTCCCATGTCTAAAAGAAAAAAAATCAAGCTTAAAAAAGAGCTTGGAATAATAACAACAACTTTGTGCGGTGTTGGAATAATCCTAGGTGCGGGAATTTACGTCCTTGTAGGAAAAGCCGCCGCCATTGGAGGAAATACTATCTGGGCGTCTTTTGGACTTGCTGCACTTGTTGCCACATTAACTGGAATGAGCTATGCAGAGCTCAGTTCTATGTTTCCACAGGCAGGCGCTGAATATGTTTATACTAAACATGCATTCGGAAAAAGAATTTCATTTTTCGTCGGGTTCTTTTTCATTACTGCATTAACTATCGCAGTTTCTGCTGTTTCTCTTGGTTTTGCAGGCTATTTCAATGCGCTGTTTGGAACGCCGGTTATTTTAACAGCTGTCACGCTTATTGTTTTATGTACCCTTATCTTGTTGTATGGTGTAAAACAGTCAGCAATAATAGGTGCTCTTTTTACACTTGTTGAAGCAGGCGGTCTTTTTATAATAATCGCAATCGGGCTCCCAAGACTGGGTCAAATTAGCCTCACGGAAATGGCACCATCTGGAGTTCAGGGAGTATTCGGGGCTGCAGCTCTTATTTTCTTTGCTTACATTGGTTTTGAGCAAATAGCAAATCTGGCCTCTGAAACAAAAGATGCATCAAAAATTATACCTCGTGCAATTCTGTATTCTATTATAATTAGTACTATAATTTACATTCTTGTTGCACTTTCTGCAATTTCTGTAATGGGCTGGGCGGCGCTTGGAGCGTCTTCTGCTCCTCTTGCAGATGTTGCCGTGACCGTCTTCGGACCTGGTGTTTTTACAATTATATCAGTAATCGCACTTTTCTCAACAGGCAATACAGTTCTTTTGGTCCTTCTGGCAAATTCCCGCCTTTCATATGGCATGGTAAAGGAGCAAAAACTTAAATTACTCTCCTGGGTGCATCCTTCTCAGCACACTCCTTGGGTAACTATTATTCTTGTTTCATTGTTTTCAATTCTATTTTTATTCACGGGGGGAATTGAAAAAGTGGCAGATATGACAAATATGGCAATTTTTGTAACTTTTATTTTTATTAATTCAAGTGTAATTGCATTACGTTTCAAGATGCCTAGTTTTAAGCGCCCCTTTAAAGTTCCGGGGTCACTAGGAAAATTACCTATAATTCCGCTTGCTGGTCTTTTAACTAATCTTTTTATGCTTACATATGTAGGATTCCATGCTATTATTTACGGTTTGATTTTCTCAGCAGCAGCTCTTGTTGCATATGAAATAATTACAAGAAAGCAAATTATAGATTGATATTTACTTAAAAGTATTATGACAACCTTTTTATATTTCAATCTCCTCTATTTAATCCTGATGAGCGCAATATCTGGAACTATAAGCATAATACGAGAATAGTTTCAGCTCGCCTTCTGTGCTCCAGTTTTGAAAAATTTCAGGGGGCACCGAGAGGTCTATAACTTAATAAACAAAAAAGGGCTATCAATTAAAAATGGCAAAGTACAAACCAAAGGAAACAGAACAAGAAATTTCGGATTACTGGAAAGAGAATTCTATCTACAAAAAAGTAAAGAAGAAAACGGCAGATTCAGAAAAGTTCTATTTTAACGACGGACCGCCTTACACAACTGGTTCAATTCATTTGGGAACTGCCTGGAATAAGGTCTTGAAGGACGCCTTTTTAAGATACAAGAGAATGCAGGATTTCAATGTAAGGGACCAACCGGGCTACGATATGCACGGATTACCTATTGAAGTAAAAGTAGAAGAAAAACTTGGAATTGAAAACAAGCAGGAAATTTATGATGAGTTCGGCATGGACAAATTCATTGACGAATGCAAAAAGTTTGCTATGAATAATCTAGAAGCAATGACCGAACAATTCAAAGAACTCGGTGTTTGGATGGACTGGAAAAATCCATACAAAACAATTGACAATTCTTATATTGAAGGAGCTTGGTGGTCTTTGAAAAAAGCTTTTGAAAAGGACTTACTCTACAAAGGTCCGAAAGTCATTACCTGGTGTCCAAGATGCGCTACAGCTCTTGCAAAACATGAGCTGGATTACAGCAATGTAAAAGAAAATTCTGTTTTTGTCAAATTTAGAATTGAAGGTAAAGAAAATGAATATGTTTTAATCTGGACGACAACTCCATGGACTCTGCCTTCAAACATGTTTGTTGCAGTTCATCCTGATTTAGATTATGTCAGGGTCAAGGTGGAAAATGAAGTATGGATAGTTGCAAAAGGGCTGGTTCATGCCTTACTTGGAATTATTGGAAAAGAATACAAAATTCTTGAAGAATTCAAGGGGACTGAACTTCATGAGTTGAGATATGTGCATCCTTTCATTGATGAAATTAAAAAGCAGAAAAAATTCAGAGAAGAAATTGATAATGCTCATAAGATTTTGAATGTTGGAGATGATATATTCCACAATTTCGTTAATTTAAGTGCCGGAACCGGATGCGTCCATTCAGCTCCCGGAACGGGGCCTGAGGATTTTGAAGTTGGAAAACATTACAATATTCCTGCTTTCTGTCCGGTTGATGAAAATGGAGTTTTAACTGAGGACGCAGGCAAATATGAAGGTTTCAAAGCCAAAAAGGATGATAAAAAGATTGTTTCTGATTTGAAAGACAGAGGTATTCTGGTTCATGAAGCAGAAGTAGAACACGAATATCCTCACTGCTGGAGATGCAAGAGTCCGGTTATTTTCAGGGCGACAGAACAGTGGTATCTCGGAGTTTCAGAATTAAAAGAGAAACTCGTTAAGGAAAACAAGAAAATTGTCTGGGAGCCGGGATGGGCTGGCTCCAAATGGTTTGAGGACTGGCTTGAAAATCTTCAGGATTGGTGCATTTCAAGACAGAGATTCTGGGGAATTCCTCTTCCAATCTGGGAGTGCAAAAACGGACATAGAAAGGTTGTCGGAAGCAGAAAAGAGCTTGGAAAAAAAGTTGAGGATTTACACAGGCCGTGGATTGATAATGTTAAGTTCGACTGTGAAAAATGCGGAGAAGAAATGAAAAGAGTTCCCGATATTTTAGATGTCTGGCTGGATTCCGGAGCTGCAATCTGGGCTTCTTTGGGTTTCCCTTCAGATAAAGAAAAGTTCAAAGAATGGTGGCCGGCAGATTTCATTACAGAAGGAAAAGACCAAATTAGGGGCTGGTTTAATTCACTTTTATGTTTAAGCATGGTTTCTCACGAGGAACCGCCGTATAAATCAGTTTATATGCACGGCTTTGTTACGGATAAAAATGGCCTTAAAATGAGTAAATCCATAGGCAATGCTGTAGAGCCGAAAGAAGTAATTGAAGATGTAGGAGCAGACGGCTGGAGACTTTACTGCATTTCAGCTGCAAATCCGGGAGAGGACTTAAAATTCAACTGGAAGGATTTGAAAGAGTCGTATAAACTTCTGAACATTCTTTGGAATTTGTCAAATTTTGCAAGATACATGGAGACAGAAAATTTCAATCCGGAAGAATATGAATTCAGAAAGAGCGATTTAAAGCCTGAAGATAGATGGATTCTTTCAAGACTTAATTCTTTATCAAAAGAAGTTTCGGGTGCATTTGAAACTTACAAGTTCAATGAAATTCCGGGCATGCTTCATGGATTTATTGTTGAAGACTTTTCCAGATGGTATGTAAAGTTAATCAGGGAAAGAACATGGGTTTCAGAAGAAGGGGAAGACAAGTTGGTTGCATTCAAAGTTATGTATGAATGTCTGAAAAACTTTTTGAAAATTGCATCTCCTATCATTCCTTTCCAGACTGAAAAAATTTATCTTGATTTAATCAAACCTTTGAATAGCGATTTACCTGAGTCAATTCATTTATTTGAATGGCCTGCAGTAGACAACTCTTTCATTGATAAGCAGTCGGAGGTATATATGAAAATTGCAAGAGATATTGTTGAAGCTGCAAGATATGCAAGAGAAGATGCAGGAGTAAAACTCAGATGGCCGCTGCTTGAACTTGCTGTTGAAGGAAATGGTGAAGTTAAGAGTGCTGTTGAAAAGTTCAGACATATTGTAAAGAAGCAGGCAAATGTCAGAAAAGTAAGTTTCGGAAAAATTAAAGGAATGGAAAAAGAGTTTGAAGACGGCAAGGTACACCTTGATATTGAATTAACAAGAGATATTCTTAGGGAAGCCCTTTCAAAAGAATTAATGAGAGCAGTTCAATCTTTGAGAAAGAAAGAAGGACTTGATGTTGAAGACGATATCAAATTATATGTTTCAAGTTCAGACAAGTTTGTTGAAGAAGCAGTTTATGAATATTCAAAGGATATAACTAAAAAGGTTGGAGCAAAAGAACTTAAGGTAATATCAGAACCTATAAAAACAAAGCCGGTCAGAGAGTTTAAGTTCAATGACAAGGAAATTCAGGTCGGTTTTGAAAAAGTATAAATTCGGGCCCGTAGCTTAGCTTGGTTGGAGCGCACGCCTTATATGGTGCCGTTTCATTCAAACACAATAAGTAACCGGCGTTGGTTCGCGGGGCACTTAGTCCTGCGCCCCTGTTCGTGGTTACTTATTGCGGAAACACGCTGAGGAAAGCGTGAGGTCTGGGATTCAAATTCCCACGGGCCCACCAATTAATGGTAAATGGTAGATAGTAAATGGTAGATGGATTTGTCCGTAGCGGGCAGCTGTTAATGGAGCAGACACCTCTCTAATAACCAAAAGCTGCCAACTAGGTATAGAACCAACAACCATAAACCACCAATTGCCAGCTACGTAAAGAACCATTTACAATAAACCATTAACCATAAACTATAAATGAACCATATCTTTTCAAAACGAAACACAATATCCCTTTTAGCAGGGTTCGGTACTAGTGTAATTTTTCTTTTATTTCCTTTATATGCAGAATCTTTAGGAGCAGGATACGAGTTAATAGGATTAATTGTTTCAGTTTATGCTGCATCATCTGCTTTAACATTTTATCTGGCGGGCAATTATTCTGATTCAAGAGCGTCAAGAAAGTATTTAATTTCAGCAGGTCTTGCATTGATGTCTTTATCTGCTTTCATGCATTTCTTTGCGGATTCAATATATGTTTTAACTGCTGCAAGAATTGGATATGGTTTAGGGCTCGGTTTGTATACCGGACCTATGGTTGCATATGTAGGAGGAGACGGCAATAGAAAAAGACTGGGCAGTTTTTTGGGCTCCTATTCTCTCGGCTGGGGAGTAGGTATTTTCATAGGCGGTTATTTATCAAAGTTATTTAGTTTCAACATTCTATTTGCAATGTTTTCAGTTCCAACTTTTTTTGCATTTTTAGTTTCTCTTTTTATTTCGGAAAGAGATATTTCAAAAATTGAAATTCCTTTAATTCCAGTTAAATTAATTAAGAAGAATTCAGAGATTTTCTCAGCATTTCTTTTAAGGAATATGGCGGCCCACGGGATATGGATGATTCTTCCTTTATTTATTGCTTTTTTGGGAGGCGGTTCTTCTTTTGTTTCATATATATTCGGTATAAACTCAATAACTCAGTTTTTTGTAATGAACTGGATTGCAAAATCCAAGTTTAAAGATTTAACTTTTGTAAAATTTGGTTTTATTTCATCAATTGTTGTTTTCCTTTTGTTTGCGCTGGCTCCTTCAAAGAACTTTTTAATTCCAGTTGCTGTTCTTTTAGGGATATGTTGGGCAACACTTTATGTTGGTTCAAATAATTATCTGATTAAAAATAACAAGGAAAAAGCCACTGTTGCCGGGCTTCTGCAGTCAAGCAGAAGCATTGGAATTATTTTCGGGCCTATGCTTGCCGGATTTTTGGCTGCGTTTTATGGTTTTAGATACACTATTATAATGCTGACTCTAATTGCAGTTGTTGCAATGTTCATTTCCTTCCTGATAAAAGAATAAAAAGGTTTAAATGGTAGATAGTAAATCGTAAATGGTAGATAGTAAATCGTAAATGGGTTTGTCCGTAGCGGGCAGCTGCTAATGGAGCAGAACACCACTCTGAATAACCAAAAGCTGCAAACTATGTATCGAACCATTAACTATAAACCAATAACCATCTACAATTAACCATAAACTACCAATTGCCCCGGTGGTGTAGTCCGGCCAATCATTCGGCCCTTTCGAGGCTGAGACCCGGGTTCAAATCCCGGCTGGGGCATATTTTTATTTTTTTTTATTCCATTTTCTTAAATTTCAGACCAAAATTATTATATACTTCTTTCGTATTCTTTAAGCAAGAGGTGAGAAATTTGAAAATTAACGAAGTTATTGCTCAGCAGTCAGCGACACTGAAAAATGTCGAAGTCACTGAAAAGGACGAACCTAGAGAATTTCAGAAATACGGAAAAACACTTAGGGTCTGCAACGGAACAATCAAGGATGATTCCGGTGAAATGCAGTTAACTCTATGGAATGACGAAGTTGACTCGGTTAGTGAAGGCGACAAAATTGACATCGTAGACGGTTGGGTAAAAGAATGGCAGGGAGATCTTCAGATATCATCCGGAAGAAACGGAAAAATCGTAAAAGCCGGATCTGACTCCAGTTCAGAAAGTTCTAAAGACTCAGAAAAAAAGTCAGAATAAGTTAAAAATTCTTTTTTAGCTCGTTTGGAAGATTTAAATAATTAGTTGATTATATAATCCATATAATCGCGGGAGTTCCGGAGCGGCCAAACGGGTTGGACTCAAGCGGCCTTTTAGAAAAAGGCCGGCGAAAAAGGTGCCGCGTTCGCTCACTATGTTCGTGGCACAAAGAGTAGGCTGGGTCCCAGAATTGGGGTCTGATCGCTGATAAAACCTACTCTTTGTGAAGGCGACACGGCTCGCCTGCTTCGCAGGCTCGCATACCAACGGTCTGAGAAATCCAATGGCTTAGTGCCTTCGCAGGTTCGAATCCTGTCTCCCGCATAAATTGTAAGGCAA
>CAZNLD010000003.1:0-14447 GCA_964574035.1 Candidatus Undinarchaeota archaeon
GTCGTCGTCTTTGTTTGAATTGTTGATTGATACATTGAAATAGTACAGGTCGGTTGATGCTTTGTTTCCATTTATATCTGTACAGTTTACCTGCCATTCCCAGTTTGTTCCGTTTGTTAATTCGTTGTGGTGGAAGTAGTTGGTTTGGTTTTCGTCTATTGTTGTGTCGTTTTGGTAGATTGAGTTGTTTACTATGAAATCGCAGTAGCTTATGTTGTTTGCTGAAGTTATATTGTAGCTGAAAGTGTAGATTGAGGTGTTTATTTGAGTGTTGTTTGAAGGTTTTGTTGAATTAAAGAAAGGCGTACTATCATCTGAATAATTTAGTGGATCTAAACCATTTGATATTTCTACGGTATCGTCTAGTCCTCCGCCGTCTGTATCGGAATCTTTTGGATCAGTGTAATGAGTAAATAATTCATAGTAGTCTGAAGTTCCATCTGAGTCAGTATCTGAATTGTTTAAAGTAGTGTTATTTGGTAGGTTGAAGATTATGAAAGAGGCGTAGTTTGGGGTTGAAATGATTGAAGGATGACCGGGAACCGAACCACCATATAATTTCAAATACCCCTTTAAAGCAAATAAATTAATTTCATTGTCATCAAAGTCTATATCCGTTATATCCCAATGATTTGCTTCTAAATAATAGTCTGGCTGATAACCGAAATCAAGAAAAGTACTATATTCTGAATCTTTGTTCGCGTCAATCATATAATTATCTTTGCTATTCTCATAATCCTCTGTGAGCTGACTGTCATTTTCTTTCTCATACCTAAATGAAATTGAATCATTATCACTCCCATACCAAACATGAAGATAGATGTCAGAAATAGTTGTCGTATTCATTTTTAGTGTTTCATCCGGAAAAAAACCTACATACGCATTGCAAGTTCTTTCATGGTTTTGAGTGGGTTTTTGATAATACATTTTACCAGTGTCAATCTTACTATTATCAGATGGTTGTTCATGAGATAAAACCCTATCATTTATCTGTTCGTCCCCATACGTTGCATTATATAGATACAATTGTTCATAAGAAAACCCTTCGGCAGTTCCATTCAATCCTACATATTTTCTCCACTGTTCCTCTGTTCCCCAAGCAGATTCATAATCATAGAATTTCCAAATATGTTTAGCTGAATTTCCTGCTGTATTGTTCGCCCAAACATTGAAAGTATAGTTTGCATATTCTGGCTGATTTGAAATATTTATACTGTAATTTCCATTGCCATTATCAGTCATTGTATGATTACTCCAAGCGGTTTCATTTTTCCATTCTAATTGTACAGTATCTACTGATGCGCTAGTATCTGATACATTCACTTCAATGTAAATCCAGTCCTCCTTCTGATGCGTTCCGTTTCTATAAAAGTGACTTGTTGTATCCGTTCCAAATGGCGACTCTGACGGATTTCCTGCTTCAACTAAGGTTATATTTGGTGAAGAAGAAACAGATGTATTTGTGATCGTTAAATTATGCTCCGAACCGAAGTTTGCTGTTACATTTATGTATTGGTTGTTTTGGGTGTAATTGCAGTTCGCATCATTACAATAAGTTCCGTCGAAGTAGACTACATATGAATCGTTTTCTGGCATTTTTAGTTCGAGTTCTTTTGTTCCTTCACCATCTAGGATTATTTCTGCTTGATTTAGGTTGGACTGGTCCATTGTTGAAGAGATTAAGATTAATCCTGCTGGATTTGTCATCATTGGACTTGGCGCGTTTGTTGTGTAGTCAATTGTTACGTAGGAGAGGTTGTCTGGACCGGAGAGCCAGTGAGGGCCTGAACCTTTTAATTTAAATGAAAGATTATACCAGTCACTTTTATCGTTCATTGTCCAATCTATATCTATAAAATTAGTTACATTTAGAGTGAATTCTGTTGGAAAAGTAGAGAGGGTTTTGTTAATATCTACAACAATATCATAACTATATGTAACATGTCTTTCTATCCCTATATAATTACTTAAACCACTATCTATTTTGTACCAATGAACTATTGAAATGTTTTTCAAAACACCTTCTGTGAATGCGGGTGCACTATCAGGAGATGCTTGAACCCAAGTACCACAAGTAAATGTCTCATTGCTAGTTGGTTTTGAAAACAAGAAAGACCTTGAATCAGTTCCCACCGGCTGCCCGTGCCCCGGCTCTACTTTGGGACGCATATAATATTTTACAGTATTTGAAAAATCACTCGAATTATTTATTGAATAAAAATTTTGTGAATAATATATTTCATTATCAGTTGCATCAGTTACATTTAGTATAATTGAATAAATCCCTAACCTAGTTGGGGTTATATTTCCAAAGATGTTTGTTGTTGAATTGTTGTATGAAAGGGGAAAAACATCAGGAGACATTATTGAATTTACCGAATTTAGGGCCTGACTTGTTCCATTTGGATGCTGAACTGATAAATTAAACTGCATTTCAGTTGAAGTATTCTCACTCTTACTTGTGAGTAGATTTAGAAATGCAGATTCCTTGTTTAAATATAGAGTGTTGTTTGTATAGATATTGTTTACTCCATTTAACTCATATACATCATCGGAATTCCACTTAAGTAGATTTTTTATTATATTGTTAGATGAAGTTGAATTTAGGGCAACACCAATATTGTTCAGATTGATTGTGTTGTTTGCTATTATGTTGCTGTTTGAGGTAGATTTTAAGTAGATTCCATTGCCATTTGAGTTAGCGGTGTTATTTGTTATTGTGTTATTGTTTGAACTAGAATATAGATAGATTCCATTGCCATTTGAGTTAGCAGTGTTATTTGTTATTGTGTTGTTATTTGAATTTGAAAGTAATTGAATTCCAATAAAATTTGAGTTAGCAGAGTTATTTGTTATTGTGTTGTTGTTTGAATTCGATTTTAGAGTTAACCCATAATATGTATTTGAGTTTAATTCATTATTGTTTATTGTATTGTTTGAACTAGAATATAGGTAGATTCCATAATTGTTTGATCTGACCATATTGTTTGTTATTGTGTTATTTTTCGTATCGCCTGAAACTGAGTATAGACGAATTCCATAGTCGATGTTTGAATTAGCGGTATTGTTTGTTATTGTGTTATTTGAACTTGAAAATAAGTGAATTCCGGTTTGATTATTTAAACTGACCGTGTTATTCTTGAGTGTATTATTATTTGAATTTGATTTTAAATAGATTCCAGTGGAAAAATTAGCAATTATACAATTTTGAATTGTGTTATTAGTTTTGCCGTTTAAATAAATCCCATAATCAAAGACGCTACCTTTAATCGTATGCCCCTGGCAGTCAAATGTCTTATTTGAAAAGTTTGCTGGATTATCTATGCATGTTTCAGAATGGTCAGTTATATCTGCAGTCAATCTAATATCATCATAAGTATTATTTTCAATTGCCACCTCACAGTCGGAACAATTGGAGCAGTTAAAGTAAGTTCCACCGTCATCATACGCTTGTACTCCATTCACAGATACAAATAAAACTAGCAAAAATACTGCAAAGATTGTTAATTTCCTGTTCATGTTTACTACTAACTATATATAATATATAAGAGTTATTATCTAAAAATTAAATAACTTTCCCTTTAAAAGTCAGCTTATCAATCCACTTACTATCATCTATCTACGATTATCTACTGAACTCCAAACATTTTCCTAAAGAAGCTTGTAAACGGCATTGAACAGATGATATACCATCCCAGCCATCCGAGGCTTGCTCCAAACAAAGGCAATGCGAAGCATCCGCCTGAACCTGCTGCAGCTAATGATGAACACCAGGGGAAGAGTAAAAATTCACCCCATGCCTGCGCTTCAGCAAGTCTTCTTAAAAGTAAAAATACAACGAAGAACGGAAGCATTGATAAAAACATAGGCATCTGCATTTTCATTAATTCCTGCTGCATCTGCATAATTGCCGGTTTTTTCTTCTGAAGTTTGTCAAGTTCATCCTGGTTATTCTTTTTTGTTGCCTTCATTAACTTCTTGTTGTACGCCTTGACTTTTGTATTGATTTCTTTCATCCTTTTTTGGTCAATAACCAGCATGTTAACAAGTGTAAGAATTAAAGAGATTACAATTGCCACTATGGTTATGAAAAGTGTTGGGTTTGATAGCAGTATTGCGCCGTTTGGTATATTCATTTTAATATTTCTGCGAGATTTTCTGCAGCCTCCTTTAATTTATTATCATGGTTTTCTACTATTTTAATAGTTGCCCCTGTCAAAACAGCCGATGCTGAAACTGCAGACCTGTTAATTTTCTGGTGCAGGTCTATCTTTCCTGCTTCTTCTTCATCTCTTTCCCTGCTTTTGTCTGTCTGCCTTCGTCCGATAATTTCCTCTGCATCCGCCTCAACCAAAACAATTGTCTTTGGTTTCAATGCCTTGACCACCCACTCCGGAAGGCCCGGAAGGTAGCCGTTCTTAGTTTTAATTGTAGCATGAGTATCAACAACGGTAATTCCTTCTGCCTTTTCTGTAATATTTTCAGCTGCTTTTTTCTGCAGTTTAATCTGCTGTCCAACATCAAGTTTTCTTATTTTGTCGTGGTCAGAGCCGAGACCTAAATCTTCTCCGGTTTCGAGCATTACATCTGCATAGTTAACAACTTTAATTTCAGAATCAGATAATTCTATTGCCTTGTCTAAAACAGTAGTTTTCCCTGCGCCGGGAGTCCCTGTAAGTACTATTATTTCAGCCATTATATTACTCCGTGTTCACCAATGAAGTTTCTTATAGCAGGATGCATTTCCATGAGCTGTTCAGAAGCAATTTCCTGATACAGTTTATAAATTATTCCTACGGTAAGCAGGATACCTGTTCCTCCCCCTAATGCTCCGGTAAATTCTGCTATTGCGGCGAGACCTCCTACAAACGCCCCGCCAAGTATTGTCAAATAAGGCACATACCTTTTTAAAACTTTTTCAATTATTCTTTTGTCAGACCTGAAACCAGGAATTTGCATGCCGGAATCCAGAAGCCTTTGAGCGAGCTTATCTGAAGTTTTTCCTGAAACTCCAACCCAAAGCTTTGAGAAAAGAACAGCTCCGCCGACCATAATACTGAAGTAAACAACTGCATGTATAATGTCAGTCATGGCCAGGTTTCGCTGAATTATATCTTTAGCAAAACTACTGTAAGGAAGTATGTAAGATATTAAGCCGTGAGCCTGCCCGCTTGGATCAAAATATCCCAAAAAGGTATATCCTCCTTTCTGCAGAATTGAAACCCAGAACCTGACATTAGCCAAAAGAGCTGAAATGAAAATAACAGGCATGACTGAAGCATATACAAAAGGAAGCGGATATCTCCTGCTTAATCCTCTGATTCTTCCATAAGATAAAGGAACTTCCACCTTTATACTTTGAGCATACATTGAAATTGCAAACACAATTATTGTTGCAGTGAAAGCAAGCATGTCGTTCGGATACTGTCTTATAAATTCAAAAGAGCCAGTCATTAAAGAATTAATAAATGCAGGAATAGCACCATTGATTGGCTGGCCTGCTCCTAATCTTAAAGGATCAAATGAACGGATAATAATAGATTTTGAAACTCCTCCCGCAATAAAGAGACCAATTCCGGAGCCGAAACCCCATTTCGAAACTATCTCATCAAGATATATTAACAGCAGACCTCCAAGGAGAAGCTGAAATATCAATATACCACTTGCAAAACCCATTCCACTTGATGAAACTAATGCAGAGCTTGGGTTTATCTGCCCTGAAAAAACTAAAAGAATTCCTTCGAATAATGTAAATAAAACTGCAAGAGCTTTCTGAGCTCCTTGGTATAGGGATTTTCCCTCTTCGGTTGAAGTGTCAATTTCAAATATGCCTGCACCTGAAAGAAGCTGAATTATAATTGAAGACATTACGATTGGACCAATACCTAAAGTAAGCAGAGTTCCAAAATTACTTGCCAAAACAACTCTTAATTCGCCAAAAATGTCGCCGGTTGCTCCGGCAGGAAGACCAAATAAAGTAATTTCTCCAAGAATGAAAAATAATAAAAGAGGGATAGCAGTCCACTTAATCTTCTCTTTAAAGCCCAGTCTCTTTTCCGGAGCTGAAATGCTCGGAAGACTCATCAATAGTGATTTAATTCCCATTATTTCTTAGATGTTCCTTTCTTTTTAGTGGTTTTCTCTGGTTTTTCTGTTTTCTTTGTTTTTTCAGATTTTTTAGACTCTCCAGATTGTTCTTTTTCTTTTGAAATAACTTCAGCAGTAGCACCTGCTTCTTCTATTTTATTTATAGCGCTGTCTGAAAACGCATCTGCACTGATTTTCAGTTTTCTGTTTAAACTGCCTCTTCCAAGAACTTTATATCCTTTGAGATTGATTTCTTTCAAAGACTTCTTTCTTGCCAGATCATCAAGCTGATCAAGATTAATAACATCAAGTTTTTTAGAAACCGGTTTCATTTTACTCTTTCCAAATCTGCCCGGTTGATATGTTTCAGTCCAGCTTCTCTTATGTTTCTGGAGACCGGCTTTTCCTCTTCCTCCTCTGCTTCCTGCACCTCTGTGTTTCTTCTTATGGCCGTATCCGGTTTTCCGTCCTCTGTTTTTCCTTATCTTTTTCTTTCGGCTCATATCATTCTCCTGAGAAGATCATTAATTTCTTTTCCCCTGTATCCAAGAGCTCCGCCTTCATTATGCCTCTTTCTGACTCCGCCCTTGTCAAAACCTCTCTTTGGAGGGCTCAATTTGAATGTTTTTGAATTTTTTTCGCCCCTTTTCTCCTTTAAAAGTTTTAAAGTATCTTTGTCAATCTCTCCAAAAGTGACAAAATTCTGAACCTTTCTAATCATTCCTTTGTTTGAACCATCATCTTCAAGAACAACGCAGTTATTTCTGTTTTTCAAATTAAGAAGATTTAGCGCATGACCTATTTTTTTAGGAACTGCAGCATTTCCTCTTATTCGTATAACCGCAAGTTTTGTCATCGTCCTTTCACCTTATTCAAATTATAAAGCGCATTGAAAGTTGCTTTTGCCATATTCGGTCTTGTTGCAGTATGTCCTTTTGTTGAAGACCAGACATCCTTTACCCCGGCAAGTTCCAAAATGCCTCTTGATGTTTTATTAACAACAAGTCCGGTTCCTTTTGGTGCAGGTCTCAGATTAATCTTTACACTTCCTGCCTTTCCTTTAATTTCAACAGGAACTGAATGAGTTTCACCGCATCCGCAGTCCCAGGAGCCGCAGCCCATTGTTATTTTGATAACATTTAACTTTGCACTTCTTAAAGCAGATTCAATTGCTCCTCCGTATTCTTTTGCAGTTCCGGTTCCAAGACCAAGATAGCCTTTTCTATTGCCGACTGCAACCATTACAAAGTAGCGGTTTCTCCTTCCTGAGTCTGTCATTCTCTGTACCCATTTAAATGGCCTTCCTGCACTGCCAATCTTTAATATAAGTTCTTCCAAATCCGGAAGTAAAATGTCAATAATTTCAGGCTCCTGTATCTTCTTGCCCATTGAAAATATTTCATCTACTGAAGTTACCTTGCCGGCTTTCACAAGTCTTCCTATTCCTGTCTTAGGTTTCCAGGAGGCAAATTTCTCAGAGACTTCATTGCCCTTTTTCCCCTGCTTCTTTGACTTTTCTTTTTTTGATTCAGGCTTCTTTTCTTTTTTCTTTTGCTGCTGCCCTTTCTTTTCAGATTTCTTTTCAGCCTGTTTTTCTTTTTCTTCTTTTTTTGCAGTCATTTCACGAGTTTCCTCCCTTTGATTTTGCTCCGGCTTTTTTCTTAATTGTTTCTTTTGCCTTTTTGAAGTATTCAGTAAGTTTTGTAGGATCTCCGCCCCTGCCAAGATATCTTGAAAACTTTTTCTTGTAGGACGCTGAGTCATTTTTCTTTAAATCAGAGGCATACTTCTCAATATGTTTTCCCTGAAGTCTGTCTTCTGAAGGTACTGATTTTTCATTTGCAGGTATATCTATTCCTGCATCTACTGCTCCTTTTAAAGCAGCAAAGAGTTTTGAGCCAGCTTTCGGTCGGTATAAACCAATATCAAGAACTGCATTTTTAATTCCATTATTTACTGCTCTTAATCCGCATAAATATCCTGTTAGATATGCAGACGGAATACTTGAACCGGCAAACGGCCAGTCTAAATCAAGCAGTTCATTTGAAATCGCGCTGTTCTTAACAACATCGCCTTCTGAAGCGTATTCAATAACTTGAACTATAATCTGGTCTAAGCTCTTTCTTACTACAAGTCTCGGCTTTCTTGATTTGAGGAGCTTCAACCTCTTCCTGTAGTCAGTTTTTCCCTCTCTGTGTCTTCTGAAATTTGATATTCTTCTCTTTCCCATTAGTTTTCACCAGTTTTTCCTGATTTATTAAGCAGAAATATCCTGAGCTGTGCCTTGTTTTTGAATGTTCCTGCTTTGCTCAGTCTGTAAGCTTTTCTGTAAAGGTCTTTTGGAATCTTTTCTTCATCTCTTAATTTTTTAAGGAATCTTCGCTGAGCCCTGATTTTTTTAATCCATGTTCTCTTTTTTGAAGTCCTTGCTTTTTTTCCTCCGGACCTTTTTCCGTGTCCTTTTTGCCTTCCTTTCTTCTTCTGAACAGCTCTCTTTCTGGCCCTTCCTCTTGAATTTCCTTTTTTGGGCTTAACATCAATGAACCCAAGACCAATGTACTTTCTTATATCCCCTCTGGTCATTGCAGTAGAGACTTCATCAACTGCATCTGGATCTATCCAGATCCGGTTTTCTCCGGCTTTTAGTATGTCTGCTGCAAGTCTTTTTTGAGTTTTAAGTTTCATCTGTTAAGCACCTTTATGTTTTTCTTATCTGCTTTTTTAAGTATGATTTCTCTTTTCCTGCCTCCAACACTTGAACCGATCCTAACTGCCTGTGTTTCCGGATCAATATTTTCAACATTGTCGGGGTTATGAATTAATACTTCTTCATATCCTGAAGGATGAAGTCCTTTAATAATTGAAGGAGTTCCGTAACCAATGCTGGGCATTTTTCCTTTTCCACCGTGATATTTCTTGAGTTTATTGTGGACTCCCCTTGGCTTTCTCCATGTCCCCTGAATAGCCCGGTAATGACGGTAATTCTGCCTTCTGAAGTTCGGCTTTTTCTTCTTCAGTCTGGAGCGGAGCTCTTTCCTGACTTCAATTTTTTTGTTTTTTGATTTCTTATTTTTCTTTTTCATTTGCCTTTACTTGTAATGTAAATTCCATCCTGGAATATTCTAATATCTCTTCCTTTTACCCTTGTTGCAGTTTCTATATTTGCTGCAGTCTGGGCAACTTTTTCTTTGTCAATTCCTTCAACTTCAACATCTTCTTTCTGAATTTTTACCTTCGTATCTCCAAGGATTTTTGCTTTTCTTGGAGCTTTTTCACCCAGAAAGTTTTGAATTTCAAGAACATCTCCATTCTGTTTTACAGTTATAGGAAAGTGAGAATAAACCATTTTAAGTTTGTAAGTGAATCCGTCTGTTACTCCTTTTATTAAATTTGAAAGATGAGTACTGAATGTACCTAAGATAGCTCTTGCCTGCTTTGTCTTTAAATCAGTTCTGAATATAACTTTGTTATCTTCAATTTTTGCTTCAACTCCCGGATAATGAAGCTCTCTTTCAAGTTCTCCCTTTTCTCCCTTTACTTTAAAGACATAGCCGTCTAACTCAACCTTTATATTTTCAGGTATTTCAACAATCCTTGGTTTAACTTCTTTTTTCTCTTTCATTAGTATACGTAGGATAAAAGAACGCCCCCAGTCTTCTTTTTCTTCGCCTCTTCGTGAGTCATTACTCCGTAGGGAGTGCTTAATATAAGAGTTCCGAAACCTTTTCCAGGCAGATAAACTCGTTCATATTTCTCAATATCTGAAACTTTAACAGGAAGCCTTGGCCTTATTGATCTGCACTTGTTTATCTTTCCGATCAGATTTACTTTAAATTCTCCGCCTTTTTTATTGTCAACATACTCAAATCCGGCTATATATCCTTCATCCTGCATTGCCTGAAGAACAGCTTTAATCAAATTAGAAGCTGGTTTGATAATACAGCTAGGCTTTCCGATTTCTTCATTGTTCTTTATGTTTACAAGTGCATTTGAAAGTGGTTCATTTAACATTTTTTTATCTTGCCTCTATTGGAATTTTTTGAAGCCAAGTTTAGGCGCAACTTCCCGGAAACATCTTCCGCAGATATACAAGCCGTATTTTCGTATAACACGGTCATGCGTTCCACATATTCTGCATTTTTTTGAAGATTTTCCGTATTTTCTTGTTGCCATTACTCAACTTTCACCCCGTATTTTTCTTTTAGGAATTTTTCAACTTCTTCAGGTTGAATATGAACATTTTCATGAAGTGTCTTATTGTTCAGTCTTCTTCTGCTGATTCTAAAACCTATTCTTTCAAGATCGACGCATACATCAAAACCAATCATACCGATATCAGGATCATATTTCATGCCCGGCATTTCAATATATTCTGAAACTCCAAATGAGAAGTTTCCGTTTTTGGAAATCTGGCTTCTTTTGATAGTATTTTCAACTGCTTCAAATGAATTTTTAAGGACTTCCTCGGCTTTTTTTCCTCTCAAAGTAACTTTAACTCCAACCGGAGACCCCTGCTTAACATCAAGTTCTGAAATTGTTGCCTTTGCTAAAGTCCTTACAGGTTTTTGATCTGAAAGCAATTTGAGAAGCTTTTCTGCTTTCTTAAGATCTTCCAGATTTGAACCTGTTCCGATATTCAATGTAATTTTTGCAATTTTTGGGTCTTTAATATTCATTATTCTTTAACATAAACGTTCTTTAGACGCGTTCTGATTTCACCATCATTAGTTTTTAATACAGCTTCTTTCGGTTTAAGGTCTTCGAGAAGTTCTTTGATTTTCCCCTCTTTTCCCTGATGCCTTCCTTTGATTACCAAGGCCCCCGCTCCCTTTTTAAGCTCTATTTTTCCTTTAATATTATTTTTCTTTAAATCGATTTTAATGACATCCCCGATATCATAAGAATTTTTATCTGCAATAATATTTGAGCTTCCAAACAGATTAAGTTGTAGTTGTCCTTTCTTCAGCATTGTTTTTCCTTCAACTCTTGCAAGTCTGTAATTCCTGTCTACTTCTTTTGCTGTAATTTTTCCAATATCACTGAAAGTAAGTTCATATTTCTTTTTTAATGAAGGGAATTCAATTACGTCAAATAAAGTTACAGGGAATTTTACTGAATTGACCTGGTTTCCATTTACAAGCGCTTCTCCTGAATGAAGAATAACTTTTACTTCCCGCTTGTTTTTTGCAATATCGAGTATATCTCTAATTAAAACAACTATAGGTACAGTATATTCTAATCGGCCTCTAGGATCCGGTCTAGTTATGAACATTCTCTCTTTTCTGTTTATTTTCCAAGTTTTTGGAACGATTAATCTTTTTAAATGCATTATTTCTTATCCTCTTTCTTTTTCTTTGATTTTTTAGATTTCTTTGATTTTTTTGAACTTGATTTGGATGATTTGGATTTTTTCTTACCTTTCTTCTCTTTCTTTGACTTTTTCTTATCGGATTTCTTCTCAGATTCTTTGGATTTCTTCTTTTCCTTCTTTTCTTTTTTCTTGGATTTCTTCCCTTTTTTCTTAGCAGCTTTTATTTCATCTGCTTCTGTTTCCATAGTTTCTTCTTTAATTTCAGTTTCTGCTCCGCCAAGTGCAAGCTCATGTATTGAACCGCTCTGAAGAGGCGGAACTATCTTTACTTTTACTCCAAGAACGCCCTGTTTTAATTTAGCTTCGGCGACTGATTCTTTTACATATCTTTCCGCAGTTTCGCCACAGTGCTTTAAGTATCCGTTTTTAAACTTTTCATTCCTGGCTCTTGAGCCGCTTATTTTTCCGGTAATTTCAATTTGAACTCCCAACGCACCGGAATCCATAATCTGCTTCATCATCCTATATGAAGCTCTTCTAAAGTGAATTCCCGCTTCAAGCGAAGATGCAAGCTGTTCTGCCATCACTTCGGGTTTGAGGTTTGGTGACTGCACTTCTTTGACTTCAAGCTGGGGATTTTCAACATTAAATGTATCCTTCAAACTGCCTGTAAGCTTCTGAATTGTTTCGCCTTTTCTTCCAATAACTAAACCCGGTTTTTTTGCATGAATTACTATCCTAGTTCCCATCGGAGTTCTCTTAATCTCAATTTCTCCGCACCCGACATTTTCCAGCTTTTTTCGTAGAAACCGGTCTATCTTTGCTTTCTTCACAGCATCGTTAATGAACTTTCTTTCTACAGCCATTATTTCTTATCCTCTTTCTTTTTCTTTGATTTTTTAGATTTCTTTGATTTTTTTGAACTTGATTTGGATGATTTGGATTTTTTCTTACCTTTCTTCTCTTTCTTTTTAGATTTCTTTTCTTTCTTTTTCTCAAGTTTTACCTTTTTACCTGCCTTTCTTGAAAGAATGTTTTCTCTGGTTTTATCGGAGGCATTTATGCTTGTAATCATAAGATTTGACGGTCTGAAAGGAATCATGATCTTTTCACCTGTTTTTGATTCAATTGTCTGGCCCTCAAGATAAATTTTTGAGCTGTCAAGATCTACTCTGTTAACTTTTGCCTTTGCGTCTTTTCTTGAACCTCTCATTATTTTTACTTCATCGCCTTCTCTTACACGTAGAGACCTTGCATTATATTTCTTTCTTAGTGATTTGTCTAGATGAACTGAGACAAATTTTCCCTTTACGTGCATAGGCGCGTTTGCCCTATACTTTCTCTGCTTTCTCGGCTGAACCGAATTCTTCCAGTATTTTGACCAATCTTTTTTCATTATACAATAACACTTGCTGCACCACTGATGGAATTCCATCTTTCTAATGCTTCTCGTGCAACAGGCCCCCTAACCTCTGTTCCTTTTAAACTGCCTTCGGCGGTCATGACAACGCCTGCATTATCTGCAAACTTGATTCTTTCACCCGTAGGTCTTAGATATTCTTTTCTTTGTCTGACTATAACTGCAGGTACAACTGTTTTCTTAATGTCAGGAGCTCCCTGAATAACGGAGCACATGACCATGTCGCCGATTCCTGCTGAAAGGCTTCTTCTTTTGGCTCCTTTGAAGCCCTTAATTGAAATAATCCTAAGTTTCTTTGCACCCGTATTGTCAGCGCAGTCAAGTACAGCCCCGATTGGAAGGCATCTAGTGATGTTGTTTTTCGTTTTGATATGTACTTTTAGCTTTTTCCTTACTTTTCCCATTTTATTCCACCTTTTCTACAATAGCAAAACTCTTTGTCTTGCTGAGAGGTTTGCACGCCTGAACAAATACTTCATCTCCCTCATGAGCATTGATACACTCAGGATTATGAACTGAAATTCTTGTTTTCCTTCTTTCATATCTCTCGAATTTAGGAACCTTCTGAACAAACGGTCTCTCAACTACCGCAGAGTTCTTCATTCTGCTACTGACTACTGTTGCTTTAAACTTATACCCTCTTAGCTCCACATTTCCGTGAATAGGGCATTTCTTGTCCTTGCACTTTGTTTTTTCTTTGTCTTTCTTTTTTGTCATTTTACCATTTCTCTAGTTTGTTTTTGATCCTCTCCTCTGGTTTTGAAAGGAGAACATCTCCATCAATGTCAACCGCTTCTTCTTTGAAAAAGAAACGGAAGATTGTTCCTTCTTTCTGGACTTTTTTAAAGCCCGTGTCTGTTTTAATTATGAGCATATTTTGGCTTTCATCAGCCACCTTTCCTTCTAATCTTTCTTTCCCTTTATCAGTGCTTTTCAGGATTTTTACCGGAAGACCTATCAGCTCATGTTTGATGATATTTTTTGATGTTATCATATATCAATCTGAAACTTGGAATCCTTTGTCTTTCAAATATTTTTTTACCTTTTTCTTATGGTTCCCTTGAACCTCGATTCTTCCCTTTTTTACTGTTCCGCCCGCAGCGCATTTCTTTTTCAGTTCAGAGGCCAGATCATCAAGACTTACTGAAGAAGGGTCAATTCCTTCAATAATGGTTACCATTTTGCCCCATTTTCTCCTGTCAGTTCTGACGTTTACCAACTGCTGCTCTATTGCAACATCTTCGCAGGAACAGATTTCTTTAGGCAGTCCACAGTTTGGACATTTTTCACTCATTTAAATTATATCCTCGTTCTCCCGCAACGGTTTTTAACCGCGCTATTGTTTTTCTAATTTCTCTCATTTTTCCAGCATTATCAGGCATTCCTCCGGAAGCAAGCTTTGCTCTTTCACTCATAAGCTCCTGCTGGAGCTCGCCTACTTTTTCTTTTACTTCAGATTCACTCATTTCGTGGAGTTCTTTTCTCCTGATAATAGCCATTATTTCTTATCCTCTTTCTTTTTCTTTGATTTAGATTTCTTTGATTTTTTTGGACTTGATTTGGATGATTTGGATTTTTTCTTTGATTTAGATTTCTTTGATTTTTTTGGACTTGATTTGGATGATTTGG
>CAZNLD010000003.1:14547-80359 GCA_964574035.1 Candidatus Undinarchaeota archaeon
TTTTTCTTTGATTTAGATTTCTTTGATTTTTTTGGACTTGATTTGGATGATTTGGATTTTTTCTTTGATTTAGATTTCTTTTCTTTCTTTTTCCTATCGGATTTCTTCCCTTTTTTCTCTTTCTTTTTCCCCTTGCTTTCATTCTTAGCTTTTTTCTCAGACATTTCCTCTGCAACCATTTCAACATGCGTTAATGAGGTATTTTGAGGGCTTCCTTTGTAATTTCCTCTTGAAAAACCGCCATTATGAGCAGCTACATGAGTAATCATTAGTCTTTCCTTGTTGAGTCCCCGAGATTCAGCATTTGCTTCCAGCTCATTTAAGAGATTTAAGAAGGCTGAACTGGTATTATACGGATATCTTCCAGCAGCTCCTTCCTTTCGGTGCGGGACTTTTCTGTTGTATCTTTTAAAGGGGATTGATCTTTTTTTATCCAATACATCTTCAAGCAGTGATTTGGCTTTTGAAATTTTCTTTCCTTTCACTGCATTGGCTACTTCATATGCCTCTTTAGTTGAAATGGAAAGGTCCCTTCCCATGACTCTTGCAATGTTTTCTGTCTTTCCCTGGTATGCATAGTTTAGTTTAGCCATCTTTAATCACTATTTGAGAGCAACGAATTTGCTTGCTCTTGTAGCTCCCATTCCTGGTGCTGAATGGGATACTCTTGTTCTGGTCTGAACAAACTCGCCCAAGTAATGCCCGAGCATTTCAAGCTTGACTTCTACCCTGACGAATTCTTTTCCATTATAAACATTAAACACCCTTCCAATGAATTCCGGAACGATTATAATATCCCTGCAGTGCGTTCTTACCGGCTTGTCTTCCGGGGTTTTTCTGACTCTCTTAATCAACTTCTTATGTTTTGTTGAAAATCCTCGTTTCAAAGACCTTCTTGCTCTCGCTGAAATAAGCTTCGAGAATTCCTCGAGACTCATATCTTTTAATTGTTTTTCGTCATATCCTCTTACAGTAATTTTCTTTGCCATGATTATTTCTTACCTGTTCTTTTAGGTGAAATTGAACCAACATTTCGTCCAGGAGATGTACCTCTCTTTACGGACTTCGGTTTTCCAATATGCTGGTGCCCTCCTCCACCGAATGGATGATCAACAGTGTTCATTGCAACTCCACTTACTCTCGGGTAAACTTTTCCTCGTTTTTTCGTTTTAAACCATTTGTTTCCGGCTTTAATGAACGGCTTCTCATTGAAACCTCCGCCGGCAACAATTCCTACATTTGCTCTACAATTATGATTTAATGTCTTAAATGCACCTGAAGGAAGCTGAACAACCGTTCCTTCTGAATCGTGGGACATTACTCTGCCAAAATTTCCGGCAGACCTTGCAAATTTCCCTCCGTCTCCAGGTCTGTTTTCAATATTATATACTGCTGTTCCTTCTGGTATTTGTGAGAGATTTAATGAATTACCTATTTCTGCTTCTGCATTCTCGCCAAATGAAACTTCCTGTCCTACTTTCAAATCAACAGATGCTATCATATTTACAAATGTTCCGTTTTCAAACTTTACTTTAGCCATTGGCGCATTTCTTCCGGGGTCTTGCAGAATATCTACTACCTCACCCTTTACTTTGCCCTCGCTTGATTTTTTAAGAGACTGGTGCTTTACTTCTCCTTTAAAGCGGTGGCTGGGCGACTGTCTTTTCTTGCTGCTTCCCAGTTTTTGAGCTCTAATTCGCTTTCCCATTAGATTACACCCATTCTGCCTACAATATCTTCTGCAGAATAATCAGAAGTTAATTTGACAAGTGCCTTTTTCTGACCCTTGGCAGTGATTAAGGTAGAAACATTTGAAACCTCTACATTATATAGTTTTTCAACTGCTTTCTTGATATCGTTTTTGTTTGATTTTAAATTTACTATGAAAGTAACCTTATTCTCAAAGTCTGCTGCATCAAGACATTTTTCCGTCATTAATGGATATTTTATGATACTTGTTGGATTCATTCAAATCTCTCCTTGAGCTCGCTCAGTGCTGTTTTTGTTATAATTGTAAGTCTTCCTGCTTTTGCCCCCGGCGCAAGCATATTCATTGAAACCTGATCTGCTTTTGCAGTATCCACGCCCGGGATATTGTCGGCTGCACCTGAATCTGAATCATTAGGAAGTATTAAAAGTACGCTCTTTTTTGTTCTGTATTTTCTTCCTCGTCTCTTTCCCTTTCCTGCTTTAATCTTTCTTTCTGATGCTCTTTCAAGCTCGGATTCAAGTCCGATCTTTTTCAGGAAATCCAAAATTTCGGAAGTTTTCTTAATTTTTGACAATTCATCGTCAACTATAATCGGAAGATTCTTAGTATTTTCAATTAAATGACCTCTCTCTGAAACAGTTTCCTTGCTCATTGTAGCAGCCAAAGCGGACCTGTATGCTTTTTTAAGCTCTTTTTTGTTTAATCTTTTAACAATATCCTTTTCTGCCTTTGGCGGATGAGCTTGTCTGCCGCCTCTCGCACCCGAAATTAGAGCACCTTCCATTGCTCTCGGGAACCATCTACCCTTGCTTCTGAATTTATGTCCTCTTGCAGCCCTTCCGCTTCTTCTTGGACCGGCTTTGATTCTTGGAACTCTTGACCTTCCTCCGCCCGGACCATATGATTCGGCGCTTGCTTCCAAACCTGCTCTTTTGTAAGCTCCGCCCTGCTGGAATTTTCTGCTTTCTTCTGAAAAGAAGGCTCTTTTAATTAGATCGGGCCGATAGCGTTCGCTGAATAAATCCGGAAGCTTCACATCTCCGGTCTTTTTCCCTGATGCAGAGTAAATTTTTGCCTTCATGATTATCTACTTTGTTTTGATGCCAGACTTACATAAGTTATATCCGGCTCTTTCGGTTTAGGTGCTCTTAATCCCGGTCTTATTCTAACCAATCTTTTTGTTGAGCCGGGAACTGAGCCCTTTAATGCTATGAAATTATTTTTAACCTTACCATAATTTACAAAACCACTTTTAGGAGTTATCTTTTTTCCGTCTTCTCCGAGCTTTACAACCCACTTGTTAAATTCTGTTCTTGTATGGAATCCTTTCTGCCCTGCCATTGGAACAGTCCATCTAGTTTCAGAACGTCTGTCTCCTAGAGTTCCGACATGTCTCTTTTTTCCTACTCTCTGTTTTCTCTTCAGCATTTTAATGCCAAACCTTTTAACGGGTCCCTGCGTTCCTTTCCCTTTAGTAACAGCTGAAACATCAATATATTCGCCTTCTTTGAAAATATCAATAATTTTAATCTCTTTTCCAAGAATTTCCTTGGCATATTTCAGCTGGTCCTCAAACGTTTCTCCTCCTACTGCTATTTCAAAAATTTCCGGCTTTTTCTTGCCTATTGCCTGGTCGGGTTTTGTATGAACGACTACTGAAACAAAATCTCCTTTCAATTCTTTTTCTTTAGCTTCTTTTTTTGGCAGAGAAATTTTTCTTCCAAGTAATTTTTTTGAATTTTTTGGAAGAGAAGCTGAAAATTCACCCGAAAGTTGATGTCCGTTGTTGGTTTTCTTATATGCTCTTATAGAAATAGGAACAATTGGCGGACAGTCAAGAACTGTTATCGGCGTGAAAACCTCTTTGCCGGAAGTAGAAGTATCTTTTGAAGTATCTTTGATTAGCATGTGAGTCATGCCTGCTTTGTAGCCGGCAAACCCAAGAAGTTTTGTCTCAGAAGAAGAAGGCCAAGTCCTTACTCTAGGATAATCTCTTTTAGCCCGTTTCCTCGGACTGAATGCCATAGATCCTGCTCGTGATTTATGTTTCCTTGCCATGTTATTGGAGTGCTAGTTATATTGACTGCGATCTCCTCCCTGATAACAATCACCCCGTGTGGCAGACATAAGCCAGCGTAGAAAAAGCTACGCCGTGGCCCGGTCGCCCGGTTCGCCGCCAGAGGGCAATTGATTTTCACACATAAGTGTGCGTGGCATTATATATATTATATATGCTTTATAAGGGTTTCTGTCTGCGTTCTCTTAAAGAAATTGCAGCGCCAAAATATTTCCAAGTTTGTATGCTCCTGCTGTTATTGCAAAACCAATAACTACAATGAAACAGGCCCATCCTACAAGATATGGAAGCCTCTGATATCCAAACGGAAGATAAGCTTTATCCTTCTTTTTTGCAGATTTATCTCTGAAAAAATAGAGAATTAAAACAAATGCCAGAAAAACACCGGATGAAATTATTACAAGCCAGCCGAAAAGATAGATAATCCATTTATAAAGATGATTAAGAGTAAAGAAATCATCCCAGCCGGAAACATATAATGATGTTCTTATACTCATTGAAACTAAATAAGAAAGACAGGTTAAATAATTTCTCATTTAAAGTGTTTCTTATAAAAGAGCCTGAGCCATCTTGAATGCCGCCTCGATTCTTCCAAAGCCAGATATCCCGAAACGGCCAAAATTCCAACGACAGGGCCTGCAACAAGAAGACTGGCGATTAAGCCGCTCACTGCAGCAACATTTAAAAGGATATCCAATTGTTTCTTTTTCTTTAAACCCAAGACTTCTCTGTCTCTCTCACTAATATGATAAATAAACTTGCTGACCCTTTTAAAATAAGTCTTGGGATACTTCATTCCAAAATAGTTTTCAAGTATATTGTAAATTATGTTTTCAACAGAATAATATTGCTTTTTCTTTTCCCGAATACCCATTATTTCATATTTTTCATCAAACTCTTTTATGGCAATTGAAATTTTTGCCAAATCTTTGTAAAAATTTGTTCTATTCCTTTCGCTTATTATAGAGTCCATGAATTTACTATTTAAATCAATGCCTGACTCTTGAATAAGCTCCCTGGCAGCGTTAATGAAATAATATTTTTCATCCTTTCCTTGATGCTCTTCCGCCCATTTGCTCCAGCTCTCCTTTTTCTTCCACCGCTTTTCTATTTCAGCCGCTCTCCCTGTAAGAAGGACCTCAAGAGCTTCTAGAAAGGGCCTATATACGCCTTCTTCAGGTTTAAATCCTTTTAAAAAAGCATACAAGAATGGCAGGGAAATTCGATTTACATCAACATAGACCTTTTCCTTGTAGCCTATCTTGGAAAGCTTATGCTTTAGATATAAAGAAGCCTTGTCCCCATAAGTATTAATGGATAGGTCCACTATTGCTAAAATAGGTATTGAACCCCCAATAATAAACTCCGCGCCGGTTCTGGCTTCGCCTATAAATAAAGTATAGATGTCATCTCCGCCTAGTGTAAGCTTCCTTACTACCAAAGACAAATCCTCTGCAACCTCCCCGACTTCAGTAGCCTCTAATAAATCTTCTTGAATCTCCCCCTTGGATTTTTTCTCAAGAAAATTTCTAACGTCCTCACCTACTTTGATTCTTAAAACTTCACTGTCGTACTTAAGTTCTCTTAAAATTTTCAAAAAACTTTTTCTTTTGAGAATTTCAGGATCAGTAAGCCTGATAACAAAGCCCGTCATCTTCTCAAAATCCTTTGCAGTCTCATGTAATTCTTTTATAGTTTCTTCTGCGGGCAGTTTTTCTTCTTCCCTGTGCTTTTCAGCTATACTTTTCTTCAGCTTCCTAACTTGTTTCTCATGTTCTTCCTTCTTTCCAGCAAAATCTGAAGAGGACATACAAAAGTAGTGGACTAGTTAAAATATAATCTTTTTGGAACGCCTTTGAAACACTTATTTTAATTTCTCAGCAACTTTTCCAATCCATAAAGTTATTATTACAGCTAAAACGGTAGCAAGAACTGCATAGCTGAGCATTGCAGGAATATGATCAGAATTTTCAAAAACTTTATTGAAAACTGCTTTTATTGCATCATTCCAGGCAAGAGCTGCAACCAGTCCGAATGCTGCTGTAACAAGGGTTGACATTTTTTCAACTATTTCTCTCTTTAATTTTTTTCTCATGAAACTAGATAAGAAGTCTCTGTTTTTAATGATTGCGCAGTCAGTTTTTCAGTAATTTATTTAAAGAGAAGTGGTTTAAAGATTGATATGGGAAAAGCAGAATTTGTAAAAAAACATCCGTACTTTGTTCTGGCAGTGGCAGTTGTTTTCCTCGTAGTTTTTTTTGTAGGAGTTGAAACGGTCAAAGAGATGAATAATACTCCGGAAGAAAAAACTGAAGAAGAGCTGTGCGCCGAAGCCGGCGGAACCTGGGAAGAAATGCCGAACGCCTGCGTTGACTCCTGTGAAGCTCAGCGTGAGGACCTAATGTGCGCACAAGTTATAACTGAAGGATGCAACTGCGGAGAAGACATGTGCTGGAACGGCGAAATCTGCGAAGAACTTTAAAATGCCGGGCTGGAAAACACATCTTGGATTTGGAATAATTACTGGGCTAGTGTTAGTAATTATTCTTCAGGAAATGGCAGGCATAACTTTAATTTCAAGTTCAAAAAACACTGCAGTTTTTATAGGAATTGTAATTCTGGGAAGTTTGTTTCCCGACCTGGATATAAGAAATAGTAAAATTTTCGGTGTTTTTCTGGGAGCCGCTACAATCACAATTCTTATTTCATTTGTAAGAGGCTATATCTATCTAGGCATTATTACAACACTTGTCCTTGCCGCCTTCTCATACATGCAGCATAGAGGGATCCTGCATTCGATTTCTGTTCTGTTAATAACTGCATTCATCGTATACACTGCAACTCTGAATTCAATATTTTCAATTATTTGGGCAGTCTGTTATTTTTCACACCTGCTCCTTGACAGAGAACTAAGACTCCTGTAAATTAGTTACCTTTTTATATTATAATACATAACTAAAAGATATGAGATTTAAATTTCTAGAAAAACCGGGAGAAAGGGAAAAAAAGTTTGAAGAGGCACCTGAATTCCTGGAGGAGAAAAAGCCAAAAAAGAGAGATCTTGCTAAAGATGTTCTCAATTATATGAAAGATGAATTCAAGGTAGAAAAAAGTGCAAGGTTAACAACCTCTCCTGATGCAAATCAACCCCCTCTTTCAATTCTTCATTCAGAAGAGCAGACATACAGCATGTGGCACAGAATGCCTATCAGAGGAGAATCAGGAATTGTCCATATACCTGATTTTGTTATTTTCAAGGGAACAAGAAGAATGGCTCCGAGAGATAAGAACCCTGATGTTTTAATAGAGTGCAGAAAACTTGACGATAAAAGGTCAAACAGAACGGATTCAAGAATTGTAAGAGAAATGGTTGGAGCTTCATTAGATATCCTTCCAGGGCTTATTATTCTTGTAACTAACAGACCTCTTTCAGAATATGCAAAAGCAATTGCAAAACATTTTGGAGTAGAGCTTGTAGATGCAAGCAAAGATAATGCAAGTTATGATTTATTCAAAGCGATGATAAGCAACGACCTTGAAAGCAGAGAAAAATTATATTCAAACCTTGACAAAAATATTCTGAAGCTTGAAGGAAAATTCAAAGTTGCAAAGGCCAAAGCAGCAGCATCAGGTTCAAGCGTAAAAACACCTGATATTAAACCGAGCAGGTCAGAGCTCAGAGATTTAATAGCAAAAGCGCTTGAAACTACATCTAATTCTGCAAAAGAGCTTTCAACTGTACTTAATGCAGACGCTAACTTGATTTTAAATGAACTGTACGCTCTTGAAAGAGAAGGAAGAGCAAAAGTAGCAAAAAGAACCGGTAATGCACCAAAAGAATTTGAGTGGAAGCTTGGAAAATCGTCGAAATAGGCGTCAGTTTTAGGCGCGCATATATTTTTGGGACTAAATTGATTTATATTTAGAAAAGCGTTGATGGAAAAGAAATAAAACAAAAATATAAACTGCCGGGGTGGCAGAATCCGATAACCAGCGCAACCCTTTTCTTTAGAAAAGAAAAGCGTTGATGGAAAAGAAATAAAACAAAAATATAAACTGCCGGGGTGGCAGAATCCGGTAATGCGCTCGCCTCGAAAGCGAGTCCCTTATGGGAGTTCAGGTTCAAATCCTGACCCCGGCGCCAACTTTTTTAATTTGTTAGCTGTGCAATTGGTTCTCTGTCCTGAAAAAGTTGACAACACAAAGAGTAGGCTGGACAACAATACAATTGTTCCGCACTATATTCGATTAAACCTACTCTTTGTGAACAAGTGCCGCGCTCGCTCGTTTCACTCGCGAGGCGACAGTAAGGAGCCATTCAATTTCTGAAATATCCTGGAGGTGTCGGAACCGGCAAAAACTGGAAAGCGGATTCTGACGTTGCAGATCCTGACCCCGGCGCCAATTGCTCGATAATAGATGATAGAACATCGATAATCGACAGTTAGACAAGTTGTAGTGTTAATAAACATCTACCAGCAGCTGCCAGCTCAACCATTTTCCCTTGGCCAATACTACCAGTTCAAATAATTCAAATAATCCGTACCACCCGTCCAAATTATCCGGCGAATTCACACTGCCAGTTCAAATTACTTGAATAGCTCAAAACACCAGCTCAAATAACTCAACGAGCTCAAACTACCAGCCCGAATAACCCGACGAACCCATACTGCCAGTTTCTCGTCTGTAACTCAGACTATAAGTTTCTTCAACAGCTGAAATCGCTGTACTATTTATTCAGACATTTCACTGATAGTCTTCCCGCTTGCGTCCTTGAGAATTGCTTTATCGCCGTCGTCGCTCCAGAAGTTTCCGCCGACTGCTGCATACTTTTTAGTTGTAGTACTTAAGTCGCTTGCACTGTATATGTATACATATCTGTTCAGAGTATATTTTTTAGGGAAAGTATAGAATAAACTTCCATTTCCTTTTTCAATATACCAGCCCTCAACATCCCAGTTCTTTGCTTCAACCTTTACATACTCTTCTCCGGTAAATGAAATCTCAGTAATTGAAGGTTCCATATACTCTTTTGATTCGCAGTTATAGTTAGGTATATGCTCGCACACTCCGTTTACACAGCTGTCTACCGTGCAGTCGTCTCCGTCGTCGCAGTCAGAATTGACTGTACACTCCGGACCTTCTGTTTCCGTTCCGGATTCTGTTTCAGTTTCCGTTCCTTCTGTTTCCTCTCCTGCTTCAATTTCTTCTATTCCTTCCCCTTCTTCCGTTCCTTCAGGAGCCGTTCCTGCGCATCCTGCTACAAGAAGTACAGAAACCAGCGAAAGTACAATCAGATATTTTTGTATTTCCATGAATTTGGGTATGTTTAGGTTATTTAAATAAATTTATAAAGTATGAAAAACATAGAAAATACATGACAAAGAAAAAGAAAGGAAAAAAAGACCTAAATTTTGATTTTGCATATAACTCAGGAATAGCTCTTTTTGACGTGTTTTATAAAATGGATAAAGACCCCAAGAAAATAAACGCAAATCTTTTAAAAGGCGGTAAGAAGCACCCTTACAGATATGCCAAAAAATATTTTGAAGGTTTCGACCAGCTTACAAAAGATGTAAAAGAAAAGAATTGGGAAGAAATTAAAAACTCCAGAGAAACTAATGAAAGGAGAGAAAAATTAGAAAATTTCAAAGACACCGTCTTTGCAGACGCCTTTCTTACATTTATAGATTATATGCTTCTAAAAGTAATTGAAGATAAAGAAAAAACAGTAGAATATAGAGAGAAAACAAACGAAATTATGAAAAAATACCTCCCTAAAAAATTACATGATTACATAGAAGATGACTTGGAAGCTCACACAAAAAAGGTATTGCAAGGAGAAATTCCGGAAGAAACTGCAGAAAAACAGCTTGAGAAATACCTTAAAAGTTTGAAAAAATAATTGCTTTTTAATTTCCTTTTATAAATTCTTCAATTCTGTCAAAAGCTTCTTCCAGAGTTTCAAGTTCAGGCAGGAATACAGTTCTGAAATGGTCCTTCCCGTACTCTTTGCTGAACCCTGAACCGTGGACGCACAAGACATGTTTTTCACTCAATAAATCAAGAACAAACTTTTCATCATTATCGAACTTATCGCTTTCAATTCTTGGGAACATGTATAGGGCGCCTTCTGGTTTTGAAACAGAAAGTCCCTCAATTTCATTAATTCTTTTTGCTGAATAATCTCTTCTTTCTCTTAAAATATCAACTGTTTTCTTAATATGGTCTGTAGGGCCATCCATAGCTGCTCCTAAAGCAACCTGAGCCGGCGTATTCATGCATAATCTGGCTCTTGCCTGTCTTAAGCAGGCTTCTTTTAATTCATGGATGCCGGGTCCTTTGAAAGTCATATATCCGCTTCTCCACCCAGGAGAAAGATAAACTTTTGAAAGACAGCCGAATGAAACAACATTTGCATCCGGATTTAAATTTTCAATTGGATAAAAATCTGCATCAAAAGTAAGCATGTCATAAACTTCGTCAGCCATAATAAGTAAATCATTCTGAACTGCAATTTCAGTTATTTCTTTTAAAGTTTTCTTAGGATAAACAGCACCAGTAGGATTGTTTGGATTAATAACAACAATGCCCTTTGTTTTATCAGTGATTTTATCTTCAATATCAGCAACATCCGGCTGCCAGCCTTCTTCTTCAATGCATCTGTATTCAACCGGATTTCCGCCGTAGAATTTAACTAAAGTATCATACAAAGGGTAATTTGGACCCGGAAGTAAAACTTCATCTCCTTCTCCTGTAATGGAAGCAAGAGTCATATCGATTCCTTCGCTGACTCCCGCTAAAGTAAGAACGTCATCCGGAGAAACTATAACATCTTTCAATTTCTTTTCTCTTCTGGCAATTGCCTCCCTAACTTCAGGAATGCCTTCAGAATCGCCGTAATAATTCTTGCCGTCTTTAATTGCCTTAATTTTGGCCTCTTTAATAAAATCAGGAGTGTCGAAATCGTATTTATCCGGGTCTCCTATATTTAAATGAAGTACCTCATGCCCCTGCTTTTCTATCTTCCTGGCAGGAACTACAATATCTCTGATTGCATAATGAATATCTTTTACTCTATCAGTAACATTCATATCATTCACAATAAGATAAGGCATTTAAATAGATTTTCATTATAGTATATGAGCTGAATAAAATGAAAATTGAGGAAAATCTGGAAATTCCTGACAGTCAAGTAATACGAAATCCGGACGACCATTTCTATAATAATTTCCTAAGACCCTACTACATTAAAACAAAAGACGGACAGTATCTATTTTCATCAAAACAGCCGGGAAGAAGACCAGACAGAGCTTTTTATATTATACCAAAAGGCTACAAACTTGGAAAAGGGCAGGAAAGATTCAGAAAAAGGGCAGGAAAGAGAATCTACAAAGCTGCTTTTGATTATTTGAAAGAGTGCGAAGCTATTGTTCAGGAAGGAATACAAGGAGAATCCGAATTTGAAACCGGAGTCAGAGTAACAACAAGTATTGAAAACCCCCATTCTGCATACATGAGCTGGATGGGGAAAATGATGCTTTTTCCAAAGAAAGAAGATACTGAAATTACCTGTTATAATTATATAATTCCCGAAAAACTTCCGGAAGAATACGAAAAGAGGATAAAAAAAGCGTGGAAAGGCTACAAACCAGGAGTCCCCCTTACAATATATGATTTTACTGAGATGAATAAAGATAAAAGAAGAGTCCTGAATTTAGGAGTAGACTATTTCGGAGGGGCATTCAAAAAACCAAATTTAACTATGGTCTGGAACAGGGGGGAGGAAGAAGGAATGATTTCGTATCATGCAGGCTGTACAAAAAATAGAGTTTTAAAAGGGCTGAGTGGAACCGGAAAAACTACACTTACAGTAGGCCCGGATTTATACCAGGACGACGCCCTTCTTGGAAAACCGATTGAAAAGTACAACAAAATAAAAAAAACTAAACTAATCGGCCTTGAAGCAGCGAGTTTTGCGAAATCACAAGGACTTGGTCCAGACAGCCCGGAGTGGCCTGGATTAATGAGCTCCAGAGACGGAAAATCAATTGTTCTTGCAACTAATATTGACTGCCAGGGAGTCAGATTTGCTGAAAAGGAAATTGACGGTTATGAAGTAAAGGCTCCGGAAAAAATACCGGGACATGAAATAGGGCATCTTGAAACTAAAAAATATGAAAAATCAGGAACAACAAACGGCAGATTTATATTCAAATTCAGCGACCTGAATAAAGACTGGAAGGCAGGAATTGAAAAACACCTAAAAACGCTTGTTTTAAGCTTCAGAAGATTTGACATTCTCGAACCTGTTTTCAGAGTTGAAAAGCCAGAGATGGCTGTTGCTTTAGACAGCGCCTGCGAAAGTATAATTACAAGTGCAGTTGGAGGTAAAAAGACAGGAAAAAGAGTCAGGTCCTATGCAGCAACGGACTTTATGGCAAGACAGCAGTCTGAGCAGGCTTTAATCAAACTTAAAATGTATAAAGAAATGGGGCTTAAGCCAAAAGATAAACTTATTTTCTTTGTAAATAATTCGGGCTGGGTAGGCAGATATAATTATAAAGGCAAAGAGCTTGAGCAGGGAGAAAAAATCAAAGTTGAAGATTCAAAGAAGCTTATTGAACTTATTGAAGAAAAGAAAATTAAAAACTGGATCAAGCATCCCGTTTATGAATATTTAATTCCGGAGCCGAAAGAACTTGAAGAAAAACATGGAATGGAAAATTTCGGAAAGAGATTCAATCCTTTGGAATATTATTCATTAAAAGCTTACATGAAATTCATTAAAAGAGACATAAGAGAGAGAACAAAATTCCTTGAAGAATTATTCAAAAATCAGGATGGAGAGAAGCAGTTAAAAGAAGTAGTAAGCGTCTGGAAAAACTGTGAAATACCTGACAAGAAAGAAATTAAAAAGTTCTATAAAGACAATTATTGAGAAACCTTTTTAAACCAAATAGACGTATATAATGGCTATACGGAGGTTAAAATGGGAATAGTAGATATTCGTTTTACAAAGTTAGACGCAAAAAGAGAAAAACCTAAAGGTAAAGTAGACAAGAAAGGAGTTAAAATTAAAAGCAACACCAAGGTTGTTAAAATGAAAAAGAAAAAACTCCCAAGTCTAGGCGATGCAGTGCTGGTTGATTTTGAATACAAAGTTAACTACGAACCAAACTTTGGAAAAATAACAGTAGGCGGAAGCTTAATTTACCACGACAAAAAGCTGAAAAGTAAAATTAAGAAAGATAAAAAAGAAGGCATTCAGCTGGAAAAGAGCGCATATGTCGAAGTCCAGAATGCAATACTGCGTTCAGGAAGTACTCAGGCGCTTGTTCTGGCAAAAGAACTTCAGCTTCCTGCACCGATACAGCTTCCTACTGTAGTAGAAAACAAAGAAAAAGAAGAGAAAGGCAAGAAGGGCTACGCCTAACCCTTCAAACTCTTTTTATAATTAGATAAAATTTGTTTGCTTAATCCAATTAAGGGCCTTAAAACAGGCAGGTTGATTTTTTTATCAACTTCTGCAAACTTTTCCAGATTTTCTTCTTTGAAAACTTCTGCTGAAACCAAAGCTTTTGCACCCTGTTTTTCGGCCAATTTCTCTGCTTCTTCAAATAAATTTGCTTTTATTTGGTGAACGTTCAAATCAATATACCAGTTCTTCAGACCATCAACCTCTTTTTCAACATCTTGGAAATCTTCCTTAAGACAGGCAATTTCAACTTCGCAGCCTCGTTTGGATATTAACCAGACAGCCGTTTTTAGATTGTCAATAGACGAATCATGGACAGCTAAAACTTTTCCCTCAACTCCATAGGGAAGACCGCCAGGCCCCTGAATCTTTTCAGTAAAAATGTTGGATTCTTTCTGCCTTACTTCAATAAAAAGCTCTTTATCCGGAGTGTCCAAATCAACATCAGGTCCAATTTTCTCAACTATATCCGCACCAACTTCTCTTTCAACATCCTGGCTTGTAAATTCGTGATTGCCCGTCCTTCTTGCCCGGACTGAAAAGGAATCTTTTTCTTTGATGTGTTTTTCAGCAACTGTAAGAGCAGTTTTTCTTATTTCTGAAATTTCAGACTTACAGGATACAACCGGAGAGATTGAAACAACTCCGAAAACATGTTTAAGGATATCTAAAGCAGGTTCAGCTTTTGTTTCAACTAAAAAACGACCCCAGGGAGTCTTTATTTTAAAGTTAACTCCATCTCTTTTTAAGAATGCAGTTATATTTTTCTTTAGTTTATCTTCAAACTTCCTTCTGGTCTGCTTGCTTTTCAGACCTATTTCTCCATATCTTAAAAGGATTTTATCAAAGTTCATTATAAAGTATATGATAAAGTTTATTTAATAATGTTTATATAAAACATGCAATGGAACTAATTAAAATTGAACCGAGAAGAGGTTCAGCAGAAACAGACGGACTTACTATCAAATTTAAGGCAAATATTGAAGACATTCCTCTAGAAATCGAAGTATACAGAGATATTGAATTAAAAAGAGAAAAAATAGTTGAAATACTTAACAAGAAAAAACATCTTTTTGGAATAAAAGCAGATAAAAATTTATGGACGAATCTTAAGAAAAAAGATATTGAAAAATTTTATGCAGAAATTATTATGATTGTAAAAAGAAAAGAAATATCGGTTGGCAAAGCATACATTAAAAGAGAATCTTAAAACTTAAATAGAAACAAATTCATATTAACACTATGAAATCAGAACTATGCTGTTGTTGTTAGAAAAGATTGCATAGTCCTATTTCGGTTCTCTTAAATTTCTTTGAAGTGCTACGAGAACAGCCGAAGGTTTCATCAAAACAGCAGAGGTGGCGGAATCCGGTTACGCGCGCGGCTGCAAACCGCGATATCAGGGTTCAAATCCCTGCCTCTGCTTCAAACATAGTAAATGGTTAATGGTTAATAGTAAATGGTAGATAGCAAGTAATAAAACCAAACAAATAATACAGAATATATTGAAATGCCTTTAAAACTCTATAATACCCTAACAAAGAAAAAAGAAGAATTCAAGCCGATTAAAGATAAAAAGGTAAAACTTTACACCTGCGGTCCGACTGTTTACGATTATGCGCATATAGGGAATTTCAGAACATACATTTTTCAGGATATTTTGAAAAGGTATCTTGAATACAAAGGCTACGATGTAAAACAAGTAATGAATATTACAGATATAGACGACAAAACAATAAAACGATCTCAGGAAAAGGGAGTTAAACTGGAAAAATATACTGAAAAGTACACAAAGGCTTTTTTTGAAGATATGAAAACACTGAATATAAAACCAGCTGATGTTTACCCAAAAGCCACTGAGACTGTTGATGAAATGATTGAGCTTGTTAAGAAATTAATGGATAAAGGTTTTGCATATAAAACAGAAGATGGGATTTATTTCAATATTAAGAAGTTTGATGAGTACGGGAAGCTTTCCGGATTAAAAATTGAAGAATTAAAAGAAGGCGCTAGAGTTAAAACACAGGAATATGACAAAGAAAATGCAAAAGATTTCGCCCTGTGGAAATTCTGGAAACCTGCAGACGGAGATAACTTTTTTGAAACTGAAATAGGAAAAGGAAGACCAGGCTGGCATATAGAATGCTCTGCAATGTCCATGAAACACTTGGGAGAAACTATTGACATGCATACAGGAGGGGTTGACTTAATTTTCCCCCATCATGAAAATGAAATTGCTCAGTCAGAAGGAGCAACTGGCAAGCATTTCGTTAAATACTGGCTCCACTGCGAACATTTACTTGTTGAAAATAAAAAGATGTCAAAATCACTAGGTAATTTCTATACTTTAAGAGACTTGCTGGATAAAGGATACGACCCAAAAGCAATTAGGTATACTTTAATGGCTTCTCACTACAGACAGCAGCAAAACTTTTCACTTAAGGAGCTTGAAGCGGCGGATAAAACTGTAAACAGACTGTTTGAATTTGAAGACAGATTAAAGGAAGCTGATGGTAAAAAAACAGACATATCTAAAATAATTGAAAAAACAAAAAAGAAATTTGAATCTGAAATGGATGATAATTTGAATATAAGTGAAGCTCTTGCTTCTGTTTTTAATTTCATGAAAGAAGTAAATAAATTACTGGATAAAGGAAAAATCAGCAGTAAAAATGCTGAAGAACTTCTTAATACACTTTATAATTTTGACAAAGTCCTCGGCATCTTAGAGATGGAAAAGGAAAAAGTTGGAAAAGAAAAGAAAAAGAAAATAGAAAAACTATTGAAAGAAAGAGAAAAAGCAAGGAAAGAAAAGAATTTTGAAAAAGCAGATGAGATAAGAGAAGAATTAAAAGAAATGGGAATTGAAGTTAAAGATACTGAAAAAGGACCTAAATGGAAGGTGATATAATGGATCCAAAGAAAAATAAAGAAAAGAAGAAAGATAAGAAAAAATCATGCTGTGGTTGCTGCTAAAATAAAAAAAACATAACTACTATGTTGCTAGCTAGTTCATATTAGGATAGTTTATTAATATATAAAATACTTCTTTAAAATTAGCAGACATATTCGGAAGAAGCTGAAGATGTGCTTTCAGAGGACAACGGACTAATTCCTGGAGAAGGAGTGCTGGTTGATAAAGTTTCTGAGCAGTCCTCCGGGGCAGTAGTAAATGCTGAGCAGACAGCGATTTTAATTGCCTCAGGAGATCTTCCTCTTAAATTATCTGGAATTACAATACCATTAATCTTTGGAGTTGGAGATCCAATTACTTCTCCTGCTGAACTTGCATACTGCATAGCCTGGTCATATAGTTCGTTCCCTCTCTCGTCAATGCACAGGTCTACTTTACTAGAATCTATCCCTGAATTTTCCATAGCTTCGTCTATAACAGGATCCATACATTCCTTGAAATAAGTATCATTTCCTGCATCCTGAGTGTCAATCTCTTCATTAGTCTGCAAATTAAAACCGTGGTAAACATTGTAGCATTCCTGCGCCCTTTCACTGTACACTACTCTTTTCAAGTAGTCAAAAAAGATTTCCTTTCCATACTGATCAATAATGCACAGCTCTTTCTTAGTTTCGAGCTCTTCGGCCTGCATATGAGTGATCCCTATATGCTTAATACTTATATTCGCTTCTTCTTTAAAGACATCATATACTGGAATAAGGCCCTTCATGTATTGCAAACCATACGGGCAATAAGGAGATACAAATGCTTCAACTACGGGTTTTTCGGTTTTAGGAATTTCAGTCTGCTCTGCTTCTGCAGAACTTCCTTCCTGGCTTAGACTTTCAGTCATATCAATTGCCTGAGTAAACATCTTTTCGCCATCTTGTGAAACATATAACTCCATCTGCTGGCCCTGAATAGATATCGTTAGTTTAATTAAACCATTCTCTTCAACTGCATCAACAAGCTCAGCTTCTACATCGCCCTGTATTAAATTAGAATTAATGTAATTAACAGAATTTTCTGCAACAGAATCAACATTATTTCCGCCCATAGTAATGAAACCGGACGGATTGATACTGGCCAAAGCCATTACAAGAATTACAAAAAGTATGATTGTAGCAGACTTCCAAACATTACCCTTTATCTTATCAAAAAAATTGCTTTTATCTTTTGATTTTTTATCAGTCTCTTCACTCATAGCATATTAAGTATTGAAGTTGACTTATATACTTTTTCCAACAAACAAACCTTTTAAATAATTAAGCACTAAATGAATTGAATAAACATGGCAAAGCCAGCCTATCGGAAAGAAATAGGACACCTTGAAAAAAGACTTAAAGTTACATTTCTGGATATGCTCACGCTTTTTGCTTTAATTGCCGCGGCTGTCCAATGGTATATAGGCAAGCCGCCGGAGATTTCAATTCTATTGGCAATAGTTTTCCAACTAGTCAGAATTGGAAGAAACTAGGAGGTGTCTTAAATGGCAAGCAAGCACGTCTTCAAAGGCGTTGAATTAGAATGGCTGATACACGACTGTTTCAAAATAAAAAAAGATGACTTGACAGTTTACATTGACCCATATGGATTAGAAGGAAATCCGGAAAAAGCAGACCTGATTTTAATTACCCACGACCACTATGACCACTGCGACCCCAAATCAGTTGAAAATGTAAGGAAAGAAGGAACTAAAATAATTACAAATAAAGCAGTTTCTCTGAAAATAAAGGACTCTGAAGCGGTTTCTATGGGGGACAAGAAAAAAGTTAAAGGAATTGAAATAAAAGCAGTTCCTGCATATAATACAAAAGAAAACAGACTGGAATATCATCCAAAAGAAGACGGAGGTTTGGGATTTATTTTAAACA
The DNA here is from genome assembly GCA_964574035.1 of Candidatus Undinarchaeota archaeon. Lineage (GTDB taxonomy): Archaea > Undinarchaeota > Undinarchaeia > Undinarchaeales > JALTGF01 > CAZNLD01. The sequence continues at coordinate 32,641 of CAZNLD010000003.1, forward strand.
TAGGAGGAGTTAAAATCTACCACAGCGGGGATACAGATTTAATTGATGAAATGGGAGATATTGATGCAGATGTTGCCCTTCTCCCTGTAAGCGGAACCTATGTAATGACTGCAGAAGAAGCAGCAGAAGCAGTCAAAAAAATAAAGCCGAAACTGGCTATTCCAATGCATATAGAAGCAGGAATTGTCGGAACAAAAACAGATGCAGAAGAATTCAAAAGTCTTATTCCGGAAGAAATAGAAGTAAAAATACTGGACCCGAAAATTAAAGCAGAGAAATAAATTACTTAAGCAGAACAGCCCTGACAGGAGAACCGTCTACATTTATCTTCAAAGGGAAACAGCAGAGAGTATATTCTCCGGAGTCGACTTCATTTAAGTTTAAGCCCTCAATTATTGGAATCCCTGCCTTAAGCAGAAGATTATGAGTTTCATGCTCCGGCTGGTTCCTTTCTACGCCCAGCTCATCTATCCCAACTGTCTTTATCCCTTTAGAAACCAGATATTCAGCACCTGTTTTATCAAGATAAATAAAATTAAAATCAAATCCTTCATTTAATGAATTCTTAGTTTTGAATAGAACAATATCCCCTTCGTTTATTTTCAGTTTTTTCAAATCTTCCTTTCCTATTTTTTCATCTAAATTTGTCAAATCAAAAACCCTGCATTTTCCATAAAATTTGTCAAGTGAAAGTTCATCTATTTTCATACCGTCTTCGAAAACATGGTACGGTGCATCTATATGGGTTCCTGTGTGGCTGTTTAAAACTAACTTAGTTGAATTGGAGCCGTCTGATTTAATAGAACTGCGTTTAGATATTTCAGGTTTATTTTCTTCTCTGTTTTTATAGAGAGTCATATCTTCACTGATTTTTCTGGAAATATCAATTATCATCTGCCTTCTTTCCCGGCTTGTGCCCGCCAAAAATATTTCTCATTGCATTTATTAATTTAGTAGCATATTTTTCTTTTGATTGAGATTCCTTTCTCCTTTCAATTGCAACCCTGCCTGCAGGAACCTCCACGTTTAGACTTTCAGCTAAATCTGCCAGTTTAGCCATTTCATCTGTAGTTTCACCGTAAATCCTGCCGCTAATACCTTTTAAATCTCCGAATTTTTCCAGCGCCTTTTTTGCAGATTCAACAAGCATTCCTTCATTTATACTTCCGTGATTCCAGACATCAAAAACATCTTTTAGATTTACATCCATTCCTTCTTTTTCAGAAACAGATTTAATGGAAGAAGCTCCTTCTGCTATTCCTTCCATAGTTATATATTCAACAAAATTATGATAACCTTTTACTAAATGCCCTGCTCCTGATTTTCCAATATATTTGTATCCATTTTCAATACAAAGAGATTTAAAAACCGGATCTAAAACATCATAAGCTCCTTTTTCTCCGCCAACCATCATACATGCTTTTCCTTCTGAAATCTTTATTCCGCCACTTGTTCCTACATCTAAATAATATATCCCTTTCTTTTTCAGCTCTTTTGCCCTTCTAACTGAATCCTTGTAATATGAATTTCCGCCGTCAATAATTATATCGCCTTCTCCTGCCTTTTTAACAATTTGTTCAATGCAGTCGTCAACCGGCTTTCCAGCTGGGACCATTAGAAAAACTATTTTTCTTTCATCCAATTTATCCAATAGGACATCTATTGAATATACAGCATCTATACCTGCTTCTTTTGCTCTATCCACTGTTTTTCTTACTTTATCTGTAGCAACAAGTTCAAAACCTGAATTAGTCAAATGTTCAGCCATTCCAAAGCCCATTTTTCCAAGACCAATTAATCCAATTTTCATCTTTCCACCTTGCTCTTACCGAAAACAAATGCCCCTATAAGACCGGCTTCTTCCTGAAGTCCGGCGGGAGCAATATCAGGTATTTTATTAACAGTATATTTTTTAATTTCTTCCTTTTTAGGGATTATTTTATTAAAATGGTTTAAAGCTACCGGTCCATTTACAAATATTTTATCAACCTGAACTGCATTGATAATATTTCCAAAACCCTGAGCATTATAGTCTCTTATCTTTTTAATCAACTCTTTAGATTTTGAACCGCTCTGCTTAAAAAATTCCTCCGGTTTCATTCCGGAAGCAAGCTCAATCCCATAGCCGGAGCAGAGTGAAGCCCAGCATCCTCTTCTTCCACAACTGCATTTAGGCCCGTCTCTTTCCAAAATCATATGACCGTATTCTCCGCCCGGTATTAAATTTCCATTAACTATCGTACCTGCGCCGATACCAGTACTGATTGTAACAAGACAGATTGAATTTAAATCCCTGCCTTCTCCATATTCTTTTTCGGCAAGAACTGCTGCATCCATATCATTTAAAACAAAAATATTTTCTGAAAAATTAATTTCCTTTGAAAAATTTATTTTTTCCTGGAGATTCATTGGAGGCGCTTCTAAAAGGACATTATTTTCAACAGGACCCGGAACTCCAACAGAAACAATATCAATCTTATCTGAAATCTGAGACCTTAAATATTTAGAAACAGATTTAAACTGCTCTAAAAAATCTTTTCTTTCTCTTTTAGTCTGAACTGTCTTTTCAACTATTTTCCTGTCTGTTTTTGAATTAAAAACAGCGCCCCTAAGATTAGTTCCCCCTATGTCGTAACATTCAATAAATGCCATAAAAGAATATAGCTGAAATCAAGATATATAATTTACGAATAATACTAACTAAAACAAACTACTTTTCTCTTCTTTTGGCTCTAAGCCGGGTATATCCGCATTCTCGGCATTTTGCCTTTCCCATTCTAATCCTTTTAGGGTCCACCCTGTTTCTTGCATTGCATTTCATGCAGATGTAGACATTTTTGAACAATCTTGCATCTGCTTCAGGAAATCTTGCCATAGTATCAATATAGAGTGTATCCTTATATATAAAGGTTTAGCAGGCTATTTAAGACAGGCTTTAACGAAACCAACGAATGGCGGGCTTGGGTCTTCAGGCCTTGACTTAAATTCAGGATGGAACTGAGTTGCTAAAAAGAAAGGATGGTCCGGCAGTTCAAGAATTTCCATAATTTTCTTTTTTGGATATTTCCCTGAAAATTTAAGTCCGTTTTTCTCTAACTTGTCAATATATTCTGGATTTAATTCATATCTATGCCTATGCCTTTCAGAAATTTTAGTTTTGCCGTATAATTTGTAAGCTAAAGTTCCTTTTTCAATCCTGCAGGGCATGGCTCCTAATCGCATAGTTCCTCCCATATCTTTAATTTTGTACTGCTCAGGCAGGATGCATATAATTGGATGCTTGCAGTTTTCCTTATTTTCAGTAGTATTGGCATCTTCTAAATTACAGGCTTCTCTGGCAAAACCAATTGCCGCCAGCTGGAATCCGTAGCATAAGCCAAGGAAAGGAATATTGTTTTCTCTTGCATAGTTAATTGCCATAATTTTGCCTTCGGCGCCTCTTGAGCCGAATCCTCCTGGAACAATAAGACCGTCAACCTTGTCCAGAACGCTCAATTCCTTGTTGTTCTCCTCGAATTCTTCCGTTCCTATCCACTTTATATTAACCATACAGTTGTTCTCAGCGCCTGCATGCTTAAGAGACTCTAAAATGCTGACATATGAGTCACCCAGGGCCGTATATTTGCCTGCAAGAGCAATTGTTATCTCTTTTCCCGGATTTAAAATTCTGTCAACAAATTTTTTCCACTTGTTCAGGTCCTTTTTAGTTTTCAGGTTCATTTTTTCTGCAACCTTCTTTCCAATGTTTTCTTCCTGAAGAACTAAAGGAACTTCATAAATAGAATCGGCATCCGGATCAGAAATAACATCATCTATATGAACATTGCAGAAATTTGCAATCTTTTTCTTGGTTTTCTTTTCCAGCTTGTTTTCAGTTCTTGCCAAAATTAAATCGGGCTGGATTCCCGCCTCCTGCAGTCTCTGAACGGAATGCTGTGTCGGCTTGGTTTTCTGCTCTCCGACTACAGACATTACAGGAACAAGAGTTACATGGGCAAACAAAACATTGTCGTCCCCTTCTTCTAAGTGGAGCTGTCTGCAGGCCTCCAGGAAAGGCATGCTCTCAATATCTCCCACTGTTCCTCCGAGTTCAATTATAGTTATATCAGAACCTTTTGCTGCTTTTCTTATTTGTTTTTGAATTTCATCCGTAATATGAGGAATTATTTGAACTGTCTTTCCAAGATAATCGCCCCTTCTTTCCTTGTCAATAACCGCTTTGTAGACTTTGCCGGTAGTAATATTGTTATCTCGTGATAAGCTCTTGTTAAGAAATCTTTCATAGTTTCCAAGGTCCATATCGCATTCTCCGCCATCGTCCAGAACAAAAACTTCGCCGTGTTCAAAAGGGTTCATAGTTCCCGCATCTACATTGATATACGGATCAACCTTAATCATAGTTACATTGTAGCCGTAGCTTTGGAGAATCTTCCCTATAGAAGCAGATGCTATTCCTTTTCCCAGACCGGACATTACTCCTCCTGTTGTTATGATATATTTAGGCATAGTCTTAAAAGTACTTTAAAATATAAAAAGGTTATTATTTAGATTCAAATATGAAGAACAACGCTTTAAAACAACGAATATTAAACAAAAGTGAAAACAGTTATTTCAAAAACTTCTCAGTCAGCCAGACCCTTCTCAATTTTCCGTGTTTTTTAGTTTCAACAAGTCCTCTTTTTTCCAGAGAATCAACCCATCTGGATAAAGTTGTTGTGGGCATTCTTGTTTTATGGTAGATTTTCGCCTGAGTTGAATCTCCTCCTAAAAGTATTAAAGTTCCCATGATTTCTTTTTCTCTGTAATGGAGCGCTCCTAAGACAGCCCTCATTTTCGGAGTTATTTCTATATTTACAGGAGGCTTTTCTTTAATCGGCCCTGCATACGAAACGGATTTCGTTGTTCTCTTTTTTAATTTAGGAAAACTGAAATCGAATTTAGATATATCGGACAAACCCAAATCAGGAAAACTACTGTTTTTCAACCTAATATAGTATTTTTTAAAATTTAATCTTTCAGGATTAAAATTAGGTTTGTTAAGTTTGCCTTTATGAAAACCGTAAGCAATTAAGCCGGCAAACAAAATCGCAGAAAACAAAATAATTGTAGTTGAATTTTCAACTTTATTAAAAGTAATCAACATTGTTGGATCCTGGTCTTCTTCAACCTCATTCGGCGCCTCTGTCTTTTTTAGGTTTTCTTGTATTTCAGTCGGCTTCTCGAGCCCAGATTCATTTTCCTGAACTGGTTCTTTACCGCCGATTGCAAAATAAGAAAAGCCGGGAAGTTCTGTTTTAAAGACAATTAAATCAGAGCGAGAATACTTCTTTTCCCCTTCATTTTCATTCCATTCTCTACTAGTTCCGTCGCTCCTATACAAAATTCCTTTTGATAAATCCAAACCATTCTCTTCAGCCCAGGATCTATTTACTAAAAAATCAATTTCAACTTTCTCTATATCTTCATTCTCAAAATTAACCGGCTCTATCTTGAGATAAACAAACGAATTTTCCGCGTCGCTGACCGAATTAGGCTTTTGATTGAATTTTATAATTTGAACCAAGCCGTTTTTGATTTCTTTCCTTGCAGTTACCTGAACTCTTGAAATGTAAACTTCTTCCGCATTTTTACACTTTCCTACCCCAGTCTGATTTGGATAAAGATTTCCAATCTTTGCATTGCACTGAGGAAGAGGAGTTCCACTCGAACCGCCGCCTCCACCGCCAGCCGAAGAAGGATTCGGACTAGGTATTGGCTTGTCCTTATCCTGAACTTCAATTGAGATATTTTGGCTGTCAATTAATTCGCCGTCTGAAACAGTAATATTCACCGTATAATTTCCAGAATCTTCATATCCTGTTTCCCAGGTATTAGAACTCATTGCACCGGAATAATTGAACTCTAGAATATTGTCATCATTCGAAACATTGTTTTCATTATCTGGATCAGATGCATTTGGAAGAAGTTCTATTGTAGAGCTTTCTTCAACTATTAAATTGGGATAATTCTCAAAAACTGGCGGTCTGTTTAAATTAGATACATTTATCTTAACATCCTGTATATCATTAAACTCGCCGTCGGAAACTTCCACAGATAAATTATAAAGTCCAGAATCTTCAAATGTTGTCTGCCACATCCCGGTTTCGTTTAAAGGAGGAGAATAACTAAAGGAAAGGACATCTCCGTCCGGGTCGGACGCATTTGGTAAAATAATAATTGAATCGCCTTCGGTTGCATTTATTTGAACAAACGGCTCCAGAACCGGCGGAGCATTAACATCATGTACGGTTAGATTCCAACTTACAATATCACTGAATGTCCCGTCGCCTGCCTCAGCAGAGATATTATGGAATCCATTTGATTGAAAATCTGCTTCATAAACATAAGAATCAGAAGTCTCTCCATCAATTTCCTGTCCGTCTAGATACCATTTATAACTGATTCCTCCCAATTCAGAAGAAGCAGCAACTGAAAATTTCTGAGATTCTCCTTCACTAATTGCCTGATTTCCAGTTGGACTCAACTTGTTTAATTTGAAAGGCATCTCAATATTTACAATATCAATTGTCTCATCTAGAACTGAACCCTGATAGTCAAGAGCGTTTGAATTTATTTTTATTTGTTTTCCGGCTGCTTCTGAACCGTAATCAGACGGATTCCAAGTAAAACTAATTTCAGTGTCCCCTGTATTTAAATCAAGTGTTTCTTCTTGATAATTAATTTCCGTTCCGTTCAAAAGAGAGTAAGAAGAATTTATCTTTCCATCCTGCACCGCTTTGCCGTGAGGATTTGTATAGGTTAGAGTTAGTTGATTGCTCCCATTATAACTATAATTTTCAGGGGTTAAAGTTCTTATTTTAGGTTCGTGTATCATATCTCCCGTAGTATAAGAATCAAGAGAATCATCTGGATTTTCCAATTTAATTTCGCTTAAAAATCTTTTTTCAATAGATGAATCATTATAATATATATTAACAACAGGACTTTCATAATTATAAACAGAACCGTTTAATTTAATTTCCGAAGTAGGCAGATTATACCCGCAACTTCCGGCAACAGGACCGCAGTTCGTAGTCAGCGTTGCATAATATTTTACATATTTCACAGCAACAGGGTCAATTGAAAAAATTGTTGTCGAGTTGAAATTGCCATCTCCATTTACAGCAGACAGCTCGGCAAGTGTCTGCCAGTCAGAGCCGTTCAAGGAACCTTTAAACCGTATATAATGCGCTTCGTATCCTTCTCCTGAAATCCCACCGATATATACTATAAGCTCATCAATTACTCTCGGTTCAGGAAGTGTAATTAAAACCGGCTTGGTGTAATCATGGCGCTTCCCTCCAGTATCCCCGTCAATGAAATCGGCTTCTGAGCAGACTGCTCCAGTTGTATTTAATGCATAGTTCTTTTCCCCATCAGGCGCTGAAATTACTCCCCAATCAAGACCATTGCTGATAGATACTGTCTGGCCCGGATTTATTATACATGCCTGTTTTGAAGCCCATTCCGTCAGTTCAGTTGTATTGTCGGGCGAATAAATTGAAGCATAAACATTGAACGCATCTGCATCTCCAATGTTCTTTAATTTTATATTTTCAGTGACAGCAGGTTTTCCATTAATAACTGAAAAATTTTGATAAGAAGCAGCAACAAGTTGAGGCTCGGCAAATGAGTACTGTATAAAAATAAGAAAAAAGAATAGAATAAAACATGCTAATTTTTCTGTTTTTATTTTTGCCATTCTCCTATCCCTGATTAAAGACGCAACTTCTGGTAATTTAAAGTATATTCAATAGTATATAAATTGTACTATATAGATTAGAAACCAAACTGGAATAAATTAAGGTAAACTGAAAGCACACATCAAAAATATTTACTAAAAACTGTTTTAATTAACTTAAAAAGCTCCTTTTTAGAATATGCATAAATCCCAGCTATAACTGATAAAGCCCCCACCGATGCTAAAATACTTTGAGTACGTGTTAGAGGTACTAATCCAGTTATAGACCTTTTTTCCTCTGCCGATCCATTATCAACAACTGCAGTATCTGATTCACTATCAAGATCTTCTTCAGCAAGAACTTCTTCCGCTTCTTGTTCATTTTCCCTTTCTTCAGTGTCATTATCACTAGAAGAGATGGTCATAGTATAAGCCGTAGTGGTTGTTCTGGAAGGACTTCCGCCGCCTCCCACAGGAGGAGATGTTTCAGTAATTTTTTCTATGGTATAATTTGAAATCGCAAACGCATAATTACTAGAACTATCAGATGCTTTGCAGTTCCAATTATACTTCCCATCGGATAAATTAACAGTAAAACTAGACCAATTTGAAAGTCCTGCAAAGGTTTTGGTTTCAACTAAAACCCAGGTTCCATTAAAATCTCCGTATAAACCAATAGTACTTAAATTATAATTATCAACTGCAGAACAATTGAAAACGACCGTTTCAAAAGTGGTAGTAGAACCGTTATCTGGAGAATGGAGAGTCACTGTTGGTGGAATTGTATCGGATGCTGTTTTTGTAGTATTATTTACAAAATTTGGATTAACATTTCCAATAACATCTACTGTTCTTAAGCTGAGTTCGTAGGACATATTGTATTTTAGTCCGGTTGCATTATAGGAATTATTTGAAGTATTCGCAATCCAGGAATTATTCAGCCATACTTCAGTATAATTAAAATCAGTATTGTTTGGATTAGTCCAATTCCAGTAAATCCAATGGAAGCCATTTGCAGTAGATTCAAGGCTTGAAACATTATCAGGGGGCGTTGTGTCAAGAATTACTGTCCTAAACTTAGTTTTATTTAGATTCTCAGCATCATCTTCTGCATAAACTTTAAAAGAATAAATCCCGTCCAGGAGGCCAGTCTTGTTTTCCCAAAACAGATTACCAGTAGAATTATTAAATGTTTCATTTGTTCCATTAAATTCTAAAATTACTGATTTGAGAAACAAATTATCAGAAGCAGTTACATTGATTAGTATCCATTTCTTTATGTAAGAGCCGTTTGAATCAGTATTTGAACTGTAACTTATTGCCGGAGAACTCACATCCTTATTATTTGTCAAAGGCAAATAATCTCCTCCTTTTTTAATCCCTCCACTTGAATTATAGGGAAGCAAAGTATTCCCTAAACCATCTCCTGTGTTGTCATAACCAGAATAATTATCCCAGTAATTTCCGCCTAAGAGGTCACCTCCAATTATATTGGTGGAAGGACTGATGTTTTTTCGGGAAATATTCCAATAATTAAAGGAATCATCAAATGCATTCATACGCCCGCTTCCAGAATTATTGAAATAATTATTATAGATAAAATTACCAACTGATTTGTTTTTTATGCGAATGCCGTCCTTAGTATTTGAACAAATGAAATTATTGGTTATATTATTATCATCTGAATGTAACTTAAGCAGGATACCTAACACATTTGAATTTATTTTATTGTTTTTTATTGTATTGTTCGAACTCTTGAGAAGACGGATGCTATGTCCATTTGATTTAAAAGTATTATTCACCAAGGAATTATTCGAACTAAACTTAATTTGAAGCCCCTTATCATTTGAAAAAATACTATTATTAAATAACAAATTATTACTTGAATTTGGCCAAAATTGTATACCGATAGGACATGAATGAATTGTGTTATTTTTAAGCGTGTTATTGGGACTTAAATAAAAATCGATACCATGGAGTATCTGTGACTGGACAATATTATCAATTACAAGAGTTTCTGAACAAGATTGGAGCGAAAGCCCATATATATAGCCTGATTTAATCGTGTTGTTAATTAGGGTATTGTTTTGACTAAGTTTAAAATTAATCCCTGAGCCTGAAGAAAAAAAACTTGTATTCAAGGTGTTATTCAATAATGAAATATTTGAAGAATCGTTAAAATACATACCATACTTATATGTTGAAATTTTACAACCAGATATAGTCACATTTGTCTTGTTGTCTGCAAAAATACCAATCCCTTTTGACCCACTATTTCCAGTTATAGTTGAACCATTGCAGTTTAAAATCAGATTAGAAGAATTCACGAGTATAGCCCCGTTTGATTCCGAATCATCCATATTATAAGTGCCACTGCAAAGAACCGTTGAATTATTTACAACATATTCATCCAAACCAGTCAAATCAACACAACTTGCAAATGTACTTCCAGAAAATACGATTATAAATAACAATACAAATCCAACTAACTTAATTTTGTTGTTCATGCCACTCCCATATAGAGGATATATCTAACTGTATATATAAATTACTAAATAAGAACTTACTTCACTGTAACTGATTTAGCCAGACAATATCTCTCCGCTTTGCTCCATTTGTTGCCTTGCAAAAACTCATTCAACTGTAACCGACTTAGCTAAATTTCTCGGTTTATCCGGACTTAATCCTCTGATTACTGTAGTATAATAAGCCAATAATTGAAGAGGAATTATCTGAAGTAAAGGATAAAGAATCGGCTCGGTTTCAGGAACTTTAACTGAAATGTCAGAATGCTTGTCAATGTCTTTATCGTTTTCATTTGAAACTGCTATAATAAATCCGCCTCTTGCCATTACTTCCTCAATATTTGAAATTGTTTTGTCGTAAGAATCCTGAGTTAAAGCGGCAACAACAGGAACTCCGTCTTCAATCAAACTTAAAGTCCCATGCTTCAGTTCGCCGGCGGGCATTCCTTCTGCATGTATGTATGAAATTTCTTTCAGCTTCAGGGCTCCTTCCAAAATCAACGGATGGGCCAGACCTCTGCCGATGAAATAAACACTCTTAGAATCTTTAATTCTGTCTGCAATGTCTTTTATCTGGTCTTCTGTCTCCTCGAGTGTTTTCCTCTGGAGCTCAGGAATTTTCTTCAAATTAACTTCTTTTCCTGCGATATAATGAGCCAGTAGATAGAGAACAATTAATTGAGAAACAAATGTTTTTGTTGCAATAACAGCAACCTCCGGACCCGCTTTTGTATGGCAGTAGAAGTCCGCCTTTCTTGTAATTGAACTTCCCAAACAATTAGTTATTCCAAGGACTTTTGCCCCGTTTTCTTTTGCAGAAGAAATCGCAGACAATACATCAGCTGTTTCCCCGCTTTGTGAAATAGCAATTACTAAAGTTTCACTGTCAATCAATCCGGCGAATTCATCTGAGAACTCTGATGCAAGAACGGCATGGGGCATTCTTTTTGAAACAGATTCAAATAAATGCTTTCCAATTAAAGCAGCATGATAAGAAGTCCCTGATGCAACAAATATAATTTTTTCAAATTTCTTTACTTTTTCAGCTGTTTTCTTAATTTCATTTGAAGTTGCCAGTGTCTTTTCAACTGCTTCAGGAATTTTATTTATTTCCTTCAGAGCAAAATGATCGTATCCGGACTTTTCTGCAGATTCGGAATCCCAATTAACTTCGTGTATCGCTCTTTCAACATGTTTTCCTGATTCAATGTCTCTGATTTCAGCATATTCTTTTGTTATAACTGCATACTCTCCATTCTGCATTATCAGGGCTTTTTTAGTATGTTTAAGAAAAGCAGGCATATCTGAAGCAATGAAATTTTCTCCTTTCCCAAGTCCGATAATTAAAGGAGATTTGTTTCTTGAAGCAATTATTTTGTCGGGTTCATCTAAGTTTATAGCTGCAACTGCAAAAGAACCTTTTAATTTTTTGAATGCTTTTCTGGCAGCTTCTTCGAAATCGCCTGATTCGAATTCAATTAAATGAGCAATAACTTCCGTATCTGTTTCAGATTCAAAAGAGTAGCCCTTCTTTTCAAGTTTTTCTTTTAATTCAAGATAATTTTCAACAATCCCATTATGAACCACTGCAATTTTTCCGCTGTCAGACGTATGAGGATGAGCATTTTCCTGGCTAGGTTTTCCATGTGTCGCCCATCTTGTATGCCCTATCCCAATCTTTCCAGGCATCTGAGATAAATTTAAACTTTCTTCGATTTCATCAATTTCTCCTACATCTTTTCTCACATTTAAAGAATCAGAAATTGTTGCAACTCCGGCTGAGTCATATCCTCTGTATTCAAGCCTTTTCATTGCCTCAACTAGAATAGGCGCAGCTTCTTTTTCTCCTACATATCCAGTTATTCCGCACATATTTTGATTTTATATTACTGTTTATTTAAGTATAGTGGGCCCGGTCGGAGTTGAACCGACGATCTTCTCCGTGTAAAGGAGACGTCATAGCCACTAGACCACGGGCCCTTAATTTATGACTTACGATGCAGATTATATAGATTTTCTTTCTTTCACAAAGAGTAGGTTTGTTCTGGTAGTGCGGGACAATTGTATTGTTGTCCAGCCTACTCTTTGTGTTCCCAGATTTTTCTTTCCTAAAGAAAAAGCTGGCGCCGAGGGCAGGATTTGAACCTGCATGGGCCGAAGCCCACCTGCTCTCAAGGCAGGCGCACTACCGGGTTATGCGACCTCGGCATATATTGTACTCTACATTAATTATGTTTTTGGTACTTAAAAGTAGCGATTACTCCCACGGCTTCTTAATCATGCCGTCGTCCATAAGTTTCCAGATGGCTGCCGCAACATGATGACATAGAACCAATTTGTTTCGATAGAAATTAACAATATAATCTTCGCACTGGCAGCTCCAGAGCCACTCTTCCGGCTCCTTTTCTAAATTAACTAAACCGACCATTCTGCTTCCCCTTATATTTCCAAAAGAAGGAATTTTTATTAAAAGTCTTGAAATTTCATCTTTCTTATCTGTATCCAATTTGCTGTAGTCAACATATCTGAGTTTTTCTCTGCTCAAAAGATAGTCTCTCCATCCTTTTGACAGACGCCTCCAGTCTATAAACAAATCAAAACCCAGTCTTTTTGCTGAATTTCTGCCCCATGGCAAAATCATAGGAACGGGCTCATTTTCTCTGAAAGTGTATTTATTATATCTATTTACTAATCTCTGAAAATCTTTGGGCCAGACCCATTTCTGTTTAGCATACAAAATAAGAGACCTCGCTGAAAAGCAGAAAACAATCTGCCCTGCAAGGTCTTCAAACATTCTTTTGAAAACATACATAGACTGCTTTTCATAAATTAATTTTGGAACAGTTATGAAAAAATCAGATGAAATTTTAATTATACCTCTTTTTACTTTTTTCTTGAATCCTTCTGTGTATTTTTTAGGAATTAACTGATAAAGTTTATTTAGCTTAGACAGAAGTTTCTCTTTTTTAGCCAACTTATAGTTTTCATCAAGAATTTCCTGCGCTTTATCCCAATCCGGCTTTTCCCTGGTTATTTTAAGAATATTAAGCTCTATTTTTCTTACAATTTTCTCCAGCTTTTCAAGATCCGGCTTCTTTGCCATACAAATAATTTATCAGAGAAGTTAATAATATTTACTCAACTGAAACTTCAATCTCTTCAGTATTTTTAAGTTTTGTATTGTTCCAGTACATTTCAAGAGTCAACGTTCCGGTTGCAGTTTCAAAATCGCCCTTATCTCCAAAAACTTTGAACTGGATTATATCCTGGCTGTTTTTCCCTTTCAAAGGCTTGCTTTCAAAATACATGTCGGTTTTTCCGTCAACATCCACCGGAAAGATATATCCAGGAGCGCTGGACTTAACTCTCAGCTGAATTTGGGCAGAAAAGTCATTTTCATCTTTTCTTGTTAAAGTTGCAGTTACAAAATCTTCCGTTGTTTCATCATCTTCTAAAATTATTGAAGTTGGTTCAACTGAAAGGTCTATAGTCGGCTTATCCTCAGAAGTTGGAAGAACATCTTTTGGTGCTTTCTCCTCGCAGCCGCTTACAAAAACAACACTGACTAAAACAAATGCTAATGCCAGCAAAACTGCTGTCTTTTTCATATTTATCAATAAATAAGAGGGATTTAAATAACTTTCTAAAATAAATAATAAAGTATTAAAATTTATGAATATCCATTATCGATTATCTATTATCTAATATCCATTATCTAACTAGTTACTTCAATTTCAATATTAACTTCTTCCGGGACAGCTGATGTCAGCTGGCACCAGAGACTACATTATGTCGCATTAAATTGGTTAAGCAGCGACATAAATAGGCTTAGAAAAATTAACTAGTTACTTCAATTTCAATATTAACTTCTTCCGGGACCTTAATTCTCATGATCTGCCTCATAACTCTTTCATTGGGATCCATATCAAGAAGTCTCTTATGAATTCTCATTTCCCATCTTTCCCATGTGGCTGTTCCGTCTCCGGAAACTGCTTTTCTTGTAGGTACCTTAAGAACTTTAGTCGGGAGAGGGATAGGACCGGCTAGGTCAATATTTCCAGAATCTGCAATTTCTTTTATCTGTTCGCAGACCTGATTGAGTTTTTCTACATCGTTGCTGCTTAGTTTTACTCTTGCTCTAGTTTCCATTTTTAAAGTAGATTAAGAGAAAGAGGTGTGCGTTAACCTCTTTCATCTTCGTTTTCGATTAGCGGTTATTTCTTTTTTGGAGTTACGTCAATAACCATTCCAGCGCCGACTGTTGAACCCATGTCTCTGATAGCGAACCTACCAAGAGGCGGGAAGTCTGAAGCTTTTTCAATGACCAAAGGTCTTGTAGGCTTCAGTTTGACAACTGCCGCGTCACCAGATTTAAGGAATTCAGGATTCTCTTCCTTGACTTCTCCAGATTTTGGATCCATTTTCTTAACAAGCTCAATGAATGAGCATGCAACCTGTGCGGTGTGACAATGGACTACTGGAGTATATCCCTTAGTTATTGCAGTTGGGTGCTCCAAAACCACTATCTGAGCAGTGAAATCTTCAACCACGGTTGGAGGGTCGTTTGCAGGTCCTGCAACATCTCCTCTCTTGACCTGGTCTTTGGAAATTCCCCTTACGTTGAAACCAACATTGTCGCCGGGTTCTGCTTTAGGAAGCTGTTCATGATGCATTTCTACATTCTTTACTTCTCCTGATGCACCAGAAGGCTCAAAAGCAAGCTTGTCGCCCGGTTTAAGAACTCCGGTTTCAACACGGCCGACAGGAACTGTTCCTACGCCTGTAATGGAGTAGACATCCTGTATTGGCAGTCTCAGTGGTTTGTCGACTGGTTTCTCTGGCGCCTTGAAATTGTCCATTAACTCGATAAGAGTTGGACCATCATACCAGTCAAAGTTCTCGCTTGCTTTCTTGGTGATGTTTTCACCAGTTACGAAAGCTGCAGCAGGAACGAACGGTATGTCATCAGTTTTAACGCCTAGAGGTTTCAAAAGGTCTACAATGCTCTGCTTTATTTCTTCGAACCTTTCTTTTTTATAGTCGACTTCGTCCATCTTGTTGACTGAAACTATCATTTGATCGACACCAAGAGTTTTGATTAACCAAGCATGCTCCTTTGTCTGGGGCTGGATGCCCTCTTTTGCAGAAACTACAAGAACTGCAGCGTCTGCCTGAGATGCTCCGGTAATCATGTTCTTAACAAAGTCCCTGTGCCCCGGTGCATCAATTATGGTGAAGTAATACTTGTCTGTCTCGAATCTCTTGTGTGCAACGTCGATAGTTAACCCTCGCTCTCGTTCTTCTTTCATTCTGTCCATAACGAAAGCCAGACCGAAAGTTTCCTTGCCCAGGTTCTTTGCTTCTTCCTTGATTTTCTTCATTTCCTGGTCTGGGATATTTCCAGAATCGAACAAGATTCTTCCGACTGTGGTGGATTTTCCGTGATCCACGTGCCCTACGAAGACAACATTCATATGTGGTTTTGCTTCTGCCATGTTCTTTATACCTCCGTGTTATATTAACATCATAGCTTTAGCTGAGCAAATCTCCCAGCCTCCGCCTTTAAAGATGTGAAGTGCTTTTATTATATATAGAAGGGGTATATAAAAGCTTCTGCTGTACGGTTAATTAAATAAAAGTATTTTTATTTAAAGATAAAAATTTAGTGTGTTATTACCTGACAGTTTTCAATAAGTCTGACTTAGCGATTAATCCAAGAAGCTTGTCTTTCTCATAAACTAAAACAATTGGAGCATGCTTCAAAATTTCCCTTACTAATTTCAAAGGAGCATCTGGCGAAATAGTAGGAGGCGCCTCCGACATTATATTTTTCACTTTTTCTTTTCCCAAATTTTTTTCTCCGAGCCTTTCAACCAGAGTATTTTCAGAAATTAGACCGACCAGATGTCCTTTTTCAAAAACAGGAAGCTGGGAAATGTTATGTTTTTTCATTAAAGAAACTGCTTTTTCAACTGTTTCAGAAGAACCTATAGTATGGACTTTTTCAGAAAGTATATCTTTTGCCTGAACCGACTTCTTAGTTTCATAGTTTTCAAGGGCGTCAAAAATTTTCTTTGCCTTTTCATAAGTAGGACTCATCTTTCCGGCCTCAATTTTGGCAATCGCGCTCTGAGAAACTCCGGAAAGTTTAGAAAGTTTGGACTGGGTTAAACCAAGCTTCATTCTCAATCTCTTTATATCTTCAATTCTCATTTCAAATTTTCTCCAAATTTATCTCTTTCAAATTTGTTAGCATCAATTTCAATGCCTGAGCATTGTATTCCTATCGGAATAATTTAGACAGAAAAGTATTTATATGTTTCTTTTAAAACTTTTAAAAACAATTAAAAGTTAGGAGGAAAATATGACACCAGACAAATATTTATTCACATCAGAATCGGTAACGGAAGGGCACCCGGACAAGCTCTGCGACCAGATTTCAGACGGAGTTCTGGACGCCCTGTACAAGCAGGACCCGGAATCAAGGGTTGCTGTTGAAACATTGGCAACTACAGGATTAATTGTAGTTGCAGGAGAAGTGACAACAAAAGGATATATTGACGTCCAGGGAGTTGCAAGAGATGTCATAAGAGAAGCAGGATACGACAATCCAAATTATGGTTTTGACGCGGACCAGTGCGCCGTAGTTGTTGCACTGCATGAACAAAGCCCGGACATTGCACAGGGAGTTGACAAAACAAAAGAACATGAACAGGGAGCAGGAGACCAGGGACTGATGTTCGGCTATGCAACAAATGAAACTGAAGACTATATGCCTCTGCCGATTGATTTGTCACATAAACTTACAAAGAGACTTTCAGAAGTCAGAAAAAAAGGAATTTTGAACTGGGTAAGACCCGACGGTAAGTCACAGGTTACTATTGAATACGAAGATGGAACTCCGAAAAGAGCAGACACGATAGTTATTTCAACTCAGCATTCACCGGATGTTGAATATGAACAAATCAAAGAAGACATAATTGAGCAGGTAATAAAACCTGTCTGCTCAGACTGGATAGACGAAGACACTAAATATCATATAAATCCAACCGGAAGATTTGTTCAGGGCGGTCCTCCGGGAGATACCGGACTTACAGGAAGAAAGATTATTGTAGATACATACGGCGGACACGGAAGTCACGGAGGAGGAGCATTCTCCGGAAAAGACCCAAGCAAAGTTGACAGGTCTGCCTCATATATGGCAAGACATATAGCAAAAAATGTTGTCGCTGCCGGAATTGCAGATAAATGCGAAGTCCAGATTGCTTATGCAATTGGAGTGGCTGAACCAGTTTCTGTTCTCGTAAATACATACGGAACGGGAAAAATTTCAGAAGATAAAATAGTTGAAATTATAAAGGACAACTTCGACTTGAAGCCGGCGGAAATTATCAAGTATCTGGATTTGAGAAGACCAATCTATAAAAAGACGGCGGCATACGGTCATTTCGGAAGAGATGAACCGGAATTCACCTGGGAGAAACTGAATAAAACAGAAGATTTGAAGAAAGCAGCAGGAATATAAATTCTGTATATCAAAATTTCGGACAAACTGCATAGTAAAAAGTTCGAATGGACCCGTCGGGATTCGCACCCGAGGCCTCTCGCGTGCGAGGCGAGCACTCTACTGACTGAGCTACGGGCCCAATAGGATAAATCCTATATACTTAAACCTTTTAATCTTTTATCATGGCTGATGAAATAGTATTTCTTGGGACAGGAGGAGGAAGAGTTGTCATGTCAACTCAGGCAAGGGCAACCGGAGGATTCAGAATAAACGCCGGCAGATTCAAAATTCATGTTGATCCAGGGACGGGCTCAATTGTCAAATGCAGAGAGTTTCACCAGAATCCCCAGAGCATAGATGCGCTGGTTGTAACCCACGCTCATCCGGACCACTGCGCCGATGTCAACGTTTATGCAGAAGCAGTTATGATAAGCAGAACAAATAAAAAAAGAACTTTTCTGGGCTCAGAATCAGTAATAAACGGAACTGAAAAAATAAGCTCCGCCCTGTCTAAATATCATAAAAAAGCATTTGATAATATAAAGGTCATGAAACCGGGCTCCGATTTTACATTGAAAAAAGATAACTCCGAAATAAAAATAAAAGGACTGAAAGCAAGACACGGCGATGAAACTACCTTCGGCGCCAGATTTGAAATTAAGGATCTGAATAAGGTGATTTCATACACGAGCGATACTACTTATTTTAAGGAGCTTGCTGAAGAACACAAAAATTCAGATATATTAATTTTAGATGTAACCAGACCAAGAAATGCAAGACTAAAAAAGCACCTATGCTCCGAAGATGCGGCAAAACTTCTTGCCGAAGCAGAGCCGGAGCTTGCACTCCTTACACATATGGGAATGAAAGTTCTAAGAACAGGGCCTAAAAAAGAAGCAGCATATATTCAGAGGGAAAGCGGTGTAAGAACGATTCCGGCAACCGACGGTTTAAAAGTCAGCCTGCACGAAGACGAACAGTCTACTTTAAAAGAATTTAAACAATAAAATCTATATTCGGAATCTATTCTAAATAGCTTGCCGGACCAGGTATCTGGTCCTTCAGTCCTTTTCTCTGCCTGATTTCCTTGATTATCTGTCTTTCAAGTTCTTTTGGGAGCTTCTCGTATCCAGCATTCTCTGTACTCCAAAGAACTCTTCCTTCAGTTGCCGACCTGATTGCTGAAGCAAAACCAAACATATCTGCTACAGGCGCCTTTGCCTCGATTTCTATCTGATCTCCTTCCTGCTTCATATCCAAAATTTGTCCTCTCCTACCCTGAAGTTCCTTATTTGCAGACCCCATGTGTGTCTGAGGGACCCTGATAAATACCATCTGTTTCGGCTCAAGCAGGTATGGTTTTCCTAAAAGAATTGCTCCTTTCATTGCAGACCTAACTGCAGGTATAACCTGAGCAGGTCCTCTGTGAATAGCATCTTCATGAAGTTTTGTATCGTGAAGTTTAATTTTAATTCCGGCGCACCTTTCATCCGCCATTGGTCCTCTTTTCATTGCTTCTTCAAAAGCTTCGTGGCAGAGTTCGATTACTTCTCCAATATGGACTTCTCCCTTAACCATATTCAGGAATACATTAGGTCCATGAATATATGAAACCTTTTTAGCTTCATCCTTATCCATTCCGTATTCTGTAAACTGCTTCCAGTCCTTCTTCTTATATTTTCCTTCTGAAAGGTCTCCCTCCATAATTGCATCAAATACTTTCTGCTCCAGAGGCTCGACAGTAATATAGAATTTATTGTGTTTATTCGGGCTCTTTCCTTCAACTTCCTGTGATTTTGCTCCGACGGATTCTCTGTAAACAACAATCGGATCTGAAGACTGAATATCAATTCCTGCATCCTTGGTAATCCTGTGCTTCCAAATTTCAAGATGAAGTTCTCCCATGCCTGAAAGCTTATGCTCTCCGGTTTCCTCGTCAATATCAACCTGAACAGCAGGGTCCTGCTTTTCAATATCTCTGAGAACTTCAATAAGTTTAGGCAGGTCTTTTGTATTTTTTGCTTCAATTGCCTCCGTAACAACAGGTTCTGCTTCTTTAATTGCTTCGAAAGGCTCAATCTTATTATTAGGATCGCACGCGGTTTCTCCGGACCTTGCAGATTTTAAACCGATAACTGCAACAATATTTCCCGGAGGAATTTCATCAATTTTTACCCTGTCAGGCCCCATATAAACCCCAACCTGCTGGGTCCTAAAGTTTGCCTTTCGGTTGCATAGATATATGTCCTGACCGCTCTTCAAAGTTCCTGAAAAGAGCCGTCCTGTTGCAACATCTCCGGCATGAGGGTCAACAATAATTTTAGTAATCATTAAAGCAAGCGGTCCGTCAGGCGTACAAAGAGACATAACTTCTTCAACTTCTTCGTCTTCGCCAGGCCAGATATGAGGAATTCTGTATTTTTGAGCTTCCTTTGGAGTAGGAAGATGTTTGACAACCATATCAAGAACAATTTGGTGAAGGGTTGCATCTCTTCCTAATTGTTTCCAAGAATCTTCAGTGTCGTAAGCATCAATGATATCTTTGAAAGTCATGTCAAGTTTTTTCATGTGAGGGAATGATAAAGCCCATTTATGATATGCAGAACCAAACATAACTGAGCCGTCGTCTACTTTTACTTTCCAGTCATCTTTGAATTTTTCCGGGCAATTTTTGGTAATAAGCAAGTTAACTTTATTGATAATCTTAATAAACTGCTTCTGCATCTCATCCGGAGTCAATTTTAATTCTCTAATTAATCTATCAACCTTGTTAATGAAAAGGATAGGCTTTACTCTCTCTTTCATTGCCTGTCTTAAAACAGTTTCAGTCTGGGGCATTGCACCTTCAACAGCGTCGACAACAATTATTGCACCGTCTACTGCTCTCATAGCTCTAATAACGTCCCCTCCGAAGTCAACATGTCCCGGGGTGTCAATGATATTTAAAAGATAATCATCACCCTTGTAATCGTGAATTAAAGAAACGTTCGCAGCATTAATTGTAATTCCTCTTGCCTGCTCCTGCGGGTCAAAATCAAGATAAAGCTGCTTTCCTGCAAGCTCTTCTGAAATCATGCCGGAACCAGCTAGCAGATTATCTGAAAGGGTCGTCTTCCCGTGGTCAATATGCGCAATAATACCGATGTCTCTAATCTGCTCCGGTTTCTCCATCAAATCTTTTACTTTGCCAATTAACTCTTCTTTTCTTCCCATTTTATTATCGAGCGCTTGCAGCTACTCTTTCTGACTCCTCCTTTTTGCCCACTGAATAGATTTTGTTGTCATTTTTTGAAGCAGCGATTAATTCGCTTGCAAGTCCTTTTGAAATAGAAGTTTTGCTTTTGAAAGCCCTTTGTGCAGCCCCGTGTGAAATAAAACTTAAAGAAAGATCAATTCTCCTCTGAGGCGCCACATCTACTGCTTTATGAACAATAATTCCTCCGTGTCTGATTCTTGTCGTTTCCTCACACGGCGCTGTGTTCTCAACAGCCCTTACAAGAATCTGAACAGGATTCTTACTTGTCTTTGACTCTATTTCCTCAAGTGCTTTTTTAACAATTTTGACTGCTGTCTGCTTTTTTCCGGTGTCTCTGCCGGAAACTTTTTTATGAACCCTTGAATCTTTTAAGTGTCCAGTAACCATCATCTTTTTTACAAGTCTTTCAATAATATTATATTTCTTCTTGCTGAATCTCTTGTTAGTATATAAATTAAAAGAATGTCTTTCCGGTGCATCCAGATTTAAATATTTCTGAAGGCCCCTGTCATTTATAGAAACAGATTCAGCCTCCCACTTGTTAAAAATTTTTCCTGCCATTTCAACTATCACTTAATTGGTTTCTCCTTTCTTCCAAGAACAAGCTCTTTCAGTGCAATTCCATTTACTTTTGTGACTTTAAATCGTACACCAGGGATATCTCCCATAGATTTACCTCTTGCACCGCCTATTCCCATGATTTCAACTTCATCGTGCTCATCAATATAAGAAATTGCTTTATCGCCGGGGCAGAAAGCAGTAACATTTTTTCCGTTTTTAATCAGCTGAACTCTTACACATTTTCTGATAGCAGAGTTGGGTTGTTTTGCTTCCAGACCGACTTTTTCAAGAACGATTCCCCTGGCTGCCGGAGATCCTCCAAGAGGTGAAGATTTGACATCCAGACCCAAGGCTCTCCTTTTGTATTCCCTGTCTCTCCAGCGGAATTTCTTTCTTCTTTTCTTCAATTTTCGTGCGGCGAATAAACCGCGTGGTTTTCTTGCCATCGTTGGGTTTAATATAATAAAATTAATTCTTTAAATAAGTTACTTAACTTCCACTTCTTCAATTCCATGGTGCCTTTTTAATAAATCTTTTATCATCTGCAGATTTTTGCCTTTTTTTCCAAGAACTGCTCCCTTTGTCTGGTTATTTGCCTCAATAACTATTTTGTCATTATCTCCGTTTTTTCTTACTTCGGCGCCTTCCAGATTGCTTACTAAATTTCTGACAAACTGAACTGGATCGTCTGAAAACTCTCTGACCTGTATCTGCTTTCCAAGATTTGCCCTTAATTTTTTGACATTTGCGCCTTTCTTTCCTATTGCAGCTCCAAGCTGTCCTTTTTTTATAACATAGACTATCTTGTCGTCTTTTACTATGCAGTCTTTTACAGTTACATTTCCTCTGCTTTCATTTTCAAGTGCTGCAATATATCTCAATGTTTGTTTGTCTAATTTTATAGTCATTTCTTCTTTTTCTTCTTTTCAAACATATCCTGTTTAAGAACAAGTTCAGGAACTCCCGTTCCCATGTTTGCTACCTGCCCTACAATAATGTTCTCAACTACTCCGTTTAAATTATCAGTTTCGCCGTATGCCCCCGCTTTCAATAAATGTTTAACAGTTTCTTCGAAACTTGCTCTTGCAAGAACTGATGCCTTATTTCCCGAAACTCCGTGTCTTCCAATTGCATCAAGCTCCCCGTTTGCAGTCATTGTATCTGCAACAAGAGTTATATGTCTTGAGTCAACAGAAAGTCCTGCTTCCTTCAAAGTTTCCATTCCTTCATAAACTAAAGCATTTCTGACTGCTTCAACGCCAAGAACTTTTGCAACTTCTCTCAAATCGTTGCTTCTGGTCTTTTTAAAATCAACTTCGTCAACTTTTGCAATTTGCTTTAAATTAGTTCCTCTGGTATACAAAACATAATCTTTGCCTTCTTTTTGTACAACAACATAGCTCACTCCTTCTATTCCCGATAAATGATTATCAAGGACCTTATTTTTCAGGCGCTGAAGCTTGGAAGCAACTTTTTTCTTGCTCTTAACTTTAAGCTTTGTTTTTGTAACGCTTGCATTTTTGCCCAGCTTTTCTTTTACAACTTTCTTAAATTTTGCAGGAGTCAAACCTCTTCTCTTAAGTTCCTCTCTGTCAAGTTCAAACACAATTTCAGATTTTGAGAAATTAGTCTGAACGCTTGTGGAAATGTCTTTAACGGTTGTCTCTTTAATAGAATAAGCAAGTTCCTCTGCTTTTTTTGAATTATTATATTTTTTCTTTAAGTAAATAGACATCATCGGGGTTTTTGGCGTCCTTCTTGCATCAAGAATCTCAATTAATCTTGGAAGTCCTCTGGTAACATCCATAGCAGTTCCTGCGTAGTGCTTCGTTCTCATCATCATCTGCGTTCCCGGTTCTCCAATCGACTGGGCTGCTATAACACCTACTGCTTCTCCCGGCTCTATTTTTGCTTTGCCGTATGCTTCAATAACTTTGTCAATAACTTCTTCAAGATTCTTTTTCTTGATATCCCCTGACTTTACTTTCTTTTCAAGCCTCTCAATCATATTATGTGGAAGCTCCTGTTCTTTCTTTTTTAATATATCAGTTACATCGCTCATTTTTCAACATCCTCTATAATTCTTTCAAGGTCAATCTGGCCTCTGTCGGATTTTGCCGGGTTAACTCCGTCTTCTCCGTACTTAAACTGAACAACTGTTCCGTGTCCTTCTTTGACCAGTTCATTATAATCAACAACAACATCCTGCATAGCATTGATTAATCTTCTCTGCAGATATCCTGATTTAGGCGTTCTCATAGCAGTGTCCGTCAGAGATTCCCTTCCTCCCATCGCATGGAAGAAGAATTCAATTGGATCCATCCCGCTCTTATAGCTTGATTTAATAAATCCTCTTGATTTTGCACCTAATTCTCCGGATTTGAAGTGAGGCAGGGTTCTTCCTCTGTAGCCTCTCAAAATACGCTTTCCTCTTACAGCCTGCTGTCCAATACATGCACTCATCTGGGTTATATTCAGGAGAGAACCTCTTGCTCCTGTTTTTGCCATGCTCAAAGCAAAATTATCTTCTTTCAGTGCTTCTTCAGCTAGTTTTCCGGCTTTGTTTCTGCTTTCATTAAGTTCAACCATAATTTTTTCTTCCAAAGTATCTTTAACGCTCTTTCCTTTTGAAGGAGTGAGTTTGCCCTTTCTATATTTTTTAATAAGTTCATCTACGTTCTTTTCCGCTTTAACAAGAACCTTGTTAATTTCATTCCTTACATCTTCCGGAAGATCTTCATCGTCAATTCCTGTCGTAAATCCTTTGGTATCAAGATAAGCAATAGCAAGTCTTGTAATTCCGTCAAGGAAGTCTCTTACTGCGTCCTGGCCATCCTTTCTTAAAATTTCCTCAATAAGTTCTCCTGCCATGGCGCCGACTGCCTTGTTATCAATAACTCCCTTTACAAGCTTGCCGTCATCGATTACTACATCATTTCCGTCTCTGGATTTGAAAGTAATGTTGACATTATCCGGTATAAATAAACTGAAAAGCTGCTTCCCGTCAACTTCCTTCTTAAATTTAGGAACTTTGCCTTTATATTCAGATTTCATTAAAACATCCATTGCAACTTCTTTGTCGAACTTTGAAGTTGTAAGGAAGTAAAGTCCGGTTATATGATCATGAATGCAGCCGATAATGGGTCCTGCGAATCTTGGAGACCTGATTTGAGATTGAACTCTCATTAAAAGTCTTGCCTCAGTTCTCGCTTCTTCAGTTTGTGGAACATGCAAGTTCATCTCGTCTCCGTCAAAATCAGCATTGTAAGGAGTACATACACATAAATTCAGTCTGAATGTTTTTCCAGGCAGAACTCTTACCCTGTGAGCCATCATTGACATTCTATGCAATGAAGGCTGTCTGTTAAATAAAACCATATCTCCGTCAACAAGCTGTCTTTCAACCTTGTAGCCGAATTCAATTTCATCTGAAATGAGTTCAGCGCTCTCCTCGGTAATCCTTTTCTTCTTGCCGTCCGGTCTGATAACATAATTTGCACCCGGATAAGTATCAAAATTCAAAATCATTTCTTTCATCTGTTCAATATTCTTGTCTGTAACCCTGATTGGAACTGAAAGTTCCTTTGCAATATCAAGAGGAACTCCAACTTCGTCAATGCTTATATTTGGGTCCGGAGAAATGACTGTTCTTGCGGAGAAGTCAACTCTCTTTCCTGCAAGACTGCTTCTGAACCTTCCTTCTTTTCCTTTCAGCCTCTGCTTCAAAGTTTTCAGTGGTCTTCCAGACCGATGCCTTGCAGTAGGAATTCCTGTCGTTGAATTGTCTAAATAAGTAGTAACATGGTACTGAACTAACTGCCACTGATCTTCAATAATTAAATGAGGCGCCCCTGCATCAATATTCTCTCTAAGCCTCTGATTTAATCTGAGAATATCAACAAGTTTATGAGTTAAATCATCTTCAGATCTTTCTCCTGTTTCAAGAGTAATTGACGGTCTGGTGGTTACCGGCGGGACCGGAAGAATTGTAAGAACCATCCACTCAGGTCTTGCGTTTTCAGCATCAAGTCCGAAAATGTGAATATCGTCATCTGGTATTTTTTCAAGCCGCTCTCTGATTTCAGTCGGCATTAATCTCTGTTTGTCCTCTTTGAAAGTAGTAGGTCTTTCCCTTCTGATTTTATACTGCTTTGCTCCGCAGTGCGGGCATTCTTTTGCTTTTCTTGCTTCTTTTATCGCTTCCTTGATAATTGCTTCGAGTTCCTGCTCTCCGCCGAGAGAGTTTTCAAGTTTATGTTTGTATTCATCAATTCTCTTCTGGCTGAGATTGACCCTAGAACATTCTCTGCATACAGACCTTAATATATTGTAAACAAATTTGACATATCCTACGTGAATAACTGGTCTTGCAAGTTTAATATATCCAAAGTGCCCCGGGCAGTCCCCCATTTTTGATTTGCAGGTTCTGCACCTGAGTCCTGGATCGATGACTCCCATTCTAGGGTCCATAAGTCCACCTTTAATCGGATATCCATCAGTATCGTGAGTATCAGGAGTTATAATCTTGACTACTGCCAGCTTCTTTACCATCTTTGGAGAAAGAACTCCAAAATCAATCTTGTCTATTTTTTTACTTATTATATTCTGCATTATCCCTTATCACCCAATATTAATTTTGGATATATACCCATTGATTTTAATTCATCAAGGAGCAGTTTGAAAGCGTAAGACATTTCAACAAATTCAACATCAACATTTTCCCCGCAGACTGAACAATATGCATAATCTCTGAATTTATCATAAACGGCAACCAAACCGCATTTAGTGCAGACCGGCACCTCGGTTTTGTCAGACTCGTCAAGCAGTCTCTCCTTCAGAAGAAGCGAAGTTCCGTGACCAACAAGAGTATCTTTCTCCATCTCTCCGAGCCTTAGACCTCCCTCTCTTGCCTTTCCTGCAGTCGGCTGTCTGGTTAAAATTTGGACAGGTCCTCTGGATCTTGCTCTAATTTTATCTGCAACCATGTGTTTAAGTTTCTGATAATAAGTAACTCCTATGAATATTTCAGCTTCCAGTTTCTTTCCCGTAATTCCGTCGTACATTACTTCTTTTCCAGTGCTCTTGAAACCAAGTTTTTCGAGCTGTTCTCTTAATTCTGCTTCTGGTTCACTGGTAAAAGGTGTTCCATCAATATATCTTCCTTCCATTGAACCAATTTTTCCTCCTATAGTTTCAAGAAGCTGCCCGATTGTCATTCTTGAAGGTATTGCGTGAGGGTTTACAATTAAATCAGGAGTAATTCCATCTGAAGTAAAAGGCATATCAATTTGGGGAACAATTGCACCGATAACTCCTTTCTGTCCATGTCTTGAGGAGAATTTGTCGCCAATCTGAGGTATTCTGGGATCTCTTAATTTAACTTTAACAAGTTTATCTCCATCTAAATTTTCAGAAAGTACAACCTTTTCAACAATTCCAGATTCTCCAACATTAACTGCAAGAGAACTTTCCCTTCTATGTTCAACGGCCATTCCAAATTCCTCCATAACTTCAAGAAATCTCGGAGGAGAAGTCTTTCCTATTAACACATCTTCTTCTTCAACAACACTTTCTGGCTCTACAATTCCGTCGTCTCCTAAAAATCTGTAAGTATGCTCCGTCCTATATCCTCTTATATCTTTATCAGGAACTTCAATAGTATCTATCTGACCCCCGGGATATCTCTGTTCTTCGGCCTTATATGATCTGAAAAAGATAGATCTTGCAAGTCCCCTGTCAATTGAAGATTTGTTAAGAATTACAGCATCCTGCATGTTATACCCCTGGAATGAAAGGATTGCAACAACAAAATTCTGGCCGGACGGCCTTTCATTGTAATCAACAGCATCGAGACCCACAGATGAAGCCATAGGCCTTTGAGGATAATAAAGGATATGTTTCTGAGTATCTGTTCTTAATCCATAGTTTGAAGCATAAATACCAATCCCCTGTTTAGACATATTTGCTCCAAGAGTTACTCTGGTAGCCATATTATGGCTTAAAAATGGAACCGCACTTGCGCATATTCCGAAAATAACCATAGGGTCGATTTCAATATGAGTATGCTTTTCAGTTAATTCATCTTCATTTAATGCAATATAGGCGTTCTCTTCTTCAGAAGCATCCAAATATTCAATCATATCAAGTCTGATTAAATCCTTCCAGCTGAGTTCGCCTTTCTTTAATTTTTTAACCTGTTCCTCTGAAACCTTTGGCTCTCCATTTTCAACCTTTATTAAAGGTCTTACAACCCTTCCGCCGTCGCTCCAAATTGAAACTCTGCTTTCTCTTTTAGAATGAGCAATACTTATATCCGGAGAAAAGACTCCCTGACTTCTCATATTTTTTAACTCTTCCACTAAATCTTTAGGAGAAGCAGTTGCTCCAATAAGTCTGCCGTTAAGAAAAATATCATATTCTCGGGCAGTCTGTCCTTTCTTGCTGCTTTTCTTTGATTTTTGTTTTTTAGATTTTTTCTTAGCCATTTAAGATTCCTTTTGTTCAGTTGAAAATAATACGCCTTTCTTTCCGAGATGCTCCTCAACCATTGCATCGTCGCTTTCTTCAGTTACCTTTGCAAGAAGTGCAAGATTCTTTACAAGACCGATATTTGACCCTTCCGGCGTTTCATTCGGACAGAGTCTGCCCCAGTGAGTTGCGTGCAGATCTCTTGCCTCGAAATGCGGCTGGGCCGTACTCAGTAAAGAACGAACTCTTCTTCTGTGTGAAAGGGCGGATAAATAATTCAGTCTATCTAAATGCTGTGAAACTCCTTTTCTGTTTCCAATCCATGCCCCCGTTGCAATTGCATGCTGGATTCTTTCTGTTAGGAAATTGGATCTGATTGCAGTTAAAACAGACAGTTTTCTATTTCTTTTGTAAGCTTTCTCAAGTGAATAAACAGTATTGTTAACTAATGCTCTGAATGTTACTCTGAACAGGTCTTCAAACAATCTTCCTGCAAGTCTCAGTCTTTTATTTGAATAATTATCTTTGTCATCCAAACCTATTTTTCCCAAATGAAGTTTGATTACTTTTTCAACCATTCTTGCCAAATACCTGGCTTTGTTTACTCTGTCTCCCGGCATCACTCCGATATGAGGTAAAATAAATGTGTCAAGAACCCTTTCAGCTCTTTCCATTCTGTCCTCTTTGGACTGGCCGAAAGCAATTCTCTTTCCAAGATAATCAAGTGCTTCTGGCCTGTTTTTTATTTCTTCTGCTTCTTCAAAACTTACGTAAAGTTCATTCTGAACTTCAGGAACAGGTGAAACCATTTGAGCTATATCAGATTCTTTTTCAACACCTAATGCTTTTAAAATGATTACAAAAGGTACCTGCTTATTGAAGGGGGACGAACTCAGGAAAATATTTCCATCCTTCTTGTATTCAATGCTGTTTCTTCTCCTGTACCATCCGCTTGTTGAAAATACTCTTACTTTTTCAGTTACAGTTCCAATCTTGGGTTTTGCCATATTCATTCTGTTTGCAGATAGATCTTCAACAAGAACAAGAACTCTTTCTGTACCATTAACAATAAAATATCCGCCGGGGTCTTCCGGATCTTCACCTGCTTTTATCATGCTTTCTTTTGACATGTCGCTTAACGGACACAAATCGGAATGAAGCATTACCGGAAGTTCTCCTATTTTAGGAAGGATTTTTTCTCCCTCTGTTCCATTTTTAATTGGAACCATTTCAAGGAAAAGAGGAGAAGAATAAGATAAATCCCTTAATCTTGCCTCATTAGGCAGAATATCTCTGACAGCACCATTTGCTTCTTTTACTGAAGGCTTGCCGATTTTTATATTTTCAAGTCTGACTTCAAAATCTTCAATTTCGGGGTCAATAACTTCCATTTCATCAATAATTTTCTGCATACCTTCCTTTACAAAAGAATTATAAGAACTAATCTGATGTCCAACTAGACCATTTTCTCGTATGAAACCTTCTACCAATGCATCATATTTTCTTTTAGCCATTAAACAACAACCCTGTAATAATTTGTTTTTCCGGCGGTTTTGCTTCCTCTTTCAATTTTAATAACATCGCCGTACTTTGCTTTCAAACCCCTGATGGCAGGATCCCGTTTTTTAATTTTAGGAAGCTGAAATTTTTCAATTCCAAGATTTTCAAGGAGTTCTTTGGCTGCCTCAACAGACATTAAAGTGTGTTTCGGAACATATACGTGTCCACTTACATCAAGTTTTTTGCTTTTCTTTTTCTTCTTTGCCATTTTTTAGTTAAGAGTATGGGCCCGACGGGATTTTCAGTGCGCTCCGGCTTTATCCAGGGCGATCTTTTGAACCCGCGACCCCTTGGTTTCCTCGAAAACGCAAAGCATTTTTGAGTTACCCGGAGTTTACTCCAGCGAGCTTCGCATCAACCTAAAAGCCAAGTGCTCTCCCAGGCTGAGCTACGGGCCCGATTTTATGGTTTTAATCATGGCGCCCTGGCTGGAATTTTCAGCGAACCAGACGAGTCCAGCAACGCATTTGAATCCAGGTCACGGCCGTGACAGGGCCGTATGCTAACCACTACACCACCAGGGCATTTGTCTTAGAGCATTAAGTCTAGATTTAGTGCAACTAAAATTCTAGACTATCCCATGTATTTGTTTTGATTTCACGATATATACAACGGAATTATGACCGTAAGACCCTTTAAGTGTCCGACAGCGTCCTGTTTTTCCCGCGCCGAAACGCAGTAATCAACAGATCGCAGGAGGACTTTACTTCTGTGTTCGGGATGGGAACAGGTGTTGCCCCTCCGCTGTGACCGTCAGACTCTCATGTTAAACGTTATTAAGGTATATAAAGGTTACTGTTGTGAACTGAACTAAGTCATTTATATTCCAAATAAAGTTCTTTAATTAAATCGGGAATCCTGCACTAAATCCGTGGAATTCTCCATCCGTAATCAGCTTTTTCTTTGGATAAACTACAATTCCTTTTCCGCTGACAATGTCCACATTAACGATTTTCTTTACAATCTCTTCTCCTCTCATTTTAAGAATCTCTATACCGAAAGCTCTTGCTCCTTCAGATTCGTATGCGACATTATACAGAATAATAATTCCATCTGCAAGGAACCCTTCGATACCGCTTTCAGTAAGCGCCAAACTCTCCGGATGCGTAGTTTCTGTAATAAGGAATGAAGTTATATCTTCCCTCTCTAAAAATCGGAACAGCTGTTCAATATATATTCTGTACCTACTCTCCTCTCCACTGAATGCAGAAGCAATAGCAGACAGAGAGTCAATAGCAACTATATCTGGTTCGAAACCTTCCGGAACAAGGACGGGTTGTATATCAATTAAAAGCTCTTTTTTTGCTTCACTTAATAACGCCTCAATTGATCTTGCAATATCCAATGTATTGAATCTTTTAAGCTGAAGAACACCTTTTTTAATGAATGGTTTTGGGTCCCAGCCGAAATCCCTCATATGCTGCTTAAGCCTGTCTTCTGGCTCCTCAAAAGACATGTAAAGGCACTTTTTGCCGCTTTGAATAGCATTCCATACAACCTGTAAGCAGAAAATTGTTTTTCCGGTTCCCGGCCCGCCTGCAACAAGAACTGCAGAACCTTCCGGAATACCTTCTTTCATCAAAGTATCAAATCCTTTAATGCCGGTCTTAAACTTTTTAGCTTTCTTTAATTCTTTTTTCTTTCCACTGCCGGGCTCTTTTGTTATTTTCTGCGCAAATTTACGCGCAGCCTTCATCTGTTTGCCGATATGCTCTTTGTGTTCTTTTTTCAAACCTTCTTTAGAATTTTTATTTGATTCTTTTTGCTTTTTACCAGATTTTTTTGATTTTTTCTTTTTTGCCATGTTAAACCTCTTTAACTTAATATGATTTATATATCTTTTTCAAAGTTACCTCTTCTTTGATTTTTTGATTTCTTTTTTAGCCTCTCTTCCTTTTTGCCTTTCCCTCACTTTCTTTTTCCTCAACATCTTTTTAATCTCTTTTTTCCTTTTCCTATTTTCAGACCATCTTTGGAGCCATGACTTCTTAGTTTTCTTCTGCTTCTTTTCTTTCTTTTTTGGTTTTTCTTTTTTCTTTTTCTTCAAATTTTTAACAAGCTCTTCTTTCTTTAAATTAGCTTTAATATCATGTTCCTTCGCAAGCTTCTGAAGCCTCCTGTATGATTTATCAACAAGACTCTTTTCCTTGGATTCCTTTTCTTTTTTCTTTTTTTCTGACTTCTCTTCTTCAACTTTAACTCCTCCAAGCCTTTCGGCAAAACTTGCAAGTTTCTTCTTTTGAGCTTTGGTTAATTTCTTCTCTTTCTGTTTTCCGGAGAAGAATGCCAACGGGCCCCTTCTCTTCAACTTTGAAAAGGTTCCTTTTTTCTTTTCAAGTTCTGTTTTCAAAAGAGGTATCTGTCTGTTTATATCCCTGATGATTTCTTTGAACTTCTTAGTTTTTGTCAGGTACTCACTTTCGGACATTTCCTGCTCATCAAAGTAAACCTTTTGAACATTTTTAATTAGATTATAAATCGTTTCCTTTTCGAGTTCAAGATGCCTTATCTGTTTTTTAAGAAGAATGATAGAAATTCTATTTTTTAAGATTAGTCCCGCAATAGTGGAAATTACGATAACCGTTAAAAGAATTTCCCAGTTTCTTTCCAAAAAGCCTCTGACTGTTTTTGTGCTTGCCTCATAAAATGCCCTTACTTTCGTAGTTGTGGCCTCTACTTCAGATATTTTGTCGTATGTCTCCGAAATTAATGCATCTGCTTCTTCGTATCTTTCGCTCTCAAATGCTTCAACTGCTTCCGTATATAATGGATCGATTTCCTCCATATTTATTCCGGAGTCTCTCGCAGATTCAACTTCAAATTCAAGAGCTTTTAATTCATCATAAACCTGAAACGCCTTTGTTTTTAATTCACATATTTGATTAGATGTTGAAACAACAAATTCATAGCTTGCAGTCAGATTTTGCTCTTCTCTCAGAAGCTGCGCTTCATAAAAATCTTCTGCCTGGCCAGACAAATCATCTACTCGCTGAGTTGAGAGATTGGCAGCCTTCATTTCCTGAATGCATTCTTCAGCTTCTGACAGAGCCTCTTCTGCATCCTGCTGATTATATGCAAATACTCCGGCAGAGAATATTAAAAGTACTAAAAATGCTGTCAAAAGCAATTTTCCTTTTCCATTCATATTCCATGATTAAGAAACAGAGATATATAAACCTTAATGAAAGTTATTAATAGAATATTTATATTCAATAGTAGATAGTTAATGGTAGATGGTAATTGGTAAGTCGTAAGTGGTAAAAACCATCAAAAGCTGCCGACTACGCATTGAACCATTTACAATAAACCAATAACCATAAACTATCAACCATCAACCCCCGATAGCTCAACGGCAGAGCGGCCGGCTGTAGCTGGAGAAAATCTTCTTCCAGTAGAAACCGGCAGGTTCCAGGTTCAAATCCCGGTCGGGGGACCTTTTTAATTTTATATTTGCTTTAACAGTAATTAAAAATAAGCTAAAAAATAAATAGTTCTTAAATCATTGATTAGTTATGATAATAAAATATACTTCAGAAAAAGTTCCCGGAATTTTAGACAATATAACCCAAGTAAACGATATTAGCAAAATAAATAAAAAAATAAGGAGTAAAAAAATAAGAGTTTCATGGAGAAAGAGCTGGAAAAATAGAGGACTAAATGACCAGGATAAGAAATACGAAAAAGAAGCGGTAGAACTTTCAAGAAAACTTTACGAAGTAACCCAAGATGTTTCTGAAAAATGTACTTATGCTAATATTTTTAAGGGAATAGGGGCCAATGAAGAGGCAGAAAAAATAACTAAAAAAGAATTTATAGATAATTTCTCAAAAACACCAGATAATACTATATATTTGATAAAAGACGAGGAGATAAAAGGAGAGAAGCTTGAAATAGAGAGTGAAAACATAGATTTTTTTGATTTTGATAATATTAAATACAAAAAATATATTGGAGTGGTAGTAAAAAATGTTGTACTAGATAATACTGTTTTTGAGCTTGAAGCCATTTCAAACTCCCTTTTTTCAGGGCTAACAGTAAAAGGCAATGAAGGAGGAATTAATTTGCCCCATTCTAATCTAAATACAATTGTAAACAACAAAATAACTGGATGTGGATGGGGTTTAAGTTTACCATTTTCATTTAAAAATACTGTTCTTAAAAACAAAATAATTGAAGCGGAGCAGGTAGGAATTTCATTTCTGACAGGCAATACAGTAGCGGACAACGAAGTGTATAAAACTAAAAATATAGGAATTGAAATCGGCGGCACTTCAAATATAATTATAAAAAATAAATGTAAAGAAAATAAAACCGGTATAGAACTCGCAAGGCAACACAATCTTATTATAAACAATGAAATAGAATCTAATGAGAAAAATGGTATTGTTATTTCAGGTAGCAAAGGAATAGAAGCAAATAATACTCTTTTGAAAAATGAGATAAACAGTAATGAAGTAGGGATTGGTATTAAAAAATCAGATAATAATATAATAAAGAACAATAACTTTTCAAAAAATAAAACAGGCATATTCAATAAAAGTTCAGATTACATCATCTTTCTAAAAAATAAAATATTTTCGCATAAAAATGGCATACATCAAATTAAAGACTGCCGTGGAACCATAATTAAAGAAAACTTTTTTGAAAATAATGCATGTGGAATATTCCTGCATGGAGGCGTTCCTTGGGGCCACTATACACATATAATTAAAAATGGACTATATGAAAATAAAGAGTATGGAGTATATATACACCACCAAACCTCAGTAAATTTTGAAGAAAACATTTTTCAAAAAAGTAAAATAAATACATTTTTTTCAGACTCTTTCGTTAAAGTCAATCCAAAAAGAAAAAATATCTGTTTGAAAAATGAAAGAAATAAAGTGACAGTAAGAAGTGAATTAAGTCTGAATGCGAACTTGAACTTATTCTTAGATCTGGATGAGAATCTAGAATCCAAAGAACTAAAACCAAAACAAAAAGAAGAAATACTAAAAATTCTTTTTGAAGCTAAAATAAAAAAAGAACTTAAAAATATGCTTGAAGAAATAAAAGAAAAAGCGGGCGTAGATACTGAATAGGAAAATAATAATTATAATATCCCTCCTCCACGATTTACTATCAACCAATAACCTTATATACTACATATGAATTATATTTCACGTATGAAACCAATTTCACAAAAACCCTACCACAAATGTTTTGAAACTCTGGCAAATGAACTCAGATTAAATATAATTAAAACTCTGAAAAAAAACAAGTTCTGCGTAACTGATTTGGCTGAAAAACTAGGAGTAGAAAGAAGCAGAGTATCTCATTCTCTGCAGACATTGAAAAGATGCTCAATTGTTCATTCAAAAAAGAACGGCAAGAAAAATGTTTATTATTTAGATAAAAGGGTAAAAAAAAGATTGAAAAACCAGACAATTTTAAAGGCGCTCGGCAGTTATATGGACGAGTGCTGCCCTTTATACGGAGGCAAAAATGACTGAGAAAAAAGTGTATCTAGACCATGCTGCATCAACACCAACAGCTCCTGAAGTTCTGGAAGAAATGGAGCCCTACTTTACTGAAAAGTATGGAAATGCTTCAGCTCTGCATTCATTTGGACGAGAAGCAAAAGAAGCATTAGAAAAATCCAGAGAAGCCATATTAAAAAAAGCAGGAGGAAAAAATCATAAACTTATTTTCACTTCCGGCGGGACAGAATCAAACAATTTCGCCCTTAAAGGATTGGCTTTCAAGAAAAAGAAAGGACACATAATTACAACAAAAATTGAACATGATTGTATATTAAATTCAGCAAAATGGCTTGAAAGCAGAGGATTTGATGTTACTTATCTTCCGGTAGATGAAAAGGGATTTATTGATCCGGAAGACTTAGAAAAATCTATAAGAGATGACACTTTTTTAGTTTCAATAATTCACGGAAATAATGAAATTGGAACAATTCAAAAAATAAAAGAGCTTGGAAAAATCTGTTCAGAAAATGAAATTCCTCTGCATACAGATGCCTGCCAGAGTTTTACAAAAGTTCCAATTAATATGAAAAAGGACAATATTGATTTAATGACAATTAACTCGCATAAAATCCACGGACCAAAAGGAGTCGGCGCACTTATAATCAAAGAAGGAATCAATATTGAACCCCTAATGCACGGAGGCGGGCATGAATACAAACTAAGAAGCGGAACCCAAAATGTAGCTGGAGCAGTCGGCTTTGCAAAGGCAACAGAAATCATGAACAAAAAAGATATTAAAAATATGCGGAACCTCAGAAATAAATTAATTAAAGGTCAGCTTGAAATTGACGATACAATTTTAAACGGCCCAGAAGGAAAAGATAGACTTCCAAATAATTCAAACATTTCATTTAAATTTGTAGAAGGAGAATCTCTGCTTCTGCATTTAGATTCAAAAGGAATTGCAGCATCAACCGGCTCTGCCTGCTCCTCAAAAAGTCTGGAACCGAGCCATGTTTTAACTGCAATCGGTCTTCCTGCAGAAATTGCTCACGGAAGCATTAGACTTAGTTTGAGCAAGTATAATACAAAAGAAGAAATTGACTATACTGTTGAAGCAATGAAAGAGGCTGTTGAAAATCTAAGAAAAATTAGTCCAATGAAGGGAGGCAAATAATGTACACTGAAAAAGTTATGAAGCATTTTAAAAATCCAAAGAACATGGGAGATCTAGAAAACCCTGATGCGGTTGGAGAAGTCGGCAATCCGGTATGCGGAGATGTTATGAAAGTTTATCTCAAAATTGAAAATGATAAAATTAAGGAGATTAAATTTCAGACTTTCGGATGCGCTGCAGCAATTGCAACTTCAAGCATGATTACTGAATTGGCAAAAGGAAAAACCTTGAAAGAAGCAGTAAAAATTTCAAACCAAGATGTTGCTGACTCTCTGGAAGGGCTGCCTCCATTGAAAATGCACTGCTCAAATTTAGCAGCAGATGCTTTAAAGGAAGCAATTTATCAGTATTTAAAAAATAAAAATAGAGAAATCTCAGAAGATTTGAAAAAACTGCATAAGAAAGTAGAGAAGGAAAAAGAAACAGCTGAGCATGTTCATGAAGAACTAAAAAAGTAAAAAGCAATAAATACTCCTAATTAGATAAAGGAAGTTACAAATGACTGAAAAAAAGAAAAAATTCACAAAAGATACAAAATTAGAAGAAGTTATGACTCAAAAATATGCGGATATTCTTGTAAAATACAAGATGCCCTGCATCGGCTGTCCAATGGCAAGAATGGAAGCAGGTCAATTGACTCTGGGACAGATTTCAAAAAATTATGGGCTTGACTTAGAAGGACTCTTAGAAGAACTAAATAAAAAA
Source organism: Candidatus Undinarchaeota archaeon (assembly GCA_964574035.1). GTDB lineage: Archaea > Undinarchaeota > Undinarchaeia > Undinarchaeales > JALTGF01 > CAZNLD01. The sequence goes on from CAZNLD010000003.1 coordinate 69,582, forward strand.
GCTAAAGAAAACAAATAAAAAAAGGATTAGAAAAAGCAGGCAAGGAGTTCCATAAAAAGAGAAATTTTGACATCTTTTTAATTTTACTTGTTATAGTAACTACAATACTTTCAATTTATTTATTCGCTCTCTTAATGCATTATTTGCAAAACTCTCCTTGTGATACAGGAAGCTCCTGCACAATTTAAAAATCTGGCATTTTTTCAAAAGCCGGACTATAATCTTTCCAGACTGTTCTTGAAAGCAATCCGTCCGTTCCATGCACTTCATGAATATACCCTTCTCTTTTCAATTCAGTTAAAAGAGTATGTGTTTCTTTTTCAGAAATTTCCTTTCTCTTTGCAGCCTTAACCACTTCATCCGGTCTGAACAACTGGCTGTCATGCTCTAATTCAAGTATGATATCTTTAACTTCCTTTTTAAGCTCTTCTGATATAACCATAATATTTAAATCAATTATAGAGAATTTATAGTTTATGGAAGAAGTTCATATTGTAGGAGCTGGAAATGCAGGATGCTATTTAGCCCAGCAGTTAAAAAAGAAAGGAATTAATTTTCGGATTTTTGAAGAACACCCTGAAGTTGGAAGACCTCCACATTGTACAGGGCTGGTCAGTAAAAACATAGATGAATTCTTAGATGTTTCAAAAGACGTAGTTTTGAATCAGATCAAGGGAGCCAAATTATTTTCTCCAGATGAAACCTGTTTAGAACTGACAAGGGATGAAGACCAAGCATATGTTTTTGACAGAGTTGGATTTGATAAGAAGCTGGCTGAAGGACTTGAAATAACTACAGGAAAAAGAGTTGAAAAATTAAACCCGGAGGCAGAATTTATTGTCGGGGCTGACGGTCCGAATTCAACTGTTGCAGAACTTGGAAACTTCCCGAAGCTTGAAAAAACAATTACCGGAATTCAAGTTGAAATTGAAAATGAAAGTATGAGCAAAGATTTTGTTGAAATGTATTTTGGAGAAGGTGTTGCCCCCGGTTTCTTTGCATGGATAGTTCCAATGAATAAAAGACTGAAGGTAGGGCTTGCTTCGAATGAAAGCCCAGGAAAATACCTTGGTAAATTTATTTCTGAAAAATTCGGAAATCCTGAAATACTAGAAAAATATGGAGGAGTAATTCCAATGAAATGGAGAAGGGAGATATGGAAAGACCATATTGCGCTGGTTGGAGACGCTGCCGGGCAGGTCAAGCCGACAAGCGGAGGTGGTATTTATATGGGCTTCAAATCTGCAAAAATATTGGCGGATGCTCTTGAAAGGAAAGATCTTGAAGCTTATGAAGAGCTGTGGAGCATGAAAGTTAAACCTGAATTAAATTATGCTTTAATGATTAGAAAATTCCTTAACAGATTGACTGATAAAAAAATGGATAAACTCTGGGAGCTTCTTAACAAACCAGAGATTAAGAAACTAATTGAAGAACACGGCGATATGGACAAACCCTCTAAACTAATAAAAGAAGCAGTTAAAAATCCAGTTTTATTGAGTTATCTCCCTTATTTCAGATACTTATTCTAATCAATTACAAAAGAATTCACTATTTACCATTTACGATTATCTATCATTTCCCATATCTTCTCTTCCTCCTGTCAAATTCTTTCAGAGCTTCAATATAATCTTCTTTTGTTAGGTCAGGCCAGTATTTGTCTATAAAATACAGCTCTGAATATGCCCCCTTCCATAAAAGAAAATTTGAAATTCTCTTCTCAGAAGTCCGTATAATTAAATCAGCATCCGGAAAATCTGAATACATGTTATTTGAAATTGTTTTTTCGGAAATTTCTCCAGATCCAGAAGCTTTTTCTGCAGCATCTACAATTTCAAGCCTTCCTGAATAAGCTAGAGCGATCTGAAAATATTTTTTATCATAATCTTTTGTTTTTGCTTCTGCAGTCTTAATAGCATCCAGAAGTTTTTTTGGAAGCAAATCAAGCCTGCCGACTGCACTTACATTTACTTCTTCTTCATGAACAACCTCATCTTCAGCCAGTTTCAAAAAGTGTTCTGAATAAAGATTAAATAAAATTTTTAAAAGTGATTTAGACCGATTTAAATTTTCATATGAAAGACCATATACCGTATAGTATTTAATTGGTAAATTTTTGAAGGACCATTTGCCAATATTCTCCATGACCTCTATTCCCTTTTTGTGACCCTTCCAAGGTTTAAAACTCTGTTTGACTGCCCATCTCCTGCAGCCGTCGGGGATTAATCCTAAATGTTCAGGATAGTTTTTGATTTTCAAGTCCATTCTAATAAAAATGAAAGGGGCTTGGGTGCCCCCGTTTGTTTAAGAAAGCGCGAGTCTTATGTCCTCAGACCTAACGGTCTTTCTTCCTGCATGATTCGCTAGAACTACTGCTTTATTCGCTATCTCTTTTGCATAATTTTCCAGAACGGCCCGCATGCTTTCTTTTCCATCGTTTGATACCCTGTCTGCGCCCGCTTTTTTGATAACACGGCCTACACTGGACAGAGTTAATTCAGCCATTCTTTCCACCTCTTTGAGATCCAGGCAGTTCGAGCGGGACCCCCACAGCCCCTAATGCCTAGAATCTAATATTTAGTGCTGTCTCAATTTGAGGCAGCATACTCAGAATTGGGAACGTCTTAAATGTTTAAATACTTTTTCCAAAAAAAAGAAGAAAACTTGCTGAAATTACTGAACTTCTTTGATTTTTTTCTTCAAAATATTCATTATCATTTTTCCGTCTGCCTTTCCCCTGAGTTCTTTCATTGCAACTCCCATAAGTGGTTTTAAAGCTCTGCCGCCTTTTTTCTGAATGAACTCTTCTTTCTCTTTTACAATTTTATCAATTGTTTTTTCAATTTCATCTCCTGACGCTCTGCTTAAATCAAGTTCTTTGACAATTTCTTTAAACTCTTTTTCAGGACTGGTGTGCCATTTTTCAAGAATTTCTGGAACTGCCTCCTTGCTGAACTCTTCATTGTCTAAAGCCTTGAATAAATCAAGATAATATCTCTCCTGCAAAACAATATCTTCCGGCATGCTCGGAACAATATTTGTAAAAGTTCCTGCAATAAGCTTTGGCTGGACCTCAGTTTCTTCTGCCAATTTCTTGAACAGTGAAAGATAATTTGAATCATAGAGTTTTTCAACCATTTCTTTAGGAAGATTAAATTCAGACCTTAAGTCTCCTTTCTCCTCCCACGGCATTTTTGGAAGGTTTTTCCCCAGCTCTTTCAGATATTTGTTCTCAAAACTTATCGGATTTAAATCAGTTTCAGGGTACATTCTAGCTCCGCCGGCAAGTGGCCTCATATAGCTTGAATTTCCTTCTTCCAACGCCTTCCTGGTTTCTTCAGGCACGGATTCAAAAGCAGTATCTATTCTTTCAGAAACTGCTTCAAAAGATTTTTCACAGATTTCCTTTTCATCTGCAATTAAAATGAAGGCATCATTTGAATTTACTTTGAGCTTCTTTTCCAGCTTTTCAAGTTCTTTTTCAGTTATTCCATATGCAGGAAGTTCATCTGAATGGAACAAACCACCGGCTCCGTATGCTCTGGCATAGTCTGCAAGCTCGCTTCCAAATCTTCTTCCCGGCTGAACTTCTTTTCCAAGAAGTCCTGAAAAATTTTTAAGTTTGACTGCTCCTACAATCCCGTTTTCTTTCTTTAAAGCCGATTTAATTACCTTTGATTTTGTATTTTTGAAAAGTTTTGAAACGTCAATATAGCTGGATTTAACTTTTTCTGCGTTTTTAATATTTAGCAGTTCTTTAATTTTAATTAAAGTCTGCTGTCTTTCAATTTCATTATCAATAACAAGAGGAATTGATTTTAAATCCTGAACTCCTTTTATTTCAACTCTCGCTCCGTCTTTAATTGAAATATTTAAATCCTGCCTGATTGTTCCAAGACCTCTTTTTGCTTTTCCAGTAGCCCTGATAATAGAGCCAATTGCTTTTGCCACTTCTTTTGCCTTTTCTGGTGTCTCTATATCCGGAGCTGTGGCCAACTCAATTAAAGGAATTCCCAGCCGGTCAAGGCTATAAACTGTTTCATCTCTCTTTCTTTCAATAATTCTGGAAGCATCTTCTTCGATGCAGATAGAAAGTATACCTATTTGAGCGCCTTTAAAATTCAGAGAGCCGTCGACTGCTGCAAGAGCAGTCCTCTGAAAACCGGAAGTATTTGAACCGTCAACAACTGTTTTCCTCATAACATGCATTTCATCTACAATTTTCGATTTGAGCATAGATGCAACCGTAAGAACTGTTTCAAGGGCTTCTTCATCAATTTCTTGAGGCGGTTCTTCGTCAAGCTCCACCATGCAGCAGCTGTCGTTGTAAAAGTGATAAGTATAACTTGATCCTTTGGCCTGGGCCTGCATAGCTGCAACATCAATTTCTCCTGTCTCTCCCGCAACAGCTCTGAGGTTTCTCTTCACAACTAAATCAGGTTCGCCTTCAGACAATTTAGAAGAACAGCTGCAGAAAAGCTTTTTAGTGTTAAGCTGCTGGTGGATTTCTAAACCTATTTTAAGTCCTAACTCTGTGTAATCCATATTAATATAGAAAAGTTTCAGGTTCTATTTTATCATTAAATTCGTTAGCGTAGTTTTCAAGCATCATTTTTTCTGCCTTATCCAGTTTCTTCGTATGTCCCAGAACCCAGCCGAGTTTTACAAATGCTGTTTCAGGAAGCATGTCTTTCAGATAAACTGCCCCTGCATCCTTCAAAATCCTTCCGGCGCTGTAAACAAGAGGGTCTGCCTTTCCATATAAAGTCTGAGAAGTCATACCCACAAACATCCCTGAATCAACTGCATCTTTTACATGTTTGGTCCAGCTGAATTTTTTCTTTTCAGGTTTTGTTGACATATGACCGAAGCCGGTTCCCGCCAGAACTACTCCCTTATACCCTTCATCTACGAAAAAGTCTAAAGCTTTCGGATCTGAACCCGGATAGTGATGAAGCAATCCGACCTTTTCTTCAAATTTAGTATCAAGTTTTGGCTTTGAATTCGACCTCTTAGTATGATCTGAATTTTCAATAATTATGTTCCCGTCAGACCAAACTTTTGCCAAAGGAGAGTCATTAATTGGTCTGAATGCATCTCTCCTTGAAGTATGCATCTTCCTTACTTTTGTTCCCCTATTTGCAAGACAATATTCATCCTCTGTACTTCCGTGCATGACTATTGATACTTCTGCAATGTCGCTCAAACAGTACTGAGCGGAGCAGATTAAATTCATTGCTCCGTCAAAAGAGCCCCTGTCAATTGATCTCTGAGCTCCGACAACTGCAACCGGTTTATTTAGATTTTGTATCATGAATGAAAGGGCTGCAGAAGTGAAATGCAGAGTATCTGTTCCATGAGTAACAATAACCCCTTTCAATCCGCTTTCTTTCAGATCTTTGTAAACCATTTTTGCTATTTTTGCCCATTCATTTCCAGTCATATCTTCGCTTAAAAGCCTGAAAGGCGTATGAATATGTTCTATATTTACAAAATCAGCAAGTTCCGGGACAGTAGCAAGCAGTTCTTTTGGAGATTTAAAAGGAGAAACGCCTCCTGTTTCATAATCAACCTCAGAAGTTATCGTTCCGCCTGTTGAAACTATAGAAATATTCGGATTGGATTTCTTGAAATCTTTCTTTGATTTTTTCTTTTTTTCTTTCTTTTCTATTTTTCCTAGTTTTTCAACATCAAGAATTTCACTTTTTAAGATACCGACATTGTATCCGCTTTTTAATTTTAGAACAATATGTTTTTCATCTGAAAGTTCAGTCCTCGGCATTATTGTTCCTTCGTATTCTTTTCTTGAAGTTTTAATTTTAACTTTTGAATTTGGCTTTAAATCTTTCATAGGTAAAGTATAATTTAAGAAGATATTTATAATTAACACATCAATATCTGGGATATGAATGCGCTTGAAAAACTTGAGAAGTATAAGAAAGTAGTCAATTTGGAGTTAGAGAAATTAATGCCTGAGAAGGAGCCGAAGGAATTGTATGAATTGATGAAATATCATATTTTTGCAGGCGGTAAAAGAGTAAGGCCGGCATTATGTCTGCTTGCCTGCGAAGCGGTATCCGGTTCATATGAAAAGGCTCTGCCGGCAGCTGCATCTCTTGAAATGGTACATGCATTTACTTTGGTTCATGATGATGTAATGGACAGAGATGAATTGCGAAGGGGCAAACCAACTCTTTGGAAAAAATACGGTGAAGGGCTTGCAATAAATGCAGGGGACGGCATATTTACAAAAACATATGAAAGTGCCTTAAATCTGGAAGATACTGAAAATAAGAAAGAAATTCTCAAGATTTTGACTAAAACAATTATGGAGGTCTGTGAAGGGCAGGCTTTTGATGTAAGTTTTGAAAAAAAAGGAAAAGTTTCTCTGGAAGAATACATAAAAATGGCAACTCTTAAAACCGCTTCTCTGATCAAAGCTTCAGCTAAAATCGGGGCAATGTGCGGCTCCGGGAGTCAGGAAGAGCTTGATGCTCTCGCAAACTACGGTGAAAAGGTTGGACTTTCATTCCAAATTTGGGATGACTATATTGATTTTGCATCTGAAAAAACTGGAAAAACTTTTGGTTCTGACATTAAAAAAGGGAAGAAAACGAGTATCGTATGCCATGCTTTAGAAAATGCAGATGAAAAAGATAAGGAAAGGTTGAACGAAATACTTGACAAGCCAATTGAAAAAACAGATAAAAAATTAATAAATGAAACGGTAGAGATTCTGGAAAAAACCGGCTCAATTGATTATGCTAAAAATTATGCATTTGAACTTGTTAAAGATGCAAAAGAAGGACTTGATATTTTAGAAGATTCGGAGGCAAAAGAAATTCTTCTTGAATTTGCCGATTTTTTAGTTTCAAGAAAAGATTAGCTTATTGATTTGAAAGGACCGGATGATTTTGATTTTTTTGAATTATTGAAAAGAGTGTAAATAAAGACTCCGACTAAACAGGCGATAATTACACCAGTTGCCTTCAATCTATTGTTTATTCCAACTGAAAGTCCGGTTGGAGCTGAATTAGCTTCTGTTATAATCTGCTCGGGCGGCTGTTCAAATTCAATTTCTTCAGATTCTGACGAGCCTTCTGGTTTCTGCTCATTAGTATTTTCTGTTTCTTCACTTTCATCTGCAGGCGGATTATAAGCCGATCCTCCGCCGCCGGAGCTGCCTTCTATATTATTTGAATCTCCGTTTTGATTATTTTCATCGGAGTCATCATTTCCTGCACTGTCGGGCACTAAAACAAACAGCATGAACGTTTCAGAAGAATTCTTCTTTCCGTCAGAAGCTGAAATGGTAACCGTATAATTTCCGGCGTCGCTTTCAACTGTCTGCCAAAAACCATCTGAACCTAATGGTTCGGATATATTTACTGTTAAATTATCCCCGTCCGGATCTGAAACTGCCGGACTTATCGTAACATTTTCAGTTGCATTTATTGAAATATCTGGAAATTCCGGTATCAAAGGAGGACGGTTTACATTTACAACAGTTACATACCAACTTCTTTCTTCAATATAAGTTCCGTCAGAAACTTCAACTGAAACATTATGAAGTCCAGCTGAGTTGAAATCCGGACTGTAAACATAAGTTGAACTAATTTCTCCCGGAAGCTCCGTTCCGTCTAAACTCCATTGATAAGATACAGTTCCCTCTTCAGAAACTGCATTTATAAAAAATTCAATTGAGTCATTTTCATATATTTCTTTTTCTTCTGTAGAACTGGAATCTAAAATCTGAAGAGGGCTGCTAACTTCAATAACAGCAGTATCTTCTGCAAGCATAACTCCCTGATAATCTGTTGCAACTGCAACCGCAGTTATTTTATTTCCTGCAGTTGATGCTCCGAAATCAGACGGTTTGAATGAATCATGAAAAGAAGTGGAGCCTGTTGAGTAATTTAGTTCTACTTCCTTTGAATTTAATTTATCATCATTCAAAAAATAATTTAAATGCAGTTTCCCGTCCTCTATTAAAATATCCGGATTTGAATATACAAAATTTAAATCTACTGTTCCCTGATAATTTATCTTCCCGGGTGCGCTGCTTATTAAGTCAATATTTTGAACCATGTCCTCCGGTTTTAATTCATAAGATTCATAATAATCGCCTGCTGAGAATTCAAAATTAATATATTTCCATCTGCTTCTTGTTATAGAACTCCATATAAGACTTCCAAATGTAATTCCAGATATATTTTGAAATTCTGCCCCTCCAGATAATATTTTAGTCTGATCTGCAAAGACCTCATAAGTTTTGTTCTGAGCATCATACTTTAAAGAATATTCATGAAAGTCATCTGAGTTAGGAACAACAACTTCTTCAGATGAGTCTTTCATCCTTGCAATTAACTTGTTGTCTTTATTAGTAAGACTTAATCTAAATTCCAGTTCTTCATTTCCTTTTCCATAAACAGTAAAACCAATAGGGTGTTCTGTAAATTCAGGCATAAAACTGGAAGTTAAGGTAAAATCAGTCGGCACCTTTTCCGTATCTACCGGCAGAAAATATCCGTTATCCGCACTTGAAGGATCGTCAATTAAAAGATAATTATCAGTCATGTAGTTTGAGCTTGTATCTCCTATCGGAGTCCAGTTAAATTCAGAATTTTCAGGAAGATAATCTCCGAAATAAGAATAACTAAGGGACCTGTTTACCGGTTCAACTAAACTCGTGAATTTTTCCATTTTATTTTCAAGAGGCACCAATAGTCTGTGAGAACCTTGAGGATCGTTGTAAAGGAGTTCAAGCTTGGGCGCAGTTCCAACATACGAAAGGAGGTCATTTAGAACAAATTCCTCTCCTTCTTCTACTCTTATTGCACCTCCGGCAAATTCGTCAACTACATCTATGTTTTTATTTGGAGAATATAATCTGGCTTCAATTCCATATGCATCGTAATCTCCTGAATTTTCAAATTTCAGTATGAAGGAAACCTCTCCAGAGTCATTTTCCAAAAGATAGGGGGTTGCTGCAAGTTTTGGACCTGGATGATCGTTTTTATCATTCGGATCTCTGTTTCTGTTTATTTCCTCTCTGTCTGTGTAACTGTCTGCATCCGAATCCTGATAAAAAGTTAAGATTGCTTTTCCGCCCTTCTTTGCTTTCTTTTTAAGGAAGGTTTTATTTTGAATTCCCTCTGTTTTAGTAGTCCACCAGCTTAAATTTGATACGGAGAAATTATTGACTGAATATAACACAGAATTATTTACTTTTAAACTGATTTCTCTGACAGGCTCATTCTTAACAACAACAGACCGATTGAGCTTTTTTAAGATGTCCAGATAGGTTGAATTAGTATCCACTGGAATTAGATAAGAAACTAACTCTTCTTTTCCATCTGACACTCCGTCGTCTATTTGAATTAAAACTCCTGAGTTATAGGCGGAAACGGCCTGTATCTGCTCATTGAAATCATATGCAATTGCACTTATTTCTATATCTGCCCCGGTGTCAATTGCCTTAATTTCTTCCAATCTTAGAGGAACTTCTACTGCACCGGAATAAACGATTGACTCGCCCGGCGGGAGATTATTAATAACTGCCCCCGGTTCATCTAAAAACGGAAATGTCTTCTTATATTTTCCAATTTTAACAAGGAACCTTAGATTTTTAATGTCAGTTGCTTTGTCCGTTCCCGTATTTGAAACCTTTAAATTAAATCTTAGAACTCCCCATTCAGAAGTATCCTGCGTTTCAATTCTGGCCCATTCTTTTGCAGTTCCAATTGTATGCAGATCGTAAGTTGAAACTGAAGTGGAACGAGTTACTTGATTTGTAGTTGAAAGAGTCTGAGAATGCCCAATTCCTGTTTCCGTTTCCTGTTCAAAGGATTTATAAGTTCTTTTCTCTCCTCCTTCATGGATTTCCTCATATGTTCCTTTTTCAGTATGTCCGGAAGTAGTATCTGTTACTGTATTTTTTCTATGCCAGGAGGCTGAAACTCCGGCGTGCGCCATTGGTCCTACTGAACCTGAAACTTTCCCGTTTTCAAATTTTGCACCCAGCCCCGCCTCAACTCCTGCCTCTCCTTTCACACCATAATCAGTAATTGTTTCTTTTCCATGGACAGTAACCTCTGAATACATATCTGTTTCAGATGATAGCTTGTTTTCATATTCAGAGGAATACTCTTGGTTGGCTTTCTTATTTGAAACGTCTTGGTGGTTGCTTGTTGAATGACTGGAACCGATACCGACAGTTGAAGATGTTGTTTTAGTAACTACTGTTCCGTAAGTGTGTTCTTTTGATTCAACGACTCTGTTTTCAAAAGAAATTTTCTTATTGTTGAAAATAGTAAAATTATCATCAATGCCAAATTCAATCTTTGCATAAGCCGAAACAATTGGACTGTCTCCCGGTCTTTTTACATATCCGGGCATCTGATTGCCGTCTAGGTCAACGCCGAATATCTCCATCCTGTCCGAGTAGCCGTCGTAATCTGTATCAGGTAGATTTGGATTTGTATGATAAACGTTAGTTTCATTCCAGTCGGAAATTCCATCACCGTCTGAATCTGTTTCAGCTGAAATACCGGCAGGCAGAAAGAGGAATAAGATTAAAAATATACTTCCCGCCAATTTGATTTTTGTTTTATTTTCCATTCGATTTAAACTCCGAATGGAGAATCTGGACTAGATTATTTAAATTTAATTTAACTGTTCTAAGTTTAAACAGAGAAGAGTTGGTCTGCTATACAAATATAACAACAATTAAATCTCTCTAATTCTATAGAATATCTTCAAAGCAAATATAGATGGTA
>CAZNLD010000004.1:0-66626 GCA_964574035.1 Candidatus Undinarchaeota archaeon
TTCTCCATTTTCAGTATGAAAAAGATAATTCCATTAATCCTAATCATTCTAATCTGCGGATGTATTGAAGAAAGCCCTCAAGAAGCTGAACTGGAAGGACCATATACCGTAACAAATGTAGTTGACGGAGATACCTTAGACTTAAATAATTCAGCCAGAATCAGATTATCCGGAATAAACACGCCTGAAAAAGGCGACTGCTACTATAATGAAGCAAAACAAGCCCTAATCAAGTTAACTCTTAACAAGGAAGTTTTCCTGGAAAAAGATAAAACAAACGTAGGAAAATATGGACGGCTTTTAAGGTATATCCATGTAGAAAACAATTCAGTTAACTCGATTTTAGTATACAACGGCTATGCGGAAGTGTATGACAAGTACAAAAATGACACTAAAAAATATTCATACTTAAAAGAGCTGGAAAAACACGCAATTCAAAATAAGTTAGGAGTTTGGAATTGTATAGAAGAATAAATAAAGGAAAAAATACAGTAAATATCTTATGACAACACAAGCAGTGATAATTCACTTAAAACAAGGAATAAACACTAAAAAAGCAACTGTTAAAATAATAAGAAAACTGAAAAAGCTTAAAAAAGATCTAAAGAAAAGCAAAGTAGAGATTGTATTTGAAGATTACGATTATAATAGTGAAAAGATAAGTATCCGCATTAAATATGATGCAGACGCCCTGTATAAAAAGAAAGGAAGTGACCTCTTTTCAGGATATTTAGAAAAAGAACTTAAACCAGACTTAGAAAAATTTATTGAAAAGATAGAATAAATTCACTCATATCTTAACGCTTCTATTGGGTTAATTTTTGCAGCTGTTCTTGCCGGGAGAATTCCGCCGACTATTCCTAAAAAGAGTGAAAATCCAATAGATCCTGCAATAAGAGGCAGTGTTATTTTTGTTAAACTTTCTCCTAAATAGGCATTAATGCCGACTGATGCCAGAAATGCAAGAATAAGTCCAAAGACCCCTCCAACAATTGCAATTATTGCAGATTCTGCAAGTATTTCAGAAAGAACCTGAGTATCAGTTGCTCCAACTGCTTTCATAACTCCTATCTGCTGTCTTCTTTCTCTTACAGACATGAACATCACGTTCATGATAACTATGCCTGCAATGATGGCAGCAATTAGTCCGACAGAGTAAACCATAATGTTAATCTGCCCGACAAGGTCTTCAGCTCTTCTTTGAGCATCTTTCTGGGAAAGTGCATACAAATCGTCTTCATAATCATCATTTATTCTTTCAGCAATTAAATCAACTTCTTCAACATCTTCCGGTTTCAGCATGACAAGAGTAATTTTATCATCTTTTCCCCACATTTCCTTAGCATTTTCAATTGAAGTAATTATAGCTTCATCATCTGTTGTTCCGGTCTCTTCAAATACTCCAACTACCTCATAGTTGTTAGTCCTAATTTCAATAATATCTCCAATGGTGTAGCCCAGTCTTTCAGCAGCTTTTGAACCGAGAGCAATTTCTCTGCTTCCTTCTTCAAACAGTCTCCCTTTTTGATAACCAACATAATCCGCCGGGAAAAAATCAAGGTCGTCCGGTTCAAAACCAATAATTGAACCGACCTTTGCCACCTGAATAAAAATTACTGGAGCAGTATCTTCAACTCCGCTTACATCCAAAAGTTCTTCTGAGTAATCCTCATCAATCTGGCTTGCCTGATAATTTGCAAAAGTAACATCATTACTAACTACAGTTACTAAACCTGAAAGGACACTTAAATCTTCATTTATACTCGCCTGCATACCTGCAGTAAAGGAAGCAAGAGTAACTAAAAGAAATATACCTATAACAATTCCAACTACTGTAAGAATTGTTCTTAATTTATGCCTTTCAAATTCAGTTCTAACCAGGTCTCCTATCACTTATTTCGCACCTCTGATAGCATCTATTGCATCTACTTCTGAAGCTTTAACAGCCGGATAGTAGGCTGCAGCCAGACTTAAAAGAATACCGAATAACACTCCTGAAACTGCTAAAATTGGAGTAATTCTCGCAAGCGGAATCCCCATATACAAATTCATTGCTTCAGTACCAATAAAACCAAATGCCAAACCAAAGACACCTCCAAAAACAGAAAGGACTCCTGCCTCCTCAAATATCTGCCTCATGATTTGCTTTCTTGTGGCCCCGACTGCCTTCATAATTCCAAGCTCCCTGGTTCTTTCAGAAACTGACATGAACATAGTATTAATTATACCTATTGCGGCAACGAAAGCAGCAATTATGCCTATCCCAAGAGTAACAATTCTTACAGTTCCTATCATATCTTCGGCCATTTCAACGCCTTCTTCTGAAGTCCATGCATCTAAATAAGGATATTCCGATTCAATTTCTTCAGCTAAATACTCAACATCTTCAGGATCCTCTGCTTTAATATAAATAGAAGTTATAGTTTCATGCTCTTCAAAAACATCCTGCGCCGTTTCAAACTCCATTGCAATCAGCATGTCAAACATAGAATCTGTTTTTTCAAGAATACCGACTATCTCCATTTCTTTGCCTTCAATTTTCATCATATCTCCTAAAACTAAATCCTGATTTTCTGCAATTGCATCTCCAATTACAACTTCATAATATTCAGAATAAGGCCATCTGCCATCTTCAACTTGGATATTCTCCAGTCCGAATAAATCAAGCTTGCCTAAGTCCATTCCAAAAATAATTCCTTCCATTGGAACCTGTTTTGCAAGAGCAGGAACTGCTTCATCAACCCCGTCCATTTCTTTGATATCTTCAAAAACATCAATATCTATTTTAGTTGAAGCAGCTGTATTAGGGCCTGGTTCTACTCCTGCCTCAGTAACTTCAATCATTCCTGAAAACATTTCCATTTGCTCGGTAACAAGCTCGTTCATACCTTCAGAAATGGAGCCCAGAGAAACAACCGCACCTATTGCAATTATAATTCCAAGAATAGTTAAAAAAGTTCTTATCTTGTGGCCTTTTATATCTTTAAAAGTAAGGTCTAACATAATCAGAAATTATTTTTTCTCTTTAAAGGGGCCGATTTCTTTTAATTTCAATATGAATGATGTTTCTATAATAATTATTAAAATCAATAAAAACATTAAAGGACTTATTCCAAGCCCTCCTGATGATTCATCAATTTGAACAGGAACCGATTTTGTATATTCTTCATTTTGTTCATCAAGGAATGTAATTTTAAGCTCCCCGATACCTTTCTCATAAGTTTCAAATCTAAACGTAGTATGCTTGTCAATCCTTAATTCATTATCTACATCTACTCCAACTGATTCTCCGTTTTGAATTAATTCAACCCGAATGGCTTTAGCCCTTGCCGTTCCGAGATTTTCAATTTCAACTTCAAAGTTATTGTCATCAACCTCATAATTTAAAATTTCAAGTTTTGGCGTTCCAGATACAGGAAGACCAATAGATATAGTTTCAGAATGCTGTTTCCCGGAGCCGCTTTCATAGTCAATATTTAAATCGGCAGAATATGTCTTAGTTTCTGCTTCGCTGTCTATACTTACTTTAAAAACAAGTACTTTTGTTGCTCCGGATGCAATTTTTTCTACATGCGCTTCCGCTCCTGCTCCGGAGGGAATTATGTCTGTTGTATTCGGGTCAAGTTCGGCAAAGACATTGTACTTGTTTGTTTCTCCAACATTTTTTACTAATACACTTATTTCTCTGGTCGTACTGGGTTCAAGTGTATTTTGCTCATAATAAATATCAGAAACATAAAAAGAATTCTGCGAACCTACTCTGATTGTTTTTGAAATCGTAATAGGTGAATCAGTTCCTCCGCTATATCTTATTTTGAGTGTCATTGGATATGTTCCGTCTTCTGCGGATGAAGAAATAGTTAAGGGTATTTTATATCTCCTGGTTTGTCCTTCTGGAACAGAAGTTATTGAATTTATTCCTGTTGGATATCCTGTTATTTCAGAGCCGGCTATTATTTCATAGCTGACTTCACTTGCACCAGTATCGCCTTCACTAGTTAAAGCAAGCTGTAAAGTAATTGTGTCCCCTGCAACAACTGAATCAGAAGGCAGCGTTGCATCTACTTCTAAGTTAGCGGTTGCATAAGCTCCGCTGGTAAATACTGCTAGAAACACAATAGATATTAAAGCCAATTTACGCATTTGCATATTTTTTAACATGTTTCTCCTTTCCTTTCTGTAATCTGCCGTCCTTTATTAATATTTGTCTTTTTGTTTTCTTTGAAATATGAGGATCGTGGGTAACAACTACAATTGTTTTTTTCATTTTTTTATTTAATCTTTCAAGTTCATCAATAATTGTATCCCCTGTTTTCGTATCCAAATTTCCGGTAGGTTCGTCTGCAAGTATTGCATCCGGATCATTAATTAAAGCCCTTGCAATTGATACTCTCTGCTGTTCGCCTCCTGAAAGTTCATTTCCTTTATTTGTCAGTCTCTCTCCAAGACCAACTTTTTTCAAAAGCTTCTCAGCTTCTTTTTCTGATTTTTCTTTTGTTACTCCTTTAAATCTCATTGGCAGAGCTACATTTTCAACTGCAGTTAAACTCGGAATTAAATTATACGCCTGGAAAACAAAACCAATTTTTTCTCTTCTGATTTGAGCAAGTTCGTCGCTGTCTAATTCAGAAACCTCTTCTCCATCTATGTAAACCTTGCCTTTAGTTGGAGTGTCCAGACAGCCCATTATGTGCATTAACGTGCTTTTACCTGAGCCGCTTGGACCGAAAAGAGATGCATACTCTCCCGGCTTGATTTCCAAACTTACCTTATCCAATGCAGTAGTTTTAACTGAACCGGCATTATATATTTTAGACACATTTTTAAGTTCGAAAATTGGTTTTTTAGTCATTAAATTCTCCTTTCCTATATCTTATAACTGCTTCTTTTGTTATTTTCCATTTTCCCACTCCTAATTTTTCTATTACTTCTTTAGATTGTAATTTACTTAAAAGCTCATTGTGGGGCTTGATACGTCCTTTACCTACAGTTATACGGAACTCTTTTGTTTTAAATGTATGGGTATTTCTATCAAAATAAAAATGTTCAATTAAATCCCTGCATAAACTATTAAATCGCTTTTCTTCCGGATCTGCTTCTTTAGTAGATTTCTGTTTGATAATGAATTTTCCTTGTTTATAATCCCTTATTGCTGAATTAGTAATTTTCCAGTAGCCCCACCCAGCGTCTTCAATTATATTCTTTTCTTGTAATCGATAAAACCAAGTTTTAAAATCTACATTTAATCTGAATAAAACGCTCCTCAACTGCTTTGTACGAAATTTATCTTTCTGTTTAAACCTTTCAATTATCGTTTTTATTACTTTTTGCCTTTCATGTCTGTCCATTGTTCTGCTAAGTCTATAATGTCTTCAGGCTTTAAATTGGTTACTTTCAAATGTTTCTTAACTCCTAAACCTTCAACAAACTTCTTGACTTCTTCCTCCTCCCCAATTTCATGGAAAGAATCCATTAATGCATTCCTCATTTTCTTGTTCTTATGCTGGAAAAGAGCTCTTACAATATCATCAAATTTTTTAGGAAGCACAAGCTCTTTTTTAGTCATTTTCAAAATTGTTGAACTTACCTCCGGTTTAGGATAATATTTATCAGGAGTTACATCTTCCAAAAGAGTTACATTTGCCCTGACATAGCAGTTTACACTTAATCGAGAATAACCTTCCGTTCTTGGTTTTGCAGCCATTCTTGCAGCGAATTCCTTCTGAAGACAGAGAACAGCGGACTTAAAATCATGCCCCAATATTTTAAAAACCAATGGAGAAGAGATGGAATAAGGCGCATTTGAAATTAATTTATCAAAAGAAGGCCACTCGGTTTCCAATGCATCTCCGATAATAACTTCAACACCGTCTATTTCATCAAGAATAGGCTTAAAAGTTTCATCTTTTTCTATAACAATTGTTTTTCCGGCTCTTTCTGAAATTAATCTGGTCAAAGTTCCTATTCCGGGCCCTATTTCAAGAACAGTATCCTTCTCATCAACCTGTGCATAATCAACCTCCCTCTTCAAAACTTTAGAGTCAATTAAAAAATGCTGGTCCAGATACTTTTTAGGCTGGATACCGTGTTTTTTAAGAAGCTGTTTGATTTCTTTTAAATTCATTATTAATTACTGCTGAATTAAGATTTCTTTTTCTTCTTTTCTTTCTTATCTTCGGATTTGTCCTCATCCGGAAACATTTTAACTCCGGCAAATATTCTATATTTTACCCTTTTACCGTGCTCGTCTTTTCCTTTAAGTTCTGTTATAATTCTTTTAACAACCAATTTTTTAGGATTTGGAAGCAGAGGAACTCTTTCAGCAAGATCTTCAAAACTTTCGAATTTTTTTCCTCTCCTTATCTTGGTTATATCCCACATATGCTTCTTGCCTACTCCCGGAAGAAGCTCTAATCTATGTAATCTTGTAGTTAATGAACCGCACTCGTTGAACCATCTTACAAAAGTATCTTCCTTCTCTTCAACAAGCTTTTCAACGGCGTATTCAAATTCAACTTGAGCAGTTGAAGTTAAATCATCATATTTCAGTCTTTTTACAATGTGGTGTACCTTTTCTCTGGTTCCCTTGCCTATATACAGTCTGTCGCCTGAGGAAGCAGAATGCCCCTCCCTTAAAACAACTTCCAGCAGAGAAAAGTAGTCTTCTCCAAGAACCTGAGCTATTCTCTTTTCCCGTTTATATCTTGGTACGTTGGAGTCAGCTCTCCCTTCGGGCAAATAGTCCAAAACAATAGCATTTTCTTCAGTTGGCATAAACCTCACTCCTTCTTTTTGCCCTCGCTGTATTTATTTAGAATTTCGAGAACTTTTTTAATTTCTTCGTCTGATAAAATGAAGTGCTCCTTGCTGAAAAGAATCTTTATTTCATCCTCTGTTTTTGGAAGTATATAAGAGAGCATAACTGCATGCTCTTTGTTAAGCTTTTCAATATCAATGATATCCTTTATAAAACCTTCCGCTTCCTTCTTGGAAAGTTTTGAGAACTTATTGCATGCTTCAAGAACTAAATTCTGCTCATAACTTAATTCCCCATCTTTCTTCCTGTCTTTGATTAATCGTTCTACCTTAGTCATAGTTACCGGTTCTTCACCCAGTAATCTTTTTCCAATCATTTTGAACCCCCTTTTTTAAATTTTGAAAGATGCTCCGGCTTTGCAATAACTTTTTTAGGAATTCCTTTACTCTCAAGTTCAATTAAATATGCTCTTCCTCTTTTGCTGACTACTTTTCCTGTATTCCCCTGAAACTTTGGATGAGGCATACCTGTATGAACTGCCGGATTAATTTTAACCAAAACCCTTTCGCCTGATTTGAACTCCTGCAGAGATTCAGCTATTGAAAACCTGCCGTTCTGCAGTTTATGTCTTGTTTTGCTTCTTAATCCTTTTGAACGTTCCATAAATATTAATTCTCCCAAATTGTAGGAAACCAATTGAACGAGAGGTTATTTAAACCTTTTTATTAATGATAAATGGTAGATGGTAAAGGGTAGTTAGTAAGCGGCAAATCGTATGTCGTAACAAAACTCACTAGCAGCTGCCAACTACGTAAAAAACCATTTACAAATAACCATGAACCATAAACCATCAACTATTTTTCCTTCGGACCCGCCAGTTTTGGATGCTTTGCAACAATTGCAGCTCCTACAGCAGAAACAATGGTACTAATGAGAATGACAAATATTACAATCTGAGAAAGTATCTGAGCGTGAGCTATACCGCTTCCAACAATCATTCTTGACAAGACAGCTGCTGACAGTCCTCTAGGAAGCATTACAGTGATTAAGTCCCTGTTTTCTTTCAGTGCAGGACTTCCTCTCTTAACTATATTTACTGCAACAAATCTGCCTATAAGCAGAAGTATAGTTAATGCAGCTGAATAAACAACAATAAGGAGGGTTTGCTCAATATTAGCTACAGAAACAAGCATTCCAAGATAAACAAAGAAGAAAGACTTCATAAAGAAAGATATCTGACCGTGGAACCTCTTGCTTACTTTTCCCGCTTCTGCTCTTAGCTTCCTCATTCTTAAAAGCTTTGAAACCAATATTCCATTTCCTAAAACTAAACCGAAAATTAAAGCAAAAATTGCTCCGTTTCCGCCTAAAGCCTCAACTACTGCATACATTAAAAGCACGAAAGCAAGAGTAAACATGCCGAAATAGTCCTGCTCCCTTCCCACTTTTATTACTTTAAGCCAGAGTACTCCTGCAATTGCACCTATAACAATACCTATTGAAAAGGCACTGGCAATTCCTCTTGCTGCAGACATTAGAATTGAGCCCCCGCCTCCAGTAACAACTTTCAAAACAGATAAACTTACTATAATTACTAGAGTATCAGTGAAAACCGCCTCCAAACTTAAGACAGTTTTTGCAGTTTCCGATGTTTTAAGATGGAAAATTAAAGGAAGAACGGCAGAAGAGCTGACTCCTCCGATGATTGCACCAAGAAGTATGCCAGTAAAATAATTCCAGCCGAAAAGAAAATGTGTGAAAACAGCAGTAATTATTACTGTCATAATAAAGCCGACTGTTGCAAGAGAGATTGACCTTGAACTTTCTTTTAATACTTTATTTAAGTTCAAATTCAGCCCGCCGTCAAACAAAATTACAATTAAAGCAAGGGCGACAAAAATTGGAACTGCTCCTGCTAAAGAAGTCGGGTCAATGAATCCAAAAACAGGACCTATCAGAAAACCAAGGAAGATTAGAATCAAAACATCAGGTATTTTTGTTTTTTTAAAAAGATAGTTTCCAAGGAAACCAATAATCAAAATTATTCCTGTTAGTGCAAATGGAGTTAATGAGCTCATGGCTGTACTTAAGATTCTTTGGTTTTAAACTTTACTCTTTCTATGAATGAGTTTCAATAAATTTTTCAAAGCTCCTGTCATATGTTTTTTCCGTTTCAGAGTCAAAACAGCAGGCAGGAAGTTCATTTCTGCTTAAATGATAAGCTATACATTCACAACATACTCCTTTTCTTGAACACCCTTCATATGTACAGGGGCAGTTTTCTAGGTTTGCTTCTTTTTGACATTCCATTTTATAATAACCCCACTATTAATAATATGTAGAAAATTAATCCGATTAAAACTCCGGCACCCAGCATTTTAAATCCGTGAATAATTCTATTTTCTTTTGCAATCCTTCCAGCGAAGGCACCAAGAGCGAAAACAAGAACTGCAGTTAATCCAAATGAAATTAAATAAGATTGATGCATAGGCAGTGAATTATAGTTCGCAACCAAAAAGGGTGAAACAATAATTAAAACCACAAGCATAGGAGACAAACCATTAACTAATGAAATAATATTTGCCATTTTATGCTTTCTTTCAGAATATTTTGTTCCTTTCAAGTCATTCATTAAGTGCATCTCCATTTTTTTAACTGACTTTTTAACTTCAGCTTTTTCTGCAATATAGGCGCTCCAGATGCCTGAAATGAGAAGTGCTACCGCTGCACCAAAAGCCGGGAGAACAACAAGCCTTGGTTCCTGAATGCCTCCAAAAAAGGAAGCAATAACAATACCCAAAACAGTCAGAGCTCCGTCAAAAGAATTCATTATAATATAGCGCCGGATAATTTCATTTCCTTCCAGGAATTTGAAAATTGCTATTATTTTCTTCATTTAGATTATTCTCTATCTATATCTGCATGGGGAGTTTCAATAATTCCTTTCTTTCCGATGACAACTTTATCTATACTATGAACAACTGCCCCGTGATCTTCAATTGCTTTTCTGACTTCGTCAAAATCAATGTTCTTTCCTTCCAAAATTACTTTCAGAGACTCCGTTTTTTCATCAATTGCATAGACAGTTATATTTGCATTGTTTATGGACTTCTCTTTGCAGATAACTTTTCCAAATTCAACAATGTTCGGCTTGTGCGGTTTGAGAACATCTACTACGACTACGCTTACCGGATATTTATTTTTCTTCTTCTTTGCCATGAAGTGAAATAAAATTCTTGAGCTTATATATGTTTTCTAAAAAATTAACAGGAAAAAACTTCCCTTTCATTAAACATTGAATCTGCTTTCTCATAAATTTCATAATTTTCGCATCCAGAATTTAAGCAGGATTCAACATACCAAAAATCATCTGAAGTAGGATCTACCTGAATCCACCTGTTTTTCAAATGAACTGCCGTCCATGCATGTCCATCTCCTTCAACTACATACGATTCAATACCTATACTTCTTAAAAGAGAAACCAAAAGAACAGACTGGTCGGCGCAGTCTCCGGAACTGCTGTTCAAAATTTCTTCAGAATTCCTCCAGTTTGAAAAAAGCTCGTAATCGTAATTTTTAGAAACATATTCATACAAAAGCATTGTTTTTTCCAAGTTAATTTCTCCTTCTTTGCTCTCTTTAAATGCAGTTGAACTTATCACAGGAGTTATTTTTACCTGATACTTTTTTGGAGAGCTGGAATCGGGCATACTGCATACTTTGAAATCGCTTTCTCTGCTTTCATAAATAGCCATATCAGTCGGCGAAGATGCAGAAGCTTCTGCAATCTTAAAACTTGAAAATACTGCCAATGCCAGCAGGATTAAAATTAATATTTTTCTTTTCATTCCACTAAATTTGGTCTTTTGGATTGCTTATAAGGGTTTCCATAAAAAGAGATAAATGCCCTAAGCAAGAACTCTCTCCAGCGTACTTTCAGCCAAAATATGTTTCAGTTGTTTAATAAGAAATTCTTCTTTAGAACCTTTTAATTTGCTGAGTAATTTTTTCAATGTTTTAATTTTGTCTTTGGATAATTCTAATTTTTCTTTAGAAAGCTCCTTCTTGCCTCTTGTCAGATATTTTTCTAAAGTAAGAGATAAAGCAAACTTAGCTCCTTCCTTTCGGTTATAATACCACTTTACTAGCAGTGGAAGGTATTCTTCTGCTTTCGCAGGGTCAATCTTTAGAATGGCCATAAAAGCAACGGGTGTATTATTTCTTTTTTCAATAACATTTAACCAGAATTTCAAATCATTGTTTTTGATAACATCCATAAATGACCAAAGACATTTAACCGTATAAGCTTCCAACTCCTCGTTTAAACCCATTAATTTTTTATTTTTATACAGCCTTTTAATATTTGATATAATTTCTCCAGCCTTTTCTTTTTTAAAACTTCCCCTCATACCAGTTATGCTAATCAAAAGCTCTTTAATATATTCGACCCCCCAATCCTTTAAATCTAATTCATCAAGGTTGTTTACTGTTTCTTCAAGTATGTCCGCCAGAGAATTTACATATCTTTTTTCAAATTCTTTTTCGTCTGATTTCGCTATTGCTTTGTATATTATCGCCAATGTTGTTGAAGGATGTACCTCTTGTCCGACGGTGCCGTATATTACAGTTTTATAATCTATTACCTCTTCAAGTTCTTTCTTTTCATCATTCGGAATATCTATTTCCAGATCACTTAATGCCAGTTTAAATAAAGTAGTTAATTGTTGTTTATTTAATTCTTTAAGTGTCTTTTTTACTGTCATACCCACCTCATGATTAAAGTTTTATTAATAGTTTCTTATGACAGAAAACGAAGACATAGAAAGAGGGAAAATCGCTGAAAAGAAAATTTTCCAGGATTATTTGAGTCTTTTTGGATTGCTTATAAGGGTTTCTATATTCAAATATGCAAGAGCAGAGTTTACAGGGGAGCTGGAGAGGAAGGAGCAATCTTTATATATCATTTCTATATACAATTGATACATGACAAACAAAATGGTCCACCTGAGAATGCCGAAAGAACTTGTTAAAGAAATCGACTCAGCTGTAGAAAGCGGAATGT
Source organism: Candidatus Undinarchaeota archaeon (assembly GCA_964574035.1). Classification (GTDB taxonomy): domain Archaea; phylum Undinarchaeota; class Undinarchaeia; order Undinarchaeales; family JALTGF01; genus CAZNLD01. The sequence continues at coordinate 11,820 of CAZNLD010000004.1, forward strand.
ATTCAACAAGGTCTGAATTCTTGAAAGATTCTGCCAGAGAAAAAGTAAAGGAGTTTAACCTTGAACAGGCAGTAAAAAGACTAGAAGAAGGACGAGGATACTTTAAGAAAATAGGAAAAAAAGTGACTGACGAAGACATAGAAAAAGGGGAAAAAATAGCCGAAAAAATAATATTTGGAGATTAAATGAGATCTTCCGGCTTACGAACTGTTACTAGGTCATCAACCAAATAGTGATGCTTATCTCTGCTGACAAGAATAGCATCATTGTCTCTTGCTAAAATTGCATGAAGAGCATCTCCTTTTGGTACTTGACTTTCCAATGAAATCTTTTTTGCCTCTTGTTTTTGTTGTTCACTAATCGGTATACGTAAAAGTTTGTCTGCGGATAGTAAATCTGACATTAAGTCTATTTCAAATAAATCATAGATTTTACAGCCAGATTTTAACTCTATGCTGTTTTGCTTAGAAAACAATATCAAAAACTTGCAACTCATTGTTTCTTTAAACAGCCGGAATGCAAATTCCCCTAAAGGCAGTTTATTGTCGCTCCTGTCGCCCCAGTAGTCTGCAAAGATATGAGTGTCAACATATATTTTTTCCATCTTTAAAAAAAATCAAAAGAGCCGTACCAAAAGCACGGCCCTTAATGTTTATTCCTCGTCCTTTCCGTTGTTGCTGTTTGGAACTAACAAGAAATTGATTTTACCTTTTGCCGGTATTGGCGAAGTGTTCAGCTGAATTGAAACTTTGTCGTCTTTCTTCCAGCCGGCGCCAATGTCATTCCATCTTTTATCTCCGACTTTGGTAACTGCTTTGAAATCAGGCAGATTTCCCATTTAAATCACCTCAGAAAGAAGGAATATTTTAGACTATATAAGATTAATTTAACTGATGTCGGTTAATAGAGTTAGAAATGACTACTCTTCAAAAGCCATTCTTTTTGAAAGCTTAGAAATTGCTGATTCAAGTTCGCTTATTTTTTCAGTGTTGTCCACAAATTCAAGCTTTTCCTCGCATTCCGGACATTTAAACTCCCAATCTGCAGCCTTTTCAAAAATAGCTCTTACACACTGATTGTTGCATTCATAAAAATGATTTTCTTTTTCATGAGTTAAAAGTTCCTTGAGCTGGTCAATTTCCCGTTCATAATTTTCTGAAATAACGGAATCAATTCTTTCCGGATGCATCGTCCAGTAATAAGTATACCATCCGGATTTTGACCGGTGCCTTCTGTACGAAACTATTCCGGCTTCGTATAAAGCGTACAAATACTTTCTTACAATATTCGGCTTCATTTTCGGATCCTTGTCTGAATCTTTGCCTTTTTTAGAATCCTTTTTACTTTTCTTTTTAGACTTCTTTTCAGACTTGGATTTTTTCTTGGATTTCTTATTTACTTTTTTCTTGACGGCAAGCTTCTCAGTTAACTCAACATCGCTAATTTCACCTTTAGAAAGATGGTGAACTACATCCATGCCCTCTTCCCCTACAATACTTTTAATAAATGTTTTGTAAAGTTTGTTTTCTAAAAATTCAGGTTTTTCTGATGAGCCGGATGTATCCTGAGGAGAATATTGTTTTCTTCTGTCCTTTTTAGATTTCTTCTTGGATTTTTTTGATTTACTTTTTTTAGATTTCTTTTTACTTTTCTTTTTTGACTTTGATTTTTTCCTGGACTTTTTCTTCTGTCTAGTCTTCTTTCTGGAGCTCTTTGATTTTTTAGAAGTTTTCTTCTTTGAAGACTTAACTTTCTTTCCGGATTTTTTCTTCGTCTTCTTTTTCTTTTTGGATTTTGTCCTTTTTGTTTTTTTCTTCCGGGCCATTATATCAAAACTCTATAAAGATTTAAACAGAATTTTCTCAAATTCCTATCGTTTCAAATAAGTGAACCCCAACAGATAAATAGTTTTCCATCTACTGCTTTTCTGTCATTACTCAGTGGTAACACTAACCAATTGCACCAAATAACTGCCATGCGCTTGGACCAACTAAATTAACCAATAATATGAACAAACCAAGGAAAGAAATCGCATAAACTATGTTCATTGCAAGTTTTTTATTTTTGACAAATTTCTTTACAACCGTTTCAACCATTAATCCGCCGTCCAGTGGCTTGACTGGGAGAAGATTGATTAAACCGATTGCATAATTCAGAAGAATTGTCCATTTTAAAACATCAAAGATAAACCAAAAAACCGCAGGATGACCGTATTTTACAGGATAGCATTCAGGATTAATCAATGTCTGCTTTACAAATATACCTGGGCCCAGTAGTATAAAGAGCTTTGCAAGGTCTTCTCCGGACAGCTGGCTGCAGAATTGTATTCCAATGTATGCTCTGCCGTTCTTTTCGGCAGTTTGTACATTATAAGTCCTGCTCTCTGTACCCAGACTAACAGAATCTCCCGGCTCCAAATCCAGTTCATTCATTTGAGATGAAAAGTCAATAATGTCATGGACTTCTTTTCCATTAACCTCGTTGATTATAATTCCCTCTTCTAAACCATATGTTTCAGCAGGCATATCCTGTTCAACCTTAGTCAATTTGATTCCCTCAAAAGAATTGGTAAAAGCAGGTATGAATATAAAAGAAAGAACAACCAGCATTAGAATTGCCAGCATAATATTTGAAAAAGGACCTGCAGCAAAAATTTTTAATCTCTTAAAAGGTTTTAATTTCTGGATTTCTTTTTCACTTGGATCAACAAAAGCTCCTATTGGGAGAAAACCTAAAAGTGCAACACCAACTGATTTAATTTTTACATTTTCAACTCTTGCCATTATTCCGTGAGAGAACTCATGTACAAAAACCAAAAGAATTAAAGCGATGATAGGACCGGCAAAAGGAATTGTTATTCCAGGAAGAGCCAACATAACTCCCTCGCCTGCGTTTGGTGTTTTTGCAATAAATGCTGCATTTGAAAACAAGTTCAAGACGATAAATGCCATGAAAAAGAATCCGAAAATCACGCCGGAGCTAAAGAAAATATTCCAAAAAAGTTTGCTGAAATTTGCAAGCCTGTCAATGAAGTTTATGAAATGCTTTGTCTTGTAAAGAAGTACTGGTCCCTTTCCTTTTGTATTCCTGAAATAGACATACCCTACAATTATCAGAGCGAGAACGACTGCTATTTTTGCGTGAATTGTTATCATTTCTTTGTTGATAATATTAGAGGTTATATTAAGGTTATGGAAATTTTAAAAATTAAAAATCAATTTCAACTATTTTCAGCGGCTTTCCACCATTGAAATTTTCCTCAAATAATTTAATCTGTCTTTCCAAATTTTTCTGTTTTTTCTTTAATTTATTCAATGTATCCTTTTCAAAATCCAGATCGTCTGCATTTTCAACACTTTCAATAAATTTTTTGTAGGATTTAGTACTTTTTTTCGACTTGCTTGTTTTCTTTTTCAGCCAGTTAAGTGCTTCTTTTTTGTTTTTAGTTTTTCTTAACGTGACAGCTGACAGTCTTATGTAAAGTAAAAATATAGAGCCAGTGGAAGATAAAAGATTTCTTAAGGAATTATACTGCTGATAATCATTTTTAGATATGGTTTTTTTGTTTATTATTTTATCAATCAGCTTGGACATGTTTGTCAATATTTTAAAATCAAGCTCGCAGACTTCTTTAGAAAGGTATTCATCTTTTACGCAGTTCTCTTCTACTTTAAGAAGGTTTCGATAAATGCTCTTTATCCTGTCATTATGTTCTCTTAAATAAGAAATTTTAGAGCTGGATATTCTAAGCTGTCTGACATTTGTACTAAGAACGGTTACTACCTTAAAATTCCCCAAAACTTCAAGAAAATCATCCTGTATCTGCTCCAAAATGCATTCAACTTCTTCTAAACTTGGAAGTTCAACTTTTTTTGCCATGTCAAATAAATGTCTTCAATTAGTTATAAATTTATTCTAAATACCAAGATTTATATTAACAACTGCATATAGAAAACCAGTATGACTAAAAAGAGCTTATTCTGGGCGGACCAGATTGCAAGGAAAGTAAAGAAAAGAACTAAGAAAAACGACTATTTGAAAAAGATTTCAAAAGAAAAAGGATTCATCTGCCTGGATGAAAAGACGCCTTCAGGACATATACACATCGGCTCCGGGAGGGGCTGGGTAATTCATGACACTGTAGCAAAGGCAATGCGGGACAATGGAATGGATGCAAAATTCATTTTAAGTGCCGACGATTACGATCCTTTTGACAAGATTCCTTCCTATTTAGAAGAAAGAAAATATAAAAAATACCTGGGCGTTCCTTTCAGAAACATTCCAAGTCCGAGGCCGGGATACGATAATTATGCAGATTACTACTTTAAAGAGTGCACTGAAAAATTTGAAAAATTCGGAATTGAAGCAGAACTTCAAAGTACAGGGCAGTGGTATATAGACGGCAGATTCAATGAGGCAATAAAAATTGCACTGGATAATGCAGACAAAATTCAGTCTATTTATGAAAGAATTTATGAAGAATCAGTAGGAACTGAAAAACTTCCTTTCAATCCAATCTGCGAGGAATGCGGAAAACTTGGAACAACGCTTGCATATGAATGGGATAAAAAAAATGAAATTTTAAAATACAAATGCAAGCATGACCTTGTTGACTGGGCGGAAGGATGCGGACATGAAGGAGAAATTTCTCCGTACGACGGAAATGGAAAGCTTCCTTGGAAAGTTGAATGGGCTGCTAAATGGTTTTCAATAGGGGTATCTTATGAAACTGCAGGTAAAGACCATTTTACAAAAAAAGGCTCAAGAGAAGTTTCAATCGCAATTGCAGATGAAGTTTATGACATAACTCCGCCTTATCCTTCAACCAGAAAAAAAATTGGAAGAGGATACGAGTTCTTTACATTAGGCGGAAAGAAAATGTCCACTTCAAAAGGAGTTGGAGCAAACTTCGCAGATATTGCGGAAAAAGTTCCTCCGAAAATGCTCAGATATCTTTTGGTAAGGACAAGACCTAAAGCAGTAATTGATTTTGACCCTGTTGAAACAAACAAACTTCTCCTGCTTTACAATAGATATGACCGAACTGAAAGAATTTACTTTGATGCAGAAGAGGATGTAAATGAAAAGGACAAGATGCACGAAAGCAGAATATATGAGCTGGCTCATATAGGAAAGCTCCCGAAAAAACTTCCTCCCCAGGTTCCTTTAGGAGATGCTTCAATGGTCATACAGGCAGTTAATTTTGACAGAAAGAAAGCAGTTGAAACACTAAAAAGAATGGAAGCTGTTCCTAAAAAACTTGATAAAAAAGACAAAAAATACCTGAATGAAAGACTGGAATCTGCTGAAAATTGGGTAAAGGAATTCGCGCCGGAGCAGTATAAATTTGTGATTCAGCCTGAGGTTCCTCCGGAGGCGAAAGCGTTATCTTCAGAGCAGAAACAGGCATTAGCAGAACTTGGAGATATACTTGGAGAAAAGGATTTGAAAAAAGAGGAACTTGAATCTGAAATATTTGATATTGCCAAAAGAACAGTAGGACCAAAAAAATTCTTCCAGGCATCCTACAAAGCTTTAATAGGAAAGAGCCACGGACCTAGACTGGCTCCGTTTATCATGAGTCTTGATAAAGAATTTGTTATTAACAGATTGAATCTGGAATAGAAAATACATTTAATATTTAAAATCCAATAAAGACCATGGCAATTACAAACTTCCTGACAGAAATAATCCCGCCGGCAGCAAAATACATTCTCTTTCCAATTTATATTACTCTTGGATTATACATTGGAATAGTTCTCATTACAAGGAAAAAAGGAATAATTTTGAAAGAAAAATTTCACAAAATATTTATTGCAATAACTCTTTTCCTGACTTTCGGAGCTACCGCTTTTTTTACAACCCCGTCAAACTACATGCTTCCCTTGGGCGATTTAGCAGTCAAAAACATAATTGGACTAATTGTTCTTGCAGTTCTTCTTCAATATTTAATTTATATCGGTTCGATTTTTCTTTCTCTTGAACAGACAACGATAAGTTTAGGATTCGGCGCGGGATTAAGAAGAAGTACTCTTGCTGCCAGCGTCCTGGCTCCAAAGGCTGCAGAAGATGAAAGTTTCAGCTGGACTGCAGGAACGAGTATAATGCTGGCAAATACTGTTGCAGTTGCTAGAAATTTCTTAATAATGTTAGTCATCGGAGCATACCTGGGTTTTTATCTGCTCCCTCCTGCAACATTTTTAATTCCAATGGGGATAATGTTTTTAGTTTCAGCTATTTCAACTGCCATTTACTATAAGAAAAGCAATGGTCCTGAAAAAGTTGAATTTGATCCGATTTCAATACAGGGAACGCTTTTATTTGTTTCCTTTTTTGTGGTAATGTATTATATTGCAAGAGAAATTCTGTCCAAAGGGCTTTTCTCAGCATTCTATCTGCTTGCAGGAGTTTTGGGATTCCTATACGGAGCGGCCCATATATTAATAATAACAGTCCTTTTCTTCACCCAACATCTTGGACCTGAAGCAGGTTTAATAGGCGCTTTTATAGTTACAGCTGGTTCAATGGTTTCTGACCTGCCGTATGCCTATTTTTCAGGGGCGGATGAACTAACTAAAATGCTTTTAATTTCAGAAATTGCAACTATTTCAGCAGGATTTATTGCCTTCTTCTACTTGATTTTTTAAGAAAAATTTATATAGCTACAAAGCATTTGAAAAATAGGAGACAAATGATAACCGCATTTATTTTAATTACAACAAAAGCAGGAAAAGAACGAGAGGTAAAAGATACCCTTGATGAATTTTCTCAGGTAAAGGAAGTCGAGGTTGTCTACGGAGACTTCGATTTAATTGCAAAAATAGAAGCTAAAAATATGGATGAACTAAACAGCCTTATTTTCAATAAAATCAGAACAATTTCAAATATCTCTATAACTTCAACTTTAGTTTCAACTTGATTTTATGAAGATTTCAGACAGAATACAAATGTTTGAAGGAGCCCCGCTCAGCTCAAACTGCTATCTTATTCTGGACAAACCGCTTTTTCTAGTGGATACCGGAGATGGTTCAAACAAAGAAGAACTTATTGAATTCATTAAGAGGCATATTGATGAAAAAGAGCTGAAATACATTGTAAATACTCATTCTCACTTTGACCATACCGGGGCAAATGAATACATAAAGGAAAAGACAGGAGCTGAAATTTTAAAGAGAAAAAATTTGAAAGACAAAAAGAAAGTCGGCTCATTTGAAATAGTTGAAACTCCGGGGCATTATTCAGATGCAGTCTGCCTCTATAACAAAGAAACTAAAACACTTATAAGCGGAGATACTGTTTTTTCAAACAGCTCAGTAGGAAGAACCGACATTGGAGGAAATCTCCAAGAGCTGAAAAAATCAGTTGAAAAATTGTCTAAACTTGACGTTAAGATCATATTGCCGGGCCATGGAGACCCTACTTTAGAAAACGGAAATAAAATTATAAATAAGGCTCTTTCCCTTATTGAAAATCTTTCTTAAAGAACTCTTGAAACCTTTGAGTGCATCTCATTCAGAGTTCCTTTCAGATTGTGAGCCAGAAACTCAAGCTTTTTCTTTTCTGTCTGGATGTCTTTTATTCTGTGTTCACTGTTTCTGATGTCTGCTTCCAGTTTTGCCTTCTCATTTGTAAGCTCGGTTAATCTCTCTGAAAGATCCTGCTCTTCCTGAAACCTTTTCTGCATTTCTTCATCTAAAGTTTTCTTTGTGTTTTCAAGCATTGCAAGAGTTTCTTTTAGTTTTCCTTTCTTTTTATTCAGATGATGCGCCATCTCTTCAAAATTGGCTCTTGCTTTGTCTACATTAAGAGAACTGTCTATATTTTTATGCAGATTATCAATAAGGCCTTCAAGTTCTTTAGAGTTTGAGTATAGGTTCGCTGCCATTTAAACTACCTCCGGAAAAATAGTGTTCCTTTTAATATAAAAAGATTACCAGACCAGGAAAATAGTACTATAGAGGATATGAGCTAGAATAACTATAGGAAGACCGAACTCAAGGAAAGCCAATGAAAATAAAATTCCGATAACAAGCCCGTCTGCAGCAAACTGAGGACCGTAAACTGACGCCATGTAAATTGAATAAATTATCGTAACTGCTGCAACTGCAGGAATAAATCCCAATATCTCAATTAAAAACAGGAGAAGAATAAATCTGAATAAAACTTCTTCAGCTAAAGGCCCGAAAAGGATAGTCCAAGAAAGCTTATGCCTTACTCTGTATCCATAAACAGTCATTAAGCAATGAAGCGGAAGTGCAAGACCAAGACTAATTAAAGCCAATACTATTGGTATGTACCACCAGGGCTGAAGAGTTGTCAAAAATTCAACTGGATTAAGAATCATCCGGACACCTCCGATAAGAAGTTGTGAGTCATATGTCCGATTATTGGAGAAACTATTCCGAATTTAACGAAAATAAATCCATACAACAAACTCATTAGAAAAGTTCCTATAAATTTAAACCCGCCCCCTGTAGGAATATGAGCAGCTGCAAAAAGGAATGCAGAAATTAAAATGGCTATCCAGGGGTTTCCAAATGCATATATTAAAAGAGTAATTAGAACCAGCCTGAATATAATTTCTTCAAGAGCAGGGATAAAAAATACAGTTCCAAAAAAGCCTTTGAATCTTCCTGAAGCAAATTGATATGGTGACCTTGAAAACAAAAAAATCATCAGTATAAAGCTTGCAAAGCCAAGAATAATTCCGAGCTGAAAAGGCCAGATATCAACTGTATAACCCATTAATTCAATCGGATTTTCTCTGCTCATAAATTCTACTAGTAAGGTTAATAACTCCATTTTGGCCGCTCCTTAGTTTGTCACTACTATTTAGTGATAAATGTAGTATTTAAATTTATTGTAAGGCGTAAATAGTTTATATTAGGAGTTCTTATCAAGTATTGAGATGGAGAGAATAAATAAAATAATACTGTCAGGTATGCTGATGATTTTGATTTCAGCTTCAGGAGTTTACGCAACTGCAACAGTCGACTCTATTTATCCCACAAGATCTGTCTCAGGATGCACCCCCTCATTTAAAATAAACACGACCGGGACCGAAGTCCATCCAAACTCAACTGCTGAAATAAATATAACTATTTGGGATATAAAATGCGGGCTTTCTCATGTAAGAATGCAGACCAGTGGGATAAGTTTTAAAAGAAATCATTCTCCCGGATATTTTGCAACCGCCCCTCCTCTTGAAACAAAAACATTTAAGTTAAACATTACAATTCCGGAGACAGCCGACACCGGAGAGTATCCTGTAGATTTAAAATTTACTTCAAACGAACACCAGTTTGAAAAGAGTATCTCAGTTAAAGTCGTTGAAAGACCTGAAAATGAAGAACCGGAAATGGAAGAAAATGAAACGCAAGATATTGAGAACCAGACAGAAGAAAAGGAAAAATTTAAATCCTCATTCTTTTCAAAAATAAAAAAATTCTTTAGAAACATCTTTTCTTTCTAGGAAAAACATATTAAAATTGGACATTATATTCTATGGCTATGAAACTACCAAAAAGATACGACTCTGATAAAGCAGAAGAGAAGTGGCAGAAATACTGGGAAAAAGAAGAAATCTATAAGTTTGACCCGAAAAGTAAAAAACCAGTTTATTCTATAGACACCCCTCCACCGACTGTATCCGGAAAAATGCATATAGGTCATGCATATTCGTATTCTCAGATGGACATAATTGCCAGATACAGGAGGATGGCTGGATACAATGTTTTCTATCCGTTTGGAACTGACGACAACGGGCTACCTACTGAGAGACTTATTGAAAAGAGAAAAGGAATCAGGCATCAGGATATGGACAGGGACGAATTCACTAAGTTCTGTCTGAAAGTTTTGAAAGAAGAACTCAGACCTGAATACATACAAGAATGGAAAAATATTGGAATTTCAGCTGATTACGATTTATTTTATACTACAATAAACGAACACTGCAGAAGAATTTCTCAAAAATCATTTGTTGAACTTTATGACAAAGATAGAATCTACAGGAAAGAAGACCCTACAATATGGTGTCCTAAATGTCATATGGCTCTGGCACAGGTTGAGCTTGAAGACAAAGAGCTGGAATCTGAATTCGTTGATTTAGTTTTCAAGCTTGAAGACGGCTCAAATTTAATTATAGCAACAACAAGACCTGAGCTTTTATCCAGCTGTGTAGCAATTTTTGTTCATCCAGAAGATGAAGAAAACAAAAAACTGGTTGGAAAAAAAGCAGTCGTTCCGTTGTTTAATCAAGAAGTTCCAATTCTTGAAGATGAAAGAGTAGACAAAGAAAAAGGAACCGGAGTAGTTATGTGCTGTACTTTCGGGGACCAGACAGATATTGAATGGTACAGAGCTCACGACCTGCCTCTGAAAATGTCAATTACAGAAGACGGAAAAATGTCCGAACTTGCAGGAAAATATGAAGGTCTTAAAATAAAGGAAGCCAGGAAGAAGATTGTTAAAAACCTTGAAGAAAAAGGACTAATCAAAAACAAAAAGAAAATTACCCATACCGTAAATGTTCACGAAAGGTGCGGAACGGAAATTGAAATTCTGCATACTACTCAGTGGTTCATCAAGTATTTAGATTTAAAAAACAAGCTTTTGAAAGCAGGCAGGGAAATGAACTGGTATCCTGAACATATGATTAACAGATACACTAATTGGATTGAAGGCCTCCAATGGGACTGGTGCATTTCAAGGCAAAGGTTTTTCGGAGTTCCTATACCCGTATGGTACTGTAAAAAATGCGAAGAACCTGTTTTTCCAGACAAAGAAAAACTGCCGGTAGACCCCTTAAAAGACGAGCCGGATAAAAAATGCAAGTGCGGTTCATCCGACTTTGAACCGGAGGAAGATGTCCTGGATACATGGGCTACAAGCTCTATGACTCCGCAAATTGCAGCAGAACTAATTCCGGACAGGTATGATGATATTTATCCAATGTCTCTGAGACCGCAGGCCCATGACATAATTACTTTTTGGCTCTTCAATACAGTTGTAAAAAGCCACCTTCATAATGAAAAAAATCCATTTGAAGACATAATGATTTCAGGATGGGCTTTAGATCCAAACGGCAGGAAGATGTCAAAATCAAAAGGAAATGTAGTTGACCCGAAAAAGATGATTGAAAAATATTCAGTTGACGCTCTCAGATTCTGGGCCGCTAGTTCAAGTTTAGGAGAGGACCTTCCTTTCAAGGAAAAAGACTTGGCAACTGCTGAAAAATTCTCAAACAAGATGTGGAATGCTTCAAAGTTTGCATTAATGCACTTAGAAAATTACGAGGAAAACGAGCCTGATGAATTAAGAACAGTGGACAAATGGATGCTTTCCAAATTGAACAATTTAATTAGATCAGTAACTGACTCGCTTGAAAAATATGAATATGTACAGTTAAAGAGGCAAACAGAAGATTTCTTCTGGCACGACTTCTGCGACAACTATCTTGAAATTGTTAAAGACAGACTTTATAATCCAAGCAAATACGAACTGGGAAAAGAGCCGGCTCAATATGTTCTTTATCAGATTGTTTTAAACTCCCTGAAATTGATGGCGCCTGTAATGCCTTATCTTACAGAAGAAATTTATCATCTTTATTTCAATGAACTTGAAGGAAAGAAAAGTATACACATTTCAGACTGGCCTGAAGGAAGAAAGAACTGGATTGATAATGAATCAGAAAAGGCAGGAGATTTGCTTATTCAGGTGCTTGCTTCAATAAGACAGTATAAACAGGAAAAAGGAATGTCTCTTGGTGCTGAATTAAAAGCAATATACATCGAACCGGAAGAAAAGGGAAATAAGGAACTTATTGAAAAAATTAAACTTGACTTGAAAGGAGCAAGCAGAGCAGACAAAGTTAAGATTGGGAAAGGAAAAGGAGAAAAAGTTGAAACTGAAGCTGAAGTAAAATTAAAAATCCAGGAATAACCAATCATTTATAGCATTGTTTTTACTAAGTTATAATATGAAATCTAACAAGGAACAAGAGAGATACAAATTAAAGAAGAAGATTAAGAGTCTGGAGAATATGAGGGGCAGGCACACAGAACTAATTACATTATATGTCCCAGGTGGATATGATATAAATAAAACAATTTCTAAACTCTCTGAAGAGCAGGGAACTGCTCAAAACATTAAATCAAAAAGCACAAGAAAGAATGTCATTACAGCTCTTGAAAAAATTATAAGAGAACTGAAACTTTTTAAGAAAACTCCTAAAAACGGACTGGCAATTTTCTGCGGAAATGTAGCGGACCAGGAAGGGGAAACAGATTTTATTCTCGAAACAATAGTTCCTCCGAATCCGTTAAATATTTCACTCTACAGATGCTCTCAGGAGTTCATTTTAGACCCATTAAAAGAAATGATGGACCGGAGAGAAACTTATGGCTTAATAGTTATTGACAGGAGAAATGCAGATATAGCTCTTTTAAAAGGAAAATCAATTCAGACGTTGGCAAGCCTTGACTCAATGGTACCGGGAAAGTTCAGAGCAGGAGGACAGTCCGCCCAGAGATTTGAAAGAGTTATTGAAGGAATGGCAAAAGACTTCTATAAAAAAGCAGGAGAAGTTGCAAACAGAGAATTCAAAAAAATCAAAGAGCTTAAAGGAATTTTAGTAGGCGGGCCGGGCCCTACAAAAGACGAATTCTTAGCTGAAGAATATCTGCATACGAACCTTCAGAATAAAATAATTGGCACTCTTGATATTGGATATACCGGAGAAACCGGTCTTGAAGAACTTGTAAATAAATCAAAAGACATCCTTTCAGAAGCTGAAGTAACTAAAGAAAAACAGCTTGTTAAAAAATTCATGAGGCAGCTTTCAAAGGATACCGGCCTTGGAGGATACGGAGAGGAAGAAATAAGAGATGCAATAAGAAAAGGCGCCGTTGAACTGCTTCTGCTTTCAGAAAAGTTGGACAAAAAAAGAATTGTTTTGAAATGCACTAACTGCGATCATATTGAGGAAAGGACTGCAAAAGAAGTTCCTGAACTTACCTGCGATCAATGCGGTTCAGCCATGGAGCTAGAATCTGAAAAAGATTTAATTGAAGATCTTGCAGAGAAAGCTGAAGGAATAGGAGCCCAGGTTGAACTGATATCAGATGAAACAAAAGAAGGCAAACAACTTTGGGGAATGGGAGGAATTGCAGCTGTATTAAGATTTAAGGTACATAGTTAATGGTAGATGATTAATGGTTATTCGTTCATAGTCATAAAATACCAATTACAATTTACGATTTATTGTTAATCAAAAACCTTTTTAAATCAAATCTCCTTTAATAGATGAGAATGGCAAAGAAAAAAAATAAGAATAAACATAGAAGCTGGAAGTTTTTAGGCCTTGGAATATTAATAATAATATCACTGATAGCCCTCTATCTTACCTACATGTTTTTAGATATACTTGTAATAAGTTTGGCAGTATCTTACATGATATATCCTTTGGCTAAGAAACTGAATAAAAGCCGTGCTATGAAATCAGAACACCATATGTTCTCATCAATGCTTGCAGTTCTATTAGTTGCAATACCGGTAATTTTCATACTATTTTTCGGCGTTAACATGGTGCTTAGATGGTTTATAGAAAACCTCCCAGCAATAACTGCAGGAAGATTTCAAACAGATTTTACACTTGCACTAGAAAAAGCAGGCCTAGGAATTGTAAGTACAAGAATAGCAGCAGAAGCTGGAAAACTTGTGGCCGGATTTGCAGACTCAATTGGTGCACTAGTCTTAAGACCGACATGGCTGCTTGAAATATTTATGAAGGTCGCAATATTTTTTATTTCAACATTTTATTTTGTATACGAAGGGCCTAAAATAAAAGGATTGATTAAAGAACACATACCTGTTAGAGAGAAATTCATAAATGAACTTATATCTTCAATTAACAATATATTTTACGGGTTATTTATTGGGCATTTCTTAACTTCCATAATAATTGCAATATTTGCTGGAATTGGTTTTTGGATTTTCCTCAGACCAAATATATTCATGCTTGGATTCCTAACTGTTTTATTGTTTATAATATCGTTTTTGCCTGTTATAGGGCCTTGGTTGATGTATGTTCCATTAGGAATATGGCAGGCAGTATTCAGAGGAGATGTATTCGGTGGAATTGGGCTCATTATCTACAGTGCAATCACTATAAATGTATTATGTGATTTCTATATAAGACCAAAATTAGTAAGAAGAGGAACAGAAATTCATCCGCTCTTATTTATTTTAGGATTTTTCGGCGGAGTGTTAGTAATGGGACCGGTTGGTATTATTATAGGACCGGTCATTATGGGACTTGCTCAGGCAATATTTACAATATACATTAAAAAGAGACACATGTTAAAAGACTTGATAAAACACTTCTAAATGATAAATGCCTATACTCTAACGGCAGTATTTATTCTAGCAGGAATTCCTGTAAGTCTATTTGCAAGATTTGCCGGACTAAAAGGTCTCCAGATATGGCTTCCTTTGAGTATAATTACGGCAGTCGGCTTCCACCCACTTGCGGGTCTTTTTGTGGCATCCATAATTATGCTGGTGTCTTTTGCATTCAAACCTTATCCTCCGGTTACTTTAATAATAATGATCGGAATCCTTTCGGGCATACTTTATTCAACAGCAATTTTCAGTTTTAATCCCGCTAATTTTTTAACAATAGCTATGATTTTAACTACAATATACGTAGTAACAGCAGATATAATTTTAGCATTTATTACCCCGGACCTGAAATCAACAGTTATGTTCGTACTTTTTACAATACCAATAAGCTGGCTGATATATAATCAAATTGGATGGACATTAGTGAGTTTATTTTAATCGTATTTACTTTTTCTTTTTAACTTTCCTTTTAAGTTTAGTCCCGCAGATTTCGCAGGTTCCCGGCCCCTCATATTCAATATAACAGGCAGGACAATAATAAGTCCAATGGAAAACTTCTTTAATTCCTTCTTCACCGACAGACTCAAAGTCAATATTCAGAAGTTTTGCAATATTCTGAATTCCATAGTCGTCAGTTGCAATAGAAGCTTTATACTGCATGGCAATTGCCAGTATGTCCTTATCTGTTTTAGAAAGAACATCACCGGTTTTTTCTACCTGCTTTTCAACTTCAACAAGATAATGTTTTTCAGGATTTCTTTCTTCAACCTTATCCAAATTCAAACGATGAGGTTCGTCACCCAGCTCCTCAATTACAGAAGAAGGAACAATCAATCTACAGTTAATAAGATTACCGGAAATTCCGTTGATTATGGCACTTGTATCCAAAATTAATGGTTCTTTTTCAGTCATTTTTCAATAAAGTTTTTAAAGCCTTCTCTCTTTATATGTTTAAGGTAATAATTATGGCAAAAAATTCAGTACCAGCAACGAGATTGAAAAAAGGAGACCTGATCCTTTTAGAAGGAAAAGGGGATGAAATACTCAAGGTAAAAAATATTTCTACTTCATCTCCAGGAAAGCACGGACATGCAAAGGTAAGAATATCATATGAGAACATTTTAACCGGAAGCGGAGGAGAAGTCACTTATTCAGGACACAAAGGAATTGACAAACCCGTAATTGAGAAAGAAAGAGCACAGGTTACTTCAATAACTGAGGGAAAGGAATTCAAAGATCCAAACAAACCAAATGTTCCTGCAAAGGTTCAGCTGATGGACCTGGAGAGCTACGAAACTTACGAACTTGACGTTCCTGAAGAAATTCCTGAAGACAAACTCGAAGCAGGGGTAGAGCTGGAAATAAGATCTTATAAAAGTAAAAAGTGGATTGAAAGAATAGTTCCCGCTTAATTGGCTTCCGCAAACTTTATTAAAACTCTCTCCTACTTTGAAGTATGGCCTGGGATATCCTCATATTCATAGCAATACTAGTTCCAACCTCTTTGATAGTATACAAGCTTCTAAAAACCCTAACAAAAGTTCTCTACTGGGGCGTCGCAATCTTTATAGCATATATAATTCTAAAACTGCTGGTGCTTTAAAATGGTTCTCGAATCCTTAATCTCGCCTGAAGAAGTTGAAAAACAGCCGTTTGATATGCTGATTCTTGGTTTTGCTGTTTCATCTCTTGCTCTATGGCTTGCATATTATGTTTTTCCAAAAGAAGCAAGCAACTGGTTTCTCTTTCTGACGGCAATAGCAGTTGAGCCTCTACTTATTAGAATATTCAAGGAAGAAGAGAGCGAAGAAATAAGAATTTCAAAAGAAAGTTTATGGGCAAGGCACGATGATGTCGTTCTGGACTATCTTTTTCTATTTTTCGGAATGGTAATAGCTTTTTCATTCTGGTTTACCATTCTTCCTTCGGGCATTGTAAATGTAATGTTTGAGAATCAAATCTCAGAGATAATGAGAATTCAGAATCTCAAATTAGGAATAGCCGGAGGCTTCGTTGGAACGCTGGCTGCTGTAGCTGAAACCAAGCAAATTGAATTTTCTAATTCAGTTTTAACAAAATGGAGGGTTTTCAAATTTATTCTTGTTAATAATTTAAGACTCATGTTCCTATTTGTAGCTTTTTCATTCATATTTGGAGCCGGTGCAATACTTCTTTTAACCTGGAATGCCGCAGTTGTAGGCGCTGCTGTAGGCAATATGATAAGAGTTACAATCATGGATGTAGCCCATCTTTCAACAAAAACAGCAATGTATTTCAAGGCCCTTCCTGTAAGTATTCTTTCTTTCTTCGTGCATGGTATATTTGAAATTCTCGGCTACTTCCTGGGCGCAATTGCAGGAGGAATTCTTTCTGTTGCAATTATAAGAAAGCACTATGAAAGTCCTCACTTCAAGAGGCTTTTATTAGACGTTGTACTTCTGCTCGCTCTTGCATCTGCACTAATACTTATAGGTACCGGCGTTGAAGTATACATAACTCCAATCATCTAAAACATAACAAACTGTATTCCTAAGAATACAGAATAGATAATGAGAAAAACAAGGCCTTCTTTTTTTGAAAGTTCCCATCTCGTTTTCATGAACAAGAGTAAAAGCGCAGATAAACCTACCATGAAAGGAAGCTGGAAATATACTAAAGACCTGCTTGCACTTATCGGAATAATAAGAGAAGATAATCCAAGAACCATGGCTACATTAAACATACAGCTCCCAATTATATTACCAAGGGCCATATCTTTAAATCCTTTCTTTGCAGCAGTTAGAGAAACTGAAAGCTCAGGGAGGCTGGTACCAACAGAAATTATTGTAGCAGCAATAACTTCCTCGCTTATAGAGAGCGCTTCAGCAATAGATACAGCAGAAGTTACCAGAAAGTTGCTCCCCAAAATGACTCCTGCTACCCCTATAATGAAGAAAATTAACTCTTTTTTAATATTGTAAACAGCTCTTACTTTGCTAATTCTTTTTTCTCCATACCTAAACAAATCATAGAGGTAAACAAAAATGAACAATAAAAGAAAAACCCCTTCCAGAAAGCTGATTCCGTTCAGCATATATATGGAAGAAACCGTAAGAAGTATTAGGAGAATAGTTGCCTCCTCAATATTCCCTTTATCAACAAGCAGAGGAGCTACAATGACAGAAAGACCTAAAACTAAGCCGATATTTGCTATATTTGAACCTACCACATTTCCAACTGCAATCCCGCCTGAACCAAAAACAGCTGCTGTAAGAGAAACTGCAAGTTCCGGCAGACTTGTTGAAAAGGCAATCAGCGACAGTCCAATTATTACATTTGAAACTCCAAAGTAGCTGGCAATTTTACTGGCTTTTTCTGTAGCCCAGTCGGCGCCCTTCAGTAAAATAATCAGCCCTGCTATAAACAATAAGACACTAATTATAAGATTCATTTTTCTTTCAAATGCCTCTTAATTATAATTGTGGCCTGAACAGATACAAATACTGCAACAGTAACACCGATTATTTTAAACCAGTCAAATAAGTTAATTGGAGCTGTTTTAAACAGAATTTGAAGCTGAGGTATGTAAAGTATTGAAAGCAGAAATCCTATAGAAGAAATAACTGCGAGTATCAGCCACTTATTTGAAAATACTCCAATATTATATTTCTCCCTGACCATCTGCAGTCTGACTACTTCTAAAACTACCAGAACTGCCAGAGCAACTGACCTTGCATAAACAATATCTGCTCCTCCAGTTAAAGAATGATTAAACAGTAAAAGAGTTCCAATGCACATAAGTGCACCAACAAAAATAATGTCAAAAACCATTTCGTTCGTGATGATCCCTTCCTCCGAATTTCTTGGCTTCCGTTCCATTATATTAGAATCATGTGGGTCGACAGAAAGTGCTACAGCAGGAAGTCCGTCAGTGAGGAGATTAATCCACAAAATCTGAACTGCAATTAAGGGCAGTGGGAGCCCGATTAAAGACGCAATAAATATAACTAAAATTTCCCCTGCATTACTGGTTAAAAGATAATTGATGAATTTTTTTATATTATCAAAAATTCCTCTTCCTTTCTCAACCGCCTTGACAATTGTAGCATAGTTATCATCCTGTAAGACCATATCTGCCGCTTCTTTTGAAACATCTGTTCCTTTTATTCCCATTGCTACGCCTATATCTGATTTTTTCAAAGCAGGAGCATCATTTACACCATCTCCTGTCATTGCAACAACTTCTCCTCTCTTTTTCAATGCCTCTAAAATTCGGACTTTATGGGAAGGAGAAACTCTTGCATAAACACTAACATTTTTAACCTCTTTGAAAAGTTCGTCATCGCTCATCTTTTCAAGATCTTCTCCGGTAAGAGCATTTGATTTTTTCTTGACGATTCCCACCTTCTTTGCCACTGCTTCAGCAGTAACTTTGTAGTCTCCTGTTATCATTACAGACCTTATACCTGCTTTTCTCGCTTTTTCTACTGCTTCCCAGGCTTCCGGTCTGGGAGGGTCAATCATCCCAACTAAACCAAGAAAAGTAAAATTCTGCTCAAGAGATTTTTCATTTTTAATATCAAGTCTTTTTGGAACATCTCGATAGGCAGCACCTAAAACTCTGAGGGCGTCTTCTCCCAATTCTTCCATCTTATTCAAAAACCGCTCCTTATCCGCCTTTTTTAGCTTTCTCCTTTTTCCGTTTTCATATACATGACTGCAGTTGTCCAGAATAACCTCCGGAGCTCCCTTCATGTATGCAATCCTGCCCTCATCTGTTTTATGGACAGTAGTCATTTTCTTTCTATTAGACGTGAACTCAACCTCTTCTATTCTTTTAAATTCGGATTCAAGTCTGTGATGTTTCAAGCCGAACTTTTCGGCAAGAACTCTTAAAGCTCCTTCTGTAGGATCTCCAATAATAATCCATTCTCCGTTTCTTCTCACAAGTTCTGAATCGTTGCACAGAGCGGCCGCCTGAACAAAAAGATTTAAGTGTTTTTTCAGAGTTCCTGAAACTTTCGAACCTTCGTATTTAAATTCTCCTTCGGGAAAATATCCTTCCCCGGAAACTTCTACCGTCTTTTTATCCAGATAGAGTTCTCTTGCAGTCATTTCATTCATAGTTAATGTTCCTGTCTTATCCGAACAGATAACACTCGTACTTCCAAGAGTTTCAACGGCAGGCAGTTTTCTGACAAGAGCATTTGACTTAGCCATACTTATTAAACCAAAAGCAAGAGTCACAGTTACAACAGCGGGGAGGCCTTCCGGTACAGCAGCTACTGCAAGACTGACAGCAACCAAAAACATACTTATAACCCCTTCCCCTCTGAATAAACCGAGAGCAAAAACAACAATTACAATTCCAATAATAGCAAAGCCGAGTTTTTTCCCTATTAAAGAAAGTCTTTCCTGAAGAGGAGTCATCTTTTCAATTGGCTCCTGAACAAGCTCTGCAATTTCCCCCATTTCTGTTCCCATACCTGTTTCAGTCACAACTGCCTTTGCTCTTCCCTGAGTTATCGTAGTTCCTGCAAAAACCATGTTCTTCCGCTCTCCTGGAATTACATCTCTGCCTTTAATTTCAGCTGTGTTTTTAGCTACAGGAATAGATTCTCCAGTAAGGGCAGATTCATCTGCATGAAGATGGACTGATTCAATGAGCCTTGCATCCGCCGGAGCTTTATCTCCAGTACTTAAAATGATAATGTCTCCGGGTACAAGCTCCTCAGAATTTATAAGCTGTCTTTCTCCGTTTCTAAGTACTTTCGCATTAGGAGTTGCATATTTCTTCAAAGCTTCCAAGGACTTCTCTGCTTTATACTCCTGGAAAAAACCAAGAACTGCATTTAAGACAATTATTAACAAAATAACTGCCATATCAATAAAATGCTCGGAGCTTTTGGTAAAAATACCCAGCAAACCGGAGATAACTGCGGCAGCTATCAAAATGAAAATTAAAAAACTCTTAAATTGTCTTAAAAATATCTGGACAGGATGAATTTTCTTCCTTTCTTCAAGCCTATTTCTTCCGTATTCTTCCAGTCTTTTTTCAGCATCCGTACTGGTTAAACCAGACTTCTTTGCATTTAATTCTTTGAGAGTTTCAGATACTGATTTTTGATAGTAGTTCATTTTTTAGTAACGAGTGTAAATAGAGGGGGCGTTATTAAAATAGTTAACAACAGCGCAGATATAATTGTTGTATAAATCTGAGAAGTAAAAATACCGTTCTGAGCTGCAAGACCAGTAAGAATAATTGCTATTTCTCCTCTGGGAATCATTCCTACCCCTATTTTGAGGCAGTCTCTTGATTTTACTTCAGTAAGAAGCGAACCAATAAAAGAGCCGATGAACTTTCCGGCTACTGCAACAGCAAAAATAGGTAGTATCCACCAGAGATTATGGTAAATTAAAACAGGGTCAACCAAAGCCCCTATATAGACAAAGAAAATTGGAACGAAAAGACCGTAAGTCATGCTGTAAACTTCATGCTCAATCTTTTTCAGATGTCTTTCATCCAGAATTACACCCGCCAGAAATGCTCCGATAAGCATTGAAAGCCCAAGAGCATCTGAAATATAAGCAAGCGAAAAAATCAAAACCAACACAACTGAGAGAAGTCCTTCTTTCACCCTCAAATTTAA
This sequence comes from Candidatus Undinarchaeota archaeon, assembly GCA_964574035.1. Taxonomy (GTDB): domain Archaea; phylum Undinarchaeota; class Undinarchaeia; order Undinarchaeales; family JALTGF01; genus CAZNLD01. The sequence goes on from CAZNLD010000004.1 coordinate 32,849, forward strand.
TTTTTCACCGAGGGTTATTATGTATCCTCCTATACGCTGACCAAGGAAAATTATTCCAACAAAGAAAACAAAAATTTTCAGACTTGCAAACAGGAATTCATTAAAAGTTGAAATTTGAGTTGTTCCAAATCCAAGCAAAAAAGTAATTACAACAATCGTTATTATACTTTCAAGAATAGCTGCATCAATTATAGCTCTGCCGGCATTTGTATTTGTTAGCTTTCTGTCTTCGATAAGTCTTGCAGTAACGCCTATGCTTGTAGCCATAAGAATTCCTCCCAAAAGAAGAGACTGGATTGGAGTCCAGTTAAATAAATTAAAAGCAAGCAAAGTTCCTAAGGTGAAAGGAAGCATAACCCCAAGAAAAGCAGTCAAAACATTAGTCATTGCAAATTTTTCAAATGTTTTAATGTCAAGTTTTAAGCCCACTAAGAATAGTAGAAAAACAAGTCCAATTTCAGCTAGAGTATAAATTACAGGAGAAGAAACATCAAGAAAGAAAAATTTCCCAAGAAGGATAGGACCAATTATAATTCCTGCAAGTATTTCTCCTAAAACAGTAGACTGTCCGATTTTTTTTGCAAGAGCTCCTCCGAGCTTTGCCGAAAGAAGTATTGCAACGATTGTCAGGAGCAGTTTCGTAAGCATAAAAACTCATATTATTTTTAGTTATAAATATTATTCGCCATTGAATAGATATTCGATATTAGATAATCGATGTTAGACGTTCGACAATCGACTATAAGTTATTTACTTCAGATCTATTATCGATTGTCTATTGTCGATTATCCATTAATGCCTAAAAACTCTTCTTCCTGTGAATACCATTGCAATCCCGTGTTCATCTGCTGCTTCAATTACTTCTTCATCTCTGATAGAACCGCCGGGCTGAATAACTGCTTTAATTCCTGCTTTTACTGCTTCGTCTATTCCGTCTCTGAAAGGGAAAAAAGCATCAGACGCCATTACTGATCCTTCGGCTTCCTCTCCCGCCTTTTGAGCTGAAAATTTAACTGCATCAACCCTGCTGGTCTGCCCTCCGCAGAGACCTGTAGTTCTTTTATCTTTTGCAAAAACAATTGAATTTGAAACAACATACTTTACAACATTAAAAGCAAAAAGCATATCTTCTATTTGTTTGTCAGTGGGCTTCTTCTTTGTAACTACTTTTAAATCAGGTTTTTTTACCCTTTTCTTTTGGAGGGTCTGTAAAACTAAACCGCCCTGCACGCCTCTAAACTTTAGATTTTCTTCAGCTTTTTCAAGAAGCTCCATAATTCTCAAAGTCTTCTTATTTTTTAAAATGTCAATTGAACCTTTTTCATAATTTTCAGCAATAACAACTTCAACAAAATTTTCAATCATCTTTTCAGCTATCTTATTGTCTAAAGGCCTGTTAACTCCGATGACTGAACCGTAGGCAGATATTGGATCTGCAGAGAGAGCTCTTTCATAGGCATTAGTAAGATTTTCACCAACTGCAACTCCGCAGGGTTCATTATGTTTGATTATAGCAACTGCAGGCTCTTCAAATTCGTTTGCCAAAGTCCAGGCTGACTGCATATCAAGCATATTATTGTAGGAAAGCTCCTTTCCATGATGCTGTTTTGCATTTACAATACCTTTATGTCCCTGCCTATACAAAGAAGCTTCCTGATCCGGATTGTCTCCGTACCTCAAATCCTGAACCTTTTCAAAAGTCATGTTGAATTTTTCAGGAAATTTTTCTTTTATAAATTGATTTCTGAAGTATTCATCAATTAAAACATCATATCTGGCTACATGGTTGAAGGCTTCTGCTGCAAGTTTTTCTTTTGTATTCTTTGTCAGGTTTCCCTGTTTTAGTTCTTTAATAACCAAATCATATTGTTTTGGACTGGTTAAAATTCCGACATTTTCATAATTCTTTGCTGCAGCTCTAAGTAAAGTGGGGCCGCCAATATCAATATTTTCAACCATTTCATTTAGTCCGGCGCCTTCCTGCAGTTTCTTTTCAAAAGGATATAAATTGACTGCAACCAAATCAATCGGCTCTATGTTCTGTTCATCCAGTTGCTTTAGATGATTGTCATTTCTTTTTGCTAAAATACCTGCATGGATCTTTGGGTGAAGGGTTTTTACCCTGCCGTCCAGCATTTCAGGAAAGCCGGTTATTTCCTCAACAAGGATTACATCAATTCCTTCTTTTCTTAAAGCCTTAGCAGTTCCCCCTGTTGAAATAATTTCAAAATCAAGTTTAGCAAGATCCTTAGAAAAATCAACAATGCCGGTTTTGTCCGAAACAGATACTAATGCTCTCTTTGCCATTTCCCCGCTGTAATTATGGGCCTTTGTATATAAAGTTTTAATGGAGATTATACCTTTTTGATATACCCGAACTTTAAAAATTCTTGAAAAAGCTTATCGAACTTACTGCATTTAACCCGTGCCTTTTTTCTTATCTCTTTTGCTTCAGCATTTTCAAGTAAGAAAACTGTTTTTAAAATTTTAAACGAAGCAGTTTCTCTTTTGCATACCTTCCCAAGATATTTTGCACGAGTATACTTGTCAATTTCATCTCTATCAAGTTTCCATGATTCTATCCATTTCTCGCCGTCTGAAAATTTAACGCCCCTGTATAACTTATACCTGCTTGCCACTTTCAGCCGCCTCTACTGTATTTTTCATAAGCATTGTGATCGTCATGGGGCCTACTCCTCCGGGAACAGGAGTTATTTTGGATGCTTTTTTCTTAACTTTCTCAAAATCAACATCTCCGGAAATTGAGCCGTCATCTTTTTTTGTTATTCCGACATCAATAACAACAGCGCCTTCTTTTACCATATCATTCTTAATCAGATTTGCTTTTCCGACTGCCGAAATTAAAATATCTGCCTCTTTTGTATATCTGTCAATCGGCTGGCTGTGTACATGGCATACCGTTACAGTTGCAAATCTGTTTAAAAGCATTAAAGCGGTCGGCTTTCCTACAATATTGCTGTGTCCAATAATTACTGCATGTTTTCCTTTAATCTCAACATCCTCCGACTCAAGCATTTCAATTACTGCTTTTGCAGTTGCAGGAGCAAAGATTTCATCTCCGACAGCTACTTTACCTAAATTTGCTGAAGTTAAACCGTCTACATCTTTTTCAGGAGAAATTGTCTCAAGAACTGCAGACTCATCAATATCTTTTGGGAGAGGAAGCTGAACCATAATCCCGTCAACAATTTCATCTTCATTTAATCTTTCAATTAGAGAAATTATTGAATCCTGAACTGAATATTCTGAAAGATCGTGAATTTTGCATTCAATCCCAGCTTCTTCGCATGCTTCCTTTTTCTTTTCAACATACATTTTAGAAGCAGGGTTTTTTCCAACTAAAATAACTGAAAGATTTGGCTTTTCTTTATGAGCTTTAAGATCAGATTTGATTTCCTTTCTGATTTTTTCAGCCAGTTTTTTTCCATCAATTATTTTTGCCATACTCTTTCTTGGATTAGGAATTATAAAAAACCTTTTAAAAAACAAACAAGTACTCTGTTTAGGTGATTCATATGAAATATTTAGCAAGAATAAGCAGATTTTTGAAAAAATTAGTTTCAAAAGAGGTCCCTCAGCCTCCCAGTCCGCCCAACCCGGGGCCGCAGGGAAAACCTAAAGTTAAAAAATAGAAATAAAAACATATTATAATATCTAAAACCTATCTATTTCTATGGCTATTAACAGAGAACTCGCCGGAATTTTTAGAGAAATTGCAGACATTCTTGAGCTTAAAGAAACGCAGTGGGAGCCCAGAGCGTATAGAAAAGCAGCATACAATGTTGAAAATTTAAAAAACAGCGTCAGAGATATTTACAAAGAAGAAGGCAAAAAAGGATTGAAGGAAATTCCAGGAGTAGGCGAGAGCATTGCGTCGCATATAGAAGAATACATTAAAACAGGAAAAATCAAAAAACTAGATGAACTCAGAAAAGACTACTCAAAGGGAGTTACTGAATTAATTAATATTGAAGGGCTGGGCCCGAAAAAAGTCAAAAAACTAAAGGAAAAATTAGATATTTCATCTACTGGAGAATTAAAAAAAGCTGCTGAAAAACATAAAATCAGAGAACTGGAAGGCTTTGGAGAAAAGACTGAAAAAAATATTCTTGAATCGCTTGAATTCTACAAAAAAAGGAAGGGCAGGATGCTTCTTGATCAGGCAATGCCCCTTGCAGAAGAAGTTATTTCATATCTGAAAGCAAATTCCCCGGTTCAGGAAATCGATTATGTCGGCTCTTTGAGGAGAATGAAGGAAACCATAGGCGATATTGATATTTTAGTCATTTCAAATAAAGCAGAAAAAGTAATGGATGCATTTACAAAAATGGAGTCTATTAGAAAAGTAATTTCTCAGGGCTCCACAAGAAGTTCAATTGCATTAAAGGAAGACGACATACATGTTGACTTAAGAGTAATTGAAAAATCAAGCTACGGAGCAGCACTCATATATTTTACAGGAAGCAAAGAGCACAATATTGAATTAAGAAAACTTGCTCAGAAGAAAGGCTATAAGCTCTCTGAATACGGGATTTTTAAGAGGAAAAGCAACAAAAAGCTGAAATCTGAAACAGAGAAAGTAATTTACAAAAAACTAGGGCTTCCATACATCCCTCCTGAAATAAGAGAAAACAGAGGAGAAATTGAGGCGGCAAAAAAAGATAAAATTCCAACACTTGTTGAACTGAAGGATATCAAAGGAGACTTACAGATGCATTCAACATATTCAGACGGTTCTGAAACAGTTGAAGACATGATTAAAGGATGCCAGAAAAAAGGATATGAATACATGGCAATTACCGACCATTCAAAATCCGAAAGAGTTGCATCCGGCTTATCAAAAGAAGACTTTGAAAAACAGTTCAAAGAAATTGAAAAAGTTTCAAAAAAATATGATATAAAAATTTTCAAAGGAGGAGAAATTGACATTCTGAAAGACGGCTCCCTTGACTTTGAAGATGAATTTCTAAAAAGATTTGACATAATCGTAGGGGCGGTCCATTCAAATTTTAAAATGTCTCAAAAGGAAATGACTGACAGAATTCTGAAAGCCCTTGATAATGAATACCTTGATATTTTAGCTCATCCAACCGGAAGAAGAATGAGAAAAAGAAAGGGCTATCGGGCGGACTTCGACAAAATATTTGAAAAAGCTGCTGAAAACGAGGTAGTTCTTGAAATAAATTCCCAGCCCCAGAGACTTGACATAAACGACTCAATGATATTATCTGCAAAAGAATATGATGTTAAATTTATTGTAAATACAGACGCACATCATGTTTCAAGCCTTGATTTCATGAAATACGGTGTCGGGCAGGCTAGAAAGGGCTGGCTTGAAAAGAAAGATGTTGTTAATACCTATTCTTTTAAGAAATTGAAAAAAATTTTCAAAAAGATATAATTAGTTCTAAAATAAATATAGAATATGACAAAAGTAACTTTCTACGGCGGAGTAAAAGAAATCGGCGGAAATAAGATATTAGTAGAGGACAGAGACACCAAAATTTTTCTTGACTTCGGAATGAGTTTCGGAGCATTGGGAGAATACTATGAAGAATTTCTTGCCCCGAGAACTGCCGGCGGAATGAAAGATTTTCTTGAAATGAGTCTCCTTCCTGATTTGAAAGGAGTTTACAGAAGCGACCATTTAAAACATATCGGAAGGGAGCCGGAAGAATGTGAAATAGATGCCTGTTTTGTTACGCATGCGCACGCAGACCATGTAAATTATGTTAGCTTCCTGAATGAAGAAATTCCAATTTACTGCGGGGAAACCTGCTATGATATAATTGATGCAATCACTGAATCAGGAGGAAGAAGAATTGATTTTGAAGTCCTTAATTTTAAAGAGAGGCCGATCAAAAACTACAGAAAAGAGGCAATTAAAAGAGATTTCAACACTTTCAGGACAGGAGACAGAATAAAAGTCGGCTCAATTGAGGTTGAACCAATCCACGTGGACCATTCTGTTCCGGGAGCGTACGGGTACATCCTATATACCTCAGATGAAACAATTGCTTATACAGGCGATATACGGCTTCACGGAGCCCATTCAGAGATGACAAAGGACTTTATTGACAAATGTTCTTCCGATAGTATAGACGCGCTGATTACAGAAGGAACAAGAATAAACGAAAAGAAAACAGGAAGTGAGGAAAGAGTTTACAAAAAGAGCGGAAAGGCCATCAAGGACACGGATAAACTGGTTATTTCAGATTTCAATTTCAAGGACGTGGACAGGGCCAGGACTTTCTACAAGCTGGCTAAAGAAAATGGCAGAAAGTTTGCAATCGGCTATAAAGAAGCCTGCCTTTTGAAAAGATATTCCAAAGACAAAAAATTAGAAATGCCATCTCTTGATGATGAAAACATAGTCATTTTCAAAAAAAGAAAAAGAACCGGAACTTATGAAGACAGAGATTACAAAAAAGCTGAAAGATCTTACTATGAAGGCGATAATATAATGACTGCTGAAGAAATTAAAAAGAACCAGTCCGATTTAATTGTTTTCCTGAATTTCTGGAACTTTGGGCATATGATTGATATTCAACCGGAACCAGGAAGTGTATTTGTTCACTCACTTTCAGAGCCGTTCAATGAAGAAATGGCTATCTCGCATGAAAGGGAAGAGAAATGGATTGAACATTTTAAACTTGAAGCCCTGCATGCCCACTGCTCAGGACACGCATCCGGACCTGAATTAAAAGAAGAAATTGAAAAAATAAACGCCAAAAAAATATTCCCTATTCATACCGAGCATCCAGGAATGTTCAGAGCTTTAAGTTCCAAGACAAAGATGGTTAAATATGCAAAGGAGTATGAAATATGATTAAAGCAATAGCATTTGATTTAGACGGAACCTTATTAGATTTTCTGCATTTTAAGAAAGAAACTGCAAGGGCTGCCGCCCACGAAATGGTTAAACTTGGCCTGGACGCTTCCGAATCTGAAGTTTATGAAAAGATTTTTGAAATTTATGACAAAAAAGGGATGGAATATCAGAAGACTTTTGCAGATGTTTTATCTGATTACGATTTAAGTTTGAATGAATTTGAAAAAATACAGCAGGCGGGGATTGTTGCTTATCTGAGAACTAAATTCGGCACTTTAAGACCATATCCGGATGTTCTGCCTACCTTAAGAGAACTTAGAAACAATTACAAACTTGCAGTAGTTACTGACGCTCCAAGAAATAAGGCATGGCAGAGATTAGTCATGACAGATTTGCAGGATTCTTTTGATTTAGTAATTACTGTTGATGATACAGGGAAAGAAAAACCAAATAAAATGCCTTTTGAAAAATTGATTAATGAACTTAATTTAAAACCGGAAGAAATTTTATTTGTAGGAGACCATCCAAAAAAAGACATCAAAGGAGCAAAAAGTATGGGCATGAAAACCGCCTTTGTCAAATACAGCGACTTTGAAAGCAATTCTAAACAGGATTTTAGGATTGGAAGTATTAGAGAAATAAAAAAGAAAATTAAGAATTTTTGTGAAATGAATTCTTAAAATATGATCATATTGAAGAAGAAATTGAGAAAAATGGCTGAGATAATAAATAAAGGAAAAACTCTAAAATAAAATCTCTATTCACTTTTTCATGCATACATTCCAAAAAAGAAAAATAAAATTGAAAGTATAAGAATTGGCGCGGAAATCCAGCCGAGCCAATAAGGTAGTTTTTGATACTTTAGTGTTATTTTGCCGTCAACTTTTTTGGATTTGTCACTGACAATATATAAAATAATTTCAATTGCAAATAAAGGAAGCGACATTATACAAACCAGCCATCCGTATCCGTAAATAAACAACTTATAAGCTGGTTTAAGCGAGTAGAAATCATCCATGTTTGAAAGGCCTAATTTATTTGTTATGCTCATAGTTTCCAATAATTCTTTATACTATTTAACTTTTTATTTTGTTTTATTTCAAAATCTATTTTTTCCCTAATATTTCAGCAACACTTATTAAGAAGAAATTCTAAAATTGAAATATGCCTGAAGAGAAAAAGAAAGAAAAAAAGGAAGACAAAGTAAAATTAACTGTTTTTAGAGAACCATCAAATGAAAAAAATACGGACCCTTGGCTTGAAATTGCTGAAGCAGACAAAGATGAGGAAGACGAAGAATGAAAATAAATGAACTATTAAAAATTATCTTTTCAATTTTTATCTGCCATTCGGCAGGAATTGTTGGCTCATTTTTTACAATTTCATCAGTAAATACCTGGTATACAACTATTCAAAAACCTTTCTTCACACCTCCAGGATGGGTTTTCGGCCCGGTCTGGCTGACCCTCTATACTTTAATGGGGATTTCTCTTTATTTAGTCTGGAAAAACGGAATAACTGAAAAGAATAAAAAAGGACTAATACTTTTCTTCATACAACTGGCTTTAAACGGTTTCTGGTCAATCGCCTTCTTTGGTTTCCAGTCCCCCTTATTTGGATTAATTGTAATAATTCCTCTGCTTGCATTTATTCTCACGGCAACATTTGAATTCTACAACCTAAATAAAAATGCAGCATATCTGCTTATCCCATATATTGTCTGGGTTGCAGTAGCAACTGCATTAAATACAGGCATCTGGATTTTAAACTGATGAAAGCCAAAAATATTGTCAAGGTGTTGATTTCAATTATAACTGCATTCAGCATAGGCATATTAATAACAGAAGTTCTTGCAGAAAGAATTTACTTTTCTTTATTTATTGGATTTCCAGCAGGTTTAATAGCAGGATTTGTTGTCTGGATAATTTTAAACTATAGATTCAAAGGTTAGAGTCGGCCCATTTATCAACTTTTTCTAGAGTATTATGCTCGCTCATCCAATTTTCTGCAAAATCATTTGCATTTTCAAACTTTTTTGCTGAACCGATAACGTTTCCTTTGAACATATGTCCTTTATAATGAGCAAAATTTATTGAATACCTTTTAGGATTTTCTACTGAAGGAGAAATGATTATTTCATAAGAACCTTCAGTTGTCTGCCAGAAAACAGCGCCGGATTTTTCCTTCATTCTTTTCCAGCATCCTATTTTTTCTTTTACGAGTTTTCCCATTTTAACTTCCTTAAGAATATGAATTTATTAAATTAAATAAGTTTCTTAACGAGGTTTTCAGCTTTTTTCAGGTCCTCCTTGTTTGGTCTGCCGGAATGAGCTCCACCGATTACAGTAAAAGGTCCGTGTTTAGTTTCTCCGGGAAATATAAAATCGCCCACTATCTTGGTATTTTTCTTTTTCAAATGTTTTTTTATAGTATAGTGCCACAAACCTTTAAGAAAAGCCATGCCGGCCGTTGAAAAAATAAATGTTTTTTCCGGAAGCTCCGCAATATCAATTAAATTCAAAATTTTGCTGTCGTGCCTCCCGTTATAAATTCCGGAGCCGAAACCAACTAAATCATATTTAGAAATACTTGACTTCTTTACTTCGGAGGGTTTTTTCAGGTCGGCATTTAAAATAGAAGCCAGCTTTTCAGCTAACTTTTCTGTATTGCCGGACCTTGATTTATAAACAACTAATGTTTTCATTAAACTTTATACAAATCATACAGAGGATATTTTTCAACTAGTTCCTTAACATCTTTCCTGACCTTTTTTAAAACAGATTCATCTTTTCTGTTTTCAACAACCTTATTAATAAATTCAGCAATTTTTTCCATATCAGATTCAACCATTCCTCTGGTTGTAATTGCAGGAGTTCCAAGCCTTATACCTGAAGGATCAAACGGCTTTCTTTTATCAAACGGAACTGTATTTTTATTTAAAGTAATTCCTGCTTTATCCAAAGCAGTTTCCGCCTGCTGTCCAGTAACTCCCTTATTAGTTAAATCAACAAGCATCAAATGATTGTCAGTTCCTCCTGAAACAAGTTCAAAGCCATAGTCCATTAAAGAACCAGCCAGAACCTTTGCATTTTTAACCACCTGTTTTGCATATTTTTTGAAAGCCGGCTGTAAATCTTCTTTGAAAGCAACCGCCTTGCCTGCAATCATATTCATATGCGGGCCGCCCTGCAGACCGGGAAAAACTGTCTTGTCAATTCTCTGGGCCAGATTATTTTTAGAATCAGAATGATATTTTTCTTTTAACCTGTCTTTTTCTTTACACATAATCATGCCACCTCTTGGACCCCTCAGAGTTTTATGTGTTGTAGTAGTTACAATATCAGTAAAAGGAAAAGGACTCTGGTGCTCTCCGGCTGCAATTAACCCCGCTATATGGGCAATGTCTGCCATTGAATAAGCTCCTACGTCCTTTGCAATTTCGGCAAATTCTTTGAAATCAACTTCCCTTGGATAAGCAGAATATCCTGAAACAATTACCTGAGGTTTCTCCTTTTCAGCAGTTTTTCTGATTTTATCATAATCCAATATCCCTGTTTCTTCGTCTAATTCATACTGGACAGAATTGAACAGTTTGCCTGTCTGGCTTACCTTATAGCCGTGGGTTAAATGGCCACCCTGTGAAAGAGCCAAACCCATTAATTTATCGCCCGGCTCCATTACTGCAAGGTAGACTGCCAGATTTGCAGGGCTTCCGGAGTAGGACTGGACATTTACGTGCTCCGCCTTGAACAAATCTTTTGCTCTTTCAATTGCCAAAGTTTCAACCTTATCTGTAAATTCCTGCCCGCCGTAGTATCTTTTTCCAGGGTAACCTTCAGAATATTTGTTGTTAAAAACGGAACCCATAGCAGTCATGACTGCTTTTGAAACATAGTTTTCAGAAGGAATTAATTCAAGACCTGAATTTTCTCTTTTAATTTCTCCATTGAGAGCTTTTAGAACTTCAGGATCTGTTTCGGGTAAATTTTTCCAAGTTGCCATTCTTCTAGTCTGAGATAGGAAAAGTTCGTTTAAATAAATTGTGAAAATATAAATAAAATACAAGACATAGATTTAATATGGGTATTGAAATCATAATCCTCCATGAAGGAAAATTTCCGAGAGGTATGATAGCAGGAGGATGTACAACCGTTTTTGTAAAGACGGAAGATAAGAAATTTTTAATTGACTTTGGAGACAACCATCAAATTGATTACATTCTTGAAGCTTTGAAAGTGGCAGGAACAAAAACAAAAGAACTGGATTTTGTATCGTACACGCACAGACATTCAGACCACATGGGAGCAGAGAAAATATTTTACAGGGAGCCGGCAAAAATAGTAGACCCTTTTCAGGAAAATGCAAAAATGTTTTTCTCGCCTTTAAAAATTATTGACACTTCCGGGCATAGTGAAGAACACGCCTCATTTTTTATCAAAGAGGCATTAGTAAAAGAGCTTGAAAACGGTAAAGTAAAAACAATAGGAAAAAAGAAAAATATAATCATAGCAGGAGATGCAGTTATAAACGAGAAGTATTTCAAAGAAAAAAAAGTCCTGTGGATGAAGGGCTCAAGATGGGAAGCAAAAACAAGCCTAAAAAAGATCAAGGCAAACGCCGACTACATAATCCCAGGCCATGGAGCTCCTTTTAATGTAGAAATTCACAACTTAACTTCAGAAGAATTTGAAGAAAACATCAAAGAACTTACCCCTGAAAAATCAATGGTCATGCCTAGAGCCAGAAGGCTGGACGAATATCTGAAAAGGATAGAAGACCAAGGCTTTCCAAAGCCCGAACTTGAACCAGGAGACAGAGTCCTAGACCTTGGATGCGGATACTGCAGGGCAACCTACGATATGATTAAGAAAGTTGCAGGAGGATGGTGCAGCAATCCAAAATGCTACAGAAGTTACGAGGAGCCATATTATGCAGATACAATACCCGAACTGGTAGATTTTAAATGCAAAAATTGCGGGAGTATAGTAGATACTGGAAGAGTAGTTGGAGTAGATATAAGTGAAGAAGCCCTAAAAAAAGGAGAAACTTATCTTAGGAATAAATTAAATCCGGACAAATATCTGGTTATAAGAGCTACTGAAAGCGAACTGAAAGGAACAAGAATCTTAAAAAAATATGGAGTTAGCTCTGACTTAAGAAGGAGAAGGTTAAGGGAGCTGGATAAAAAGTTCCACAATAGAAAAGTAATTCCCCTTTACCAGACCTCAATAGTTGAAGATCTCGCACTTCCAATAAATTATTTTGACAAAGTACTTGCAATTTATGTACTTTTATATGTTGAAGACATAGCAGAAGCGCTTCTGGACATCCTGCAGATATTGAAACCAGGAGGCAAAGCTTACGTAGTAGCTGCAAGACCTCTCTACATTCTTAAAAAAGAAATAACCCCTGAAATCTGGAAGGAGTTTCTTGGCAAAACATTAAAAGTTAAAAACAGAAATCCTCCGAAAACAATTAAAGAAATGGATTTGGCGGAAGAACTAACTCCGGCTGAGTTCTACAAAAAATTCTTTGGTGATGCAGTAAAGGTTGAAGAGGGAAAGAAAATAAAGAGCTTCATGCTGGAAAAAGTAAAAGATGTAAATGTGAAGAAAGTGAAAAAGAGAATTGAAATGCCGAAAGAGCCCTGGCCGGAAGACAGAAACGAAAAATTAGCCCTCAGGCTTGGATATACTGTTTACTCATTTTACAAGATAAAATAGGAAAAATTTAAGCAGAGAGTAGTGATAAACTGGAGATGCACCGGACTTAAAACCTAAAATCAATAATCTTTATAAATTCAGTTTCCCTTCTTTAACTTGAAATGAAAAAAGAATTCAAATTAAACATACTTCTTGGACTTTTCGTAGCTTCACTGATAGCTGCAAACTTACTTGGGAATAAGATAACAACTTTCTTTTCAATTACAGTAGCAGTAGGTATCTTTTCATATCCACTTACATTTTTAATTACAAATATAGTTCTTGAAACAAAAGGAGAAGAAACTGTTAAAAATTTCATTCTGACTGGCTTCATTTCATTAATTGCAGTTCTTATTTTCACAGTAATTTCCCTTAAAGTGCCTCCTGCTTCCAGATTTGCATTCAGCCCCGAATACCAGACGGTTTTCAACTTCAGTTTAAGGATAATAATAGCAAGTCTAGCTGCGTTTTTGGCTGCGCAGGGTTTGAATATGTTATTTTTCAAAAAAATGACCTCCTATTTTAAGAAAAAAATGGGGTGGCTCAGATATAATACAGCCGTAATTGCAAGTTTATTTTTTGACACTTTAATTTTCTACTTCATTGCATTCTATCATATGACGCCGAAATTTACGGCGATGTTTATATTACAATTGATAATCCCCTATTGGTTAATGAAAGTCCTCTTTTCTTTAATCAGCACTCCTTTCTGGTATGCCGGAACTAGATGGATTAAGGTTGATAAAAAACCGGAAGAACCGCCAATGAAAATAGCAGTTCCAGTAAGCCAGCCTCAGACAAATTAATGAAAAAGAAAGAAATCATCAAAGCAGTTAAAAAAACAGCAAAGAGTTTTAAGAGCATGATTCCTGTTTTAGTTCCAATACTGTTTTTAATTGCACTAATAAATGTAGCAGTTCCAATCTCATTTTATGAAAAAATATTTACAGGACAGTTTATACTTGACCCGGTAATTGGAGCCGCCTTTGGAAGCATAGCAGCAGGAAACCCTGTAGAAAGTTATATTCTGGGAGGAGAGCTATTAAAAAATGGAATTAGCCTTACAGCAATTACTGCATTTATTGTCTGCTGGGTAACTGTCGGCATGGTTTCTCTGCCTTTTGAAATTTCAACTCTTGGAAAGAAGTTTGCTGTAAGCAGAAACATTGTCAGTTTTCTCTCAGCTATAATAGTTGCAATTCTTACGGCTTTAACTTTGGGAGTGATTGCATGAATATAAAGAAAAAATCCACCAGATCAAAGGTTTATTTTGGAGCAGTTGTTTTAGTTTTATATTTAATTACTGGATTTTATAATTTCAATTTAGTTATAAATGCCTGGGGAGCTTTTCTTAATTTACTGGAACGACTGATACCTATTTTCATTTTAGTTTTTGGATTAATGGCTCTCTCAAATTTACTGATTAAACCGGATAAAATTTCAAAACATTTGGGGGATGAAGCAGGATTAAAAGGATGGGCTATTTCAATTTCAGCCGGCATATTTTCTACAGGACCCATATTCATGTGGTTCAAACTGCTTGAAAAAATGAGAAAAATGGGCATGCGAACATCCTTTGCGGCTGCCTTCCTCTATAACAGGGCGATTAAGCCGGCATTAATCCCTCTTTTAATTTTCTACTTCGGCTGGAAGTTTACAGTTGTTCTTACAATTTACATGATAATATTTGCAGTCATTAACAGCCTAATTGTTGAAAAAATCTGCAGAGGAGAAAAATGAAGTCAGAATTAATTAAGGAAGGACAGGCAGAAGAAATTATGGAAGAGCTCGGAGTTTACAAAGAAGGAATTGAAATCATGCTGGATAAATCAAAGTTCCGGCTTTTGAGAATTAACAATGTCAGAAGTGCAGTGGCAAATATACTGAAGCAGGAAATGCTTTCAGCAGGCGGAGACGCTGCAGTTTCTCCGGGAACTGTAAACTGCAAAATTGAAGAAACTGATGTTTTAAGTATGGGAACTCTGAAGCAGTATAAGATTTTAGTTGAAAAGTTGAGGGCTCAGGGAAAAGCAGGAATTAAAGAGTGTTTTGAAGTTGCTGAAGAGATTGAAAAAATTTTATGAAGCAATTCTTGGACAATTAAAAAAAGATAAGTGAAAACTCGTAGTTATTGTCAAAGCAACTTATTTATTCATTAAAATTCATAAGAAATCCATGAAAGGTGAATCATCCATTTTAATATCGGGCATTCTTTACGGTACTGCAGGCGTTCTGATAAAAATGGCCATGAGCGGCACATCTTCAGTCAACCTGCTCTTTTTCCGGCTTTCTATTTCAGCTCTAGTGGGATTTCTAATACTTTTAGTTTTAGAGAAGGGCAAAAGCTTCAAGCTCAATAAACAAGAAGTCCTTTCATTTATAGTAATAGGAGCCCTAACCATACTGGGCATGGGCCTATATATATGGGCTTTAAAATATACCTCAATTGCAAATGCTATTCTGTTGATATACTTATTTCCTACAATTACTGCATTCTTCGCAATTCATTTTCTGCACGAAAAGATAACTAAATTTACCTGGCTGGCGCTGGCAGTTTCATTTGTAGGCGTAGTTGCTTTAGTATATCCTGATTTAAGCAGTGCTTCAAGCTCTATGTTCGGAAACTTTCTTGCACTTTTAGCCGGTTTTGCATGTGCAGCTGTAACTATCCTTGTCCGCCACGAAGACAGAATATGTTCGGTGGACAGGACGGTATTTTGGCCCCTCGCATTTGCAGCAATTTTGTTTCTGCCAATGGCATTGTTAGAGGGAGGAACGATAACTTTTTCAAGAGGGGTCCTCTTCCCCCTTGTTGCTCTTGGCATCTTAACTGCATTTGCCCGCTATGGATTCACCTACGGCCTTAAATTCGTGGAAGCGCACACAACAGCAATACTTGGGATGGTTACAGAAGTAATTTTTTCCATACTATTTGCATTTCTGTTTCTAGGCGAGTTAATTGGTCTGAACACATTTCTGGGCGGCGCATTGATTTTGTCAGCCGGCCTGGCAGCACAGATCGAGATGAACCGGAAAGTTAGGATATAGTGGGATTTTCAATCTCAACATATCCTTCCACTCAAAAAAAATGTACAAAAAATTATTCAAGTAATTCCAAAACAGGTCCAACCAAATAATGCGAACCAGTAACTAAAACTAAATCTTTCTTGCCGGCGGATTTTAAAGCAGATTTAAACGCCTCCTTAATTTCTTTTACTGATTTTCCCTCATAAATTTCATCCAGTTTTTCCGGGTTCAAAGCTCTCTCATTTTCAAGTTCAGTAAATACAACTTCATCAGCTTCTTTAGAAATTTTCTTAACCATTTTTTTATAATCTTTATCTTCCAAAACTCCGAATAAAACAACCAATTTATTATAATCTAATTCTTTTAACTCCCTGAGCAAAGTTTCAATACCTGCCGGATTGTGGGCCGTATCTAGAAGAATTTGTTTTCCCTTATATTTCCTTAAATCAAATACTCCCGGCCATTTAACATTTTTCAAACCGGCTTCAAATTCTTCCGCTTTTACTCCAATTTTTAATCTTTTAACAGCCTCAACTGCAACGGCTGCATTCTCTCTCTGAAATTCTCCCTTTAAAGAAAGAGGTCCCGAATACTTTCCATGAACAATATAGAGGGGCGCTTTCCTTTCCTTTGCAATGTAATAAATACTTGAAAGTGTTCTCTGACCGGCTCCTAAAACAACAGGAACCTTTTCTTTTACAATTCCCGCCTTTTCTTTTGCTACTTGTTCAATTGAATTTCCAAGCTGTTTAATATGGTCTAAAGTAATATTGGTAATTACTGAAACAACCGGGAAAATTATATTTGTTGCATCTAATCTGCCCCCTAAACCAACTTCAACTACTGCATAATCAGCTTCTTCTTGTTCAAAATATTTGAAAGCTATAGCAGTTAAAAACTCAAACTGAGTGCAACCGATTTCTTCAGATTTATCTTTATATTTTTTAACAAGTTCTGAAAATTTCTTTTTAGAAATTAGCTTTCCGTTTACCTGAATTCTTTCCCTTATAACAGTTAATTCAGGAGAAGTATAGAGGGCCGTCTTAAAGCCGGCTTCTTTTAATATAGAAGAAATCATTGCACAGGTTGAGCCCTTTCCATTTGTTCCAGCAACATGAATGGATTTAAAAGAATTCTGCGGATTATCCATAAAGGAAAGCAGCTCTTTAACTCTTGAAAGTCCGAGTTTCGAACCCAGCTTTTCTAAATTTTTAATATATTGAACTGCACCCTCATAGTTCATCAGTCAACTATATCCAAAAGCTCTTTAAGTGAATAAATAATCTCATCCGGATTCTGCTCCTTTATGTTTTCTTCTGAATCCCAGCCGTATTTTACAAGGATAACTCCAATGCATCCAGCGTTTTCTGCAACTTCAACATCGTGCCCTCTATCCCCGATATAATAAGTTTCATCTGAGCTGAAATTGTACTTCTTCATTAAATCTTTAATTGCTTCTTCTTTCGTATCCTTTTCTCTTTCAGCCGGAAGGAATTCCTTAAAAACAGATTTATTAAAATTATGATAGTCAAGCGTTGCTTCTAAAAACACTCTGTCGCCGTTTGTAAGAATTACTAAAGTATGTCCTTTTTCTTTCAAGGATTTGATTACTTCATCTGCATCCGGGTCTTTCTTAGATTTTGACAGGACTTCTTCAGATTTCAGTAAGCCATCAATAAATTCTTTTGCTTCATTCAGTCTTTCTTCATCTCCGTCAATTAATGCTTCCAGAACTTTTTCCGTTTTAGGACCAAAATGCCCGACAATTTCATCATAAGTATAGTTAAAGCCATACTTCTCAGAAGTCTTTTTGAAAGCATGCGCCCAGCTGGGCCTCGAATTCATTAGAACACCGTCATAGTCAAAAATTATTAACGACATCAGACAAACACCGTTCCTATATAGACGCCGATATAATTGGTAAGGAAAACAACGGCAATTGCCAGCGCCAGATGTTCTATAATTGCTCTGAATGCCCCTATTTTTTCATTCTTTGAAATTAGATAACTGTATATGCTCAATAACAAAAGACCCCATCCAACTGAAACCCAGACAGCAGTATTTAATTCAAACAAAAGCAGAGGTACTACAAATGTTAAACCGACTGATAGCTTGCTGATTAATGTAAAAAATGTCGCCTCCCAAATTTCCTTTTGAGAATGGATTCCCTGGGCTTCTTCTGAAACATGAATTCCAAGAGCGTCTGAAAAAGCGTCAGCCAGCGCAATTGAAATGACGCCGCCTATTACAGCAATGAATGAATGAGTGCTTGCATTAACCCCAACCATCAAACCCAAAGTAGTAACTACCGCTGAAGTTAAGCCGAAACTTATTCCTGTTTTTTGCTGGTGGTTGTTTAAAAATTTCATGTTGTACCATTAACCATCTACCATTTACCAATAACCATTAATTGGCGCCGAGGGTGGGATTTGAACCCACACATCCGTAAGGAAACAGATTTAGCAGACCTGCGCCGTACCAGGTTGGGCCACCTCGGCAGTTTTGCAGATAATATAGGAGTTTTAGAGGTTTATATTTGTTGTTAAAATCAAAAATTAAATATGAATTACTGCATCTTCAGACATGAACTTTAAGTTTTCTAATTTTAACTTCATGTATTCAGGTTCATCTAGATCATAATAAACTTTTTCTTCCAAATCGTTCTTTTTTAATATACCGTATTCTTCACCAATCACATTTTCAACCTCATATTTTCCGCCTTCAGTAAAATCTTCAGTCAATAAACCGGCATATTTTTGAGAATTTTCTTTGTAAATTACTCCAATGTTAAATGCAGGGGCTCTTTTATTTCCATCAATATATTCAGCTGACTTCCTACAGTAATATTCAAAATATTTTAATGCAAGTTCGAAAGTACGATTATTAAGCTCGAACTGGTCTTTTAAATCACCGGTGGCAGTTCTATAAGCAACATATAAGTTACCAACTTTTCCTAAAGGATAAACAATATTTGCTTTCCCTCCGCCAAGTGGCTCCGGCCACTTTCCGGTTTTATAATACTCTCTTAACTTTTCAGGAATGTCAGTTCGTTCTATTTCTTTTCTGATTTTTTGGGACTTTTTAAAATACGATTTATAACTCATGAAAAAGATATGGTTTTCTTTCTATTTAATTATTTTTAATTTAAAAAAGAATAAAAACAAGATTGAACACTAAATAAACATGGATAAACAAACTGAAGATAAATTGAATGAACTTTTCTACAAACTTGATTTTGATTCAATTGGAAATAAACTATCAGAGTACTCAAAAATAATTGAAATACTCAAAAAAGAAAAAAATGGGAAAATTTCAAAAGATGGAATTCCTGAGAAATATAAGTTTTTAATTGATCTAGATAAAAAAGATGCAAAAGAAGCCTACAAAAAAGTAAAACAGAAAAACAAGCTGGCAGTAAAACAATACAAAGAACTAAAAGCTATTTTCAAGGAATGGAATACAGATATTTCAGACAACAAATTAAATTCAATTGCTTATCCAGAAGGTTTTGAAATTAAAAAAGACGGTGATTTATATTCAGCGACCTGTAATCTAATGGATAAGTGGTATAAAGAAAATGAAGCAGAAGAAATGGACTTATTTAGGTTCCCTCACCCAAACAAAAAAGAAATAAAAGCATTAAAGAAAAACAAAGCTTTCGGATTTTTCAGAATTAAAGAAAAGGAATACCTTGTTTTCAGGCCCTTGCAGATAATTACTTTTTATAAAAACAGAAGGAAAAGTGAAGGAATACAACCATACATTAAAAATGCACACCTTTTACTTCTCTTTGGAATTATGAAACTATCCCTGAAAAAAGATTTTAAAAAAATAGGCATCTCTCTAGACTTCCATAAAAACATATCAGTAAAAGAACAAAGTGAAGATATTGGAAAAATTATGACTAAAGATTTTGATTTTATTGACGGAAGAGATATTGCAGTCTTTAAAAAAGGTTAAAAAGTCAGCAAACAACTATATTCTTGGTGCGGCTAGGCCGGGAGGTTAGCAGTCTCCTCTACCTCAATCTGCTTTAGCGGGGCTGAATGCCGGGGAAGATGCACTCTTCGGCTGTCGTCCTGACTTCAGTGTCGAAGCTCTGTCCTGCGGGATCGGCGGTCCTGCGAACCGGGTCAGGTCCGGAAGGAAGCAGCCCTAACCAGGACTTGCTGATGCTCGCAGACCACAGAGTGGAGCTGAAGCTCAGGGTTCAACGGCGGTTTGAAGAATGCATCAACTCCGGATGCCGTGCCACTTTAAAAAATGGACTGGATTAAAAAATTATTTGGATTTAAAAGAAAGAAAACTTCTAAAGGAGAAATTGAAGCCTTAAAAAGTAAGATAAACGAACTAGACAGTATAATACAAAAGATAGCAAACGATATCGAAAAGAAGAAAGAAGACATAAAAACCACCAAAGAAAGAGGATGGCTTACTATGGCAGGGGCATATAAAATAGATTTAAAGATATTCCGGCGCAGATTGAAGAGCAGAACAGAAGAATACAAAAAATTAAAAGAACAACTGGAAAATCTTGAAAATTAAATTCTAACTAATTTTCTCAAGCAGACTACATACTTTGCAAATTTCAGAAGCAGACGGTTCCCCGCATTTTCTGCATTTTTTTAATTCAGAACTGGAGAATTTTTCAACATCAATTAATTCAGACAATTTATCTGCTCCTGATAGAAGTGAAAATTTAGAACCTGGGTGCTTCTCTTCAAAATCATTCAGCATATCCCTTGTATCATTTCTTAAAGAGCCGGAAACATAGGGGCATCTCTTTGGATGAATTTTAAATCCTTTTAATTTTGCATATAATTCAATTTCTTTTTCAGGAACGTTTCTCATTATTTTAATCCTCTGGACAAACCCTTTCATTTTTGGAGTTTTAGCCCCGGTTCTTTTCAATCTTGTAAAATCCCCTCTAAGATAATTCATAAAAACAGACTGCACCTCATCATCCAGATTATGGCCGGTAGCAAGTTTGTCTGCTCCTGCCTCTTTTGCATATTTATTTAAAATTCTTCTTCTTAAGACCCCGCAGTAAGTGCAGGACCTTTCAATATTATTCGGAGCGATTTCATCCATTGACTTTCCATACTCATCTTTAAATTTAATCAGTTTGTAATCTATTCCCAGACTTTCAAAATTGTCAACTGCAGCCTGTGCAGAAGTATCTCTGTACCCTTCAATTCCTTCATCAACTACAATTCCAAATAAATCAAGTTTGTACTTTTGAATAGAATTGTAAAGAAAATGAAGCATTGAAACAGAATCTTTTCCCCCTGAAACAGCAACAGCTACCTTATCTCCTTTATCAAGGAGACTGTTTCTGGTTATATTCTTTCTAATCCTCTGCTCGGTAAGTTCAATAAAATGGTTCTTGCAGAGATGCCTGTCAAAATATTTTAAATGAATTACTGCTTCTTTACTGCATAGTTTACACTTCATTATTTCTTAATCACTTTCTTTCCTTTCTCTTTTGGAATTATTTTTCTTTTGGCGCCTTCAAAATCCTTCTCAAGTTCTTCTCCTTCAAAGAATCTGTCCAGAAAAACTGAAAGGGCTCCTGCTTCTGAGTGGGGCTGATTGGTCACAGCTAAATTAAAATCAGCCATTTCATAAACTTCAATCGGCACTTTCTGTCCTCCAAGAACTATTAAAACGTCTTTACTTTTCGTTTTAATCTTTTCCAGCTGCTTCTGGAAAGGAATTCCATACATTGTTAAATGTAAAACAATTCCTTTAAATTCCGGGATGAATTTCTGCCAGCTCTTAATATATTCAACTTCAAAAAAACCACCCCATGTATTTCTAATCTTTTTTATGCTTTCTTCCATACCACTGTCTTTTTGGCCGGTATAATACAATTTATCGGCGCCGAACGCTCTTGCTACAAGACCAACATGCGTACTTAATCTCTTGTCCCTTTCTATCCTATGACCAATTCTTAGTATTGAAATATTTACCATAACCTATATAAAATGTCTAGAACACATAAACTTTACTATCATGGATAAGCCAGGAAAACACTTTGAACTTACCTTTTTTCCGAAAGAAACCGAGGTAATAGAACGGTTTGAAAAGAGACTCAAAAATACGGAAGCCGTAGAAAGAGAAGTTAGAGAGATTCTTAGTACTCATAATATTAAACCAGGCAAAATTTTTATAAATAGAGCCAAGAAAGGTCGAAAAAGCAAGAAATATAAAGATATTTTTGAAGGGTTCAAATATAAAAGATACAGAGGAAAAATCAGAGGAAAAAAGAAAGGACTTATTAGAGACAAAAGATGGAAAAGCGATTTTAATATCTATCTTCTTTATGGAGAGAACAGAAACGGCATTCTTTATTCAATAGAAAAGGGAGATAAAAAGGAACTCAGGAAAATCGGAGAAAGCATTTACAATCGATTAATTGAAAGTGTTGCAAAACAAGGAGCTGTTCCCTGGAAATTCATAACAAGAGTCACTCCGGTGGAATAAGAAGATATATAATTCTATTAAAACTTAGATAAGTTAGTCTGTTTTATAAAATCAGCCCCGTAGTGTAGCGGTCAAGCATACAGGCCTTTGGCAGCGCAAATGTAAAATTTGCTGGGCCTCCAGCTGCGCTGAAGACAGCCTGCGGCGGCGGTTCGAATCCGCCCGGGGCTACTTCCAGATTTTTTAATTGGTTCTCTATGCAATTGGTTAATAATATAAATTATAACAAACATAATTTTATCGATATGGGATTATTGAATAAATCAAAAAAACACAAAAAAACACAAATGCTCAATCTTCTTGGAATAATATTGGAAAAACATAATGAAAAAATTGAAAAGGGCAGCTTGAAAAGAAGAAGAATTGAAAAAGCAATAACAGTACTTGAAGACGTTAAAAAAGGTAAGAAGGAACTTGATGAACCTACCTGGAAAAGAATTGAACAGTGGTATAAAAGCATAAAAGAAAGTGTAGAATCAAAAAAGACTGGGAAAGATAAAAAAGCTAAAGAACTATATGAAGAAGAAGAGAAATTACTTAATCACTTGGTAACGCTTTTAATCCATCAATAAAAATAATCTAAAAGAAAATTAATTAATAGCCAAATAAGCCTTAGAGAAGAAGCATAGAAAAGGCAGTACAAATAACACTTTTTAACTTTACAATGCAGGAACTATTCTTTCAGCAGATTTCTTAACTTCCTTGATATTTTCTTTTGAACAATACACTCCAACATACCATTGAGTCCATTGAGCTTCAATTAAAGATTCTGCAAGAGGAGAAACTTTTTGAAGTTCAAGCAGCTTTTTGCCTTTTTTAACTTTCATTCCGGCAACTTCTGAAAGAAAACTTATTGGAACATCCAAAAGGACTTCCCCTCTTTTTAAATCAGCAGATTCAGAAATTTCAATTTGAAGCTCCTTTAATTTTGAAGGACTTAAACCAAGCAGGTTATCAGGGTCATTTAATTCAGATTTCTTAAAAGTAGCAGCTGATTTATATAAATCTCTTTTCTCAATGCGATTCATTAATCCTCCTGAGAAAGTATCCCGATTCCTTATCGTAGAAACAGCTGAAATATCGTCCATTTCATAAAGTTCCGATACAGTAAAAACTTCACTCTCCAAACATTCAGAAATTGCTTCAGAATACATTGAATGAATAATTCTCCCGGTATGATGCTGATAAACAGTAGGATACATCAAATACCTTGCCAAAAGCAGCGCCTCTGCAGAAAATAAACCATCTGATTCAACTACCAGTGTATTTTGATAAATCCCTAAAGTTTCCAGGAGCCTTTCTAAATCAATAACCCCATAAGCAGCTCCAGTATAATAAGAATCTCTGACCAAATAATCCATTCTGTCAACATCAATCTGTCCTGAAATAATATCAGAAAGGACGCCTCTTTTGCCAATAGCAATTTCAGCAATTTCTTTCGGATTGAAGCCGTTTTCCTTCAGAATATCAGAAATTTTACTTTTTTTAATTATCTCTACTGTTTTCTCTTCATGTCTTGCAACCTCCGGATTATGAAGCTTAAGCGCTTCTTCACTTCCATGAGAGAACGGACCGTGCCCAATATCATGAAGAAGTGCTGCAAGTCTAAGCTTGTCGCTTTTCTTTTTATTCAATTCCAACTTTTCAGCAAGCTTTGAAGCCAGATAAAAAGTTCCAAGAGAATGTTCAAATCTAGTATGCGTTGCACTTGGGTAAACAAAATAGGTAAAGCCGAGCTGTTTAATATTCCTCAGCCTCTGCATTTCATAAGTATCCAAAACCTCTACTTCATGCCCTTTCAGCTGTAAACTTCCGTGAATGGGGTCTTTTATTGTTTTCATCAAAAGAAGGAAACCGCACCGCTAAAATGGAGCAGTCCTATTGGAATTGAAAAAATTAAAAAGGTAACTGCGCACACTCCACAGCATCCAATGGAGTTCGCCGCTAAAAAAGACGAAAGCTGTTTTATTGACTTCATGGTTAAAATTTATAAAAACAAAATATATAAGTATTTCTACATATAGGGATAAGGCAAATGGGAAAAATAAAGAATGGCGACTTCATTCAGCTAGAGTACACTGGCAGAGTCAAAGAATCAGGAAAAGTCTTTGACCTTACTGATGAAAAAGTTGCTAAAAAGGAAGACGTGTATGACGAGGATACAGAGTATGGACCTGTAACCATAATTGTTGGGGCAGGCCATTTACTGCCGGGTTTAGAGGAAGAAATAGTTGGCTCTGAAATCGGCAAAAAGGAAAAAGTTTCAATTCCTCCGGAAAAAGGGTTTGGAGAAAGAGATTCTAGTAAAATTGAACTCGTCCCTAGAAGTATTTTCAAAAGAAAAAATATAAAACCAGCTCCAGGAATGCCTGTAAAAGTTGAAAACAAACAAGGCATTGTTCAGAGTGTAAGCGGCGGAAGAATTAGAGTTGATTTCAATCACCCGCTTGCTGGAAAAGAGCTTGAATACGAAGTCAAGTCACTTAAAAAAATTAAAGATATAAAAAAACAGGTTAAATCACTTTTAGACCTTCATTTAGGAAGGGCAGATATTAGCAATGTCAAAATAGACGTCAACGATAAAGAAGTTAAAATCGAAAGCCCAGACAACCAAAGAACCAGAAGGTTTATAAATCTAACAAAAGATATAGTAGCCAAGGACATACTTAAATATATTAATAAGTTAGATAAAGTTAAGTTTGTTGATGTTATCAAAAGGGAGAAAAAGGCATCTAAAAGTAGCAAATCTAAAAAGAAGTCTAAAAAGAAATCAAAATCTAAAAAGACTAAGGAAAAATCTAAAAAATAAATCATATTAACTTGGAGGCAAAATGGACAAATCTGAAAATATTAAAAGCAAAACTCACGACTTGCCGGGAGACTCCAGTTTAGAAGAACTGGTTCAGGCAAGACGAACATCTATAAAGGTTATTGGCACAGGCGGTGCAGGAAATAATACCATAAATAGGCTCATGGAAGTTGGAGTAGATGGAGCCGAATGTATTGCAGTAAACACCGACGCACAGGACCTCCTTTACACAAATGCGCACCAGAAAGTCCTCATTGGAAAAGAAGTAACTGGCGGACTTGGTGCAGGAAGCGACCCTCAGATAGGAACAGACGCCGCAAAAGAAGATGAAAAAGAACTTAAAGAACTTGTACAGGGCTCAGACCTTGTATTTGTCACATGCGGACTTGGAGGGGGAACCGGTACAGGTTCAGTTCCAGTTCTTGCAGAAGTAGCAAAGAAAGCAAAAGCACTTACGATTGGAATTGTCACACTTCCGTTCAGCATAGAAGGAGCCGCTCGGTGGGAAAACGCACAAGCAGGTCTTGCTGCTCTCAGAGAGCATACAGACACCGTAATTGTTATTCCTAACGACAAACTGCTCGAAATTGTTCCTGAACTACCACTGAATGCTGCCTTTAAGGTTGCTGACGAAATTCTGGTAAATGCTGTAAAAGGCATAACAGAGCTTGTCACCAAGGAAGGACTTATTAACCTCGACTTTGCAGATATTAAAGCTGTAATGTCAAACGGAGGAACTGCAATGATTGGTCTCGGAGAATCTGACACCGAAGACAAAGCAAAAGATGCAGTTGAAAAGTCCTTGACAAATCCACTGCTTGACGTAAATATTGAAGGCGCAAACGGCGCTTTGATAAACGTCATCGGCGGATCAGACATGTCTCTGCAGGAAGCCAGGGTTGTAATGGAAACTGTTGCCGACAAGCTGGACAGTAACGCCAAAGTAATTTGGGGAGCCAGAGTTGACAATGATATGCAGAATATCATGAGAGTTATGCTCGTTGTAACCGGCTTGAAGAAACAGAAGCAGGTTCTCGGACCGGAAGGGTCAGAAGAGAGAGCTGCATACAGCAACAAGATGGAAAAAGAGTATGGCATAGAGTTCGTCGGATAAACTGAATAAAATGAAAGGCAAGCTTAAGCAGTATGCTAGAATACTTAGAGTAGCGAAGAAACCGAATAAGCTCGAATTTAAGAACCTGCTGAAAATAACAGGATTGGGGCTTATTCTAATCGGTTTCATTGGCTTTATCATAGAAATTGCAGGTAGACTGATTAAATAATGGGAATTTATGCGGTAAGAACTACAGCGAATAAGGAGAAGACTGTAGCCAGACGGCTAGTTGATAAAATTGAAAAAGAACACTATGAGATAAGTTCAATTGTCGTCCCTGGTCTTAAAGGATATATTCTTATTGAAGGAGAAAAACCCGAAATTGATAAAGCTTACAGAGGAGTTACTCATGTAAGAGGAGTTGTAGAAGGACAGACAACTGTTTCAGAAATAGAACATTTTCTGGCCCCAAAACCAGCAGTTACAAAACTGGAAGTTGGATTTATTGTTGAAGTGACAGCAGGACCATTTAAAGGCGAAAAAGCTAAAATAACCAACATGGACACTGCAAAAAATGAAGTGACTATTGAACTCATTGAAGCAACTGTACCTATTCCAATTACAATACCGGCTGAATCAGTAAGAGTTCTTGAAAAGAAGGAAGCAAAAAAAGAAGGGGAAGAATCTGAAGGAAAAACCGAAACAGAGGAACCCGAAATAAGAAAAGAAGAAAAAGAAGAATTCAAGATGCCGGAATAAAAGAGTAAGGTATTTATAACCATACCATTACATTATACAAGATATTATGGAACAAATAAAATCTCTCGTTGAAGCAGGAAAGGCGACGGCAGGACCGCCTTTAGGGCCGGCTTTAGGCCCATTAGGAGTTCCTATAAATGATGTAGTTCAGGCAATAAACGAAAAAACAAAGGAATTTGTAGGAATGCAGGTTCCGGTAACTGTAAAAATTGACCCTTCAACCAAAAACTTTGAAATTGAGGTTGGAAGTCCCCCTGTTTCTGCATTAATTAAAAAAGAGCTTAATTTAGAAAAAGGGTCCGGAAGCCCGAAAGAAGAAAAAGTTGCGGACATGCTTATTGAACAGGCAATTAAAATTGCCATGATGAAAGAAGGCTCTATTTTTACACAGGACCGAAAAGGAGCTGTTAAAACTGTTGTGGGAACCTGCGTTTCAATGGGAATTTTAGTTGAAGGAAAAGATCCCAAAGAGACCTTACTTGATATTGATGCCGGAAAATTTGACAAAAAGATTGAAGAAGGCAAAACAGAACTCAGCGAAGAAGACAGAAAGAAACTTGAAGAAGAGAAGAAGAGACTGGCTGAAGAACTTAGAAAGGCTCACGAGGAAGAAGAGAAGCTTGCAAAGGAAATTCTGGAGCAGATGAAGGGCAAAGATCCTGGCGACATAAAACACGCAATGAAGGAGGAAGACATATCTATTACAATTATCAACAAGGTCATGCCTACAGAAGGAGCTCCGGAAGTTGGAGCAGCACCGGGGGCGGTACCTGGAGAAGCAGGAGTAGGGGCGCCGGAAGCTGGGGTCGGAACAGCACCTGCTGAAGAAAAACCTGCTGAGAAGAAGGAAGAAAAAGAGAAAGAAGAGTAAGAAACCTTTAAATAGCTTAAAAAATATAGTTTAAAAACATCCACACCACTTCGGTGGGAGGCAACTAATGAAAAAAGAAGATATTAAAAAAGCCGTAAAAAAAG
Source organism: Candidatus Undinarchaeota archaeon (assembly GCA_964574035.1). Classification (GTDB taxonomy): domain Archaea; phylum Undinarchaeota; class Undinarchaeia; order Undinarchaeales; family JALTGF01; genus CAZNLD01. The sequence goes on from CAZNLD010000004.1 coordinate 60,514, forward strand.
CCAAAGAAAAGGCAAAGGATAGAAATTTTACTCAGACCTTTGAACTAGCTGTTTCTCTGAAAAATATTGATATTAAAAAGGAAGATAAGATAAAGTTCGAACTTACACTTCCTAATTCTACCGGAAAAAAAAAGAAATTTGGAGCTTTTGCAGAAGGTATTCTTGCTGAAAATGCAAAAAAGGCCGGAGTTAAGAAGATTATAGACAAAGGACAGCTTTCAAAATTTGGCTCAAACAAAAAGAAGTTCAAGAAAATTTTAAATGAAGTAGATATGTTTGTCGCTCAGCCGGACATGATGGTCGATATTGGTAAAAATCTAGGGCCAGTGTTGGCTCCAAGAGGACTGATGCCCAAACCAGTTCCTCCGAAAACTGATTTAATACCTATGCTTTCAAAATTTAATAAGATAATCAATATAAATGTCAAGAGCCCGTCAGTAAATTGCAGAATCGGAACTGAAGAGATGGACGAAGAAAAAATTTCAGAAAATGCAAAAGAAATAATTGACAACTTAACTGAAAAACTGCCGAAGCACGAACATCAGTTGAAAGCAGCTTATGTAAAACTTACAATGGGACCGAGCATTGAAATCGGCGCAGCGGAGGAAGAAAAATGAGGCAGGGAGAAGTTCCGGACTGGAAGAAAGAAAAAGTTGACGAACTGGCAGATTTAATTAAAGAATATTCAGTAGTCGGCGTAGTCAACATGAAGAACTTCCCTTCAAAACAGCTGGTTAAAGTAAAAAAAGGGCTTAAAGATACTGCTAAAATTAAAATGTCAAAAAAGAGCCTCATTAAAAGGGCTTTTGAAAAAGCAGAGGTTAAAGAACTTACTGAAAAGCTGGAAGGACAACCGGCGCTTATATTTACAAAAGAAAACCCATTTAAACTTTCAAAATTCATAATCAAAAATAAAACAAACGCTCCTGCAAAACCAGGCGCAGAAATGCCGAAAGACATTGTAGTAAATGCGGGAGAAACCGACTTTATGCCGGGCCCAATTGTCGGAGAACTTCAGAAAATGGGTGTAAAGGCGGCAATTGAAGGCGGTAAAGTCGTAATTAAAGAAGATTCAGTAGTTGCTGAAAAAGGCGAAGAAATTACAAAAGAACAGGCTGATTTAATGAAGAAGCTCAAAATCGAGCCGATGGAAATTTCGCTTGACCTGCTTGCAGCATATGAAAACGGAGTTGTATTCGGTGCAGATGTCCTTAGAATTGATACTGAACAGACTCTTGCAGATATTAAATCATCATATCAGAAAGCGTTCAACTTGGCATTTAATATTGAATACCCAACTGAACAGAATATTGAACTATTTGTACAAAAAGCATTCAGAGAAGCTAAAGCTCTTGCTGTTGAAGCAGATTATACCTGTTCTGCAACAATAAAGGATATTGTTTCAAAAGCAGACGCTCAGATGAAGAATTTGAAAGGACAGCTTCCGGAAGAACCAAAAGAAGAGAAACCTGAAGAAAAAGAAGGAGCAAAAGAGCAGAAGGAAAGTAAATCAGAAGAGAAAGAAAAGGAAGCAAAAGAAAAGAAAGAAGAGGAAGAGTCCAAAAAGGAAAAAGGAGAAAAAGAAACTGAAGAGAAGGAAAAAGAAGAGAAGTCAGAAAAAGGGAAAGAGGAAAAGAAAGAAGATAAAGAGAAAGAAAAATAAAAACTAAAATTCCTTGAAAACAAATAAGTAGATCAAAAGGCATTAGAAAGGATGAAAAAAGAAAAAGTATTGGGGCTTTTAAGGGCATCCAAAACCACTGATTTTGAAAAATGTGAAAAAGCTGCTGAAGAAATTAGCAGAAAAATAAAAGACCTTAAGATAACTGTTATTAAAAAAAGCGTTGAATTTGTTGAACCGGAAAAAGAACTTATAGAAAATCCAGAATACTTAATTGTGGATATAGCTCAAATATATAATGAATTGTTTGACAAGGACAAAAAAAGATTAATCCTTAGTGTTAGAGCAAACAGTAAACAGGATATTAAAAAAGCAATAAAGTTTTTGAAAGAAAAAGGAATAGAAACAAAAATTAAAAACATGATAGAGATTGAACTGCCTGATGAAGCATTCGTCAGACTAAAAGAGAAAAAATAATGGCCCTGCAACAAACAATATTCCTTTTTGCACTGGTAGCCGGCGGAGGTTATCTAGGGTACTGGTTCAGAAGATTCGACATGTCCGGTTTTGAATTATGGTTTCCAATGGGACTTGTTGTCTCCTATGCATATGGCCCATTAGGAGGGTTTTTTGTAGGCGCTTCGATAATGCTGATTACCTGGGCTCTCTTTCCATACGGACTTCATCATATGGCAATAAGTATGGCAAGCATGGGCGGGGTATTTGTTATAGCAGCTCACTTCTTCCCAATGACTGCAGAAACATTTTTAGTGAACGGCATGATTTTAGCAGTTATTTTTCAAACCGTTTCAAACGCATTTTATATTTTAACAAAATATCCGTGGATAAGAATAATTAGATTTATTGTGACCAATCTATTCCTATGCTTCTTAATTTTCAACTATATAGGATGGGATTTAATTCAGTGGCTTACGGTATAAACCTAAACTGCAAAACTTATATAACATGAATAAGAAGTGTAGTAAAGCAACCAATATGAAAAACAGTGAAAATTATGGTAAAGAAAGAGGGGGAGCGAGATGCAGACCCGCCCCCAAGACAGAAATAAACAGGCTGTAAAGGAAAGTCTATTTAGTCGGTTTGCTCCTTCTTTAAAATTTTTAAAAGAAAGTTCTTCTGCACTTCTGATTACAATAATCACAACTTCTATTGCAGGGTTGTTTTTAAGTAATTATCGAGAATTTCTGCTCCTTCTGCCCGGTTTAATTATTCTGGTTCCCGGCGCTATCAACATGAGAGGAACAATTTTCGGTGCAATGGGCGCGAGACTCGGCTCTGCATTTCATTTAGGAGAACTGGAAAAGGTCAGCTGGAAGAATAAAATAATCAGAAATAATACATACTCATCTCTTCTCCTTAGTATATTTTTACCCTTGATGCTTGCTGTTCTTGCAAAACTGATTTCCATATCTTTTGGAATAGAAAGCATTTCAGTTTTTGAACTTATTGAAATTGCATTTTTAAGTAGTATGATTTCAGCCGGCGCCATGATTTTGGTGTCTTTTTCAATTTATGAGATAGCAAGCAAGAAAGGATGGGATCCGGACAATATTACAGCGCCCGCAATTACTTCAATGGGCGATCTAATTACAATTCCTTCTTTGATTATTGCTGCAATTATCGTAATGAACTTACAGCCTTTCGTACCGGTTGCAGCGCATGCAACTATAGTGGGGGCTGCAATCCTTTTCATTTTAACTCTGCAGTCTAAAGAAAACTACAGAAAGCTGGTTCTGCAGGCGCTTTTAATCCTGCCGTTTATAGCAGTAGTTGAGATAGGCTCAGGGATTATGCTGGAAAGCTATCTTGAAAGACTGGCAGTAATCCCTGCAACTTTAATTCTGCTTCCTACATTCCTTGGGGAAGGAGGAAATATTGGAAGTATTTTTGCTTCAAGACTTACAACTTCGCTTCATTTAGGTATGACTGAAGCCAATTATAAAATGGATAAGGGAACTAGAAGAAACCTTCTGAATGTCTTTATACTCTGCCTAATTATTTTTCCGGCTGCAGGAGCTGCAGCTCATTTTCTGGGGGAATTGTTTGGATTGGCAGGAACAACTCTTTTAACGCTTGTTTTAGTTTCTTTAACTGCGGGAATTATCTTGATTTCAGTAATTACAATGGTAGTATTTGCAATGGCTGTATTCTTCTATAAGAAATCAATTGATCCTGACAATGTATTAATTCCTCTGCTGACTGCAATTGCAGATATTTTCGGAGTATTCTGCTTGCTCCTTATTTTAGGGTTATTTGGACTTATTTAGAAAAAGAAATGTCCTATTGAAAAAGTAATACCTATTGCTATAAAAAACGCTGAAACCCACCCTGCAGTGGTGAATGCTGCCTCCTTTACACTAATATTAGACTTACCTAAGACCAGCCCGCTTCCAAGTATTGACGCAGCTATAGCTTCAGCAAAGGAAATAGGAACGCCTATAAAATTACCTCCCTGTGCCAGTAAAGCTGCAGTACCTAATGCAGCTATTGACATCTTAGGACTTATATTTGAATAGCTGAAAGAGAGCTTATTTATTATTTTAGGAGAAAGAACCCAAGTACCCAATAGCATCGCTACCCCTCCTATTATGAGAATGGTTGTAAGAGGTATTTTTGTCGCTTGGAGAGGACCTACAGCCAAACCTACTGAATTTGCCCCGCCCGTGTAAGCTAAAAAGAGACCAAAGATAAGAGTCAAATAGTTTAGTCGTTTCTTTGACTTAAAATGAATCTTTTTTAGGATAAAGGAAAAAACAAAACCTACAGCTAAAGCCATAATAGGAACTAGCAACCAAAAACCAACTATCTTGGTAACTACTTGCCAAGAGACACCTAATTTAAATCCTAAACCGCACCCAATCACTGCACCAACTACAGTAAAAGCAGTAGGCATCGGATAACTCCCTAATGCGCTTATGATTACTAAGAAAGCCGCTACAGAAAGTATAATTAATGCATGTATGAGCTGTATTTCGCCAAATAACATCCCAGAACCGACTGTTTCTACAACATTTCTGCCCTGTAATAATGCCCCTAACAAAGCAGCTATACCAGCCAAAAACGCAGACCTGAATACATTTATGAAACCGGAAGAATAAACCGGTCCAAATACAGAGCCAATTGAAGAGGCGCCAATTGAAATACTCATGGATAAACCTGCAAGCAATACTAAAGTAGTTAGAAGGTTCATTTCCACCTGTCCTTTAATGTTTCTTGCATTCTCTCGCGGGTCTTTTTATCAAAGATGTTTGCCTGAACAGTAAACTTCTTTTTATTCTTAAAAGAAATACGAGTAGATAAAACTGCAGTTATTGCTTCAGCAACTAAATTTGCTCCATCATCAGACTCAACATCCGGAACATCTAAATGAAAATTAAGTTCTTTTCTATTGTCGGTTACGCTTACTGAAAAATATTCTGTATTGAAGTAATATGCCTTCATCTGCAACATAATGTTTTTATAGACTGTCTCCTCGAATTCTCTGAATGAACCCAAAAACTTAGACGCAATAAACCTTCCTGCCCGTCCAAATATACTCTGTACTTCTTGATGAGGTACTTTATAATTATAAATTTTTCTTCCCATATTGATCATATCACTCGAGGCCCCTTTCAATTCTTGAAATGCTCCTCCATAATCTTTTTCCCACCTACTTTTATTTATAATAGATTCGGTTACTGTTCTCTTTTCAAAATCTTCACGTGGTTCATCTTCTTCAGGTTTCCATTTATGAAACTTTTCAACAACATTATCAGGAATATCATTCTGTTTCAAAAAAACTTCAACAAACTTACAAAATTTACATATGGACTTCCAGCTACCATGAAACCTTACGCCAGAAATGATAATTTCAAAGGAATCTCTTATCATACTCTTCAATTATAATAAATATTGCAGAATATAAAAAGTTTTAGGAAAGGGAATAATTCTAAATTTAAAGAATTGCTTTATTGTATAAATTGTGGAGCGTGCGTTAATTTGTGTCCTGTGTATCATCAAATTTTTAAAAAATATGGTGCAAAATATTTCTCCGGAGCAAAAGAAGTTATTTTTTCTTATTTTAAGGATTCTGTTAAAGATGCTTACAAAAATGGAGCATTATTTTGCACGACCTGTCAACAATGCAAAGAAAACTGCCCTATGAAAATTGATTTATCAAAATTGATGAGAGATTTAAGAAAAGAGCTTGTTAAAAAAGATATAAAACCGAATTCGGTAAAATTATCATCGAAATAAGAAGTCAAAATAAATTATAATTCAAATTCATCAATAAAATTTATAATTGTTTTATATTTCTCTAAAAACTTTAAACCTTTGTCAGTCAGTGAGATAAATTTATTATTTGAATGTGTTGTTTCTTTAATAAAATCTTTTTCTAATAATTCTGAGTGATATTCATAAAAACTTGATGAAGACAGATTTGATTTTCTTATTAAGGGAGTTATTTTTATAGAATTTTGATTTGATTGAA
>CAZNLD010000005.1:0-62719 GCA_964574035.1 Candidatus Undinarchaeota archaeon
TCTTCCGGGAGTGATGGAGCTTGAATTAGAAGGTATTTTCAAAAGAGGGATTTTTGTTTCAAAGAAAAGATATGCTTTAATTGATGACACAAATACAATGAAAATCAAGGGGCTTGAATTTGTAAGAAGAGACTGGTCTCCCCTTGCAAAAGAAACTCAGAAAAGCGTCCTTCAGGCATTACTAAAAGACGGCTCTGCTGAAAGAGCTTTTGAAATTGTAAGGAAGGTTATTGAAAAAATAAAAGAAGGAGACGTTGAAAAAGGCGACCTTGCAGTTTATACTGAACTAACAAGACCTTTGGACAAATACAAAGTTACTGCACCCCATATAGCTGTAGGAGAAAGGATGAAAAGAAAGGGCAAAAAAGTCACTACTGGAACTACGGTCGGTTATATAATTATGAGGACCGGCGGAAAGAATATCAGCGACAGGGCAAGGTCAGTTGAAGAAGCTAAGCTGAAAAAGTATGATAAAAACTACTATATTAAGAAGCAGATAATTCCTGCAGTCTCAAGAGTAATGGAAGCCCTCGGCTACGGAGAAGACGAACTGCTTGGAAAAAAGCAGGAAACTCTGGAGGAGTATTTCAAATGATTAAATGGATTTTCTTTGATATTGACAATACATTATATGAATCGAACCGGCTTGCTGAGGAAGCCAGAAAAAATGCAGTTAATGCAATGATATCTGCAGGACTTCCTGTACAGTCGGTTTCAGAGACCTACGGAAAATTAAAAAAAATAATAAAAGAACATGGCCCCAACTACTCAAAACATTTTGATAAATTAGTGGAGCAGTTTGGTGTTGCAGAAGGCAAATATGATATAATTGCAGCCGGCGTTATTGCATATCATAATACTAAATTCGCTATGCTTAAACCCTCCTTTGAAATTATAAATACTCTAAAAGAATTGAAAAAAGAATACAGGCTGGGTATAATTTCAAACGGAAGACCTGTTAAACAGAGAGAAAAATTAATCAGACTGGACTTGCAGGACTTTTTTAATGTCGTTATAATTTCAGGAGAAACTGATTTTGAAAAACCAAATCCTGAAATATTCAAAATTGCCATTGAAAAAGCCGGCTGCAAACCGGAAGAAACAGTTATGATAGGAGACAAAAAATCGGACATGGAAGCTGAAAAAATTGGAATGCATACAATAAATATTAAAGACTTGGAAAACTTTGAACAGATCAAACCAGAGGTTGATGAGATTGGATGAAGAAATAAAAGAAGCAGTTGAAGTTTTGAAAAAAGGAGGCGTTGTTATTTATCCTACAGAAACAGTTTATGGTTTAGGGGCGGATATTTTTAATGAAGATGGAGTTAAAAAAATTGCTGAAATGAAGGGCTGGAAGAAAACAAGGCCGATTTCAGTTGCATTGAAAGAAGAACAAATTGAAGATTTTGCGGTTGTTGACGACAAATCATTAGAATTAATTGATAGGCTTCCAGGTCCTTTAACTTTGGTCCTAAGAAAAAAAGGAAATATACCTAAATGGATTACTGAAACAGATTATGTTGGTCTTAGGGTTCCTGAAAGTGAAACAGCCATGAAGCTGGCCGACCATTTCGGCCCTATTACTTCCACTTCGGCGAATATTAGCGGGCAGAAGGCCCCTTACAAAGTTGAAGACATTGATGAAAGGATAAAGGAAAAGGCAGACTATATCCTGGATGAAGGAGAAACCAGATATAAAGCGCCGAGTACAGTAGTTAAGATAAATGATGAAATTGAGATACTCAGAGATGGAGTATTAGAAATATGAATGAAGAAGTTTTGGAAAAATACAAGGAAGCAGGGAAAATCTGGAAGAAAGCTGAGAAACTTGGCAGGAAAATTGTCAAACCGGGAGCTGGAATTTTAGATATAACTGAGAAAATTGAATCAAAAATTAAGAAAGAGGGCGGAGAAATGGCATTTCCTTTGAATGTTGGAATTGATGATACTGCTGCCCACTACACGCCTGACTCAAATTGTAAAGACAAAATTTCAGAAAAAGATTTAGTAACTTTAGATATTGGAGTTCATGTAGACGGTTATATTGCAGATGCTGCTTTTACTTTAAGTATGAATGAATCGGATGAACATATAAATTTAATTGAAGCTGCTGAGAAATCATTAGAAAATGCAATTGAAATTGTTAAGCCGGGCGTCAATATTGAAAAAATAGGAGAAGCTGTTGAACAAACTATGGAAGAATATAATGTTAAACCGATTTCAAACCTTACTGGTCATAATGTTGACCAATATTCACTGCATTCAGGACTTACAATCCCAAATGTTAAGAAAAAGGGAGGAACTTTGAAAGAGGGCATGGCAGTTGCAATTGAACCTTTTTCTACAAACGGAGCCGGACAGGTTCATGACGCGCAGGAAGTTCATATATATGAGTTTTTGAAAAAGAAAAATATCAGAATGCAGGAAAGCAGGAAAATCCTGCAGACGGCTGAGCTTGATTTCAATAAACTGCCTTTTGCAAAAAGGTGGCTTGAAAAAAACGTGAGCAGTTTAAAATTAAAAATGGCTCTGAAAGAACTGCTGGATGCGGAAGCTCTCTATCAGTATCCTGTTTTGAAAGAAAAGGAAAAAGGGCTTGTTGCCCAGGCAGAGCATACGATGATTGTTCAGGAAGATGGAGCATTTTTAACCACAGGGTAATTTTCGCCTTCTTATGAATTGATAAAGTTTGTATAAAGGTGAAATGTTGAAAGCGAAAAAATGAAAAACGCGCTTCCATTTCTCAGATAATTCAAATTGAAAACCATTTCACTAAAATAGAAGATTTGCGCGCTTCCCATAAGCTTTTTAACCTTTAAAACCTTATAATAAGATACAATTTTTGAGGTGATATAATGAGTCCAGAAGAGGAAGCACAGAAAGATAAAGAAGAAAATCCAGAAGAAAACAAACAAGCAGAGAACGAAGACAAAGAAATCGAAGAAGAACTCGAAAAAGAAGACAGACTTCCTTTTGCTAATGCGAGAGTTGTCTCACTACTGAAAAAGGGCCTTGATGATGATAAAATGGTCAGGTCCAGAGTAAAGAAAGAAGCAAACGAATGGCTCGGAAAAATGGCTATGAGGGTTGCAAAGGATATGAACAAAAGCCCTTACACCATGGTCGAAGCTGGAGACCTGCATAGAGCTATTAAGAAATATGAACAGCTTGAAAGAATTGCAGAGCAGAAAGAAAGAATGGTTCTTGCTTTGCAGAGAATTATTGAAGACTGTAAGCTTCTTATCTCAGATGTAGAAAGAACTTTCGACATAGACGATGAACTGAGAAGAAAGAGTAAACCGGGAAAAACATTGTCTAAGTCAGCAAAAGAAGAACAAGAAAAAGAAGAGTCTTCTGAAGAGTAAAAGCGGTTGTGACTAACACGCTAAGTGAAGAGCAGCCGCGACTCTCTTCTCTTTTTAATTATTGATAAAATTAACCGACATATCTTGGTTTATCTGCAGAGCTTGCTGCTGCTCTCTGCTTGAAATTTTTCAGAACCTCTTCATATGACTGCTTTGTTTCTTCGCTCATGGTAGGGGAAATGTATTCCATTGCATCCTTGAAATTTTTCATAGTTATTTTCTTTGCCTTAATATCCTTTCTTAGGGCCAGCATTGCGGCTTCTCTGCATAACGCTTCAATATCTGCCCCTACAAAGTTTTCAGTCATTTCAGCAAGTTTATCTATTTTGATACCATCTGCCAGAGGCATGTCTTTGGTGTGGACTTCAAATATTTTCTTTCTTGCTTCTTTATCAGGTACTGGAGTTAAAATATGTCTGTCAAACCTTCCGGGCCTTAATAATCCAGGGTCAATTATGTCCGGTCTGTTTGTTGATGCAATTACAACTACATTTTCAAGTTCTTCTAAACCGTCTAATTCAGTTAAAAGTTGGTTTACAACCGTTTCAGTTACATGTGAACCAGTATGTCCTCCTCTTTTTGGAGCCAGTGCATCCAGCTCGTCAAAGAATATTACGCTTGGAGCTACCTGCCTTGCCTTTTTGAATATTTTTCTTACTCCTCTCTCAGATTCGCCGACCCACTTGCTCAGAAGTTCGGGACCTCTTACAGAAATAAAGTTGGAATCCGACTCGTTTGCAACTGCTTTTGCAAGCATTGTTTTTCCCGTTCCAGGAGGTCCAAATAAAAGAACGCCTTTTGGAGGATGTATTCCCATATTTTTGAAAGCCTTCGGCTTTTTGAGGGGCCATTCCACAGCCTCTTTGAGCTCCTGTTTGACATCTTCCAAACCACCGACGTCTTTCCATTCAAGTTTTGGAACTTCAACCATAACTTCACGCATTGCACTTGGTGAAACGTTTCTTAAACCTGTCTTGAAATCTTTCTTTTTAACCCTTAGATTCTCCATAACTTCAGTAGGTACTTCTTTCTCTTCCTCAAGGTTTAATTTTGGAAGAGTTCTTCTTAAAGCAGCCATTGCCGCTTCTTTGACAAGAGCCTCTAAATCTGCTCCTACATAACCATAAGTTATATCCGCCCACTTATCCAGACTGATATCTTTGTCCAGTGGCATAGCTCGAGTATGAATCTGTAGAACTTCTTTTCGTCCTTTCCTGTCAGGAACCCCGATTTCAATTTCTCTGTCAAACCTGCCTCCTCTTCTTAGGGCAGGGTCTAATGCGTCAACTCTATTAGTTGCTGCAATGACGACAACTTTGCCCCTTGATTTCAGACCGTCCATTTGTGAAAGCAAGGTTGCGACGACTCTTCTTTCAACTTCTCCTTTAACTTCTTCTCTTTTTGGAGCTATTGCATCAATTTCATCAATGAATATAATTGTCGGAGCGTTTTTCTCTGCTTCTTCAAACACTTGCCTTAATCTCTTTTCTGACTCTCCGTACCACTTTGACATAATTTCAGGACCGTTTATGGACATGAAATTTGAATGGGTTTCATTTGCGACTGCTTTTGCAAGTAAAGTTTTTCCTGTTCCAGGGGGCCCGTGTAATAAAACTCCTTTCGGAGGTTCAATGCCGAGCTTGTCAAATAATTCAGGATGTTTCAAAGGAAGTTCAATCATTTCTCTTACTTTAGAAATTTCTTCTCCAAGTCCTCCGATGTCTTCGTAAGTAACCTGCGGAATTTTTTCCATTTCCTTCATTTCAACTGCTTTTGGATTTACCTGAACTTCAGTCATATCTGTAATAACAACAGGTCCTTTCGGCTTGGTTGAAACTACCATTAATCTTAAATTTGCAAAGCCGAACATTGGTTCAAACGCATTTGAAAATAAATCTGAGAATGGGTCTTTCTGTTTCGGCTGAGCCCTAATCGGGCTTACAACATCGCCTTTCATTACTGGTCTTCCCATTAAACTTTTTTCAATTCCCGAGCCGACCATTTGAATTTGAATTCCTTTCTGGGCGGGAGCAAGAACTACTTTATCTGCTTCTTTGACTTCTGCTTTTCTTACCTTGATATGCTCACCGATACTTCCGCCGGAATTTCTTCTTAAAATCCCATCCATTCTTACAACTTCTCTTCCAACATCACTTGGATAAGCTTTCGCTGCAACAGCCACTGATTTTCTTTCGCCTTCAAGTTCAATAACATCTCCGGGCGCAATGTTAATTTTCTTCATGGATTTAGAATCAAGTCTAACTATGCCCTTTTCCGCGTCGTTGGGCCTCGCCTTTATTACTTTTAATTCTATTTCTTCTTTTTCAGCCATTTATATCTCGTTAACTTCTCTTAAATCCTTAAGTTTCTGAAGCAGGAACTGTTCATATTGCTCAATGATGGTATCTATATTTTCTGCTTGTTCTCCTTTAAAAAAGTTTGCAATTTCAGCCCATATTTCCTCGTTGAATTCTTCGCAGCCCATTAAACCGCTCACCATAACTACATTTACAGTAGTTGTAAAGGATAAATCAAGCCCACTAGCTATCATATTGCCTCTCAGCTTCTGGATTGTGTCGTAAAGCTTCTTATTTATGGATATGGTTTTTCTTACAACCGTCATTATATTCTCCTCAAGTATGAAATGATGAAAGTGTTACTATTTAAGCTTTTGGGTGGTATTTGTCCGGAAAAATAGAAAATAGGCTGAGTGCTGTCGGTTTGGCAAAATTCATCCTAATTAACTGAATTCAGTTAAAAAAACTTTATAAAATCAAATGCATGCAGTATAACTATGAATTTATTTAAAAAAGAGAAAAAAGAAGAATTTGATCTTAGACCAAATGCTATACCGACAGGCTGCACTGAATTAGATGAGCTGATAGGAGATGGATTTCAGACTAAACTCTTAAGCCACGTATACGGAAAACCGGGCTCAGGGAAAACTAATTTGTGTATAAGCACTGCAATCGAATGTGCAAAGCTTGGAAGAAAGATTGCATACATAGATACTGAAGGCGGTTTTAACTATGTCAGACTCAAACAGATGTGTGAAGATGAAGAATTAATAAACAGAATCGTTATTGCCCAGCCAAAAAGTTTTGAAGAGCAGTTAAAACTTGTAAAAAGACTTCCTAAACTGCTTGATTCCGATTTTAGTCTAGTTATTTTGGATTCAGCTGTAAGTCTTTATAGATTAAATGTAAACGGTTCAAGAGAAGACATTATAAAATTCAGCCGGAAGCTTGCAAAGCAAGCGGCATGGCTCGCCCAGCTTGCTTCTGAGAATGAACTTGCAGTCATTGCTACAAACCATGTTTATGATTCTTTCAATAAGAAAGGAGTTTCACCTGTCGGCGGAGATACTTTGATGTACTGGTCAAAGATGATTTTAAATATAGAAAAGAAAAGGAAGAGCAGGAAAGCTTCTTTGATAAAGCACCCGTTTATGCCGGATGGGAAAAGTATTAAATTCAAGATTACTAACTCTGGCTTGGAATGACAAGCCTTAAAACTGAACTTGCAGGAGTAAAACTAAAGAACCCTACTGTTTTAACTGCAGGAATTTTAGGAAATACAAAAGCACTTTTAGAAAGGGTCTCTAAATCAGGAGCGGGCGCTGTAACAACTAAATCAATTTCTTTAAAGCCGAAAAAAGGAAATAAAACACCGAATATTATTGAGATTGAACAGGGCCTTTTAAATTCAATGGGTCTGCCGAACCCAGGAATTGATAATTTTCTACTTGAAATAGAAGGAATAAAAATTAACTCTGCTTTAATTGCATCGATAGCCGGCGAAAAAACTGAAGAATATGTAGAAACCGCTGAAAAATTTGGAGATGTTCCAGACATTCTTGAACTTAATCTGAGCTGTCCAAATGTTAAAAGAGGAACGCTTTTCTGCCAGAATAAAAAGCTTGCAGGCAAACTTGTTGAAAAGGTTAAGAAAAAAACAGACCTGCCTGTTTTTGCCAAGCTCGGCCCCAATGTTAATGATATTGCAGGAGTTGCAGAAGAAATTGAGAAAGCAGGAGCAGACGGTATAACTGCAATAAACGCAATGCCTGCAATGGCCATCGATTTGGAGACAGGAAAAGCAATTTTTAAGAGAAAAATAGGAGGTTTGTCAGGACCTGCATTGAAACCTATTGCTTTGAGATGCGTTTATGAGATTGCAAATACTGTTGAAATACCTGTAATTGGAACCGGCGGAATTAGCTCGGGAGAAGACGCCGCTGAAATGTTAATGGCCGGTGCATCAGCTGTAGGAATTGGAACTGCAGTCAGGAAGTATGATTTGGATGTTTTTAACAAGGTAAATAAAGAATTGAAAGAATATCTGGATAGAAAAAAGTTTAAAAGGGTAGATAATATAGTAGGATTGACTATTAAAGGAGGTAAATAAATGGCAGCAAGAGATAAAATCTTCGGCGGGTTGTTGAGTCTTTTAGCAGTACTCGTTGCAGTAATTTATTTCTATGGAATGTGGTACGGCTATGCTCTGCTTGCAGTTCAGGTTGTTGTCTCAGTTATTTTTATAGGACTGATGGCCATGATATTCTGGATGGGATTCACCATTGCTACAACACCCACCATAGAAGAAATTAAAAAGCGAAAGAAGTAGGCTGATGGCCTCTAAACAAAGAACGTATAAAATAACAGAGATTATAGAAGAGACTCCAAATGTAAAGTCCTTCATTTTTGATTTTGAAAAATCTGCTCAGCCGGGGCAGTTTTTAATGGCATGGGTTCCTGATTTTGAAGAAATTCCTATGAGTGTTTCTTATTGTTCTGACAACAAGATAGGGATTAGTGTATATGCAGTTGGAGAAACTACTAAAAAACTGCATGAAATGAAGGAAGGAGATTATGTCGGATTAAGAGGACCTTATGGAACTAGTTTTGAACCGAAAGGAGATAAAATTGCAGTCATTGGAGGCGGATGCGGTTCGGCGCCTCTTGGATATTTAGTTGAAAGTTTTTTTGATGAAAATGTTGAAGTTCACGCTCTACTTGGAGCCGGAACAAGAGAAAATCTGCTTTTTAAAGACAGATTAGAAAAACTCCCGTATACGGATATTCACTGCGCGACAGACGACGGAAGCTACGGGCATGAAGGATTTATTACAGAGGTTTTTGAAACTCTGACTGAAAAACATAAATTTGACAGAGTCTACACCTGCGGCCCCGAAATAATGATGAAAAAAATCTATGATACCTGCAGAGAAAAAAAGATAGACCTGCAGGCAAGCCTTGAAAGATATATGAAATGCGGGCTTGGAATATGCGGAAGCTGTGCAATTGATGGTTATTTAGTATGTAAAGACGGACCTGTATTTGGTATGAAAGACCTTAATAGAATGAGTGAATTTGGAAAGAAAAGAAGAGACCGGTCGGGATGCCATGTTGAATTATGAATGCAGACTTAATTTTAAAAAACGGAAAAATAGTGAAGCCGGAGGGAATTATTGAAGCAGATGTTTTAATTGAAAACGGAAAAATCCTTGACCTGAAAAAGACAGGAGGGAAAGCAGAGAAAAAAATTGACTGCAAAGGAAAGTTAATTCTTCCGGGAATAATTGACCCTCATGTTCATTTCAGAGAGCCGGGGCAGATTCACAAAGAGGATTTTTCAACCGGTTCAATGTCCGCTGCTTTCGGCGGAGTTACAACTGTTTTAGATATGCCGAATAATTCTCCATTTATTGATACTAAAAGAAGATTTACAGGAAAGTTAGAACTTGTTGAAAAGAAAAGCTGTATTGATTTCGGGCTTTTCTTTGGGATTTCCACTTATGGAAGAGATGAAATAAGCAAAGTTGACCCGGTTGGATACAAATTTTATGCAGCTGAGGAAGAACTGGCGCCCATTCCTGAACTGCAGAATGCAATGAATCAGGTAGAAAACAAAGTTTTTGCAATTCATCCGGAAGACCCTGAAATTCTTGAAAAGGAAAGCAGGGGAACTCCTCTTGCAGAATATTCAGCAATTAAAAAAGTTCTTGAACTTGATTCAGGAACAAATAAAATTCATTTCTGTCATGTAACCAGTTCAAAGAGCATTGAACTTTCAGGAGATGCGACCTGTGAAGTTACTCCTCATCATTTATTCCTAGATAAAAAATTTGCAGACGAAAATGCCGGATTTGGGAAAGTTCATCCTCCTTTAAGAAAAAAATTAGAAGTAACCAGTTTGTGGAATAATCTGGATAAAATTGATACATTTGCTACAGATCATGCACCCCATACTATTGAAGAAAAACAGAGCAAGAATCCACCGCCCGGCTTCCCTGGAGTTGAAACTTTGCTTCCTTTAATGTCAGATGCAGTTTCAAAAGGCAGGCTGAGCTGGTCTGAGCTTGCAAGACTTACAAGTGGAGGAGCTGAAATATACGGTCTTAAAAATAAAGGGAAAATTGAACCTGGATCTGATGCTGATTTTGCAATTTTGGACAGGAAAAAAGAGTGGAAGATTGAAGGTGATAAGCTGCATTCAAAATGCGGATGGACCCCTTACGAAGGAAGAGAAGTAAAAGGCAGGGTGGAAAAAACTATTTTAAGAGGAAAGTTAATTGTAGATCAGAGAGAATTCTTGGGCAGAAAAGGATTTGGAGAATACCTTAAATGAAAAAAATTGTAATACCCTGCGAAAAAACTGAAAATTTGGCAATTGATATTGCTGAAAAAATAGACGGGAGGCTGGCAAGCTATGAAGACAGAAGATTCCCGGACAATGAATTTTATTTCAGAGTTGAAACCGATTTGAAGGGAAAAGAAGCAGTCATTGTTCAGACAGGATATCCAGATCCAAACTCATCTGTTGTTGAGCTTTTAATTATTGCAGATGCATGCAGACATTATGAAGCTGAAAAGGTTATAGCTGTCATTCCCTATGTTCCTTATGCAAGACAGGACAAGAGATTTGAAAAAGGGGAAGCATTCAGTTTAGAAACAATCGGCAAATTAATGAAAAATGTCGGGATTGATAAGATAATCACTGTTGATACTCATTTCAAAAGAGAATACGGTGAATACGACTTCTTTGGAATTAAAGCAGTAAACATAAGTGCAGGAGTGCCTTTAGTTAAATTTATCAAAAAAGAATTTGATTTGAAAGAACTGCAAATAATTTCTCCTGATCTAGGGGCTTCTGAAATGATTGACAACGCAGCAAAGAAAACCAAATCAAAAAAGGCGAAGCTGAAGAAAGTTAGGAAGGGAGACTACGATGTCGAGATGACCGGAAAGCTTGAAGTTGAGGGAAAAAATGTTCTTGTTTTGGATGATATCATTAGTACAGGCTGGACAATGGAAAAAGCCTTGAACAGAGCAAAAGATGCAGGGGCAAAAAAAGTTTTCGCAGCTGCAACACACGGTTTATTTGTTTCGGATGCAATGTCCAGATTAAAAAAAGCATCCAGTTATGTTGTTACAACTGATTCAATTGAAAATGATACTGCAGAAGTCAGTCTTGCAGATGAAATCGTGAAGGTTCTTTAAATGGTAAATGACAAACTGAAGGAAAAAGTTGGTAAGAAAGCTGCTGAAGTTATTAAGGAAGGAATGTCTGTTGGTTTAGGGACGGGCTCTACTGTTTTTTATACTTTGAAAGCCTTGGAAGGAAAGAAAATCAAAGGAGTATGCACTTCAAAAGATACTGAAAAGAAAGCGGAAAAGTTTGGAATTGAAACAGTTGATTTAAATGATGCTGAAAAAATTGATATCGCAGTAGACGGAGCAGATGAGTTTGACAAAGATTTAAATTTAATAAAAGGAGGAGGCGGTGCACTTACCAGAGAAAAGAATATTGACTACAGGGCTGAAAAATTTATTGTTGTTGTTGATGAAAGCAAGAAGAAAAAGTTCCTAGGAGATTTCGGACTGCCTGTTGAAGTTATGCAGTTTTCCTGGAAGCATGTAAAAAATGATTTGGAAAAACTTGGAGCCAAAGTAGAGAGAAGAGGCGGAAAAAAACCGTTTGTTACAGACAACGAAAATTATATTTTAGATGCAAAATTTGAAACTATATTGAAGCCGGAGAGACTTGAAAAACTGATTAACAATATTCCGGGCGTTGTTGAAAACGGTATTTTCAGAAAAGAAAAAGTTAGTATAGTTTTAATGGGAACTGAAAAAGGCGTTAAAGAGTTTAAGAAAGATTAAACATACATGTAGTCGCAGAGTGGTTTTGATTCATCAATTGCTTCCTGGCCAGTTAGTTTTTTAACTCTCTGCCTGCATTTTTCCGCTTCTTTAGTTCTGCCCAACTCATCTAAAACAAGTGCTTTTTGAGTTAATGCCGCAGCATCATTTTTAACCATTGCAAGCGCAGTATCTAAATATTTGAGAGAAGTTTTCAGTAACTCTTTTTGTTTAGAATCTTCTTTGCCTTTTTGTTTTCTCTCATTGTACATATTAAGATAAAGTGTCCCAAAATTATACCAGAGCGGGGGCACATTCTCGTTTATTTCTAGTGCTCTTTCAAAGCATTTCTTTGCCTTATTGAATTTTTTAAGAGCGTCATAAATTGTGCCTTTATTAGTCCATGCATATACTCTGTCTGGATTCAGTTCAATTGCTCTATCGTAATACTCAAGTGCAGTTTCATAATCCCCTAAGTGAAAATACGAAAGTCCTAGATTTGCCAATACATCATAAGTATTAAAATGTTCATCCGGAAGATTTTCATAAAAATCAATTGCTTCCTCATAATTTTCCTGATTAAGGGCGTTAGAGGCTTTTTGTTTTATTTCCTTAATCTCTGATTTATTCATTTTTCTTCTTCTTTTTCTTGTTTTTCTTTTTCTTCTTTTTCTTTCCCCAACTTGCTTTTGAGGGACAATCAGGGTCTATGCACATCTTATAATTCTTCCTTTTGCCCCTTCTAACTACTTCGATTACCGGCAGTCCGTCGTGTTTACATTTCTTTTCGGTCTTCATAATTTTTGATTTTTGAGGGAGAGGATATGAAACAGTACAATTGGGATAACTTGAGCATCCAACAAATTGCTTTCCGGTTCTCTTTGAAACTCTTATTATTAAATTGCCTTTGCATTTAGGACATTTTCCAAGGGTTTTTCTTTCTTTGACTGCATTTCTTTTAGCTTCAACCAGCCTGTTTCCAATTTCTTCTTCGTGTGCTTTGAATTTTTTAATTAATTTTTTGAGCGTTTCTTTTGCTTCAAGTATAACTTTATCCTTATCCAGTTTTCCGGCTTTTATTTTTTCAATTTGTTTTTCAAATTCCCTTGTAAGTTCTTCAGAAACAATTTCAGGGACATAATCAGTAAGGGTTTCAACCACTCTGCTTCCGAAATTAGTGACTTTGATGCTTGAGCCCCTGATATAATCTCGGTCATATAAAGTCTGGATAATTTGAGCCCTTGTTGCTTTCGTCCCTATTCCTAATTTCTCCATCTGCTTGATAATTGTTGCAGGAGAGTATCTTTTTGGAGGCTTTGTTTCGTCCTCTTTCCTGTCCAGTTTTTCAACTTTGAGTTCCTGGCCTTTCTTCATTTCAGGAAGCTCTTCCTCTTTTAGTTTTACATAAGGCCTGTAGAATCTGTACCAGTTTTCTTCAACTGTTAATGCGCCTTTTGCAAAGAAAGATTCACCAGAAATATCAAAGATTATCTTTTGGAACTGTCTGACTGCTGGCTTTCCGAATGTTGAGAAGAATGCTTTTACGATTAAGTCATAAAGTTTAAACTCGGCACCCTCTAATCCTTTTGGAAATTCACCTGTAGGGTAAATACACGGATGCGCCGGGTCTTTTTTCTTGCCTTCGTTCGCCTTTAATTTTGGCAGGTCTATTAATTCTGATGCATGCTCTTTGTATTTTTTCTGTTTAGCAATTTTTTTAAGAAGTCCCTTGATGTTTGTTTTCGGAAGTTTCTGAGAGCTTGTTCTTGGGTAAGAAATTAGCCCTTGCTCATACAAATTTTGAGCAATTTTCTGAGTTCTTTTAGGACTGAACTTAAAAACCCTGTAGGCTTCGCTCTGCAAATCTCCAAGATTTAAAGGATTCGGCGGTTTTCTGGACCTCTTTCTTTTTGAAATTTTTGAAACTACTGCTATTTTTCCTTTGCATTTCTCAAAAACTTTTTTGGATTCTTTCTCATCAAAAAACTTTTTTTTCTTATGCTTTGCTTCAACTTTGTTTTCAAAAACTGCAGTTAAAACCCAAAAAGGTTTCGGATTGAATTTTTTAATTTCCTTTTCTCTTTCATCCAGAACTTTCAGAGTAGGAGTCTGAACTCTTCCTGCACTTAAAGTGCTGTATCCTCCTGAAACAGAAGTATAAGCGTAAGAAAGCGCTCTTGAAACATTTATTCCGTAGAACCAGTCTAATGTATGTCTTGTAATTCCTGCATCTGCCAGATTGAAATCAAGATGCTCCATTGCACTATCGTATGCCTTTCTGATTTCGCTTTTTGTTAAGGTTGAAAATTTCATCCTTTTTGCCTTTTTCAGGCAGTCAGGACCACAGGTAAATTTGATTGCATTATAGCCGATTAGTTCCCCTTCAATATCGTAGTCGCATGCAGAAACATAGGAGTCAGCGTCTTTTGCAAGCATTTTTAGAGTTTCTACATACTGTTTTGTAAATGCAGAAGATTTGCTTGCTTTATAGGAAGGAACCCACTGAATGTCAAAAATAGGGTATCCGGAAGAGCCGGGTTTTTCTTTTAATGTAAAAACATGTCCGACCGCAGGAGCCACAATTATTTTCTGGTCGCCTTTGTTCAAAATATAATAAGAAACCTTCCCTCTTTTCTTTCTCTGAGGACTTCCATCTGCCAGAGCTGAAGCTATCTTTTGGCTTACTTTCGGTTTCTCTGCTACAATTAACTGATATTTCTCTGCCATTATTTTG
Source organism: Candidatus Undinarchaeota archaeon (assembly GCA_964574035.1). Classification (GTDB taxonomy): domain Archaea; phylum Undinarchaeota; class Undinarchaeia; order Undinarchaeales; family JALTGF01; genus CAZNLD01. The sequence goes on from CAZNLD010000005.1 coordinate 14,247, forward strand.
GTGCAACTCCTGATTTAACGGCTGCTTCTGCAACCGCCTTAGCTTCAGATTTCATTGCGTTGAAGTCCAAGGGCGAAGGTAATATGTTTGTTTCATTTAATTTATCTTCCGGAATGGATGAAGCAAGAGATTTGGCAGCTGCTAATTTCATTTCCTCATTAATTTCAGTTGCTTTTGAATCTAAAGCCCCTCTGAAAATGCCCGGAAAACCTAAAATGTTGTTAATCTGATTTGGATAATCAGACCTTCCAGAAGCAGCTATTTTTGCCCCGGCTGAAACTGCATTTTCAGGCATTATTTCAGGTTTTGGGTTGGCGCAGGCAAAAACTATTGGATTGGATGCCATTGATTTTATCATTTTTTCATTAACCAAATTTGGAGCGCTTAAGCCGAGAAAAACATCCGCCCCTTTCATTGCATCTTCTAAATTTCCGGAAATGTTTTCTCTGTTTGTTCTTTCTGCAATTTCTTTTTTGTAATCATTCATGTTTTCTTTTCTTCCTTCATAAATTATTCCTGAACTGTCTGATAGGATTATCTCTTTAACTCCTGCACTCATATAGAAATTTGAGCAGGCGATTGCAGCTGCTCCTGCTCCTGAAACTGCTACTTTAATTTCAGTTATCTTTTTGCCGGCAATTTTCAAAGAATTTAGTAAAGCTGCAAGAGTTACAACTGCAGTCCCGTGCTGGTCGTCATGAAAAACTGGAATATCTAATCTCTTTTTTAGTTCAGATTCAATTTTAAAGCAGTTTGGGGCCGCAATATCCTCCAAATTAATTCCTGCAAAAGATTTTGAAAGAAGAGAAACTGCATTGATTATTTTTTCAGGACCTTTAGAGCTTAAACAAATCGGAACTGCATCTATCCCAACCATTTCTTTGAAAAGAACGCACTTCCCGGACATAACTGGAAAAGCTGCATCCGGGCCAATGTCCCCTAAGCCAAGAACGGCAGTTCCATCCGATACAACTGCAACCATGTTGTCTCTGTTAGTATATTTAGAAATGTTTTCTGAATTTTTCTGAATTTCATCCGATATTTCAGCAACTCCAGGAGTGTAAGCCATTGACAAATCTTTAAAATTTTCAAGTTTGACTTTGCTTTTAACTTCTATCTTTCCTTTCTTTTTAGAATGATAATCTAAAACTTCTTTCCTGCTATACTTTGCCCTTTTTTTCATGTTCAATTAGCTTCATAATTTTCTCAACCAGGAGCTTTCCCACTTTCTCCTGGGCTTCACGTGTTGTTGAACCAAGATGTGGTGTAAAAATTATTTTATCCCTGACTTCCATTATTTTTGATTCGAAGGGTTTTTTATCCCAGAAAACATCAAGCGCTGCGCCCGCTATTTCTCCGTTCTTTAGTGCTTCATAAAGGGCATTTTCGTTTATAATTCCGCCCCTTGCAGTATTTATTATGTAAGCCGACGACTTTATTGATTTCAGTTCTTTTTCAGAAATCATATCTTTTGTCTGACTTGTCAAAGGCAGATGAATTGTTAAAAAGTCTGCTTCTTTAAGAAGGTCAATTAGAGAAGTATTCTTCCCATTTATTTTTTCAAGGAAATATGCATGAGGATTCCTGTCGTGGGCAATTATTTTCATTCCAAATGAGGAAGCAAGTTCTGCAACTCTTTTTCCAATTCTTCCTAAACCAATAACTCCCAGAGTTTTTCCCTTTAATTCAACCCCTTTCAAAGATTTCTTTTTCCATTCTCCTTCTTTTACTGAATGGTCTGCCTTGGGAATGTTTCTTGCTAACGAAAGCATCAAACCAACTGCGAGCTCTGCAACTGATTCAGTAGGAGCTTCCGGCGTGTTTATGACTTTGACTCCCTTTTCCTTTGCATATTCTATATCAATGTTGTCTAAACCAACACCTGCCCGTATAACTGCTCTTAATTTTGGAGCTACTTCAAGAATATCTTTTGTAATTTTTGTCCTGCTTCTTACAATTACAATATCGTATTTTTTAATTTCTTCAGAAAGTTTCTCGTGGCTGATATCAAAATCAGTTACAACATCAGCTGCCTTTTTTAGTTCTTCAACTGCTTCTCTGCTTATTTTGTCCGCTGCCAGAATTTTCATCGTAGTATTTCAGATAAAGCAAATAAAGTTCTTTCAAGTTCTTCTCTGCCTACTTCTCCCATATGTCCTATTCTGAACATTTTGCCCTTCATATGTTTTTGAGCTCCCGCAACAAGTATGTCATAATCTTCATTCAATCTTTTCCTGATAAATTCGGCTTCTTCATTTTCAATTGATGTCAAAGTGTTGGAGCAGATATCACAGTTTTCAGGGAATAAATCAAGACCTAACTCCTGAACTTTATCTCTGCAGTAATCTGCATTTTTCTTGTGCCTTTTAATTCTATTGTCAATTCCTTCTTCTTCAATTATGTCAAGTGCAACCTCTAAACCATAGAGAGTTGAAATTGCAGGAGTCCACGGAGGTTTTGGATACTTCTTTTTGAATTTCATCAAATTATTGTAGTAAGTGTGTCTTTCTGAATTTTCAACTGCCTTCCATGCCTTTTCCGAAACTGAAACAAAAGCAAGTCCAGGAGGCATTGAAAAACATTTCTGAGATCCTGAAACACAGATGTCTACATTCCAGTCATCAACTTTCACTTCGTCTCCTGCAAGGCAGGAAATCGTATCAACACAAAGAAGGGTTTCGGTGTCTTTTGTCATTTCTCCAATTTCCCAGATAGGATTTAAAACACCGGTACTTGTTTCATTCTGGACAACAGTTACTGCTTTTGTGTCTTCTTTTAGAGCGTCTTTAATTCGTTTAGTGTCGATTTTTTTGCCCCATTCATATTCAATTTCAGTAACTTCTGCTCCGAATGCTTTTGCAATATCCCTGTATCTTTCTGAAAATTTTCCTGAAACTACAGAAACTACATGATCTCCCGGAGAAATAGAGCTTGCAATTGACGCCTCCATTCCGGCGGTTCCCGAGCCGGACATTATATATGTATCATTTTTTGTTTTGAAAATTGATTTTAGCCTTTCCGAGCTTTCTCTTACAAATTCAGTAAATTCAGGAGTTCTGTGATGTATGATGGGCTGAGACATTGCCTTCAATACTTTTTCAGGCACTACCGTCGGCCCAGGAGTCATTAAAAGTTTTGGTTTCATGTCCATGTCCGATTAATTGAAGTAAGGGGTTTATTTAGTTTATTGCTATTCTGGTTTAATTTTTTTAAAGCCAGTATATTTCTGAAGCTTTTTTGGAATTTTTACTGAACCGTCTTTTTGCTGGAAATTTTCCAGAATTGAAACTATGGTTCTGCCGGTTGCAAATGCAGTGCTGTTAAGTGTATGAACTGGTTTAGGTTTGTCGTTCGGCTTAATTCTGTACCTGCATTTTAATCTTCTTGCCTGATAATCAGTACAATTTGAGCACGAAATTATTTCCCTGTATTTTTTTTGGGCGGGCATCCAGACCTCAATGTCATACTTTTTGGCTGCAGTGTTGCCAATGTCCCCAGTACAAACATTTACAATACGGTAGGGCAAGCTGAGCCCTTTTACAAGCTCTTCTGCGCAGTTTAAGAGAAATTCATGCTCGCTCCAGCTTTCTGCAGGCTTGCTGAAGGTGAACATTTCAACCTTGTTAAATTGATGCACTCTGAATATTCCTTTGGTGTCTTTTCCATGAGTTCCTGCTTCAGTCCTGTAGCAGGGAGAGAATCCCGCATATCTTTCAGGAAGCTGGTCTGCAGACAAAATTTCATCAAAATGCATTCCTGCAATTGCATGCTCGCTTGTTAAGGTTAAGTATAAATCTTCATCTTCTATCTTGTAAATTTCATCTCTTGACATCGGAAGCATTCCTGCCCCATACATTATGTTTTCTCTGACCAAATTCGGAGGAATTACTCTTCTGAATCCCTTTTTTGAAAGGAAATCTAAGGCATAATTGATTAAAGCCATTTCAAGGGCTACACCTTTTCCAAGCATATAATAAAATCTGGCGCCTGATGTTTTTGCAGCGCTTTCAACATCAAATAAATTTAGTTTTTCTCCAATTTCAATATGATTTTTTGGCTTGAAATCAAAATCCAGTTTTTTGCCGACTTTTTTAACTTCCTTGTTGTCGGTTTCATCTTCCCCTTTCGGAACAGATTCGTGCAAAATATTTGGGATTTTTGAAAGAAGTTCGTCTCTTTCTTCCTTTCTTTTGTCTGCTTTTTCAACTACGGACTCAATTTCTTTTGTCAGTTTCTGCATTTCATTTATTTTCTTTTTTGCAGACTTTCCTTTCTTTTTTTGCTCTGAAATTTCAAGACTTACTTTGTTCTTTTTATGTTTTAGTTTGTCCCTTTTCTTGACTAAAGTTCTCCATTTTTTGTCATGTTCAAGGACTTCGTCAATAATTTCAATGCTTTCGCCCCTCCTCCTTTGAGAATCTTTTACGAGTTCAGGGTTTTCTCTCAGAATGTTTATGTCAATCATCTTAAAAATAGATAGGTTGGTAGAATTTAATAAGGTTTCTGAGAGAGAAGTAACTAAATGCCTGGACCAACTATAACATGATTTTCTCTGATTTCTTCTTTGGTGCGTTCATGTTTAAGAAATGCATCAAGTGCTTTTGCTACTGGTACTAGATAATAATTAACCTGTACCTCATGTGAAATCTTTGTTGGTTCCCTTGGAGGTGCAAGTGTAAGAAAAAGTGTAAATGTATAATCTTCTTTACTTGTTTGTTTTACCTTAAGATAAATTGAAATCCCATATGTAAGATTAAGTCTTAGTGAATCACCGGGCTGAATTTGTTTTAATTTTTTGCGGAAGCTTAAATATTCCTCTTTTGCCTCCTTCTTTCCCATGTTTTTTCTCATATCTTCACTTAAAATTTTATTGTAGTAACCATTAAAAAATTTAACTAGGTTTTCTCTAAAATAATCGTAGAGTGCGCTCGCACCTTTTATCTTGATTTCTACTTTATCTGGTCCTTTCCCCTTTTCTTTTATTTGTTTTGTGTGCCTTAGGGCCCGTTCATAGTAACTTTTTTCCATACAAATAACTAATGAACAACATAAGTTAAATAATTATTTATATTGCTAAATCGATTACCAGTTTTCAAGAACTTCAGTAATTAATCTTACACCATAACCAGTTGCCCCTTTGCTTGCATATGGTTTTGGGTTCTTTGTCTTTTCAATGTAAGCTGTTCCGGCTATATCTAAGTGAGCCCAGTCCGTGTTTTCAGGGACAAAATGTTCAAGAAATGCAGCTGCAGTAATTGCTCCCGCCCCTTCTTCGCCTATATTTTTTACATCAGCTACATCTGATTCAAGCTGTTTTTTATATTCTTCCCAGAGAGGAAGCTGCCAAACTTTTTCAGAGGTCTGCTCTGCTGCATTTTCTATTTTCTGAATGAGCTTCTTATTGTTTCCTAGGAGTCCGGCTGAGACATAACCGAGGGCTACAACACAGGAACCAGTTAGAGTTGCCATGTCAATAATTGCTTTTGGTTTGTATTTTTTAGAATATGCTAAAGTATCCGCCATAATCAGTCTCCCTTCTGCATCCGTGTTTATGATTTCAATGGTTTTGCCTGAGTGTGATTTTATAATATCCCTTGGTTTTTGTGCATCTCCTCCTGTCAGATTTTCAGTTAAAGGAGTTAAACCGATCAAATGGATTGAGAGTTTAAGTTCGGCTGCTGCTTTAATTATTCCGTAGACTGCAAGAGCCCCGCATTTATCATAGTGCATATTGTTCATGGCCTTTGTCGGCTTAATATCTAGACCGCCTGAATCGAAAGTTACTCCTTTTCCTACTAAAACAACAGGTCCTTTTTTACCCCCTTTATACTCAAAAACAACAAGTCTCGGTTCTTTTGCAGATCCAGCTGAAACTCCGAGGATTGCATTCATATTTTTCTTTTTCATGTCCGATTTTGTTAGGGTTTTGACAGATAATTTTTTATATTTTTTAGCAATTTTTTTGGCTTCTTTTGCTAAGTATTTAGGTGTTGCAATATTTGCAGGAAGGTCCTGCAAGCTTCTTGTGTAATTAGCAGACTCTGCAAGAATTTTTCCCCGTTCTGCTGCTTTTTTAACTTTCTTCTTCTTGCCAGGGCAGCCGATTTCAAAGATTTTAATTTCTTTGTCCTCATTATCTTTTTTTGTTTTGTATTTATCAAAAGAATATGAAGCAAGATACGCTCCTTCTGCTAAAAGAGATGCAAAAGTATCTACTCCGAGAAGATTTGGCAGGTAAGCAGTAATTTTTTCAGCACCTTTATTTTTAGCGTAATTAAAAAATGTTGCTGAAGCCTGTCTTATGTTATCGGTTTTGTAGTCTTCTTTCTTTCCAATTCCGATAAGAAGGATTTTTTCAGCCGGAAGATTTCCTAAAGAAGGAATAACAAATGTTTCATTGAGCTCTCCTTTGAATTCCTTATCTTTCATTGAATTTGTTATTTGGTTGTTGACATTGTTATCCAGTGTTTTAAACCGGTACGGCATGTCTTCATCTTGATGTAGAAATACTGCAAGGACATCTGTTTCGATGTCGTGTGGTTTTGACTTATTAATTTCTAAATTCATATATAGAGATATGCGTAGAAAGTTTTTAAAGTTATTGGAAATTCGGAAAAGAAAACATTTTGCCTCCTTTTGATTTTTAAGTGAAAGATGGGCCGACAACCATCGATTTTGGAGCAGAACAGCTTTGTGAGGAAAAAAGTTTCGGTTAATCCTCACATTTCGGCTTCAAACCGACGAAAAATGCCTGAAAACAAAAAAATTAACCCTCACATTTCCGTTTTCAGGCGTAAAAAGCTATCAGGACTCACAAAACTTGTTAAAAATCAATTTTTGGTTCTAAAAGAAGTCTCACATTTGGGCATTTTGGCCAGGAATTAACCATTTTTACCATTTCAGGACCATTTCTGCTTTTCAGACCAAAAAATTAAATCTCACGTGGATTGTTCAGGAAAATTTTCGAAAAATTTAAGAAAAATATGTAAACTATATAGTGGACGTGTCGTATTACTGATGCATATTGAATTTTTAAATATGTCTACTCGTCGCCTGACATGTAAACTCACAAGATATATAAAGTTTGAAAATAAAAGAGAGGCATGGATCTGTTAAAAGCCATCGGTTTAAAGAAAAAAAAGAAAAAGAAAAAGTCCAAAAAGAAGAAAAAAACGTCAACTAAAACCAAAAAAAAGAGAAAAAGCAAGAGCAAGAAAGTTGATAAGCAGAAAAGCAAAATTGAAGACCCGGTTATGACCGTTTCCCGTCAGCTTACTAACATACGACGTGATTTACAGGACATGGATGCAGTTGTACGTAACGGTTTTCAAGGACTTAGAGCAGACCACCATAGGATTCTTGAAGAGCAGTTTGATAAAGAAGACCTGGAAGAATTCAAAAAATGGACCGAAAAAAGAAAACTCACATTACAGCAGATAAAAGGAAGGGTTGAAAACGAGCTTGAAATGATTGAAATCGATCGGAAGATACTGGATTTGGTTGAAAAAGAAGAGAAAAGATCTGCTGAAATTGCAGAAGAATTGAAAATCAGCAGACAATACGCTTCTGAAAGGTTGAATGAGTTGATAAGCCAGAAACTTGTAAAAAGGGTTAAAAAAGGGAGAAAAATCTATTACAATGCTAGATAGTGATTTTAGTAATGGGCATCTAAGTATCGTGAGTAAAAGTTTTTAAACCTGCTTAACTTACAGAGAAACATGACAAACAGCGATAAGTTTTGGAAATTACTGATAATCAATACGCTGGACAGTATACAGGAAATTGATACCATTGTTGAAGGACTTGTTGTTGGTATTTTTGGAATTCTGCTCGGAGCAGGCGGTTTTTATTACTTTGGATACATTGGATTAACGCTGTCTGCGGAGATTTCTTTGCTTGCAGTTTTTGCCTACTTAGCCGTAACTTTTTATCATTTGTATGCTTATGAAAGAGATAAAAGGAGAGCAGGTGGTTCGATTGCAAGAGTTATTGAACGGAGCGCAGAAATTTTGATTCTCTTGATAGCGATTATGGTTTTCTATGTTCTGATTTTTGAACAAATATTGGCAATAAGGACTGTTGCAGAAATTGTCCGGAATTCCAGAAGCGTGATGGCGGTATTTATGAAAAGTTTGCCTGGACTAGCAGTTCTCAGCATTCCGCTTTTCGGCTGGGAATGGTTTGCTGAGAAAACCCCGACAGATGATATTTTGAAAAAGGTGTTTAAGAAATGAACAACACTACTGAAACAGTTCAAAATGTTGAGAAAACTGTCAGTTTAATTGACAAAATCGCACACTATCTCGGTAGTTTATCAGATTTGGCAAGCAAAGGGAACGCATATATGCAGGCACTTGGATTAAGTCATACTCAATCTTATGTAGTTATTGCAATTGTTGCTTTAGTTGCGCTTCTTGGTGTGTTTAAATTCTTGAAAATCATTACCAAAGTACTTATTTTTGGCCTAATTGTTTGGATTATTTTGAGTTTAGTGGGAATTTTATAGACCGAAAGATATAGAAACTAAAAGAATCACTAAGATATTGGGAGGAAGAAAGTAGTGATTAAGAGCAGATGGGCCTGACAACTCTGCTATGGATATTAGAACTTATCGGTGCTATTATGGCTGCCATTGGCGGTTTTATTGGCTGGCTGTTCTCTGCTTTTACGGGAATAGGCCTCAGCTATCTGCATTCTTCCATTTTAATTGGAATTGTCTTTTTAGTGGGCTTCTATTTGACTTTCGTCATGCTTAAAATTGTAACAAAATTCATGATATTTGCATTAACTATTGGCTTTATTGGATTGTTTCTGGGAGCTGCAGTGGGGATAATTTAATCGCTTGATTTCGCTTTTGCTGTTTCTACTATTGATTTATATTCATTCCCGACTTGTTTTAGGAATATTGAAAATTCTGTACTCGGCCTGACAATTTTTTTGTAATATTTTTGTTTGCTCCTCTTGCTTGCGAATTTCTCTCTTTTTACGGAAACCATGCCCACTTTTTTAAGTCTTGGAAGAATTATATTGTAAAAAGTTGCTTTTGAATAGTCATTTTCCCTAATGAACCTGCCCAAATCATCTCCATGTAACTCGGTTTTCCCTAAAAGAAGGTTCATAAAGTTAGTTGCAACTTCATTGTATACTCTTTGATACTTTTCCGGGAAGATAAGCTGCATTATCTGCTCCAGATCAAGCCTGACGCCTTGGTGATACTTCCATTCCTTCCTAAGCTTCCTTATATCTTTTAACCAAAGAGTTTCCCTGCTTGGAACGCCTCGGCTGGGCGGCTCTTTTCCGGAATTGGTCTTTTCGCCTTTAACATCATTTTGGTGTGTTTTATCCATTATGAGTTCATACGAGAGAGAGTTATATAAAATTTACCATTATGGTAAACTCTTTGAACATTTTGAAAAAGCAGAAAATTGACATGGTTTAGTATTATGGTGTTGAATAAGATATCTCTCCGCCGGGGGCCCGGTGAAACGGCAGGTTCGGGAAAATTTACCTGTTTTTAGGGAAAATAAGAAGTTTTGTTTACCAATATGGTGTTTTATTGTTATTAGAATATGATAAACAGATGTAAAGTATTACACACCATTTTGGTGTTAAATGTCTTTCAGATTTAAAAGATTTTCAATGTGTTTTGCAAGTTTATGGCCGTCTTCTGTAAGCTGTATATACTTGGTCCTGCCGTCCTTTTCTGTTTCAATTAGGCCCATTTTTTCCATTTTTTTAACTAGTTTGGATGCGTGAGCATATGTGCAGTCGATATGTTTTGCAAGAGAATTAGTATAAGGATTTTCCTTTCTTTTTATTGAAACAATCAATCTTGCAGGCATTTTCTGGAAGAAAAGCCCTTCAATGTCAACTGAATTTATGGAATTTGCCATCTCAAAAGCAGATATGTTGTTCTAATTTATATAGTTTAATGTATGGTTAAGTGTAGATAAATTGGACTTTATTATAAATCGATAGACTGCGATATGAGTTTAACTTAAATATGTGAGAGATAGATTTTCGGTGTAAACTTGGGTATGAAAATATGAATAGATGAAAGTATTAGTAAATGCCGAAATGTGAGAGGTCTTAACCGAAAGAAATGGACTAACAAGAGGAGAGGATGAAAATAGCTGGTTGAAGGCAGGATTTAGTGTGATTTGTGAGAGCGTAAAGTTCGGATAGGAAATTTGGATGCGTAAAAAAATTGAGAACAGATGGAAAAAAGCAGTTGGGGCTATGAAAATTGAAAAAATTGAACTAGTGCAGTATGCTCATTGTGAGACTGAGTATGAAAGTATGAAAATAATACTACCTGCCAAATTTGTGAAACTTGCTTAGACCAAAAAAAATAAGTCTCACAAAAACAGCAAGCTTAACTTGAGTAGAAAAAAAGGGAAAAAGGTTCTTGGTTATAACTTTTCAATGGTTAAATACTTATATTTCAAAAAGAACTTAATAAACATGGCTTTAAAGAAGCTGACTGTGAAGAAGATAGATGATGAAGAACTTGAAAAACTTAGGAGCATGCTGATTGATGATTTTGCTTCTCCAATTGCTAAACTTGCACGTAAAAAAAGTATTAATGACCCTGAAGCAAAGACTGCGTTAAAAAATGTCCTAAAAATGATGCGTTATGTTAACAGAGCATTGCGATCTGCAGACAAACTAAATAATGAATTAGTTGCAGATGTTTATAAAAAAATTGTAAAAATCTATAAGGGTGGATGGTTCTTTAATAGAGGTGGACTAAAAGACTTTGTTGAAAAGTATGCACCCGGACTTGCTATTAAAGTTCCTGATTTGGATGCCGAAGACTTATCTAATTCGGCAAAAGTAAAAAATATAATTTCAATTATGTATGATAACTTGAATAGGGCAGATTCTAAGCTTGAATCTATTGCTACTAAAGGAGTTTACAAGGCAACAAAAGGAGATATAGAAAAACAGCAGATACTTGCTATTGCGTGCATGACTGGTTTTTGTTTTGCAGTTGTTTGTTTGAGTTATGGTTCTATAGGAAGCGCAGCCCAATTATTTATGCACAAACCAGAAACCTTTGACGAATTTGAAAAAATTGCAAAAAAGAGCATTGGCGTACTTTTGCATTAGAATATTTAGATTAAAAGAATAGATTTAACTGGTTTTATTATAAATTTTTTATAAGAAACAGAACGCTGCAATTGCTTGAAGAAGAAAAGAAAAGTATAATTAAGATATGTGAAATAAGTATAGCATGAATAAGAAAAAAGCAGAGTGCCAATTCTGTGGAAGTAAAAAAGTGGTCGTTTTAGAGACCGAACATCCGGAAAACAGGCATCAAGGGAGTAAAAGATGGTCGGAAGTTTCATTAATTGATATTCTTAGATGGGTTAATAGAGAAAAACAAAAGACTGATGGGCAAGATATCAGTAAGCAGGTGCCTGATTTTGTAAAAAGCTGGATGAGAGTAGGCGTAAAATTTGAGCTTTGCCCTGAATGTAAAAAAATCATAATTTCTCCGATGAAACAAAAGAGACTTTAAGCTTTTGTTATTTTAACGCCTTTATGTTCTAAGAGAGTTAAATAAGAGTTAAATCCTTTCACTTTAGAATCATCAAATTCAATTACAAAAGAATAACCGTCCTGTTCTTTGTTTTCCTTGAAAGTCACATCGGTATAAGTCGTCCAGTTTGCAATTGTTCTTAAAAAGACAGGAATTATTCTGTCGTCGTGAAAGGTTATTTTCAATTTCATTTTCAGATTAAAATGGAGCTGGCTTTATTTATAATTTTAGAAGAGCCTGCTTCCGAAACCTTTAAAAAGGGCAGCAACTACTTCATTCCTACCTAGTTCTAGAGTAAGGGAACAAGGAAAATAAAGAAAATGGAGGAAATAAAGAAATGGCTGATGTAAAATTTGAAACTCTTAAAGCTGAGATAGTCGACTTTGGCAACAACAATTTTATTGAAGTTGCAAGAAAGAAAGCTATCACTTCTGAAGGATCAAATGAATTTCTTGCAGTAAGCAGAGGCTTCTACGCACCTGACGGAAGCAAGAGATTCAAGAAAAGCTTCACCATTCCGGATGACGACAAAGTTGTTAATTTTATCGTAGAAAAACTTCCAGGAATGCACAAAGCCGGCGGAAAACCTGCCGAAGAAGATGAAGAAAAGAAAGAAGAGTAAACAAACTTAGGAAAAAAAGAAAAGCGTGGAGCGGAAATGTAACTGCGATGATAGCGTTCACTATATTTCTAAAAATTAAATAGGAACTAGTTTTTGCTTTTTCTTAATTTTGAAATTATTTTCTTCTAGTTTTTTAAAAAACTCAGATATTTTATCCCGGTTTCCGTCTACTCTGCAGGTTATATACTCTTTATTGACAGGATCCGGATAAAAACGAGTTATTGCAATTCCATCTACTTTATTTTTGAAATTGTCAAGCTCTTTCTTCTTGTCTCTGCAGTATTTCTTAGGGTCTTTTATTTTTGAGTTTTTTAGAGTTAATAAAAAAGTGTTCATTGATAAACTATACTTTTGTTGCTTCAAGTCCTTTTTCTTTTAATAAACTACTGAGATTTTCAATATCCTCTTCAGCTCCTGAAAAAACCACGAGGTCCTTGGAGGTTTGCCGGTACTTTGTTCCTTTAAAATTTAAATCAGACGACCTATATAGTAAATCAAGATATATTGCAAGTAATTTGCCTTTCGGGAGTGACTTGTCTAATACTTTAGATATGTCTCCTTCTGAAAGATATTTGGTTAAGAGATTAAAAATGCCCTTATTTTCACCCTCTCCTGAGATATGTTCAAATAATATTTCGAATGTTTTTTCTTTTGATAGTTTTTCAATTAAAAAGTCAATCACTTCGTCTTTTGTTTTTTTGGATGAACTTTCAAATAATGGGAAAAATATCTTGTTTGACAGTACTTCGAAAGCAACGGAATCTTCTTTTTTAACCTCCTCCGAACATTCCTTTATTATTTTTTGAATAGAATCTTTAGATTTCGGTAGTTTTACCATTAAGCGTTGATCTTTGATCATAACAAATAAGTCAACTAATTAGAATATAAACTTTTTGAAGGGAAAATTAATGAGACCTTATCCAATTAAACCGATTAAGGGCCCTGACTTCTTTCCAATCATCCCATCTCTCTAAGACATGTTTATCCATTGCCGTAGTCCATATCGGTTTAAAGAACTCAGAAAGTGCATAAACACCGCGTTTTACTTTTTGTACTAAAGGAGGTCTTTCAGCATGTTTTTTAAGCAGATAACGACGATACATTATATCAGAAGGATGGTAGGAAACATCGAGCACTTTTTTAAAATCTTTTGCGGCCATAGCACCATTCTCTCCTAAATGATAGATAAATTTAAACCATACGGGTGCATTTTCAATATCTCTATTCAGAACAAAGTCCCAATACTCTAGAAGGATCCGTACAGCAAATTTCTCTTCAGATTCTTTTTTGAGGACAATGAGAGTGGGAGCCTTGCTACTACTTTGAGTTCTGCCTTTTCCCAGACTTATCTTGAAATAGCGCCTGCCTAAAGATGCGATAGACTCTCTTTTCAGTTGTTTTGCATCCCTAGTTATATGTAATAAATTATTCCCGATAACATTTAGAATAGTTTTGTGCGCCAATTGAGGGCACTCTGATTTACAATCAATATAAAATTGTTTCAGAAATCCATTTCCTTCTGCTCTTGCTATTTCATGGGCCGTCATGGCCCATGGCATTTTATGAAGATATTTTATTAAACCTGCCTTAATTGCTTTTCTGTATAGTGGATTGGGATCTATACGAGCCATATCTATTAGAATGTTGAAGAAAGATAATAAATGTTTGTAACAGTTGAAAAGCTAAAATACTACCTAAACTAATAATTTTGCAATGAAAAAATTTGCCTCTCTTCCGGAGCAGTTTTCAAGTTTTGAAAAAAGTAAAGTTGTAATAGCTCAGGCGCCGTATGCTGAAACTGTCAGTTATGGTAAAGGAGCGGAAAAAGGACCGGAAGCTATTATTAATGCATCAAAACACTTGGAACTTTTTGATTTAGAACTTAAGAAAAATACAGCAGGAGAACTGGGAATTCATTCTTTAGAGCCGTATGAACTGCCTAAAACCCCAAAAGAGGCCGTTGAAAGTATTTACAACGAAACAAAAAAACTGCTTAAAAAAAATAAATTTGTCATAACTCTTGGCGGAGAGCATACTGTTTCTATTGGAGCAGTGAAAGCGTATTCTGAAAAATTTGATAATTTATCGGTACTTTATCTGGACGCTCATGCAGATTTGAGAAATGAATTTGAATCTGAGAAGTATAGTCATGCGTGCGCTTTAAGAAGAATTTCAGAATTTAGGGAGGACTTCGTTCATGTTGGATGCAGGTCTTTAACCGAGGAGACCTATGAAATTATTGAAAAAAAGGGTTATACCTTTAGATGGGCTCGTGAGATAAAAGAGAAAGGGCCTCAGATTGAACAGATTCTAAAAGAACTGCAGGAAAACGTGTATGTAAGCATTGATATAGATGTTTTAGACCCGAGTATTATGCCTTCAACAGGCACTCCTGAACCAGGCGGATTGAATTGGTATGAAATTACTAAAATTTTAAAAGAGGTTGGAAAGCAAAAAAATATTGTCGGCTTTGATTTGGTTGAACTTGCTCCAAAAAAGGGACTAGATGCACCTGATTTTACAGCAGCAAAACTAGTATACAAACTACTAGGGTACTCTTTAATTCAGAAATAATTATTCTTCTGCTTCTTCAGTTATTCCGGGTATGAACTGCTCTTCTTCCGGTTCTTCCGGCTGCATGGTGCCTTCAAGTTTTTTAGGAACCGTTACTAAGACAATGTCATCGCATGCCAGAACTTCTCGGTATGGAATTAAAATTGTTTTATTGATGTCCTTTGATTTTGAAACAGTATCGTAAAGATAGCTGTTTTTGGACATCTTGACCGCAAAACCATATAAAGAACCTTTTTCAGTGTCTAGCATAGCATCTTCTATTTTGCCTACATACTGAGCGTTCCTTGTGAAAACGTCTCTCCCGGAAAGTGTTGTTAGATTAACCACTGTCATTTTCTCCCTTTGTTGATTAGTTTTTAGGTTTATATAAGTTTTGTTGATAGTTATTAGTTAATGGTAATGTCTATTGTATAATCAGTAATCGCTGACTATTCCTGAATTTATAGTTACACTACCCAGCAGTTGGCAATTACACAAGCCATTTACGATTTACTATGTACTATTAATCAGTAATTTAGGAAAACCTTTTAAACTGTATTTAATTAATAAGTGTGGGTGACTTCAAATGAGTGAATTAAGAGATAAAGTAGAAGTTGATATAAAGGCCCTCGAAAAAATGCTTGATGTTGCTGTTGAAAAACTGGAGCATGCCGAGGATAAAATTATTGTACATGTAAAACAAGATGTTGTTGGCAGGGCAATCGGCCCAAGCGGTTCTGTTGTCAGAAGCGCTGAAATGGTTCTTGGAACGCCAATAAAAGTGAAACCAATTTAAAGCGTAACAAAGTGAAAAAGAAAAAGTATCATTTTACTCAGAAAGAAATCTCTCATTTGTCCATATCAGTTCTTGTAATGTCATTTGTTGTTGCTTACAGCATGATTTCTGGTACAATAAGTGGTTTTATTGAAACAAGTACTGCAATTTTAATGACAATGCCAAGCAGTTTCGTCATTATTGCACCGGCTTTTGTTCTGCATGAGCTTGGACATAAATTAACTTCTCAGAGGTTTGGCTTTCAGGCGGAATACAGGATGTGGACGCAAGGGTTGATGTTTGCTCTTTTAATTACAATTATTTCAGGAGGTAAATTTATTTTTGTTGCCCCCGGCGCCGTTTACTTTGGCGGAGGGGTCAGAAAAGCTTCTCTGGAAGATACTGCAAAAATTGGTATTTCAGGGCCCTTGGTTAATTTAATGCTTGCCGGTATATTTGGAGCCGTTGCTTCCGTTTCATCCGGCGTAATAGGAATGATCGGCTCCTACGGAGCTTATGTTAATGCCTGGCTTGCTATTTTCAATTTAATTCCTTTTGCTCCTTTAGATGGAGAAAAAATATTCAAGTGGAATAAAAAAATCTGGGGAGCAGTAATATTTTTAGGAATTGCAGCATTTATTGCTTCAATGTTTATTTGAGTTTTTCTGAAAATTTTTGAAGCATTTTCTTTCCTTTTATTTCTTTTTTGAAAAGTTCAACTTCAATTAAAACTTGGTTTTTGAATTTTTCTTTTAATTCTTTGAGTCTTTTTTCCTGTATTTTCCTTCTTTCTTTGCAGAAGCTGCAGTCCTTGTTTTTTGGCTGAATTTGATTTATAATTATTTTTTCAACAGGAATTTTATATTCATTTAACTTCTCCAATGCTCGTTCTGTTTCAGAAACTGCCATTTCCTGAGGGATTGTAACTAATACAAATGTCGTCTGTTTTGGATCGGAGAGTGCTTCCCTGCCCTTTTCTATCCTTTTCTTCATTTTTTCCAAATTGTCAAGTGCTTCTTTTTTAGGATCTTTTTCTTCTGTTTCAGAAAAAGGAAGTATTTTTTTGAACATATTCATTGCATTTGAAAGCTGCATCTTTACTTTGAGCATTTTGCCGACCCAAGAATCCATTATTTCAGGGAGAGAAAGGAACTTTAAGGTATGACCGGTAGGTGCAGTGTCAAAAACTACATAGTCGTATTCTGAAGTATCAAGGAACTTGAGAAATAAGTCAAAGGCCGCCATTTCATCCATTCCCGGCATTGAACCAATATCAGACATGCCGCCCATTAATTGTTCCGGGTTTAAGCCGGGCATTCCGCCCATTTCGGGCATTCCTGGAAATTCGGGTGCATCCGGAGTATCCTCTGTTTCTATTTTAGGAGATTCCAATTTTTCTTTGAATTTTTCCATTTCTTTTTCGGGATTGATTTCAATTGCCCATAAGTTTTCAAAAATTTTCTTTTCTTCAGGACCTATTTTCTTTTCAAATGAATCTGAAAGTGAATGCGCAGGATCGGTACTTACAATTAGAGTTAAGTTGCCGTCATTTGCAAGTTTCAATGCAGTAGCTGCAGCTGCGGTTGTTTTTCCTACTCCTCCTTTTCCTCCAAATAAGATAAATTCAGTCATTTTTATGTAAGAGCTTTCTTGCATCTAATAATTGATATGTATTTTTGGTTAGATAAACAGCTACACCTTCTGATATTTTTGAAGAAACGCGTTCATCATGAAGTTTTTTCTTAATTGGTCCTCTTACTTTAGACGTCTGCCTTTTTTCAAGCATTTCATCTGTTATAGAATTAGTTTTAAAGAGAAAGGAATGCAGTGTGTTTCTTGCTCTCCGGTTATGGAATAATTTAATACTTTTATTAATATTGCCTCTTGCAGGAAGACTGATATTTTCCCAGTGCCTTGCTAAAGTACTGAGCAGGTTAGAATACTCTTCTGCTGCAAAAAAATAGTAAGATGCCATAAGAAGCGTCCTCCTGCCTTTGTTGGCAAGCTCTTCTCCTTTCTTAATACATTCTTCTTTTGTCATGTTAATTTCTTGTACCTGAATTTATTTATACTTGATTAAATTACTTTTAAATGATATGGCAATTCATCCAATTGAATACAGATACAATACACCTGAAATGTATAAACTTTTTGAAGAAGAAAATATTTTAAAAAAGAGAATGCTTGTTGAAGCCGCCCTTGTTAAAGCTCATTCTGAGGTAGGAAATGTTCCTAAAAAAGCAGCAAAGAAAGTTAAAAAAGTTGCAGAATCGGGAGAAGTTAAACTGGAAAGAGTAAAGGAAATTGAATCTGAGATTAAACATGATTTAATGGCAATTGTTAAAGCAATGTCAGAAAAAGCAGACGATTCCGGAAAATATATCCACTTAGGAGCTACCTCATATGATATTATTGATACTGCATGGGCTTTGATTTTTAGAGAAGCTTTGAACTTAATGCTGGATGATTTGAAAAAATTCAAAAAAGTTTTGAAAAAAGGAGCCGAGAAATATAAAGGCACGATTATGATTGGCAGGAGCCACGGACAGCATGGAGTTCCTATAACACTTGGTTTTAAATTTGCAGGTTGGTTTGAAGAAAATGAAAGAAATATTGAAAGGGTTGAAGAAGCCCTTGATTTAATTTCAGTCGGACAGTTAACTGGAGCAGTCGGAACACAGGCATCTCTTGGAGAAAAAGGAGTTGAAATTCAAAAAGAGTTCTTGAAGGAGCTGGAGCTGGAAGAGCCGGGCATTACAACACAGATAATTCCAAGAGACAGGCATGCGGAAGTTATTGTTCATTTAGTTTTTATTGCAGAAGCATTAGAAAGAATTGCAAAAGAGATTAGAAATTTACAGAGGCCGGAAATTCTTGAAATTGAAGAGCCTTTCAAAAAGAAGCAGGTTGGTTCTTCAACTATGCCTCAAAAAAGGAATCCGTATCGTTCTGAAAGAATCTGCGGTATTGCAAGATATTTAAGAGGGAATGCATTGTCTGCCTTTGAAAATATTCCGCTGGAGCATGAAAGGGATTTGACTAATTCAAGTAATGAGAGATTAATATTTCCTGAAACGTTTATTTTGACTGATTTTATTTTGAGGGAAGCAAGTGATATTGTTGGAAACTTGAATGTTTATCCTGAAAATATGAGAAAGAATTTGAATTTGACGAAGGGAAGAGTTATGGCTGAAGCAGTCATGATTAAACTTGTTGAGAAAGGTTTAGGAAGGCAGGACGCTCACGAGTTAGTTAGAAAGAATTCAATGAAAAGTTTCAAGGAAGATACACATCTGCTTGAGGTTTTGCTTGAAGATGATGTAATTAAAAAGCATTTGAGTGAAAAAGAAATTAAAGAAGCAATGGAACCGGAGAACTATTTAGGGACGGTTAAAGAGCAGATTGAACTTGCTTTGAAAGATTAATTTTATAAAGTTAAAACATATTTGAAAAAAGCATAACCAAACGTTGTAAAATAAAAATAATTTACAGTTAACCCTATAAATTCTGACACAAATAATTTAATCCAGGGAATTGGGGCCATTTTCTTTGCTATAAACCCCCTTATTGTATCCCAGAATAAAATTGAACCAATTCCAAGAAAGATGAAAGTTGAATGAGAAATACTTGTTCCGTAAATCCCTACTAAATGCCTTGCAGTTAAAGTTAACCCAGTCAGAACAATCATATGAGTTACTGCTCCGTTAAATTCGTCCGGCCTTAATTTTATTACAATTAGCATGCATAAGATATACAAAGGTATTGTGAAAACAATTCCAAAGGTATAAGCGTAAACAAATGTCAGGAAATAGAAGCATTCCACGCCCATTTTCCAGGAATCTGTTTTTCTTGTTATCAGCATTGCAATAAGAGATAGAAACCATATAAAACCGGCTTTGAAATAATACCAGAGAAAGTTAAAAGCAAGAATAGATAAAATTATTAAAATGACTACTCCTACGCCGATGACTATTGGACCCGTGTGTATGTCAATACTTATTTTGCTTTTTTTATTCTTCATAATAAAATCATGAAAAAGTTCAAAATTTTATAACCGAACAAAGTTATGATAAAATAATTTATGATGAATTCAAGAGTATGGTTTATTGCAAGTTTTGGGAGAGGAACAGGAGCAGTTTTGAAAGCAACAAGAGTGTCGCCAATAAGCCATACAACTATTGTAAATAAAGCTGCGAAAACAAATTCTGGCTGAGTTATGTTTAAACCATAAAGGGAAAAGAAAAATCTTGCAGTTAATGCAGTTCCCGTCAATACAATTGAATGGACGAACGCCCCACTTCCTTCATCCGGTCTTATTTTGACTACGATAAGAAGGGCAACATAAAGCAAGGGTAAAACAAAGAACAAATTAAAAACATAAGCATAAATGAACGTAAATAAATAAAAAACTTCAAGACCTATTTTCCATGAATCCGGGAGCCTCATTAAGACAAAAAACCCCAGTGATAAAATCCATACTGTCAAAATTTGAAAATATTTACTGATGTAAAAAAACCCAACCAAAGTCACTAGTAATAAAACAACACCAGCTGCAACCAGTAAAAATAAGTTGTTCTTTGATTTTATGTATTTTGAAAAGATTTGTTTTAAATTCATCCTTCCTGCACTAATCGCTCAAGCTCAGAATGTTCCTTTTCTAAATTGTCAACTTTTTGATTGATTAAAGACAAATATTGTACAACCCTATCCGATTCTGTTTTTTGTAAATCTTCTTTTGATTGAATTTGATCAAGTTTAGTTTCAATAATTTCAAGTCTTTCACCGAGGTTTCTTAATGACTGGGATAAGTCTTCTTTCGGTTCCATATTTTTTCTTTCTTGAACTGGTTTCTCAAATGAATCTTCTTTTTCTTTCTTGAGCGCTTCAGGTTCTTTTAATTGTTTTTCTTCTACTGGCCGCTTCGTTTTTTCTGAAGATTCCTCTTTCGGGATCGGGCTTGGCCCGGATAACTCTTCTTCAAATTCCTCATCCAAACCAGAAAAAGGGTCTTCTTCCGATTCTGAACCTCTTTTTAAAACTTTCCTTGCTATGTCTTTTATTCCCATATATAGAAAGAGTGTTTAGAAGTATTTATGATTAATGGTAAAAAATAATTACATTAAAAGAGTTGCAATGTAAATTGAAAACCCGCTGGACATGATGGCTATAGCACCGAGGTTCAATTTTAATGGAATTGGATCTGCTCTTGAGATGAAATACAGAGAGAAGAGGGCGATGAACATGAAAAATAGAGGAGGCATTATTTTGTTTGAAAAAAAGATAAGCCAGGA
Organism: Candidatus Undinarchaeota archaeon; assembly: GCA_964574035.1. Lineage (GTDB taxonomy): Archaea > Undinarchaeota > Undinarchaeia > Undinarchaeales > JALTGF01 > CAZNLD01. Next base: position 35,033 of record CAZNLD010000005.1, read on the forward strand.
TGGAAGTTTGTTACTATCTACCCTTTTCTTATTTTTTGCCTTTTTCTTTGTTTTTTTAGCCATTTAGTTCAGAAATAAGTGCTTTCTGGACTTAAAAATGTTTGGGATAAGAATATAATTGTCTTTTAACATAAAATTTACAATAATGAAAGCCATAAACCACAAATACCTTAAAGACGGGGCAATTGAATCCAGGATATACCAGGAGACTATTTTAGGAACTGCCTTGAAAAAGAATACTTTAGTAGTTCTACCTACTGGTCTTGGCAAAACATTTGTCGCTGCTATGCTTGCAGCCAAAAGAGTTGAGGAGAATCCAAGATACAAAGTTCTTTTTCTGGCCCCCACTAAACCGTTAGTTGTTCAGCACTGTGAAACCTGGAAGGATGTTTTTGAAATTGAGGATGATGAATTTCAAGTATTTACAGGAGAGACGCCCCCGGAAAAAAGAGAAAAAACGTATAAAGACCCGCAGTTTATTTTTGCAACGCCCCAAGTTATTCAAAACGACATTCTTGCAGACAGATATCCGTTAGATGAAACCTCTTTGCTGATAGTTGATGAAGCTCACCGGGCAACTGGCAATTATCCTTATGGGTTTATTGCCAAAAAATTTGTTGAAAATGCAACAGAACCAAGAATTCTTGGTTTGACTGCTTCTCCCGGTTCAAGTAAATCTGACATTGAAAGTGTTTGTAATGAATTGTATATTGAAGACATTGAAAGCAGGAGCAGAGAAAATGAAGAAGTTAAAAAGTATATTAAAAAAAGAGATTTTGACTGGGTTAAAGTTGACCTGCCGAGAGATTTTATCAGGATTAAATCTCTGCTTGAAGCAGTTATGAAGGACCATTTGAGGTTTTTAAAGCAAGGCGGCATTATTCAGAGTTCTGCAATTAATAAAATTAGAAAGAAAAAAATGCTTGAACTTCAAGCCAGTTTGGCTAGAAAAGCATCCAATAATTCTGATTTTTATAAATATATAAGTGCTGTTGCCGCTGTTTTAAAACTTTATCATGCATTAGGGCTTCTTGAAACTCAGGGGATTAAGCCACTTTGTACATATTTTAAGAAGCTGGACAGAGACAAGAGTAAAGCTGCAGAAAACATTTTAAATAATTTTGATTTTGGAAAGGCAAGAAGGATTTCTGAAAGTTTGTTTGAAAAGAAAATTGAGCATCCAAAGGTTGAGAAAATGCTGGAGCTTGTTGAAAAAGTGGACAAATCAATTGTTTTTGCTAATTACAGGTCCTCGGTCGATACTATAATTAAAAGACTGAAAAAGGCAGGAATTAAAGCAGTTAAGTTGGTTGGACAGGCAAGAGGAGAAGAAGACGGTTTAACGCAGAAAGAGCAGGTTAAGAGACTACAGGATTTTAGAGAAGGAAAATATGAGGTTCTTGTTGCAACGAGTATTGGAGAAGAAGGCCTGGATATTCCAGAAGTTGACTTGGTTGTATTTTACGAACCGGTTCCTTCAGCTATTAGAAGTATTCAGCGGGCAGGAAGAACGGCAAGGCACAGTCCGGGGGCAGTTAAAGTTTTAATGACAAAAGGTACTAGAGACGAAGCTTATTACTGGGCCTCATTCCACCGAGAGCGGAATATGGAAAAGGCTTTGAAAAAAATTGATTTGGGAAAGGTTCAGAGAACGCTAGACAAGTTTTCAGGAAATGAAAAAAATAAAAAAGAAGGTAAAAAGGAAAATGGAAACAAGAATAATAAGGATAATAAATTAGTTGTTTTTGCAGATACAAGAGAGTCCGGCTCCGGTATTTTAAGAGAGTTAAATGAAAAAGGAATTGAAATCAGAATTAAACAGCTCGATGTTGCTGACTTTCAAATTTCTGATAGAGTAGCAGTTGAAAGAAAAACTACAAAGGATTTTGTTAAATCTTTAATTGACGGCAGATTATTTAAGCAGGCACCTGGCTTTTCAGAAATGTTTGAGAAACCCGTTATTATTGTTGAAGGAGATGAACTTTACAATCATGGTAAAATACACCCCAACTCAATAAGAGGGGCTCTTTCATCCCTTGTTCTGGACTTTAAGGTCCCGATAATTTATACGAAAGATATGAAAGAAACTGCTTCATTTATTGAACTCCTGGCAAAAAGAGAGCAGTTAGATGAGAAAAGAGATATTGTTTTAAGGAGTGGTAAAAGACCAAAAACAAAAGAAGAGATGAAGCAGTACATTGTTGAATCGCTTCCATATGTAGGCCCTAGAATGGCTAAAAAATTACTGAACAACTTTGGCTCAGTAAAGAGTATATTTAATGCTTCTGAAACGGAATTAAAGAAAATAGATAATGTTGGAAATAAAAAAGCAGGACATATAAAAAAAGTGATTGAGGAAGAATATGGGGAATAGAAAATTTTCTGAATTAATTGGATAAAAATAGAAGTTTTGAAAAATATTTAGCTAACTAAAACATCTTTTCTGAAATTTGTAAAATCACTATAAATGTTATCCAGTTGAGTAATAACTTGCTCTTTGAGCGCCCCAGAGACTACTCCTGAAGGCAGTGCCTCCCATTTCACTAAAGTTGGCGGGGGCTCATCTGCTTTCATTGATAGCTCAATTAGGACTTCATAAGTAAACCATGCCTCTTCAATAAACTCTTTAGCTACTTCGGTTATTTTTTTAGCTTTATTTGGATGTTCCCTTGCTTCTTTGATATACATAACTTCAAATTTTGCTATCCATTGCTTTAATTCTGCAGCCTGTTGGTGTATTACTGTTGAATCGACCGCTCCCGTTGCAGGGTCAATTGCCGATTTGCATACTCTCCTTATTGACCTAAGCTTTGATTCAAGCTCTCTTATTAGAACCATATTAATTGAGTTGTTTCTGAAATACTTAAAAGTGTTGGTAAGATATTTAAAGTAATGTTTAATTATTATCCATATAGATAAAAAATAACTTAATTGATAAAATGGGAAGAGGAAGACCGCCAAATAGTCCAGTAAGAGATAGAATGCAGATGATTGTAGATGCACTAGGAGTCACTTATGGATATGAAATTCATAAAGCGTATGAGGAGATTTTTGAACCAATTGAATTGAGATCAATGTATTATCATTTAAAAAAAGGAGTGCAGTTGAATGAATTTGAAGAAGTAGGAGTTGAAAAGGTTAAGGGGCCGTTTACCTGGGGCGATGTCAGTATAAGAAAATACTATATATTAGGACCGGAAGCTGAGAAAAGAGCTACGGAAGAAGTACAAAAAATTATAGAAAATAGTGACTTTGAGAGAAAGGAGCCAAAAGAATTTGTTTCCTGGGATAAAATCATAAATGAATATAAACAGAAAATAGAAAAAGAGATTAAAGGAGCAACAAAAAAAGAAAAAGCCGAAAAATTACTTGAAAATATTGATAAAATTCTTTCCTGGCTGGAAGCAAACTCTTCTGAAAATATAGAGAGTATTAAAAAAGTTAGAGAAAAAATAAAAAAATTATAACGGAATCAAAAGTTATTGGCCCACAGAGCCCTTTGTTTCCCCTGGAGGTTGGAAAATTTGTCCCTGTTTCCGAAAAATTTTATAATGGTTCAGATTTCGGGAAAGAGTTAGCATGTTTTAATAAACATTTTTTGAATTTTTCCACTTGAAATGATGGTGTGTTTTTAAGTTTTGTGTGGCGCATCTTTTTGGTTTAATTAGTTTTAGTAAAGAAAATTATTATTATTTATTATTATCTTTATGGAAAATATTTATTTATTATTTATTATCCATATAGAAAATATTTCATTAACAAATAAAACAACACACCCCTTTGTTTCGGGTGGAGAACCCCTTTATTTCCTGTAGAGCCAAAAAGAAAGCCAAAATGAGCTTCAAATTAAAAATAAAATAGATTTTTAAAGTTTTTTACAAAAAGAAACTGATTTTTCCTGCTTTTAAAACCTTGTAAAATCTATAAAAGTTAACAAAAAACGCCCTTTTTAGAAACAAAGCCATTAAATCCCTTTGTTCCACTTGAAATGAAGGGGGTGTGGGTTCCAAAAAGTACTTAATACAACAAATAAATATATAAACCAGCGTTTCCTATGCAAAAAAGCAGTTGAAATTTTAATTAATTTGCTGCTGTGGGGTAATTAATGGCACAAAAGAAATTAGATGATCTATTTGACAACTTCCTAAACAAACAATCCCTTTTTAAGAACAAAAGGACACTACAGGACGCTTACACTCCTGAAACCGTCCCTCATAGAGAGGAACAAATTCAACAGCTCGCTTCTATTCTCGTTTCAGCTTTAAGGGGTGAAAAACCCTCAAATGTTTTTATTTATGGTAAAACCGGAACCGGTAAAACCCTAGTTTCAAAATATGTAGCTCAGGAGCTTGAAAACCGGTCAAAACGAGAGAACAGAAAGCTGAAAGCAAGCTACTTAAATTGCAAAATGGAGAAGGTAAATACTTCCTATCGGCTTCTGGCTCATTTCATAAATGAACTTGGAGAAACCGTGCCCGCAACCGGGCTGCCTACGGACCAAGTTTATAAAAAATTCTTAAAAACATTCGATTCAGAAAGCGGAGTTCATATTTTAATTCTTGACGAAATAGAGTCTTTAACAGATTCAAATATTCTCTATGATTTGACCAGAATTAATACCGAACTTAAAAATGCAACAATATCCATTGTAGGAATTACTAACGATTTGTCCTTTACAGATGATTTAGATTCAAGAATTAAATCAAGTTTATCTGAGGAAGAACTAGTTTTTCCACCTTATAACGCATTACAACTCCAAGATATCCTCGCGCAAAGAGCAAACACTGCTCTTGAAAACGGCTGTCTTGAACCCGGAACAATTGAAAAATGCGCTGCTTTGGCAGCGTTAGAGCACGGAGACGCCAGGAGGGCTCTTGATTTATTAAGAGTTGCTTGCGAGCTTACCGAAAGAGCAAGCGAAGATTCAGTTTCTATAAAACACGTTGAAATGGCCCAGAAAAAACTTGATATTGACAGAATAGTTGAAGTTGTAAAAACACTACCAAAACAATCTCAAATTGTCCTAAACAGCATCATTTACCTAAAAGATTTAAATAAAGAAGAAGTTGCAACCGGTGACGTCTTTGAAGTCTACAAGAACTTCTGCAAACAATTAAACAGTTCACCCCTAACCCAGAGAAGAGTATCGGATTTAATTTCTGAATTAGACATGCTAGGTTTAATTAATGCAACTATAATTTCAAAGGGAAGGTACGGCAGGACAAGAAAAATAAAACTTGATATGTCTGAAAAAGCACTGGAAGACAGCAAAGAAATTCTCAAACAAGAGTTATTATGACTGATAAATTAGCTCCAAAAATAATGAATTTGTTTCTGGAGAATAACATTCAGATTTCTAGAGACGCCTTAGATATAATAATCAAAAACAACAGCCCCCTATCGTATTCAGAAAAATTAATCAAAACTTCAAAAAAGGAGGGAAAACTTTTCATAAATACGTCTCAGTTAAGAAAGGGACTGATAAAACCAAAAATTGAAGTTCTTAGAAGTTTTAATCAGACCTATAAAATTTCAGATGTTCAGGACATGTCTGCTTATTTTCAGGCAAGGCTGAATTACTACAAAAAAGGCCTGCAAAAAAGACTGCAGAGCGTTGCTTCTATTAACAACATTAAAAGAGCCGGAAGAGAAGAAATGAGTATAATTGCAATAGTTTCTGATAAAAGAAGAACTAAAAGTGAAAATGTAATGTTCCGTCTGGAAGATTTTTCCGGAGAAATAAGAGCAATTGCAACAAAAGAAAAGCTAATAAAAGAGGCTGAAAAAATAGTGAATGATGATGTTCTCGGTTTTACAGGAAACATGAGCAACGGCATCTTTTTTATTAATGAATTTACATGGCCGGACATGCCTATACACCACAACACAAAAAACAGGGGAGAAGATGTAATAGCAGCGTTTCTTTCAGATATCCATCTTGGAAGCAGAGAGTTCGAAACAGAAAAATTTCAGAAAATGATTGACTGGATAAATGGAGATTTAGACACTCATGCAGAAATCCATCCTCACCTTTCAGAAAAACTCAAATATATTTTTATAGCAGGCGACCTAGTAGATGGTGTTGGTGTATATCCCAATCAAGAACAAGATTTAGTAATCAAAGATATTTACAAACAATACAAAGAAGCAGCAAATCTGCTTTCAGAAATTCCTGAGGAGATTAAAATAGTAATTTCTCCTGGGAACCACGATTATGTAAGACTTGCACAGCCTCAGCCGCCAATTTCAAAAGAAGTCGCTCCTGATTTATATGAAATGCCTAACGTTGAAATGATAAGCAATCCTGGATTAGTCAGGGCAGGCAACGGATCAAACGCCACCAATGTTTTAATTTATCACGGAACAAGCATTGATAAATTGGTCATGTCCGACCCAAATTTAAAAGACGGCTATAAAAAACCGGGAAAAGTTATGACTGCCCTAATAAAAAGAAGACACTTATGTCCGCTTTTTGAGGGAGATATACTGCCCCAGCCGAACAACGGCGACCCTTTGGTAATACCTGAAAACATTGATGTACTTCATATGGGCCACGTACACTCAAATGATGCTCTTGAATACAGGGGAATAACATTGGTTAACAGCGGAACCTGGCAGTCAAAAACAAGCTTCCAGGAATTTCTTGGTCACGAGCCAACACCGGCAAGACTTCCTCTCTTAAATTTAAAAACCAAACAACTTACTTTAACACAATTCTAATGAATCAGGAAGAATATCTAAATCACTTAGAAGATGGAGTAAAGAGGGAATATAGTATTGCTTCGAAAGCGAGGAAAAAAGGAGTTGACCCCAAAGACGAGCCTGAAATATATGTTGCAAAAGACCTTGCAGATAAGGTAGAAGGTCTTATTGAATTTGAGGGCATCGGAGACATTGTAAGAAAATTACAGGAGAAAGTCAACACCGAGGAAGAAGTAGCATTTAAACTCGTTGATGAAGTAATAAAAAGAGTTGATGACCGAGAAAAAGCAGCAGATTTGGCAGTCAGAGCAGCTCTTGCTTTTCTAACTCAGGGTTCAGTGGCGGCTCCTTTAGAAGGCATTGCAAAAATTAAAATTCTTAAAAATCCAGACAATTCCGAATATTTAGCGATCTATTACGCAGGACCCATACGAGCCGCAGGAGGGACCGCAGAAGCAGTTTCAGTAGTAGTTGCAGATTACGTACATAAGGCGCTCGGCTTAGACAGATACAAACCAACTCAAAAAGAAATAGGCCGATATGTTGAAGAAGTTAGGTGGTACCACAGAAGAAAAAGGCTTCAGTATAAACCTAAAGAAGAAGAAGTAAGGACAATTATTAAAAATGTACCGGTGTGTGTCGACGGCGATCCCACAGAACCATATGAGGTTTCAACTTACCGGAATTTAGGCAGAGTAAAAACCAATAGAGTAAGAGGAGGTATGTGTCTGGTTCTTGCAGAAGGTCTTGCTCAGAAGGCGCCCAAATTACTGAAGCGATTAAAACCAATACAGGAAAAATACGGCTTAGATTGGTCCTGGCTGGAGGGACTTTTGGTTAAAAGAAAAACAGACGAAAGCGAAAAAGAAAAAGAAAAAATATCTCATATTGCTGAAAAAGAACTTCCTGATGAATTCAAAAAAGAGTATGAGGGTCACTTATTTACAATAGACGAAATCACTGAAATTGTTCAGGAAACGAGTGCAATTGATGTTCTTGAAGACTATACCGATGAAGAACCAGAAAAGAAAGGAAGCGACAAATTCCTGAATGAAATACCTGCAGGAAGGCCGGTTTTTTCCTACCCCGGCAGAAAAGGCGGTTTCAATCTAAGGTATGGAAGAACAAGAGCAAGCGGATATGCAGCCATTTGTTTAAACCCTGCAACAATGTGCATTTTAGACCGATTTATTGCAACAGGAACTCAGATAAGACTAGAACTGCCCGGAAAAGCAGGAATTGTGACTCCCTGCGATACAATAAATGGCCCAACTATTCTTCTAAAAGATGGAGAGGTTAAACAAGTAGACTCTTTTGAAGAAGCCAAAAAATACAAAGGAATGATTGAACGAATTATCAATTTAGGAGATCTTTTAATCTCCGCAGGCGACTTCTTTGAAAATAATCACAAATTACTGCCATCTTCTTATTGTGAAGAATGGTGGGCGAAGGAAGTCAAAAAAGCCCAGAAAGAAGAAAAGGCATCAGCAAAAGAAATTTTAAACTCCTCAAAATATCTAAACCCGCCTTTTGAAAAGCCTAGTTTTAAAAAAGCAAAAGAATTTTCAGAAAAACTTTCAATTCCGATGCATCCTGCTTACACATTTCAATGGAATTATGTTCAAAATTCTGACCTTTTGGAGCTGGCAAAAGCCCTTAAGGATTCTAAAATCGAAAATGAAAAAATCATACTTGAAAATATTTCCTCTGTTAAAAAAATCATAGAGAAATTATGCATTTTCCATAAGTTAGAAGATTCAAAAATCATAATTTCTGAACATAAAGAACCTCTTTTATCATCTATAGGAAGGCCAAAAGAGTGGGATAAAATAATCAAAATCATTGAAGGCAACAAGAGACATAAAACATTAGATACGGTCAACAAGCTTTCTGAAATAACAATAAAAGGCAAAACACCAACTAGGATTGGCGCCAGAATGGGCAGGCCTGAAAAGGCAAAGCCGAGAAAAATGACTCCTGCACCCCATGTCCTTTTCCCGACAGGCGTTAGGCAAGGCAGAGTCAGAAATTTAATGAAACTTTACAAAGAAGAAAAGAAAATCAAACCATATCTGGCAAAATTTAAATGTAATAATTGTTCAAGCTTTCAGTTCTATCCTCAATGTCCTGACTGCGGTAGTAAAACAAATCTCTTGAACTTTTGTCCAAGGTGCAGAATTTTTTCAAAAGAAGAAAAATGCAAAAAATGCAATTCAAGTACTGTAACTTATGAGCAGCAGGAAATTGATATAAAAGAATTATTGGACTCTGCATCAAAAAAATTGGGAACAAAGCTGCCTGAAAACATAAAAGGGATTCTGGGTATGTCTACCAAAAACAAAATACCTGAGGCAATTGAAAAGGGAATTTTAAGAGCTGAACAGGACTTGTATGTTTTCAAAGACGGGACAATAAGGCATGATAGCACAGATGCGCCTTTAACACACTTCAGGCCGAATGAAATAAACACCTCAATTGAAAAACTGAAAGAATTGGGCTATGATAAAGATATTTATGGAAAAAATCTAGAAAAAGAAAATCAAATCGTGGAGCTAAAACCACAGGACATTGTAATAAGCGATTACGGCGAAAGTTCTGCTACTTCCTATTTATTGAAAGCCAGCAAATTTGTAGACAAACTTTTAGAAAAGTATTATGGATTAGAAAAGTATTATAACTGCAAAACAAAGGAAGACCTCGCCGGAACATTTGTGGTAGCTCTTGCACCTCATACTTCAACAGGAATTGTCGGCAGAATTATAGGAAGTACTGCTGCCAAAGTTACCTTCGCTCACCCCTGCTTCCACGATGCAAAGAGGAGGGACTGCGACGGAGACGAAGATGCAGTAATGCTGCTTTTAGATGCACTTTTAAATTTTTCAAAGAGTTTTCTGCCTCAAAAAAGAGGAGGGAAAATGGATGCTCCATTAGTTATAACTTCGAAATTAGGTGCATTAGAAATTGACGACGAAGTTTACGATATTGATATTGTTGGAGAATATCCTCTTTCATTTTATGAAACAGTTGAAAAAACAGCAGACCCTAATGATGTAGATTTGCTTACTTTCGGAGACACCATTTACGGCGAAGATCCCTTTGCAGGGTGGAATTACACGCACGAAACTACTGACATTAATAATGCTCCCTTGTCAAACATTTACACTGAAGGGAAAATGTCTAAAAAACTTAAAAAACAAATGCGTCTTGCTGAAATAATTGATGCAGTCGATGAAAAAAATGTTGCTGAAAAAATCATTAATAGTCATTTCCTTCCAGATATAAAAGGAAATCTGAGGACTTTTTCAAAACAAAAAGTAAGGTGTACTAATTGCAATTCAAAATACAGGAGGCCTCCACTTTCGGGAATATGTACGAATTGCGGAGGAAACCTAACCTTTACTGTTCACAGAGGTTCAATTGAAAAGTATCTGCAGATATCAAAAGATTTAATCAAGAAGTATAACGTATCCCCTTACATTAGCCAGCAGATAGATTTATACGAAGCAAACATCAAATCAATATTTGGAGAAAAAGCTCAGAAAGAGCTCCAGTCTTTTACATAATGGCCAAAAAAGAAAAAGAAGAACTATTAGAAGAACAGGAAGATTTACCGGAAAAAGAAGAAAAGCCCGAGTTAAAAGAACCGAAGGAAATGGAAGAACTTGAAGAGCCTTCTTTTACATCTCCACAGGAATCTTTAAGAGAAAATAAAAAATTTTTAATCGCTCTCGCCTCTTTCATCTTCTTAACCTTTTTGTATTTATTTCTACTATCAAAAGGACTTCTTTAACCAAACAAAAGAATTAACAAGAAAGTGGAAAAACCGGTATAATACAACACGACTGGAAAAATAAAAAATCCCATACATTCTGCTCTTCTCACACCAATTAAAGGAGGGATTAGGCCAATTAGAGTTCCTAAAACAACTATACCTAGTCCCTGAAAACCAGTTAATAGAAAAATAATTAAGATAATGAAACAAATTATGAGAATTGTATATTTTCTATAATTTTCCATATCAATATCACTCAGCATCCTGGCCATTTTTATTCCAATTTTAAAGTGAAGAAACGTAGCAATCCCTCCTGCAGTTAAAATTACACCAAGCAGAATAATCAATTCTTGAAATCCAAAAAATCCCAAAATATCGTTGACAGCAATTACGATCCCAGAGCGCATTTTCTGAATCGTATACATTACAACAAGCGGAATGATTATGTTGGAGGTATTAACGCCCGAAACCGCCACTAAAAATTCTTTGCTGCTGGACCTCTTTGAAACCTGCTGAACCATATATGCAGCCTGCGCGGAGCCAATGCCTGGAAATAAGCCGACAAGCATGCCTGCAAAACCTCCTAACATAGAATTTTTAAACATTTTCTTAAAACTCAGGCTAATGCCAGTATCTTCTTGAACCGGAATAAAAACCTCATTTTTCAGGCTTAATAATAATGTACTAATTCCAAACATTCCTGAAAGAGCAGGAAATATTCCGTTAATACCTAAAAATGAGTTGAATAAAAGAAAGCCAAACATGCCTGCTAAAAGAAAAATTAAAAAGGCACTAAACGGCTTCTTCTCAAAAAACAGGCCGACCAAAACAAAGAAAATCAAAATGAATGGAAGTAGATTTTCAATTCCAGAATAAATTAAAGGGATTATTTTAACCATAATAAGAAAAATCCCTGAAGTAAGAAGAAGTGAAAATAAGGAACCTATTCCAGTCAATTTAATGGCTTCAATTGCTTCTCCGTCCAGAAGCATTCTATGACCGGGAAGAACAGACATAACAGTATCTTCATTTGGGGCTCCCAAAAGAATAGAAGGAATAAAATCAAGAAACGAGTGGACCACTGCCATTGAAATAATGCCGGAAGCTACTGAAAGCAAATTAAAATTGGAAATAAACGGAATCCCTGCAATCAAAAGAACTGAAACAGTATTTATATGGAGCCCCGGAATTAATCCAGTTAATACGCCGAGAAGACAACCAAATAAAATAAACAGTAAAATTTCAAAAAGAAGGCTCATTTAATCTGCACCTCATCCGGTCGATTGGGAACGATTTCAAGTTTTCCTTTATAGTCTTTTACAGCTCCTTTTACTGAGATTAAAGCTCCCTTGTAAACATCAGAAGCAAATTCTTCCGGAGTAAAAATAACAATTTCAGTATTTTCAAGCTGAATCAGGACGGACTCTTCAATTTTTCTTATATTCGCTACTTTTCCTTCAATTTTTACATATTCATCTATGTATTCAGAATTAATTTCATTTAAATCAACAAGCTCCGGTTCAACTAAAGAAATGCCGAAATACAGAACAAAAATACCAATTAAAGAACCGAATATACTAATTGTTAGTATAGCATTTTCTTCCATAAAAAGATAGCAGAGCTGGAAGTTTATAAAAGTGATTTAACTGGGCTGAGTTAATTGGTATTTACTTTTTTGTAGTACTTTTTAGATACTGTCTTGCTTTTTTAACTTTACAAATAGCATTCATAATTCGTGCAATATCCATGGATGATTCATAATCATTTGTATGTTTTTCAACCTGCTCCATAATTTTGCCAATTGAGTCGCAGTCACTGAAAGTAACTCCAAATCCAAAATCACGTCCGTTTTCTCTGCCTTTTAACATTTTTAAATATTTACGAAGCCATTTTATCGAATTCTTGGTTTTTTCATCTTTCCACCCATACTCCTCTAGTATTTCTTCCTTTTTCTTGAGCATTTTAAGAAGTTTTTCTGCTTTTGTCCAGTCTTTATCTCCTGTTTTTACGGCTTCATCTCTCATGGAATCTATAGCGTCATCTTTCAAATCTTCAATTTCTTTAAAAGTATCCTCAATGGTTTTAACTCCTTTCTTGTCTTTCTTAAGCCTCTTCATGATTTTTTCTTTTTCTCTTTCAGACATACTGCTAATGTTTTTTACCATATTAAAAAAATAAGTGTCTTTTAATTCTTATATATCTTTCTTAAGTTTAAATTTGAACAAAATTTCATATTTTGGCCCTTTCGGTCCCTTTAAAATACTCTCCTTTACATTAATCTCATCAACTTTAATTTTTCCAAAACTAGTTTCTTTATATTTATCTAAAATTTCCAAAACTTTTTCTTTTCCTTTTTTATTTTTCATTCTGCCAATGGTTACATGCGGAATAAATTTCCTATTGTCCCTTTTTCCAACTCGTATATATTTATCAACTCTTTTTTTCAATTCCATAAGTTCAGGACATTTTTCTGCCCCTACCCAGATAACTTTAATATATTCTCTGGTTGGAAAAACACCAGTTCCTTTTAATTTCAGTTCAAAAGATTTCGTTTCTTTCGCCGCCTTTTCAAGTCCTTTTTCAACTTCTTTCAGTTCCTTTTCAGAAACATTTCCTAAAAATCTGGGCGTCAAATGCAGATTTTCCAGCTCAACAAATTTAATATCAGCATTAATTTCTTTCAGTTCTTCAATTAATCCATTTATCTTTTCTTTCTGCTCTTCTCCCAACTCAATATTTACAAAACATCTAACCATAAATTTTATTACACGCAAACTTTAAAAAGCATATTGGTCAAGCAAATACAACATGACAACTAAATTAACAGACAAAAATTTCAAAGAAAAAACAAAAGAGGGAAATTGGGTGATTGACTGCTGGGCTTCATGGTGCGGACCATGCCAGATGTTCGGCCCTATCTTCGAGGAAGCAGACAAAGAAGTAGATTCAGTTAATTTCGGAAAGCTCAATGTTGACGAAAATAAAGAGACTGCAGGAAAGTTTGGCGTAATGTCAATCCCTACTGTCCTATATATGAAAGACGGAGAAGTGGTTGACAAGTCAATGGGCGCCCTTCCAAAAGAACAGCTGATCTCAAAAATAAATTCTGTATTTGAATAAGTCAGCTTTTAATTTCTTTTACAATAACTTTTCTAGTCCTCGGACCGTCCAGCTCGGCAAAGAAAACAGACTGCCATGTTCCCAAATCTATTTTCCCATTATTTACAGGAACAACAACTGAATTCCCAAGTAAAATTCCTCTCAAATGTGAATCTGCATTCCCTTCCTGTCTGTCATGTTTCCATCTGCCTTTTTCAACAACAGATTCGAGCATTTTCTTAATATCTTCTAAAAGTTTAGGTTCATTTTCATTAATAAACAGTCCAGTGGTAGTATGCGGTGAATAAACAACTAAAATACCTTCTTCAATACTTGGATTTAACCGGTCTGTTAGGTCTATTAAATCTACTCTGGAGTCAGAATTAACCTTTAAGTCCATACAGTTAAATTACGTCTTGTTCGTTTACCAGAACAAAGTCGCCGACTGCGGTAACTGCGCTGAAAGGAAGCAAAAGCCTTCCCTGCCGGTCTCTAACCAAGTCCTCAAAATGAGCAACAATGTACTTGGTTGGCTCAACTAGTATGTTAATGAGTTCTCCGGTAGTTACGTCAACTGTTATGTCCAGAACTTTGCCGAACATTCGGCCGCCTTCTGAAACTACTGTCTTTGATTGTACTTCTTTAAACGGAATTTGTGCCATTTTTTACCTCAAGGACTCTTTTGTGCCGTCGCTTTTATAAACTTTTCTAATACTTTGTTTATATCTTTTTCAAACTCTGCCTTTGAACCTTCATTAATTATGTATTCTTCCCCCATAACAATCGTGCCAGCATGATTCAGCCCCTGGATTTCAGCATCATCTCTTGATTTACATTCTTTTAAAGTCAAGGGTCTTATTTCCCTATTCATCAATCTCTTGTATCTGGTTTCAGGAGAAACTAAAATAGAAATAGCTTTGAAATTTTTCCCGTATTTTTCATTCAAAAATAAATATTCTTCATAACTTCTTACGCCGTCAAAGATAACTTTATCCAATCCCTTCTTTTCAGCCCGTTCAGCCGCTCTTTCTGCATAAACAGCCATGCCTCCTTCTTTTCTTAAACTTTCTCTAACTTCTTTCTCATTTTTTTCATTAGTTTCAAGTCCTCTTTTTTTCAGTTCAATATCTGTAAGATCGCCCAGCCTAACGATTTCAATTCCTTTTTCTTTTGCATATTCAGACGCCAAACTTTTTCCGGAGCCCGGCATACCTGCAAACGCCAGTATTTTCATTTCAAAAAGCTTTTATATCTTGTACTATATATTTAATTTGGAGATTGGCATAAAACCCGTTATTTTTTTGGGAGAAGGGGCTTTCACTTATTTTTTAGCCTCCTTTCCACTTTAAATCAAGAAAGTTGTAGCTAATACTAAAAATACAAAAAATCCAACTACATCTGTCAGGGTTGTTATAAATATACTGGAAGCAGATGCAGGATCAAGATTCAATTTTTTCAAAGTTAATGGTATTATAGTCCCTGCACTGCATGCAATTAGTAAATTAATAATTAAAGACGCCCAGACAATAACACCGAGAAGCCACATACCATTTATAGCATAAGCAACAAGAGCAACAATTAACCCCGTTATAGCTCCGTCGATTATTCCGGCTCCCATTTCTCTTAATAAAATTCTGACTTCATTTTTCTTTTTAATTTCTTTCAAAACAAGACCTCTGACAACAATAGCCAAAGTCTGAATGCCTGCGTTTCCTCCCATCCCTGCAACAATCGGCAGATAAACTGCCAAAATAACATATTTTGAAATGGTTTCCTGAAATAATCCAATAACTGAAGCAGCAATAAATGCAGTGACTAAATTGATTATTAGCCATTTATATCTGTATTTTACCTTAGTGAACATGTTGTCTAATATATCTTCTTCCCGATTAACTCCTGCGAACCCATACAAATCTTCAGTAGTTTCTTTCTGAATTACGTCAAGTAGGTCTTTTGCATAAATAACACCAATAACAGAACCGTCGTCATCATAAACCACTACCCTTCCATGAGGATGTTTTTTAATAACTTTCAAACATTCTCTGTGTTTTGCATCATATTCTATGCAGGGAATATCTGAAATAAGGTCTTTTATTTTAGTTTTCTTTGTCACCATTACTTCGTGCAGGGGTATCTCTCCTTTTAAATTTCCATTATCGAAAACCAAAATAACCGGCTCCTTCCCAGTTCTTTCAACATGTTTTTCAACATGTTCATAAACTTCATCAACAGTTGCATCTTCATGGACTTCTATATAATCAATATTCATCATTCCCGCAGCTCTTTTTGGATAAAAATTAAAGAAGAATTCTGATTTTTCTTTTAATTCAACTTTCAATTCCTCAAGAATTTTTTTCCTCTGTCTTTTACTTAAGCTATCTAAAATATCTTCAATTTCATCAGGGTCAAGAAAATGGCATAATTTTTTAATTTCTTCCTTTTTCATGCTCTTCAAAATTTTCTTTCTCAGTTTTTTGTCAACATTCAAAAGAATAAAGCCCTGTTCGCTTGGAGGAACATCTTTAAAAATTTCAAGTTTATTCTTTTTAGTTTTCAAATCCTTAATTATTTTGGAAAGTTCACTTTTGACCATGCATCAACTTACATTTAATTGTTTTATATCTTTTTTCAAAACCCTAAACTATTTATTACTTGAAAAGCACTTTACATGCCCCAATTATGACTATAAAATTTAAAGAGAAGCCCGCTACAGATGAAACGATCTTATCTGAATTAGATCCTTTAGTCCGAAAATGGTTTAAAAAAAAGTTTGGAACGTTTTCAAAACCTCAGAAGTACGGCATTCTGCCAATTCACCGGGGTGAAAATATACTTGTTTCAGCTCCAACTGGCTCCGGAAAGACCCTTCTTGCATTCCTCTCAATTTTAAATGAATTAATCGTTCTTGCTAAAAAAGACAAGCTTGAGGATAAGATTTACTGCCTGTATGCTTCCCCGCTTAAAGCTTTGTCAAGAGACATAGAAGTAAATCTAAAAGAGCCATTGGAGGAAATGGAAGAAATACACGGCGAACCTCTTGGAATTAGAGTTGCAGCAAGAACAGGAGATACCAGCCAGTACGAAAGGCAGAAAATGTTGAAAAAACCTCCGCACATTTTAATTACGACTCCTGAAACATTAGGAATTGTTCTGGTTGCCCCTAAATTTAAAAAGAAAATGATGGACATTGATTGGGTAATTATAGATGAAATCCATGCTCTTGCCCCAAATAAAAGAGGAGTGCATCTTTCATTATCTTTAGAAAGACTTCAAAATCTGGCAGGTCCTTATGTAAGAATTGGTTTAAGTGCAACAGTTGCTCCTCTTGAAGAAATTGCAAAATATCTGGTTGGATATGAAAAAGGAAAACTAAGGGACTGTTTAATAGTTGATGTTCAGTTTACAAAGGAGCTTGATTTAAAGGTATTGAGTCCGGTAAAAAACATAATCAGCGCCTCTCAGGATGAAATGCATGAAGGTTTGTATGAATTAATGGATGACCTAATTCAGGAGCATAGAACTACGCTTGTTTTCACAAATACACGGTCTGCAACTGAAAGAGTAGTGCACCACTTAAAGACAAAATTCCCGGAAAAGTATGTTGAAAACATAGGTGCGCACCATTCCAGCTTATCAAAAGAACATAGGCTGGACATTGAGCAGAAATTGAGAGAGGGAGAATTAAAATCCGTTGTCTGCTCAACCTCTCTTGAACTTGGAATAGATATAGGTTATATTGATTTAGTTATTCTTTTAGGAAGTCCAAAATCAGTGGCAAGGGCTTTGCAAAGAGTAGGAAGGTCCGGCCACCAATTACACGACAAAATAAAGGGAAGATTCATTGTAATGGATAGGGATGATTTGGTTGAATGCGCAGTCATGCTTAAAGACGCAGTTGAAAAGAAAATTGACAGGATAAATATACCAAGAAATGCACTTGATGTCCTTTCCCAGCAGATTTACGGCATTGCAATTGAAAGCCAGCAGCATATTGAAACTGTTTATGATTTAGTAAAGAGAAGCTACTGCTACCATGATTTAGAAAGAGATGAATTCATGTCAGTTGTTGACTACTTAACAGGAGAATTTGCGTCTCTTGAAGACAGAAATGTCTATGCAAAAATATGGCATAACAAAGAAAAAGGATTAATTGGAAGAAGAGGAAGGCTTGCCAGAGCAATTTATTCAACAAATATTGGAACAATTCCGGACGAATCTTATTTGACAGTTAAGCAAAAAGACGAGCCGATTGGAAAAGTTGAAGAAGCTTTTTTAGAAAGAATTAAAAAAGGAGACATCTTCGTTCTCGGAGGAAAAACATACAGGTTTAATTATGCCAGAGGAATGACAATTCAGGTAACTCCTCAGCCCAATAAAGTTCCTACTGTTCCCAGCTGGTTCTCTGAAATGCTTCCTTTGAGCTATGACCTTGCTGTTGAAATTCAAAAATTCAGGAGAAAAATGGAGGAGCAGTTCAAAGCCGAAAAGTCAGAAAAAGAAATTAAGAAATTCATTAATAACTATTTGTATCTGAATGAATATGCAGTTAATTCAATTTATCAGTATTTCAAGGAGCAGTATCTATATGCAGAAATTCCTCATGATAAAAAAATGGTAATTGAATTCTATCACGGTTTCTCAGATAAGAAATATGTAATTTTTCATTCTCTATATGGAAGAAGAACAAACGACGCCCTGTCAAGAGCAGTTGCTTATCTAATTTCAAATGTTAAGAGAAAGAATATTGCGATCAACTTAACAGATAACGGTTTTTATCTAACGACAAATTCAGGAAAACTGCAGGTTTTGCAGGCCCTCAAAAAACTAAAGTCTAAAAATCTAAGAGAAATACTGGAAAAAGCAGTTGAAAAAACAGAAATTTTAAGAAGGAGATTCAGGCACTGCGCCGGGCGGTCTTTAATGATTTTAAGAAATTATAAAGGGAGAAAGAAGAGCGCAGGAAGACAGCAGGTCAGCTCTAAAATTTTGTTGAGCGCGGTAAGGAGAGTTTCGAATGATTTTCCTATTTTAAAAGAAGCAAGAAGAGAAGTCCTTGAAGACTTAATGGACGTAAAAAATGCAGAAAAAGTACTGAAAAAACTGGAAAAAGAAAAAATCGAAGTAAAAATAATCGCAACAGATGTTCCAAGCCCCTTTGCATTAAATTTAATTGCAAGAGGATACATGGATATATTAAAAACGGAGGACCGCCTGGAATTTGTCAGAAGGCTACATGAAACGGTTCTGGAACGGATTGGGCCATATGAAGTTTAATAACCCTTAATTAACTCACTTCAGTTAAATTAATTTTATAAAGCAAGCACGCAACACTTTTTTTTATGGCAGAGTTAATCTATCTAGATACTAATATATACCTTGATTACTGGGAAAACCGCTCTGATAAAATGCGGCCGCTTGGAGATTATGCATTCAATGTTCTAAAGAGAGCGCTTAAATGCGAATTCATTATTATAACTTCAAATTTGGTTTTCAAAGAATTGGATGGAAAAATAAGTAATCTAGCCATAGAAAACATTTTCAATAAACTGGATGCCACCAATAAGCTGGAAAGAATCTCACAACACGAGACAGATATTGTAAAAGCCCGTGAAATTGCAAAAACCAGAAATACTCATCCTGCAGATGTTTTACATGCAATCCTTGCCAAGCGAGCTGGTGCAAAATACCTGATAACCAGAAACCAAGCAGATTTTGAAGAATTAGATTTTATCATCGAAGCCGTATTTCCTGAAGATATCTGACGGTTTTTCGTTTGCCAGTTCTTCAAAAATCCTGTCTCTTTCTTTTTTTGTCGGCCTCTTTATATTTTTAACACTTCCAAACTGTTTTTTGAGTTCAATCAGAGCTTCGTGTTTCCTTTTTTCCTGAATTGCATTTCTAATGGCTTCCAGACTGAATTCCTGCGGACTTCTGTATCCATCTTCTTTAACATAGTGTTTAATTTCCTTATACAGCTTGTCCGGAACCCTCATATGAATTAATTTATTTGTCATTGTTCTGTTCTGATACTTTTTGTTCTCTTTTGATATTTATAGTTTTCTGTAGAAAAACTAATTTATTAGGACGTTAATTGTTTATTCATGATTTTAGCTAAAGGCATAGAGGCAGTTGGTCCGTCTATTTTTCTCAAAAAAGAGAAAACATTAGTCATATCTGATTTACACTTAGGAATAGAAAGCAGTATGCATAAATCTGGGTTTTTAGTGCCAAGATTCCAGTTTAAAGAAATAAAATCAAAACTGGAAAAAACTTTTGAAGAAGTCTCCCCTGAAAAAATTATAATCAACGGCGACTTCAAACATGAGTTCGGTAGAATTCCAAAACAGGAGTGGAGAGAAGGCCTTAGAATGATTGATTTCCTGCTTGAAAATAGTTCAGAATTGATTTTAACAAAAGGAAACCACGATCCTGTTTTATTCCCAATTGCAGAAAAAAGAAATGTTCCAATTAAAGAAGACGGTATTTTAATTGGAAAAACCTACATAACCCACGGCGATAAAATTCCTGAAAATAAATATTTTGAAAAGGCAGAAACTGTAATTATAGGCGACGTTCATCCGGCAGTCAGCTTGTCAGATGAAGGAGCAAGTGAAATCTATAAATGCTACCTTCTTGGAAAGTTCAAAAACAAAAAACTAATTGTCCAGCCGAGCATGTCTCAATCATCAATTGGTTCAGATATACTAAAAGAAAAAGCAAGGAGTCCGTTCTTAAATCAGGATTTAAGCAATTTCAATGTATTTGTAGTTGCCGATGAAATTTTACATTTTGGAAAAGTAAAAACTCTTAAGAAGCAACAGCGACACGAGTAAGCTTACTTATTGTTGAGTTCAAAAATCATTTATCCTTATTGATACATTTAAATATATTTTTACATATCGATTCTTATTTACCAGTAGCCAAGTTCATCCTGCTAAAGTAGGGGCAGTTTTCTTCGTTCTCGCAGGCTTTTTTGAGTAGAAAACATTCCTTTTTATTTTCTTTAGTTCCTTTAAACCTACATTTTGATTTTTGACCTTTTTTCATTTTTCTTTATGTATTATTTTTTTGTTAGTTTAGTTTTTATTCTTATCTCTTTTACAGTCTTTTTAATAACCTAAACCCTTAAATATATATCTGACTATTACTTTTTAGAGTAGTAATGAAAAAAGAAATAACAAATGAATTGCTTGCAGTGTTATTTGTAATCGCAATTGTTGTTTCACTTGCCGGAACTTATCTTGTTTTAAGTAACGTAGTTTCAGCACCTATTGAAATAACAATCCCGCAAAGCTCGGACAGCGGTGTTATAAATCTATACGTCATGCCGGAGCCTGCGGATGAAGATGCTCAAGTTACACTAAATGTAGTTAACAATTCGTCTGAGGAGGGGACCCCATGAATATAGACAACAATGTATTAGCTGGCTTGGTTATCGTCGCTATAGTTGTCGGAATTGCGGGAATTTACTCTGCATCATCCATACAAAGCTCGCCCTCGAGAGGCACAGGCCTTGTAACAGGAACTGCAAATGTAACCATTCCTTCAAGAGTACAAATTTCTCTGCCTGTAGATGGAATTGATTTCGGCAATGTGAACATATCTGATTCAGATGACACCGAAGATCTAAGCCCTGCACCGTTTGAAGTTCAGAACGACGGCAGTGTGGATGTAAACATAACAGTCTACGCTACAGACTTGTTCAGTGGATCAGGCGCATCAAATCCGTCAAGTTACTATCAGTTTAAGTCTGCAGAAAATGAAGCAGGATCTGTTGAGGACAGTGGCAGCGACTTAGTAACAACATGGACGAATATGCCAAACAGCACTTCACCTGCAACGTTCGCAACGAACATGAACTTCCCAAACAATAACGACAATCTGTACGGACATATAAGTATAACTGTCCCAGATGACGAACCGGCAGGATCAAAGAGCTCAACGGTAACGTTTACTGCAAGCCAAGCATAAATAGTAAAATTCCAACTAAAGTAAAGGGGGAAAGCACCCCCTTCTTTTAATTTATATTATCTTGGTTTATCTGCCACGCATAGCAAAAACATATAAATCCAAGTAGTGTTTAATTTCTTAATATGACCCACAAATTATTGATTATGTCTGTAATATTTTTAATTATTTTAGCCGCCCCTGTTTTTTCTATAGGGATAACTCCAAGCAGAATAAAAACAGATTTCGAGGCAAATGAAAAAGCTTCTTTTGAATTTACGGTTTCAAATACAAAAAATACTCAAATTAACATTCAAATATATAAAAAAGGCGATCTGAAAGAATATATCTCTTTATCGGAAACGGAGATTACATTAGGACCGGGAAAATCAAAAAAGCTGTCTTTTACAATAGATTATCCCTCCGAAATAACTCCCGGAAAACACGATATAAGAATTGGAGCACTTGAGATAGCGGGAGGAGGAGCTGAAGATGGAACAGCTGTCGGAGCAGTTGGGGCGGTTGAACTTCAGTTTTGGGTTTATGCAAAGTATGAAGGCAAGTATTTAGATGTTTCATTAGGCGTTCCAGATGTTGCTGCTGGTGAAAAAATAGGTTTTACAGTATCTTTAGCAAGCAAAGGCACAGAAGATATTGAAGAGGCAAACGCAGAAATTAAAGTATATGACACTGCAGGCGAACATATAAAGACATTAAACACGGGTTCAACCTCTGTATCAGCAGACTCTACTGAAGAACTTTATGCTGAATGGGATCCGGGAAAACTGCCTGCTGGAGCTTATCAGGCGGAGGCACTTGTTTCTTATGACGGGGAAACTGCTCAAGCGGAAACTACTTTTAATATAGGAGAACTTTTCATAAAGATTGAGAATATATTTGTAGATAATATTCCTGCAGGAAGCATAGGAAAAGCAAAAATTGAAATTAATAGTTTCTGGAACGAAAAAATTGAATCGGCATACGCAACTATTGACTTGATGTCAAATGGAAAAAGTATAAAATCATTCAAAAGCACTGTCTTTGATATCCCTGCACAGGGATCTAAAACTGCGGAAGTTTTTATTGATTCTGAAGGTTTGGCTGAAAGGCAATATACTCTCTCTGTAAAAGTATACTATTCAAATAAAGTTGCTGAAAAAACCGGAACTCTTACAGTAGTTTCTCCGTCAGCACTTCCGAATATAACTCTTCTTGCAAGTGTCGTTATTTTAATTTTAATAATAATTATAATAATCATTATTTATCTCTGGAATAAAAGAAAATCATCTGAAGTTAGAAGACCGAAAAAAATTCAACCAAAACAGGAGTATGCTTTCTATGAAGAACAGGAAGATGAGCTCTGAAAAATTTAAATTTAATGGACGAATTGCTGCCCTTTTGGTTATTGCGGTTGTTTGCCTTATTCTTTTTTTAACAGTATTTGGTTTTTCTTTATTGAAATCTTTTCAAGTAAAACAGGCACAGGAAATCGATATGCAGTTAACCGTTGGAAATTACACCGGCTTTAATGTGAATACAAGTGCATTATTTTTCGGTACTGTAGTTCCCGGGGGAACTTCAAAGAGAAGCATTAACATCCACAATCCATTAGAAACGCCTTTAAAAGTAATGTTAAGCATTGAAGGAGAATTAAGTCAATGGGCATTAGTTTCCAACAACTCTTTTGAGCTCAAACCTAACGAAAGCAGGGAAATTTTAATTGAGATAAATGTCCCGAGCTCAGCAGAGTTCGGAGAGTACAATAGTACATTTATAATAACTTTTAAATAGAGTGCAAATGACTAGTTTAAAGATAAATATGCAAAAAAGAAAGAGAAGCACAACATTATATCACTTATTGTTTGTATCTTTATTACTTGTTTTGTGCATCGGTTTTGGCATTGGAATGCTGCACCAGCCAGCTCAAAGCCATCAGGAGCGTTTTGATATGGTTATAGTGGTTGGAGATAATCCGGAGCCAAATCTCGTTACTGGAGCCATGTCTTTGGGAAATATTCACTCTGGGGAAAGTTCAATTCAGTGGGTTGAAGTGGTTAATCCTTATAAAAAACAAAAAGAAGTGAACATACACATTAATGGTATTCTCAAGCAGTGGACGGATATCTCAGACAATGACTTTATTTTGAAACCAAATGAAAGGAAAGAAGTGTTTTTCAATATAACCGCTCCAAAAGGAACTGAAACAGGCAGCTACATTAGCTTGGTTATAATAACTTTTAAATAATAATCAAATCACTAAAGAGTAGGAAGTAATAAAAATGGTAAGAGTAGATATAGTCAGTATAGTATTAGTAGTTTCAGTAATTTTATTATCGGGGATTTTTGTGCATAATATAACTGGTTTTGTTACGGGGACTGCTCAAGTTGAAGTACAAGGTGAGGCAGTCGTTTCCCTGCCAACCTCTTCTATTAATTTCGGACAAGTGGAAACAGGGGCAACAAACGATACTACCAACGATAGTCCACCTCCTTTTGTAATTCAAAATGACGGCAATGTTATATGTAATGTTACTATTGAAAGGGACCCATCTACAACTCCTTTATTTAATGGAACAGGGGGAGGGGACAATACCGAATCCTTCCAGTATAAAGCAGATAACACTTCAGAAGCCGATTCTTTTAACTGGGGCGCATCATCAACAACCTGGACAAATGTTCCAGGCACTACCTCTCAGGAGTTTTTAAAGGAGCTTAATCATCAACGCCCACGTGACTCAGCAGAGGTGGACTTGCGGATAAATGTCCCAGGAGACGAGCCCCCTGGCATTAAAACGGAATCTCTTATTTTTACCGCATATGAAGCTTAAAAAAAATGAATATTAATAAAAAGATAATAATCTCACTAATTACTTTTCTAATCCTTCTTAGTTTCCTTCAGTTTTCAATTACTGCCTACATTACTGCTACGGGCGAAATTGATATTAAAATATTCAGTGCAATCAAAGGAAAGGAGGAAATAGAAATACCATTTCAGGAAGAGAATACCTGCGAATTCTATAATTTTACTAACCCAAATCTAACAGTTAATTCTGTTAAGATATGTTCTTTAAAAAACATTTCAAATGCAGTACTAGAGCAGAAAAAATTAAACTGCTCTGCGCTCCCAGATCCTCCGAACATACAATATGACTGCGTCCAATTTACAATTACTAATCTTCCGACCATTTCAATTGAATACATTACACTCTTTTTTAATGTTGAAAACAGCTGGATAGATTCAAATAATATAGATACCAGCAAGATTTTAATGTACAAATTCTATTCAGGGTCCTGGAATCCTTTAACTACAGAAAAAACAGAAAGTGGCAATGAGTTTATGTCTTATGAATCAGAAACGGATTCTTTTTCCTACTTTGCAATAACGGGAGAAAAGAAAGCTGAAAAGGAGGAAGAAGCACCTTCTGTAGGGGGCGGAGGAGGAACAGTTTCAGCACCAGCGCCGTCTCCGGCGCCGTCCCAGCCGAAAGAAGAGGAGCCGGAAAATGTTACAGTATCCGAGCCGGAAATCCCTAAACCATTGCTTGACATTGGAGCTAAAATAGTTTCTGAAGCAAGAAGGTTCCACCCAGCGATTTATCTCTCTATCTTATCCTCTTTATTACTTATTTTAGCTGCCCTTCTAATCTTTTTCTATAAATTAAAGAAATTTTATATTAGTACTTAAATTATAAATTTATTTAAACCATCATAATTAACGTTAATTATGAATCTGAAAGAAGTTTCAATTATTTTCATTATTTTTTTCCTGCTATTGACGTTGCCAGCAAGTTCACAGTCAGATTTCTCTCTTAAGGCAGGCGTTCCAGAAGGATTAAATCAAGTAGCTCCAGGCGATTCACTTTATTTTTCAATTCAATTAATTAAATTTGAAGATAATCAAACACAGGATATTACTTTGCTGTATGATGTAAGGGACTGCGAAAACAACACCTTACTGGAAAATAAAGAAACAATTGCAATTGAAACGACTGCTTCACTTGTAAGGTCTGTGAAAATTCCTCCCGATTTCAAACCGGGGACTTATTATTTAGTTGTTGAAGCAGTTTATTCAGGACAGGAATTTCCCGCCCTTGCCATAGTAAGGTTTGAAGTTCTTCCGACTTTTTTCGGCATGTTTTTATATGAACTTATCCCGCTTTTTTTAATTGCAGTTAGTACATTAATTATTTTACTGGTACTATTTCTCATTTACATACGCTCTGTAAAGAAAACATTCGTAAAATTCGATTATTCACATATCCCAAAAGAAAAAAGACCCTATTTTGAAATTTTAAGTAAAGTAATATCAGCCCTGCGCTCACATGTAGGAAATAAAGCCATAAAATGTGTAAATGAAATAGAGGGTGTAAAAGTTTCAGATGAAGGCAAGGTATTAAAGATTGAAAAGGACCCTGCAGAGGTCCTTGCCATCTTAATTTCAAAATATCAGGAAATTGCAAAAGTTTCAAATGCAGTGGATAAACTCCTGCAGTCTGAGAAGAATAGAAGAATAAATAAACCAGTAGAAGACACGTTATCTCATGCAAGGGACTATATTAAATTAGTTAAAAAACTTAAAAGAGGCGATAAAAATGAAGAGCAGTAAAATCAAAAAAAGGATCTTAGTTGTAGATAACGACAAAACAACAGTGGGAACAATGTGCAGGCAGATATCCACTGGAAAATATACTCCAGTTGGGGTGCATGGCGCCCAGGAAGCGTGGGAAATAATTAATCAGAATAACATTGATGCAATCCTAATAGATATAATGATGCCGGATATTGATGGAATAACCTTTGCAGAGCAACTTTTGAAAAAAAACACGACAAAAAACACTCCGGTTATTCTCTTCAGTGCGCTCAGTATAAATTCAAAGGGTTTTGAGCATTCAGAAAGAATAAACCAACTTTCAAATGTGAAAGCAACACTTGAAAAGCCGTTTACAGCAGATAAATTAATCAAAACAATAGACAAATCAATAAACCAAAAATAAGTTTGTAAATGAAGAAGAAAGAAAAACCGGTTATCTCGTACGATAAAAAACAAATCGAAAGCTTCTTTGATAGCATCCCTGCTTTAATTTTCATTAAAGATAGGGAAGGCAGATTTATTCTAGTAAATAAAAAGATAGCTGATGCTCATAATTTATCAAAAGAGGAGCTTATTGGGGCGAACACTTTTGATTTATATCCAAAAGAACACGCTCAAAAATATTTAGAAGATGATTTAGAAGTTATTAAATCAGGTAAACCAAAGGTAAATATATTCGAGCCATGGGTAACTAAAGAAGGTAAAAAATGGGTTATTACAAAGAAAACACCATATAAAGATAAGCACGGAAAAATAATAGGTGTTACCGGAGTTTCTATAGATGTTACCGAAGAGAAAAAATTACAAGAAAGAATTATAAAACAACAAAACATTTTCACTAAAATAATAGTTCATGAACTCAAATCGCCATTAATGAATATTGTAGGACTTTCAGATCTGATATTAAATGAAACATTCGGCAAAATACCTCAAAAGGCAAAGCAAGAATTAAAAACAATTCTCAGTGAATCATTCAAAATCAAAGAGCGCATAGATAAGCTGTCATTCTCAGAACATCTGGAAGAAGCGCCAGATTCCTTAAATATTGTGCGGCTGAATACTTCAGTTTACCTAAAAAAATTAAGAAAAGAAGTTCATGGTTTGCTTGCAACGAAATCAATTTCGCTGCGGATAAATAATAAAGCCGGTAATACGCCTTTTTATGCTGACCCTGAAAAACTTAGCCAGGTTTTCATCAATTTAATTGATAATTCAATAAAACACAGCAAACCCAAAACAACTATAACTATTTCAGCCAGAAAGTCTGGAAAGTATATGGTTTTTGAAGTACGCGACCAGGGCACCGGAATACCTGACGAGGAAATATCTAGCATATTTAAGAAATTTACCCAAGAATCCAGTTACTTGCAAAGAAAACAGGAAGGATTAGGTCTTGGTCTTTACATTTGCAAGGAAATAATCAAACATATGCACGGCACAATAAAATGCAAAAGCAAAGTAGGGAAAGGGACAAAAATTACATTTACTCTCCCATTAAAAAAATGGGGGGGGGCGAAAGGCACAACAATGATTTTTACTTTGCCGTTAAAAAAGAATAAGTAAAAAGATTATATGT
>CAZNLD010000006.1:0-61040 GCA_964574035.1 Candidatus Undinarchaeota archaeon
TTTATATCTTACTTACTCTTACTTTTTACATATGAAACATAATCTCAGAAAAGAACAGAAGGAAAATAGGGATGGTCTTGATAAAAAAGAGCGTTCTGAGAAGAGCAGTAAAATTAAAGAGAAGCTTTTTAAAATGCCTGAATTCAAAGAAGCTGAAACTGTCCTATTTTATTCTTCAATTAAATCTGAAGTTGAAACAGAAGATATGGTTAAGGATGCTCTTAAACTTAAAAAGAAAGTTACTCTGCCGGTTACAAATTCATCGTTCAGAACTCTGAAAGTTTTTGAATTGAAAAATTATTCTGAGCTTGAACCAGGAACATTTCAGGTTCCTGAACCAAAACAAAAAAACGAATTGGATAAAAAAGACATTGATTTGGTTATAGTTCCTGGGGTTGTTTTTGATTTGAATGGGCATAGAATAGGATACGGTGAAGGCTATTATGACAACTTTTTGAGCAAAATGAATTCCGTTCCAAAAATAGGCTTATCATTTGAGATTCAGATTGTTGAAGAAATTCCGGCTGAACCGCACGATGTAAAACTTAATAAAATAGTAACTGAAAAGAGGATAATTGACTGCAATGACAAAAAATCTTAATATAGCTGTACTGGCTTCAACCAGCGGAACAGATTTACAGGCAATCATTGATGAAATTGAATCCGGGAATCTTGAGAATGTAACTTTAAAATGTGTAATTGCAAACAAGGACTGCGGAGCTTTGGAAAAGGCAGGAAATGCAGGAATTGAGGGCATTTTAATTAAATCAGAAGGAAAGGAAAGAGAAGAGTTTGATAAATTAGTTGCAAAGGAACTTGAAAAAAGAGATGTTGAACTTGTTGTTCTTGTCGGCTATATGAGATATCTAAGCAAGTGGTTTGTAAATAAGTATGAAAATCAAATCATGAATGTTCATCCGTCTCTGCTTCCGGCTTTTGCTGGAGGAATGGATTTAAATGTTCACGAAGAAATTTTAAACCACGGCGTCAAGGTAACCGGCTGTACTATTCATTTTGTTGATGAGGGAAAAGACACCGGTCCTATAATAATTCAGAGATGCATTCCAGTTTTAGAAGATGATACTGAAAAAACTCTGAAAGAAAAAGTTCAGGCTCTTGAAAAAGAAGCATATCCGGAAGCTATTCGATTATTCAGAGATAATAAATTAAAAGTGAAAGGAAGAAGGGTTAAAATTCTGGACTAATCTTCCAGAGAAAATCTTCTGACTTTTATTTTGCAGTCTTTTAACATTTTTTCAGCAAGTTTATCTGGGTATTCTCCGTCGTAAATAAGCTCTTTTATTCCGGCATTAATTATCATTCTGGCGCAGACTGAACATGGTGTATTTGTACAGTACATTGTAGCCCCTTTTATTGAAGTTCCAAAAACTGCCGCCTGGATTATTGCATTCTGTTCTGCATGCAGTCCTGTACATAATTCGTGCCTCTGTCCGCTTGGAACATTAAGCTCCTCTCTTAAACAGCCGATTTCGTTGCAGTGCTTCATTCCTTTTGGATTGCCGTTGTATCCTGTAGTTAAAAGATGTCTGTCCTTGACAATAACTGCTCCTACTTTTCTTCTGGTGCAGGTTGCTCTTTCCTTAACTAAATGAGCCATCTTCATAAAATATTCATCAGGAGTCGGCCTGCTTTCATCTAAAACGCCTGCGGGCTCTCCACCTTCAAACCAGTTTTCTTTTTCTACAAATTCATTTAGTTTTTTTTCAAAGTTTTCTGCCATTTTCCTCGTTTATGTTTTTAAGTTGAGAAAGTATTTATACTTTGGACATTATTTATTTTTCATGGTAAAAGAAATAGGCGTATCGTTGGAATTTGATAGTAAAAATGCAGTTAGAGTTAAATTTGAAGATTCTCAGGTAAGTCTTTCTTTTGCAAGCAGATATGTAAGGCTTCTTAAGAAATATCATCAGGTTAAGTCAGGAAAAAAAGTAGGCGCTGGCCACGGTCCAATAACTTTTGCTAACTATGAATTGACCAGTAAAAAATTCGGAGAAATTGCTCTTTTAGTAAGTCCTGGTGTTTTGTATATTGTAACGGGCAAGGCAGAAAATGAAGAGAAGTTTATGGACTTTTTAATAGCAGCTTTGAAAACACTCCCAGAGGAGGAAACTATTCTCAAAAATTATTCTTTTGATATTGTTTTTAAGAATAACAAATATTTCAAATTTAAGGATATTGAGGAATACTCAACCCTGGAAAATTATGCATCGCTTGCTGATTAGTTTTTTATATAGCTTGAATAACTTAATAAGATAGTTTATTCATATGTATTATATGGCTCAGAATTTCAAACCTTCAAATACGATGCTGGTTTTAGTACATCCTGCAACCCTTCTCAATGATTACAGTAGAGATAATACTCAAGGATCTGAAAATTTTAAAATGCTTGAAAAATTCACGAATGCCTTGCTTAAAAGCGATGTTTTGACTGTTTACTGGATTTATGATGCAAAATGGCATCTGCACTATGAAAAGCATTTCACTGAATCTTTAGAAAAAGGACCTGATCAGGTTTTCATAGAAAAAAATGTAAATGAAAAAGATAACGATGCAAAAAAGAAAGTGAGATTTTTAGAAAGAGTATGTAAAGAAGAGAATTGTAATCTTGTCGAAGCCGGCGATACAGCTTTTTTAGCAGAAAAGGTATCTAAATTAATTGATAAAAATGAAATTAAAAATGTTTTAATCGCAGGAGGTTATTTAGAAAATTGCATAGCCAAATTTTACAGTGAATTGGAAAAAAGGGTCGGTTCTTCAAAGATTGTTGATTTTATAAAAAGAGAGGAAGGTGTTTCAGTATATCTCCTAAAAGAATTAACTGCCTCCGATACAATCCCTGAAAATAGAGAAAAATTCTATAAACAATATAAGAAAATTTACGATCTTATAGACAAGCATTCTTTTTCTATAGGCAACGACCCTATGAAATTTTATGAGAAATATTTTAAAAAAGAGGATGAGTAATATATGACAACAAGAGTAAGAATTGCTAAAGCTACGGACAAGGGATATGAAGGGCTCCCAGGACCTCTTGTTGAAGATATTGAGCCTCTTGTAATATCTACTGTCAAAGACTTTTCAGGCGAAACAGATTACCGCCGTGAGCTTCTGTCGCCTCACAATATTGACCGGGGTTACTACCTTATTGTTAATTGCAAGGACAAGGAGACTGCAATTGAGTTTTCCAAGGAACTTCTTAAAAAAATTGGAAATGAACTTGGGGATGAATACAAGCGAATATATTATATTGGTATTCGTATCGGAGGAGGCTATCTGAGCAAGGGTGCTTACAGATCAATCAAGGAAGTTGCCCCAGATGATATTAAATCTTAATTTAAATGAAGAAATTACTCAAACTTGGAGCAGAAGCAGAATTAACCAGAAAAGACGGTAGAGTAGTCAAAAAAAGGATTAAAAAAGGATATAGGCTGCTTCAGATTGATTCAAAGCTTAGGAGGGAAAGAACTAGGAGTGAATCTTCTTTACTTAGTAAAGCAATCAGAGCAAAAGTAAATGTTCCAAGAGTTTTCAAGGTTGATAAAGAAAAAGCAGTAATTGAAATGGAATTTCTTTCTGGAAAAAGAATTGATTTGGTTCTTTCAAAGGAGCTTTCTAAACAGCTGGGAAGAGAAATTGCAGGACTACATTCAGCCGGCATAATTCACGGCGATTTGACAACTTCAAACATTCTGGTTAAAGATGCTGACATATATTTCATTGATTTCGGGCTCGGCGAGTTTTCAAAATCTATTGAAAAGAGAGCAGTCGATTTAAGAGTTTTAAAGGGGGCTATCAGAGCTAACCACCCAAAAAAAGCGGACCGGTTCAATGAAGAAATTTTGAAGGCATATGAACAGAATATAGAGAACGGCGCCGAAATATTAAAAAGGCTTGAGAAAGTAGAAAGCAGAGGGAGGTATAAGAAAAGTAAGTAGTTTGTGGTAAGTAGTAGGTGGTAGGTTGTACTAATGACAGAAAATAAAAATGAATGGCACGGCGAATTCAAGCAGGATGAAGATTTATTTGAAGAGCTCCAGAACTTTGCAGAAGAAAAAGAAATTAAAGAAGGATGGTTTTCAATAATCGGAGCTGTCAAAAATTCAAAAATTGCCTTTTATAATCAGGAGGAAGAAAAATATCTTTCTATGGAATTAAATGAACCGGGAGAAATTCTGCATTGTACTGGTAATTTTAGAATGAAAGATGGGAAGCCGTTTGTTCACGCTCATATCACTCTTGGAGCTAAAAATGGAAGTGCCTATGGCGGTCATTTGATGAAGGCGAAAATTTTTAAGGCCCAGTATTACATTAAGAGGTTCAAATGAGTAAGGTTTATTTTGCCACTTCTAATCCTTGGAAATACAGGGAGGTTAAGGAAAAGTTTGAAAAAGCAGGGCTGGAGCTGGGCCAGATTAACATGCAGCTTCTTGAAATTCAGGATGGCGGCCATGAAGAAATTGCCCTGACTTCAGCAAGAGATGCTTTTGAAAAGGATAAAAAACCGCTGTTTGTTGAGGATGCAGGTATTCATATAAAATCTTTGAAAGGTTTTCCGGGAGAGTTCAGCGCATATGTTTTTAAGACCATAGGAATTAATGGAATACTTAAATTAATGGAAAACGTTAAAAACAGGGAAGCCGATTTTATTTCAGTAGTGGCATATAAAGATTCGAAGCAAGAAAAAGTATTTAAAGCTGTATGTAGAGGTAGTATTACTCATGAAGTTCGTGGTGAGGACGGATTTGGTTATGACCCGATTTTCAAACCAAAAGGGCATGACAAAACCTTTGCTCAAGACTATGAATTAAAAAAGAAGCTGTCTCATCGAGTTAAAAGTACGGACATGATACTTGACTGGTTAAAAAATGACAGAAAAAACTGAAAAGAAAAGCAAAACAAGTAAAAAGAAGAGTTCCAGCGGAGCTTCTCCTAAAGGAAAGGAAGCTGAGAAACTCGCAGTTAAACTTTCAAAGGAAGGAAAAAGCCCCGCAAAGATAGGAATTATACTTAGAGATACTTATGGAATTGGCGACATAAAAGAAGAAACTGGTAAAAAACTTACCAAAATTCTGGAAGAAAATGATATTAAGCCGGAACTTCCTATTGATTTACAGGATTTGATTGACAGGGCATCAACAATTAGAACTCATTTGGAAGAAAATCCTAAAGACAAAGAGGCAAAATACGGCCTTCAGAATATTGAATCAAATTTAAGAAAATTAGCAAAGTATTACATAAAGAAAGGAAGAATTCCGGGTGATTGGAGATACTAATGGCAACAAAAACGGTAGATAAGTGGAAAGCAAAGAAATCTTTTGAAATAAAGGCGCCAGAAATGTTTAATAACAGGAAAATAGGCGAGACTTTTTCAGACGACCCTAAAAAAGTTCCGGGAAGGACCATAAAGGTTGACTATTCCGAGCTTCAGGGGAGAAGATCAAAAAGAACTAAAGTGAAGCTTAATTTTATGATTGATAAATTGCAGGGAACTACTGCAACAACTAAATTTTTGGGCCACAATATAGTTTCTGATTTTGAAAGAAGTCTTTCAAGAAAAGGAACTTCCAAGATTTATGTTAATCAAAAAATAACTTTGAAAGAAGGAAGGGAGATAAACTTAAAAGCATTTGCAATAACTCTTTCTCAGGTAAGAAAGGCAAAGCAGGAAGATATCAGAAAAGGACTTATAAAACTTCTTAAGAAAAAAACTAAAGGAAAAACACTTGAAAAACTGATTAATGAAATTCTGACAAATAACTTCGGAAAGAGCATTAAGAAAGAGCTTTCTAAAGTATATCCTTTGAAATATGTTGTTGTTCAGAAGACAGAAGTAGTTTAATTGTCTATTTTTCTTAACAAAAACTATTTTAATACCTTTATTTACTATATTGTAGGGCAATGATGTCGTGAACACCCTCTGATACCGCCCAAAGATGATGAACGGTGGTAGCTGCAGAGCCCGATAATGATTAAAAGATAAAATGGTAAAGATATTAGGCAGGAAACACAAATTAGAAGATTTACTTCCAAAACTTGAATCTAATGGTCTTCTAAATGCCCAGAGGCGAGATACAGATTATGTCTTTTTTGGATTAAATGTAGATGAAGATGAATTAAAAAAGTTGGATTTTAAAGTTGAGTCTTTTGGTTCTTATGGAATGGCGCACAGAAAGAAAGGCTGGCACGATTTAAAGTTGTCTTGGAAAATTCTCAATATGAAAACCGGTGAAATTATTGCCCAAAATAAAGGGGCTAAAAAAGAAGATAATCCGGAGTTTGAATCTTTTAAAGGACTTATATTGGATGGTACAACTACTCATACTTTTGAATCAGAACGGAATACAATCCTAAAAGACATCAATTTGACTCCTCTTTGTTTACAAGTATATACTGGCCAAACGACTTTTACTGGTTTTTCGTATCGTATATATGTAAACGATTTATATCTTGAAGCCTCTGCTACAGGCGGAGAAAATGGGCAGCAAGCAGGGTTTGATTATACTTGCGAGATTAAATCTAATTAATCTATATACTAAATCACAAAAAAACTTAAATACTTCTACTTATTATAAAATAGCCCCTCAAAAAGAGGAGATAAAATTGGATCAGGGTGGGAGGCAAATGTACTTTCTTCGGAAAGGAAACTTGTTGGCCTTTGCTTCGGCAAAGAACTACCTTGATCCACTCACATCATTGGATTGGTGGGAGACAAAAGTAATAGATTCCTCCTGGGAAAACTAAACTTTTGAACACTACCAATCCACTTAAATTCGGACAGATGGGAGAACAAGTGAGTTCTTCGGAACTTAACTGTATATCCCTCTGTCCACTATAAACTTGGACAGGTGGGAGATAGGAAAACTTTCTTCGGAAAGCGGACCTGAACTTACCTGTCCACTCAAATTTGGAACGGGTGGGAGAACAAGTGAATCCCCCGCAGGGGATTTAACTGTATCCATCTGTTCCACTCTAATATTGGATCAGGGGAGGGAAGCGGACTCCATTATTTTATTGGAATTCCGCTTATCTCTGATCCGCTGCTTCTGAAAGTTTATCAGTAACTATTTTATACACTGCTTTCTTAACTGAAGGTATGGATAAGATCCTGTCAAAGGTTCTAAAGAGAACGGTTCCTTCAAAAAAGGAAGAAAAGAAAATTAAAGAGTTTGCTGATTCTGTAATTTCTAAAATTAATGAATTTGGTTACGATGCCGAGCTTGAGGGTTCTCTTGCAAAAGGCACCTGGAATGCGGGAAGTCATGATGTCGATATCTTCGTATTTTTTGATAAGGCGGTTTCGAGAAAAGACCTGGAAAAGAAAGGAGTTAAACTCGGCAAAAAGGTCGTAAGAGAATTTGATGCAGAACCTGAAATTGCTTATGCTGAACACCCATATGTAAAAACTGAAATAAATGATTATATTCTTGATATCGTTCCTTGTTATAAACATAAGAGCCTTCACTCTCTTAAATCAGCTGTTGACAGGACTCCTTTTCATACAGAATATATCAAAAGAAAGCTTTCTGAAAAGCAGAAAAATGAAGTAAGACTTTTGAAGAGATTTATGAAGGGAATCGGCGTCTATAGTGCCAGAGAGGCAGTCCATGGCTTTTCAGGATATCTATGCGAGCTTCTAATCTTAAAATACGGAACTTTCAAAAAAGTCATCAAAGAAGCTGAAAGCTGGGGGCGTGGTTTGATAATTGATATAGAATGGTTTTATGATGATGAACAAAAGCTTAAAGAAAAATTCAATCATGCTCTGATAGTTATAGATCCAATCGATAAAAACAGGAATGTAGCAGCAGCTCTTGAAGAAAATAATTTTGATTTATTTATTTTTGCGGCTTCTGAGTTTTTGAAAAAACCAAAATTTGAATTTTTCTATCCAAATGAAGTTGAACCTTTTTCTGAAAAAGAACTAAAAAGAGAACTAAAAAAAAGGAGCCCCATATTTTTAGTAAAATTTAAAGCCCCGGATTTAGTTGAAGATACTTTACATGCCCAGATGAGAAGCAGTTTGCATTCATTAACTTCTGCTATTAAAAGGAAAGACTTTGAATTTATCGGTTCCTCTTTCTTTTTAAATGAAGATGCATTCTTCCTGCTTGATTTAGAATTCGATAAACTTCCGGAAATTGAAAAGTTAGAAGGCCCGCCTACTAATGTTGGAAAAGAAGCTCAAGATGCTTTCTTAAATAAATATAAAAAGTTTGAGCCCTGGCTTGAAGATGAAAGATGGTATGTAGAAGTTCCAAGAGAGTTTACAAAAGCAGAATCTGTTATTAATCATATTTTGAAAAATCCTAGAAATCATGGTTTGGCTAAATCTATTTCAAAGCAGATTAAAAAAGGTTATACTATTATGGAAGATTTTAAGATTAAATCAGCCTATACATGCGGGTTTGAGAAGTTTTTGACTTCTTATTTAACTAAGAAAAAACCATGGGAATGGTAGTTAATAGTCTTCTTCGTAAGAATATCCGTCTTCCTCCTCTTCTTTTTCAAAATCTTCTTCTTCCTCGTCTCCCCATAAATCTTCGTCTTCTTCGTCTTCTTCCTCTTCAGGAAATTCGTCGGCAACCATGTGAATACCTCCGGATTAATTGATTGATTGTTGGATAAAATGATTGGTTTATATAGTTTTCTGAACTGATAGATGTTCGACATTAGATTATCGATAATGGTTTTGTTCATGGCTGGCAGATGCTTGTCAATTTCTACAGCTTGTCCATCTGTCGATAGTCGATTATCTATTCTCTATTACCTATTAATTGGTGGGCCCGGTGAGATTCGAACCAGCTGTGGTCAGCTGGCACCCATCCTACATTGCCCATTCGCCCAATACACTTTTTCCGGCGAAGGGCAAATAAGACTGCAAAAATGCATGAGTTTAGCGAGTCTTATTTCCGTGCATATAAATCGGAAGGTAAGCACGGAATGTAGGATTTGTTTTTACCAGATTTTTCAGGACAAAGAATCAATTGCACAGAGAACCAATTAAAAAATCTGAGGTGGGCCCGGTGAGATTCGAACTCACGACCTCCCGATTATCAGTCGGACGCTCCACCAGGCTAAGCTACGGGCCCTAAAAAGCAAGTTTTAATATTTCTGATGATATAAATAAACTTTTCTTACCAATAAGTTTAAATTAGTTTAAAAACACATTTATTTTATGAATTTAAAATCTAATAAACTGAATTATAGTGAGGATTCAATTTTATTTTTGTTTGACCCCGGCAGTATACGGGATGAAAAAATTAAAGAAAAACTCTTAAAGTTTGCAGGAGATATTTCTGGAAAAAGCATTCCTATCGTTCATATTTATTATGTCTATAAAGGAATGGACACTACTTTTCGTCCTTTCGCGTTCTATGAACTTAAGATAAAAATAAGAAAATATAAGCCGGTTCCCAACCCCTATAAGTTAATTGCTAAGAACTCAAGAAGCTTTATTATTCCTATTAAAACTCATAAACTGGAAACAGAAGCAGTAAGTAAAGAATATTTCAAAAAAGCCACAGATTGTCTTTCATCCATATTAAAAAAATCAGGGAAAAATATCGTTCTTGTAGCCGGCCAAACGGCCGACGGGTGCCAGCGTGATTTTCTCAAGTTCCTTCCAAATTATATGGAAAATCCTCCTCATCTTGTTTTCTTTCCGACCTTAAGCCAGACACTTGCTGAGGACAGAGAGGGTGCAGATGATTCTCCAGAAGAGCGAATTAAAAAGTGGATAGGCAGGTCAGAAAGAGATATATTTACCTCTGCGGATATAATCAAGGATCCGGAATCTTTTCTTAATGGACTTTAAGGCATCTAAACAATATTTATATAGCTTTGAATAGAATTTTGAAGAAGAACAATGAGGCCAAAGAAGCTAAAAAAGTTTGGTATTGTCAGCAAGTACGAAACAAAAGAGGTTCAGAACACTGCCAGGAAAATAAAAGAGCATCTAGAAAAAAAAAGAGCGAAAGTTTATTGTTCTGAAGGCCTTGCTGAAAAGCTTGACTCTAAAAAGAAAATAAATTTTGACAAGCCGAAGGTAGATGCTATTTTAACTATTGGAGGAGACGGAACGCTTCTTAAAACAGTAAGGGAACTGAATGGTAGCAAAGTACCAGTAGTAGGAGTAATGAGGGGCAGAGTAGGTTTTCTGACTGAGATTTCTCATAATATTGAAAAGTACCTTGATAAGCTTCTTGAAGGAGATTATTATATTGACACCAGAAAAAAACTGGAAGTAAGTGTAAATGGAAAAAGAGCCGGAGATGTATTGAATGAAGTAGTTGTCACTACTTCAACACCTGCGAAAATGCAGATTTTTGACATCAGTGTTCACGGTGACTGGATTGACAAAATTGATGCAGATGGAATTATTATTGCAACTCCTACTGGTTCAACGGCCTATTCAATGAGCGCCGGCGGTCCGATAATTGATCCCTGGAGCAAAACTTATGCAATCGTCCCAATGCTTCCATTAAGATTAAGTGCAAGGTCAATTGTGGTTCCTTCAAATGCAAAAACAGTTATTCAGACAAAGACGAAGAGAAAATCAATGGTGGTAATGGACGGCTATTATGGGCCAAAAATTTCTGATACTGATAAAGTTGAGATTAAGGAATCAAAAAATTCTGCATATTTAATTAAGTTTAAAAAAGACTTCTTCCAGAAAGTAAGAAGAAAACTCCGATGAAAGAAAGACATAAAGATTCTCATAAAGGAGACAATGGAACGGTTTTAGTTGTTGGAGGAAGTAAATTATACACGGGAGCCCCTGCTCTCTGCTCTCTTGCAGTTCTAAGGTCTGGAGCTGACTTAGTTTATACTGCCTCTCCTGAAAGAGCTGCAGATATGACTGCTTCTTTTTCTCCCGATTTGATTACAATTAAACTGGAGGGAACTCATTTTAAGAAGGAGCATATTGGGGAAATTAAGCCGTTTATTGAGAAGACCGATTCAGTAGTTGTCGGCCCCGGCTTGAATAATGATCCGGAAACAAAAATAGCTGTTTCCGAACTGATAAAAATCTGTAAAAAGCCAATGGTTATAGATGCTGATGCTTTGAGAGTAGTCGGTGATAATCCGGAAATAATCAAGGATAAAAAGGTGGTTTTAACTCCGCACAGGCACGAGTTTGAGGTTATTTCAGGAAAGAAAGCAGAAAAAGAAAGTGTAAGAGAATTCACTGCCAGGCTTTCTCCTGAGCATTCAGTTGTTACTTTATTGAAGGCACCTATTGATATTGTAAGCGACGGAATAAAAGTGAAAGTAAATAAAACCGGAAATTCCGGAATGACTGTCGGAGGAACTGGAGACGTTTTAAGCGGTTTGATTGCCGGCTTTATTTCTCAGGAAAACAGCTTGTTTGATTCTGCTTATTCAGGAGCCAAAATAAACGGGGAAGCAGGAGACCTATGCAGAGAAGAAATGGGATATGGTTTTACTGCATCGGATTTACTTCTAAAAATTCCAACGCTTATTTAGTTACTCTTTTTTAGATTCAATTTCAACTTTTTCTATTAAGGGTTTTGGTTTGTTTATTTCGTGGCCAGGCTCCAGCTCTTTAATGTCTGTCCATTTAGTTTCTTTTTCAAAACCTAACTGCTCTCTAATTTTTTCAGCAGTTTCAGGAAGGAAGGGATTTAAAAGAACGGAGACTGCATTTGTTATATTGGAGCATACATATGTAACTGTAGGCTTGATATCTTCGTTCTTCCAGGGCTCTTTTTCATTCAGATACTGGTTGCCGGTCTGAACCAGTCCCATGATTTTTTTCAAAGCTTCCATGAACTGATAGTTCTCAATTAATTCTGAAACTTCTTCTTCAACTTCTTCTATTTTATCCAGAACCTCCTGGTCTTTTTTGTCATATTTTCCAGGTTTTGGTATTTTTCCGTCAAAGAATTTCTTGTTGAAAATTAGTACTCTGTGTATAAAGTTACCTAGGACATCTGAAAGTTCATTGTTTACTCTGGCTTCAAAATCTTTCCAGGAAAAGTCCATATCTGTTTTTAATGGAGATGTAATTGTTAGATAGTATCTTAAATAGTCGGCCGGATATTTTTTCAAGAAGTCTGAAATCCAGACAACCCATTCTCTTGAT
The DNA here is from genome assembly GCA_964574035.1 of Candidatus Undinarchaeota archaeon. Classification (GTDB taxonomy): domain Archaea; phylum Undinarchaeota; class Undinarchaeia; order Undinarchaeales; family JALTGF01; genus CAZNLD01. Next base: position 12,128 of record CAZNLD010000006.1, read on the forward strand.
GTAGACATTTTCTTTCCTTCTAAACTTAGATATTCTCCTGCAATAATTGTATTCGGAAGTTTATATTCACCGTGAGCCATCAGCATGGCAGGCCAGAAAAGAGCGTGATGGTAAATGATATCTTTTCCAATAAAATGAACTATCTTTCCGTTTTTCCAGTAGTCAAGTCCTTCTTCTCCTTTCCATTCTTCGGTTGCTGAAATGTATCCGATTGGAGCGTCCCACCAGACATACAAGACCTTCCCTTCCGAGTTTTCAGCTGGAACCGGAACTCCCCAGTCAATATCTCTTGTAATACACCAGTCTTGAAGTTTATCGAGCCAAGTTCTTGCATAGTTTTTAACATTCGGAGGAATTTCTTTTTTTGATAAGAATTTGTCAAGCTCTTCTTTGAATGCAGTCAGTTTGAAGAACCAGTGCTTTGTCTTTTTTAATTCAGGAGTTTTTCCGCATATCCTGCATTCAGCTTCTTCTAATTTTCCAAGGACGGAGCCGCATTTTTCGCAGTGGTCTCCCCTTGCTCCCTCTGCCCCGCATTCGGGGCATTGCCCTTCCACATATCTGTCCGGAAGAAATCTCTTGCAGTTTTCGCAGTAGTACTGTTTAACCTCTTTTTCATAGATATATCCTCCTTCGTCTGCTTTTTTAAAAAATTCCTGCGCCTTTTCAATATTGATTTTGTTTGAAGTTCTTGAAAAGTAATCAAAATGTATGTTGAGTCCTTTGAATTCTTTTTTAATTTCTTTATGGTATTTGCCTGCTATTTCAATTGGTTTTTTTCCTTCTTTTTCTGCAGTAATTGTAATCGGCGTTCCGTGTTCGTCTGTTGAACAGACAAATGCAGCGTCCTTGTTTTTTAATTTTAAATATCTGTAATAAATGTCTGCAGGCAGATAAGTTGATCTAATATGTCCTATATGCAGGGGCCCGTTTGCATATGGAAGTGCACAAGTTATTATTGTTTTGTCAGCCATGGGCTCTTTTTTGGAATTTTAAAGTTAAATAAGTTTTGAAATTCAAATTAAGAGAATTTATATAAAATTCAAATTAAGAGAATTTATATATTATTTTATCTACTTATTCATAGTAACAAATGGAAAATAAAGCAATCGCCGTATTGGCTGCATTCATTTTGATAATAATTGGACTTCTTATTGCGAATTATGTATGTTCTGAATGTTTGTTTGAATTTCCTGAGTTTGAAGGAGGTTCAACAGGAGGCGGATATGTTCCTTCGCAAGGCCAACCCAGTACCGGCGTTGGCTGGGGCTGGATACTCATCCCTATTATTATAATTGCTTTACTAATGGGTTGTAAATGGTCTGGAAAATGGCCAATTATAGAGAAAGAAGGAGTAATTAAGGGCATTGTTACTAATAGGGCAGATCCAGATGAAGGCGTTTCAGGAGCTACAATAACCATTGAAGGAAGTGGAGGAAGTTCATTAGAAACTAATACTGGTCTTGAAGGGAAATATAGAGTAAATGTTGAAAAAGGAACTTATATTGTCAAAGTCCATAAAAATGGCTGGAGTTTTCCTAAACCGGAATATCATGAAGTTAACGTAAAACGTAAAAAAACTTCTGAAGCCGATTTTACTCTTGAAAAAACTGGAAAAGAAGACGATCAAGGAACTATTGAAGGGAAAGCTGTGGATACTTCTGGAAATGCGCTTGAAAAAGTTAAACTTAGTTTTACAGACTCTTCGGGGAATCCTCCAAAACCTTCTTCTACTGATGCAAATGGCAAGTATTCTATAACTCTTAATGTTGGTCATTGGGTAGGGACTGCTGTTAAATCTGGTTATGATTGTATACAAATTGAGCCTTCTGACGAGGTTGATTTAAAGAAAAATAAGACAGAAGAAATGAATTTTGTTCTTAAAAAAACAGGCAGAAAAAAGAAGAAAGGGTATAATTATCCTTTAATTCCTAGAGAAATACTTGGTGATTGGAGAAAGGAAATCTTAAGTGGAAACTACTGTGAAAAGGTTGGAAGTATTAGTGGAGATGGTTTTTCTGAGTTAATTGATAACCGATTGAATAAATCCCCATATCCTACTTATTTACTTTTCAAAGGATGGATTACGTCAGCTAAACCAGGTAATGATCGATTCCATCTTAGCTATCCACATGAGTTTTGTAGAAAACCAACTCCTACATTTGAAGATTACATGAGAAAAGGTCTTGCAACAGCTCTTAAGAAACATGGTACTTTTTCAAAAAGAATAAAGGGAGTGCCAAAGAATTTCTTAACAAGGATGGTTGAAGCATATGCCAGAGTTGATACAAAAGGAGTCGAAATTAAAGATATGAATGACAATACTAAAAAATTGTTTTCTGTCTTTGAAAAATTTGGCGGTTCTACAGATGATTTATTTAAGGAGATTAAGGAAGTCAGGAAGGAGATGGGGGCAGATGAAGTGAGTCAAGATGTTTGGAATTTAACTTTGGAAATTCTGAATGAAGGAAATTTTATTTCAGATGCTAATAAATTAAACAATGCATATAACTCTGCTGAAGATCAGGTGCTTGCTCTTTTGACTTTAGTTGCTGAGTTAAAAGGCGCAAAAGGAGGGTGGAGAGCCATTACGTCTGAAAATATATCTGAACGAATTCACATTGTTTCAAAAACAATAGATGAAAGTCTAGCTGCCTTTTCAGAATTCATGAATAAAGTGATGGATGTTTTAGATAAAAAATTAAAAAAGAGCGATAAAGAGTATGAACAGGTTTTAGTTGTTCTTGATGAAATTGTCGGACCTCCTCTAAGAATAATGGTTGGGCGGATTGGAATACTTGCTTTAGTAAGTCAATATGCAACAAAGATAAAGGGAATTGAATTAAAAGAAGTTTAATACTCTATATAGTAGAATTTATATAGGTAATTATATACTAATTAATAGTTAAAGGATGGAAACAAAAGGTTGGATTACAATAGCAGTATTCGCCGTTCTCATTATTGTAGGACTCTTTATCCTGCTTCCTATGTTAGGTATTGAAATGCCTGATTTTGGAGGTTATTCTTCTCCTGGAGCTTCTTATTATGGCGGAGAACCGACACCTACTGGGGGAGAAGGGGCTGGTTTTAATTGGGGGTATTTGTTAATAATTCCTGTAATTGCAGTAGTTGGTTATTTAGGATTTAGAAATTTAAAAGACAGCAAGTTTGTTCTTTGGTTTACTCCTGAAGGAAGAGAAATATTAAAAGAAGAAAGAAGAATAACCCATCTCAAGAAAAAGGAACAGCTTGAACAGCTTAGAAATTTAATGGAAAATGTTGATGCAGTATTGACAGAAAAGCTCGATAAATATAAACGAGATAAAAAAAGCTGGCCTTTATTAGAATTATATCGAAATAGGCAGAAGCCGCTAATTAATAAAGACGGCGTAGATTATATAATCAAATTGGCTAGGTATCCCAAGGGCTTAAGCAGTAAAGAAATGATTAAGTCTATTGTAAGGGCCAGAATTTCTGATTTAAAAAAGGACTGGAAATTTGGCGTTTATACTGACAGTATCCCTGATGCCATAATGGAATTTTCATTTTTAAATGCAGTTATTAGATGGGCCTATGAGAGAATGCATCAGGGAGAGCTGCCCGAGTTGGATGAAAGTGAAGGGCGTTTAAGAGTTTTCAGGAGCTTTATGGGGAAGAAAGGAGAACTGGCAAAAGAACTTATCACTAGTAATAATCTCACCGATTCAATAAAACAAAATTTACGAAATCTTCTTGAATCGTATAATGATAAAGAAACGATGCTGTTACTGCAAAATTGTGGATTTTTACATCCTGCTGAGTTTAATATAGACCCTGATAAAAGCGCATACCCACAGGATAACAAGCCGCATGCAATGGAAAAGGTTGATGACCTCATTGGCGATTTTGGTGACAGTCCGTTCAAAGCAATAAGAGAATATACTGTCTTTAAAGGAGACTCGCCCGAAGAAAACCCGGTTAGAGATATGGTTGTCTGGTCAGTAAATAGTTATAAAAAGTTTTTACAAAAGAAGAAAAACATTCACAAGGTCATGGAGTTTCTAAGACAACAAGATACCCAGGAACTTTTAAATGAAGCAATACAGCATAAAAAAGGTGCGCAGGCCCTTAAAAAATTCAAGAATGGCCTTTCGACTTTAGGGGGAGTTTTCCGTAAAACTTTTTCAGATGATTTAAGGGAGTTGAATAAGTTGACTAATGATCTTTATAATCTTATGGACAATACATACAGCTGGTTTTTACATAGGGAAACTGATAAGATGATAGACCATATTCAACTTCGAACTAAATCTTTGGGTTATTCGGAGGGAAATGAAATACCTGAGGATTTCAATAAAAGACTGGCAATGTTGTATTTTTCAGTATTTATGCCCTGGATTTATGTTCTTTCAACGTATAAATTGCTCTATGTTTTGGTTCTCAAATATTTGGAAAGCGTTGAAATTATACAGGAAGCAATTAATGAATCAGGAGTTTAATAATTAAGATGGCTAAAAAGAAAAATACAAAAGATAAAGAGAAGATTTTATTGAAGCCATTTTATTTATATACTGATTTAGCTGAGTCTATAAAGGAGCAGTATTCTGAATACAAAAAAACCGGTATTTATTCTCCGCTGGTTTATTTTTTCACTTACTGGGAAGATAAAGATCTTAATATGAGTATGTTTTACCTGTCTGAAGATACCTTCAAGAACGACAAAGATATTAATAAATTATTTAATGTAATTTTTAATATACCAATAGAAGACATCATAAAAAAATGGCACATCGATCTTCCGAGTTCTTCTGCAACGGATGTAAGATTTACTGCTTTTCTTTCTTTTATTGACTCTGTTTCAGAAAATGGTTTGAAAACAAATGAAATGGAGGCAATTCATAAAGCATTTAATGATTTTAGAACAACAAATTTGAAAGAAATTGCAAATAAACAGACTTTTCAAGAAGTTAATGAATTAATAACCGAGTTATTCCGTGATATTTATGACCAATCTAAATTCAAAGTTAATGTTTTTACTGGTACTTCTAAGAAAAAAATTGCAGATGCAATTAGATATTTAATGATTGCAAAAGAAAGTGAAGGGGGAATTTCATTCCGGCAACAGTCAAGTTGGCTTTATAAAACCAAAAAAGATTGGTCAAATATTGTCAGTGGGTTTGGAGCTTTGTTAGGATCTATTAAGACAATATCATTAATCCCTGATATTTCAAAAAAGAATAAACTTGATGAAATTAAAACAACTGTAAAAGAAGCTAAAAAGCAATTATCTGGAGGCATACTAAGAAAGGGGCTAGAGACAAAACTTGAAGATTACTCAAAAGAAGCATTTGAAACACTTCAAATTGACTTTTTAGATAAATTGACTTCTGATAAAATTAAAAAAACACTCGAGGGGACTGAGTTCAGCGGGTTGGATGATGTTCAAATTAAATTTATAAGAACATTTTATTATACTTTAGTTGAATCTCATCTACTTGATATTCTTGACTATTTAATTTATGCAGGAATTTTGAAATCTACTTTTAACGTCCTCAATAAAGGACCTTTACATCCGGTTGCTAAAAATAAAGTAGTTTTAAGCAAATTAAAAATTAAGAAAAAGAAAAAATCCAGTTCAAAAAAATCAGGTTTGAAGACATCGAAACGCAAGTCTAAGCAGACAAGTTCAGTAAAGAAACAAAAGCAAAAAAGTAAGTCAAAAAAGACAGGAGATACACATCCTTGTCCTCTTTGCGGGGCAGATGTCCCAAATAATGAGAGTAAGTGTCCGGCGTGTGGTGAGCCGGTAATCCAGTGTCCCGATTGTGGAACTTATATTGAGGAGTCTGAAAAGAAGTGTCCAAATTGCGGGCAGACTTTTTCAGATGAGATTATATTTGAATGTCCCAATTGCAATTCCGAACTGGTTGGCGATTTAGATGAATGCCCTGTATGCGGGGCGGAGTTTGAGAGTTAAATGACTAAATATATTTGGAAAGTAATCATTGATAGTAAGATCAAAAAGAAAATTTTAAAAGAATTTGCCAGTAAGGTTGATACTAAATATTCTTCCAAAGGCATGTCAATAAATAAGGCTGAATTAAAGAAGCAAGCCAATCAAAAATTCAAGGAAGAGTTCAATAATTTTAGAAATGAACTACCTTCTGCTAAGCTTAAAAAAGTAGGAAAGGGTGCAGAAATATCATTTATTTCAAAATTTAAGAGCAAAACTAAACTCAGGGACCAGTTAAAGAAAATTTCAAAGATTTTTGGAGAAAATGTAAAATTAGAATCTGTTGGCATATTTAATGAAGACAAATACAAAAAAATCCAGGCTAGATTAAAAGAAACTGCTGGTTTAGACTGGAGCATCAAACGAATTGCGGAATCTACTGATGAAGCTGTTAATTTGATTAAAAAAGCAAGAGAAGAAGCAGGAAAAAGAGAGAAACTGGAAGAAAGAGCAGATAAACTTGAAAGTACAGTAAGAGAGGTTGCTTCCGAGCGCGATAAATTACTGACCGAAAAGCAAAAACTGGAAGAAGAAAAGGAAGAACTTGAGTCCGAGAAAAGTGAAATTGAAAGCAAATTAAAGGACATTAAAGATGAAAAAGAACTTCTTGAGGGAATGCTTAAAGCTGAACAGGCTAAGAAAGAAGAACTTGAGAAGGAGAAGGATAAAATTAGAGAAAGGCTCAAAAAAGAAAAAGATTTGTCAAAGAAGGAAAAAGAAACTTTGAAGAAGCAGCTTAAAGAGAAGAATGAAGCAATGGAAGAGACAAAAAACAAAATGAGGAAAATTTTCAAGCAGGCTAATGAATTAGAAGACAAGGAAAAGGAAGTTGAAAAGAAGAAAACACAAGTTAAAGAGGAAGAAAAGAAAGTAGAGAAAAAAGAAGAGAAAATTGAAAAAGAGGAAGAGATAAGAGAAAAGAAAGCAGAAAAAGAATTATCTACATTTAAACCAAAAGAAGGAAGGGCATACTTGATTGTGGAAACTGAACTTTCTACATATTCTTTGAAGAAATTTGCAAGAATAGTAAGTGGTGGTTATAAAGGATTCTGCTTTTCTGGAAGTCCAAAAGAGTATCTTTTTGAGGAGGAGAGAGCCGGATCTGAGTTAGAAGCAGTCGAGGAAGATATTGATTTCTATTGGATCTCTTCTAGTGAGGTAAAACCAGAAAAAGGAATTTTAACTTATGAATTTGGAGAAATATTGGAAGATGCTGAAGATGACACTATTATTTTCGTTGAATTGGATAAATTGATAGAAAACACTGACGTTGACTATGTTCTAAAAGAGATAAAGGTCAATTCAGAAAAGGTTGTTGGGAAACCTTGTATTTTACTTTTCTTTGTAAGCCAGAATCCGAAACATCCCGATAAAGAAAAAGCCGAGTTCATAGCAAAAGCAAATTCATTTATTAAAGTAAAAAGTATAGATTACTGATATTAAATTATATTTATCATAATGGGCCTTTAATGCTTATGGCTTTTATTTTCTTTTTGTCTTTTGTGGATTCTATTTCTAATCTGTGCTCTCCATGTTCGTGTCCCATTTCACGCATTTTTTTAATCGTTATCCCTCTTTTACCTTTTCTGGTTCGTGTTAGGTGAATTATTCCATCTGATAAAAATTCTTGTTTTAATAATAATTTTTTATCCAATTCGCCTGCTTCTGCAATTATAAATGTTACAAGATTATAGTCTTCAAGATCTCTCATTAATTTAATTAATTCGTGTCTTACTTTTTTTTCTGGGCTAGGAACATTTCTGTCATGCATTTCTTCAACCATTTTTATATAAAGCGCATGTAATGAATCTATACAAAGAACCCGGAAGTTATCTCCTTCGCTTTTTTTGTATTGTTCGATAATATTTTTCTTTATCATTACTGGATAGTCTATAGTTGCTTTAGGCTCTACAGGTTCTGTTGATTCTAAAGGCCATACTTTTACTATGTAATCATGAGGGACTCCTTCTTTTCTTAGTTTATTTCTTGCTTCATCTGGTTTTAAATCGGAACCTTTTTTTCCAAGTTCAACAATAATAATTTCATATGCTTTTTTTAGCAAAATAAATTTTTTGAATGATTCGTCTTCTTCTTTTGGAAATTGTTTATCGATGATTTCTTTCAATTCCTTGTAATCCTTATTATGGTGTTTTTTCATTATTTTTTTGACAATTTTGAATCTGCTTTTATGTTCCTTTACCATTTTACCTATGTCCCAGATTTCAAATCCTGCTTTTTCTCCTTTCTGTAATTGTTTTGCAAACTTCATGTTTTTGATTGCTCTCTTCAAGCTGGGTTCTGTTTGTTCAAAAGTAGCATATACCACTGTACTATTATCCGTTATTTCTAACATTTTATCCATAAAAGATAAACAAATAGTTGTTTTTAGTGTCCCAGTTCCCCCTGTTATTGACATAATATATGGTGCTTCTATAAAATTTTTCTTAAATAGTTTTCCTAAACCGGGTAAAATTCCCTTATTTTTTATTTTAAACGGAAACACAATTGCCATTTTTCTTATCACTCTTATTTCTCTTTTCCTTATTATAAATACTTTTTCGAACCGAAAAATATAGATAAGCTCCCAGTAAACTTTTTAATATGCAGTCCCTCGACTCTCATCTAGATAAACTGGCATCCAGCATAAATCGGCTGGAAAAGAAGAGAACTATACTAGGGGATAGTATCTGCGAAATCAAGGACCAGCTGCATTTTCCTTTCAAGGATACTGACATTTTAGAAGAAAATTTTGTTTCTGAAATTGAGCCGCATCCTCTTAAAAAGCTGAGAATTTCAGCAGTTGACGGCGGAGTAGTTCAAAGCAGATACCACGGCGCCAGTCTGGTTGTTGGAAGAGCTGCAGCCGTTGTTTTTGATTTCAAAGGGGGCGAATTGGTTGAAACGGACTATTATCCGGACACTTTTCCCGCTCCTATTCCAATTTCTTATTTAAACCCAATTACTTCAAGAGAATTCCTTGCAGGAACTTCAATTGAAAGGTCAAAACTTGAAATTTCAACTGCTTTCAAGGCCGTTGAAAAATACAAGCCGGATGTAATGCTTTTAGACGGCTCTGTTATACCCCACGGAATGACAAGACCGGACAAAGATTCTGAAGTATATGAAAGCTATAAAGAGCTGATAAAAATGTATGTCAAATTATACGAAACTGCTCAGAAAAACAATACTCTTCTTGCAGGCGTTGTTGAGGACAGCTCCGGATTAAGATTAACTAAACTTCTAAAAGAAAAGGTAGTTCCGGGAATAATTGAAAGTAATGAGTTTTCCAAGAAAATAAACAATGCATTAGAAAGCAGCAAGGACATTCTGGATAAAACCAACGACAGCAACACGATGTATCATATTTTGGATACAGGCGAAAGAAGCTGCGTCTTTACCTTTTCAAAGGACCCAAGAAAGCATAGAATCCTCCACGATTTAGACGACTGGGCTGAATCAATCAATTCATTTTACTTAAAATCAGTTGAATTTGATAGACCTGTAAGGGTTGATTTCTTAAACAGGGGAAAAACAAAAGAAACAGCAGACAAAATTGCATCCGTTGTTTACGCTCTTTCCAGGCATAATGAGACATACGGCTGTCCATCTATTTTAATTGAAGCAGACGCCAGAGCTAAACTAAGTGAAAAAGACATGGAAATTGTCTATCAGAGGCTGAAAGACAAGGTAGGGGATGTTCCAAGCTTGTTCAAATTAAGGAGAGAATTCCGGCCGTTTTAATTGATGGTTAAAGGTAGATATTAGATGGTGAATGGTTCTGTCCATAGCTGACAGCTACTGATTGTTATTAACTGGGTTGAGTTAAAAAATACTTATAAGCTCCTTTTTTGATTGTTTTCATATGCAGGATTTCAGAAAATTGGACATATATAAAGAAGCAAAAGAGTTAGCTCTTAAAGTCTACACTATAACTTATCACTATCCGGATGAGGAAAAATATGGAATGACTCAACAATTAAGGAGAGCAGTTACATCTATTGGTGCAAATATAGCGGAAGGATCAGGAAGAAAAAGCAATCAGGATTTTTCCAGATTTTTGACAATGTCTTTAGGCTCAGTAAATGAGGCTAGATATTTCATAGAAATGTCAAAAGATCTAGATTATATCTCTGGAAGTGAATATGCCTTTCTTTCGAGAAAAATAAGAATTCTAGGCGGAAAAATTTACAATTTCATTCAGGCCATCAAATAATGTTTACTATTACCATTTACTATTAACTATTTACCATTTTTCACCATAAACCATTTATACCTCTCAATCTATCCATTTACCATAAACCATAAACTATTAACCATATATCGAGGTGTTAAAACTGGATTTAGGTACAGTAATCAGTTCGGTTGAAGGTCCGAGTCCAACAAATTTCTCATTTGTAGTCAAAGAGAACGGCATAAGTGTGAAGAGAGACCAGTTTGTCGAACTGGACACAGCTGAGGGCCTACTTATAGGCCGTGTGAGCGATGTTAGGAAAGCAAACCGCTATTTTGAGCGGGAAGAGTCTGTCAGAGAGTACGAAAAAAAGGGCAGCAATATGGAATCAATCTTTCCCGTTGACAGGTGGGAATTCACTGTTGGAGTAGTAAAACCGCTCGGCGTCTATGTAGAAGGCAAAAAAATGATGCTGAAACCGTCTTTTCCTCCTTCTCCGGGGTCAAAAGTAAGGCTGGCATCGGATGATTTTCTTAAAAAATTCCTTGGAATAGACAACGAGGGGCTTTATCTTGGTTCTATTGAACATCATAATGTAGATGTCAAGTTAAACTTAACCAATCTTCTTCAAAAACATTTTGCCATTCTGGCTATGTCCGGAGCTGGAAAGTCATATTTGACTTCTGTAGTTATTGAAGAGCTTCTCAACAGAAATAAAAAACAGGGAAGAGTTGGTATTGTATTAATTGACGTTCACGGAGAGTACACCAGTTTTGCAGAGCCGGTTAAAGCCGGGTCAGATAAGACTGATTATTCGAAATCCTGCAGGGTTTTGAACGGAAGCAACATCAAGATTGGAGTTCCAAATTTAAGCGGGGGGCAGATATGCAGGCTTATTGGAGGACTTTCTTCCGTCCAGACAAGAGATTTAAAGAATAAAATCCGGCAGATTCAGAAGAAATTCAGAAAAGGCGGAGGCACTTATAATTTAATTGATATTGTTAAAGAAGTTGAAAGGTCGGACAAAATGAAATCCGCAACCAAAGACGCCCTAAAGAACTGGATTTTCAGTTTGAATGCAACAGGAGTATTTTCAGATGTTGATTATCCTTCAGTCAAAACAATTGTTAAACAGGGAAAGATGTCAATCATTGATTTAAGCAGTATAATCCGCAATAAGAAAAAACAGATAATTACCAGTTATATTGTAAGTAAATTGTTTAAAATGAGAAGAAACGGGGACATTCCGCCGTTCCTTTTAATTGTTGAGGAAGCCCATCAGTTCGTTCCGGAAGGCGTAAGTTCGGATTATGCTCTTGCCAGAAGTATCATTGAAACAATTGCAAGAGAAGGCAGAAAGTTCCATGCATCCCTCTGTTTAATTTCTCAGAGACCGAAAAGGCTTTCAACTACTGTTTTGTCTCAGTGCAATACGCATGTAATCATGAGAATAACTAATCCCTATGATTTAGATCATATTAAACAGAGTTCGGAAGGCATTACTTCTGACACCTTGGATGCAATTTCCAGTCTGCCCGTAGGAGAAGGACTTGTTGTAGGCGAGGCAGTCAATTATCCTGTTTTTGTCAAAATCAGAGAAAGAAATTCACAACCCTCAACCAAAAGCAAAGGACTTGAAGATGCTGCAATTGAATTTGAAAGTAAGAGCGACAAGAAAGATAAAGATGCAGAGTCTTTTATGTGATTAAACGGCCATCATCATTCTAAGTGTATTTCTGGCTCCAGGTCCTAAGGTTACTGTTAAAACAGCAAATTTCAAGAAGTTTTTGAAATTATTATCAGTTTCAGTAGTGTCAATTACATACAGGGCAAGCAGAACGACTCCAAATTTTAGAGGAAACATTATCCAGGGGCCGAAGACCCCAAATAAAAAGTCGGGAATTACATGCTTTTCTAAATATCCATAATAAGAGACTCCTATAAATGTTGAGGCGGCGTCAAACATTGCAGCCGACAGGACGAATATATTTATTCCTGAAAGAATGTCAGGATACATCTTTTTCACAGCAAGGAGCATTATTGCAATTGTTATGGTAATTGCCAGGATTTGAACCACAGGAGCTATCTGGGAAACTGTCAAATGCCTTCCAAAGTAAATTAGGAGAACTAAACCGGTTAAAAACACAGGTAAATCATAGTTGTATCTGTATGTTCTTTCAATTAATATCCCTGCAAGAAGAACAATAAATGCAATACCGAATATGAGGAGATATATCAATGGAGATACAAAAACCGGACTTTTATACACTCCTGCATCTCTTAAAACTCTTAAAACAGATGCCAGCAGAATGAAAGGAGTTAATGAAATAAAGAAGTTGAAGTCAATTTTAATTTCAAACTTTTTTAGAATTTTATATACTCCAAATACTCCGCCGACAAGAAGAAGAGCATAAACTATAGTATTGTATATATTATAGGCTGCATCCCCTGCATACAGCGGGTTCAGGAAATACTGACTGATGAAAGCTTCTACTGCCATGATGAGTATCAGTTCCTTGCTTTAATAAATATTTCTAACTGCCTGGTTCTGAAATAAGCTCTACTCTCGTAGGTTCGTCCTGCTCTTTGTTCCTTTTCAGCTTGTATAAATATCCGGATACTGAACTTTCTAATCGCTGTTCATGTGTAATCAAAAATATCTGGTTAATAATTTCAGGAAGTTGCTCTTTCAAAACTTCTGAAAGCTCTTCAATTGAATTTGTATCTAAATTATGTGTCGGCTCGTCTAAAATAAGCCAGCTTAAATTAGGGGCAAGAGCAAATGAAAATGCAATTCTCAAAGCAAGAGCTGCAAGAGTTCTCTCTCCTCCTGATGCAATTCCTTCAACTTCAGACCATCCGCTTACTGTATGAACTTTTAATACATAGTCTCTGTCTTCTATCATCAATTTCAAAGAATCGAGGTCCTGATAGGGATACAATGTTCTCCAGATTTCAGACATAACTGTATTTGCATTTTTAACAAATTCTTCTCTTAAGCTTTCCTGAGTACTTTTCAAAGCTGTTTTGAAAATCTTGAGCTGGTTCTTTTTATCTTTTAGTTTTTCAATTTTTTCCTTTGTTTTTTTCAAAAGTTCTTCTTTCTCTTTAAGCTCTTTCAGCCTTTTTTCTTTTTCTGAATGCAGATTTTTCAGTCCTTTTAAGTCTGAAGAGAGCCCTTTTTCCTTTGCAGTCAGTTTGTTGAATTCTTTTTCCTTTTCTTTCAAATTGTCAACAATTTTCTTCTTCTTTTCAATTTTTGTTTTAAGCTCTTCAAGCTCTTCTTTCAGTTTTTTAATCTTATCTTTTAATGAATAGTATTCAGAAATTTTCCTGAACTTTTCCAGTTTTTCTCTGAGTTCCTTTTTATCTTTTTCAGGAGTTTTCTCTTCAATTTCTTTTTTCAGATTTTCAATGTTTCCAGCCAGCTTTTTCTTTTCTTTTATTTTTTCAGTTCTAGACTTGGCTTTTTCAAGAATGAGGTTTGCTTTGGTTTTCAGTTCAGCTTCTTTCTCTTCTTCTTTTTCGACTTCTTCTTCTGCCTTTTCTAATTCTATCTGAACCTGATTTAGCTCTTCCTTTAGCTCTTTCTTTCTGTTTTCAATATTTTCAATATCTTCTTTATTCTCTGAAATTATGTCTTCCTTTTTCCTTACCCTTAATTCGCTTTTACAGGTAGGACATAAATCCCCAGTTTCAAGCTCCGAAATTATATGTCTTGAGTATTCTTGTTTTGTCAAAAGAACCTCAAGTTTTCTTTCCTTTCTCGTTATCTCATTTTTCAGTTTTTCAACCTTTTCTTTCGGGCTTTGTTTTTCTGTTTCAGTTTTCTTTTTCAAGAGCTCCGAAACTCCTGAAACAGTCAGGTTTTCAATTTCTTCAATGTTTTTGTCAAAGCCATAGGAATTTATTTCCGCCTCAATTTTTTCTATATTTTCTTTCAGGACTTCTTTCCTGCTTTTCAGAGATGCAAGCTTTTCTTTAAGCTCTGAAACCCGTTCAAGAGTTTCTTCCAGCTTTTCAATTTCTTTTTTAATTTTCTCCAGCCTGCTTTCAGCTTCTTCTTTAGTTAGTCCAACTTTGCCGTATTCTTCAAGTGTTTCCTTAATCTGAGAAATTTTTCCTTTAATGCTGTCCTTTTTTGACTGCAATTCTTTCAGGTTTTTTTCTGCTTTGTTGAGTTTTTCAACATCTCCTGAAAGTTTTTCTTTCTTTTCATTAAGTTCTGAAAGCTTCTTGGAAAGGGAATTGACGTCCTTTTTTAGTTTTTCAGTTTCTTCTTTCAACTCTTTAATTGCCTGTCTGTCTTTTTCAGTCAAAATTTCTTCAGACATCTCCTTTTTTGATTCAAGCTCCTGCCCAATTTTATTTGCAACTGTCGTAACTTTTTTTCTTGCAGATTCAAATTTATCTATCTGAAGTAAATTATCAATCTTCTCCATTCTTCTGCCCTTCGGCATGGTTAGAAATTCGTCAATATTGTTCTGTTCAGCATAAATTGCTCTTGAAAAAACATCATAATTTGTCTGAAGTATTTTGCTTACATATTCAGTAACTGCCTGAGAATTTTCTGCTTCTAATAAGTCTCCGTTTTTCCTTATTTCAGCTCCTGAAGTGCCTTTTCCGTATTTTATTTCTCTTTTTACTGAATAAACTTCTTTGTTTCTGATAAACTCGACTTCAACTGATGCTTGTTTCGCCTGGTTGGGCTTGTTTCTGATAATTTCATCAATCTTTACTTTTCTCTGATTTAATGCAGGAAAAGTACCAAATAAAGCAAAACAAATCCCGTCAAGAACTGAGCTTTTCCCAGAGCCCATAATACCAAGAAGGGTATTAACTCCGCCGGAAAATTTAAATTCTGAATCTAAATGAGAGCGCCAGTTTTTCAGCCTTGTTTTTGTTATCATTATTTATTTTTGCTCTTCCTGTTCTTTTTGGATTTTTTAGAGTTCTTCTGTTTTTTCCCGTAAATATGAATAACTTCCCATAACATACCTGGTTCTCTGTCAATTTTAACATCAAATCCGTGCTTCCTAAATTTCTTTTTAATTTCTTTATTGCTGCTCAGCCATTTTTGCGTAGGCATTACTCTGAATACGTGGTCGTAGTCAACGAAATAGACCTTTCCCTTCGGTTTTATTCTTCGATTCAATTCGTGCAGAACTTTATCTGGCTCATTTAGATACCCAATCGTTCCAATAGATACGACTCCATCCATTTTATCTATTGCTCTGTGGAACTCATGTCTTTTGGAAGGATCTTCAAGAAGGAATATTATATTTTTATGTACATTGTGCTTCTTTGCATGTTTTTTTGCAAAATTCAAGCTTCCCATTGAAATTTCTGTTGCATGAACTTTCCCTTTTTCTCCCACTTCTTTTGCAAGTTCTACTGCCATATTTCCTGTACTGCATCCGAAATCAAGTATTTTTTTGCCTTTGAGCTCTCCGAGATGCGTTTTAATTTGTTTTCTTATTTTCTTGGGAACCCACATATCATATGTGTAGTGCATGAAGAAGTCAGAAATGTCAATGAACTCTTTTACAATTTTAGGTTTTGTTGACAGTGCCATTAAGTAGTACATTGGAAGCCCAAGCAGTATGAAAAACCCTCCCATAATTATTATGTCCAGTTCAATATGGGTCATTAAAGTAAGAAGAAGTACTGTTATGAGCAAGGGAAGTATCGTTCCAAAAGGAACTTTAAAAGTCCTTTCTGCAGTCGGCTTGCTTATTCTGAGTTTTGCAACCGGCAGGATTGCTCCTATAATATACATGACTATAGCCAGAGGAAGGAGCACTTTCAATAGGAGGAAGTAGGAGCCTGAAAGCAGAATTAATGAAGTCAATACAGTCTGAAGAATAATCGCATTTACTGGTGTTTTATATTTATGATGGACTTTGCTGAAAGTTTTTGGAAGAAGCCCGTCTCTTGACAGTGCAAAAATAAGTCTTGGAGTTGTAATTATCCAGGCGGTAGCTCCGCCGATTATATTCAGGAATATCAAAATGGCTACAAAATTAATTAGTGCAGGCGGCATGAATACCTGAGCTGCCTTAACTAATGGAGATTCAGATGCGGCAATTGTCTCCCAGGGGAGAACGCCAAGAACGACTGCGACAATTGCTATTGCAAACAGAACGACGCAGATTGTTCCATATATCATTGCCTTCGGAATAACTTTTTTTGGATTTTTTGTTTCTTCAGATAAATATGAAACAGTCTCCCAGCCGAAGAAAGTTTCTAAAATGAAGACCATTGCTATGAAAATTTTGCCGGCTGGTACATTGAACACATTAATCAGCTGGCTTACATTTACTGAATATACTCCCCAGCTTATTAGAAACCAGAGAGCCAGAATTGTTGCAACAGCAAAGACGAGAAGGACTTTTATACTTAAATCAATCCCTCTGATGTTTACCAAATTCATTCCTACAACAAATGCAATGGCAATAATTATTCGAATATGATTTGGAATTGGAACTATTTCTGCCAGATAGCTGAAGCTTCCTACTACCAGCATTGCTACTGTTATATTGGCTACAATCCAGCCCGTCCATCCTGTTATGAATCCGGTTGTTTCTCCGAAT
This sequence comes from Candidatus Undinarchaeota archaeon, assembly GCA_964574035.1. Classification (GTDB taxonomy): domain Archaea; phylum Undinarchaeota; class Undinarchaeia; order Undinarchaeales; family JALTGF01; genus CAZNLD01. Next base: position 28,884 of record CAZNLD010000006.1, read on the forward strand.
GCATTTTTTGCATATTCATATACTCCTCCGCATTTCGGGTATATACTTGAGAGTTCAGCAAAACACATTGCTATAAATATAGAAACTATACTGACTAAAATCCAAGAAATTATAGACGCATTCCCTGCAACTCCTGCTGCTATAGCCGGAACGAAAAATATGCCTGTTCCAATAATTGCATTAATTGCAAGCAGGAGCAAAGGGCCGAATTTAATATCTCTTTTAAGATCACTCATTTGTTAAGTTTTTATACACCTCATCTGCATCTTTTTCAATGAACATTTTTAAGAGGTTGTCTACTTTATTTGTTTCCTTATAATTTAAATCTTCTAGATGTTTTTTTAGAGTTTCCAGGCCGAGTTCTTCTACTGGAATCTGTTTTTTTCTCATTTTTTTAAGCAGTTCTTTTTTACTTACAGACCCATAACTCAAAAGCTTTTGCCTTCCGATTCTTAAAATGAATTTATCTGAATATTTTCTTTCCAAACTGCCTACAGTTAAGTCGGACGTTTCAAAGCCTTTTTTAAGAGTTCCCTCTAAAACTATTCTAACCAACGGTTTTCTTTCTTCAGTTTCAATCCCTTTAATTGTATTTTCTATTTTCTCTTTAACTTCGTCAGGTTTCAGGTCTTTGAATTTTACTTCTTTGTAATGTTGCTTTCTTGCAGTTGAAAGTTTTTTGCTTGTTATATTTCCATTTTCAATAATCCAAATTCTTTTCGGTTTTTGACTTTCAATTTTTCTTATTTGAGTACTTACTGTTGAACCGGCGAGCAGGAAATTGTTTCCTTTCAGTTCCATCCGGTCGCTCCAGTGGACGTGCCCGTCTATAATCAAATCAAAACCTTCTGGAAGGTCTTCTAAATTTATAACTGAATGTTCATCTTCAGAATAGACATACTGGCCTATATTTTGGTGAAGCATTAAAATGTTGTATGCATTTTCAACTGGTTTTGGGCCCCATTTTTCAAGAACAGTCCTTGCATATTTTTCAGGAACATTTGACATTCCGTGGACTGCGATTTTTTCTCCGTTCTTTTCAAAGACTGCGGATGCCGTATGCAGATGAATTAAAAGACCGGCGTCTTCAAGGAGCTGGACTGGGTTTGTGTATCCTTTTCCTCTTCTGTCATGGTTGCCATTTAGAGAAATAACAGGAGTCCCTTTCAAAACTAATTCAGGCACTTCTTTTTTGTTCTTGCCTTCTAAAGAATTAAGTTTGACATCTGATTTTTTTGAAAGCGTTTTTCTAAAAATATTCATTGCCTTTCCAAGAACTTCTTGGTTAGGAACTCTGTCATCAAAAATATCTCCTGTAACTAAAATTATATCTGCATTTTCCTTAAGAGCTTTGTCTACTGCTTCTTCCGCCTGTCTGAACGAATCTTTAGCTCTTTCAGTATTACTGGAATATCCTAAATGCATGTCCCCAATAACTGCCACTTTCATGCAAATGAATAAGGATTCAAAGTTTATTAACTTTTAAGAATTGACAAAGTTTTTAAATTGTTTAGTCTTAAATAGGATATGGCTTTACCAATAAATCCCTGGATAATGCTGATTCTGACATTTATAGCAGCGGTTTATTTATTTGTAGTTCTTTCAATGGCTTTCAAAGAAAAAACATTTGTTTCAAGTTTAACTCTGCTACTTGTTTTCATATTCATAATAACCTATGTTTTCAGACCTGGCTATATTGGGAGGTTTGCACTTTCAATGAACCATATAATCGGCGGTTCTTCGTATACTTTGATAACATATATGTTTCTGCATGCAAGTATCCCGCACATCTTTTTGAATTCTCTTGCTCTGCTGTTTTTCGGATATAATATTGAGAAAGAGTTTGCCGCTCCTGTAATGTTCATGATTTTTTTAACTTCAGGATTAACCGGTGGGGCTGTTTTTCTTTTAACTTCTTCCCCTTCTGCTTCAGTTGTAGGGGCTTCAGGTTCAATTTTTGGCTTAATGGCTTATTTGACTTTGATAAGACCGTTTAAAATCAGTCCAATGCCTTTCTTAATACCTCTCCCTGTTTCTTTGGCTGCCGCGATTTATACAGTTATAGCTATTCCTCTTTTTATGACTGGTGAAATGGGGGTTGTAGCTCATAATGCACACATCGGCGGGATGATAGGCGGAGCTTTAATGGCATTTGGAATGAATAAACAGCAGGCTTTAAAAGGACTTGTTGTATTTGTTTTCCTGCTTCTTTTGGTAATTGTTGTACCGAGAATATTATTCGTTTAGATTAGGTTGCCGCTAAAAGTCTTTGAAGTTCTAAAACAATATCAAATAAGTTCTCTTTTTGGTGTTTCTCTTGTATTTCTTCTTCTTTTTTATCCATTGTTTCAGAGCCGGTAGTTCCTAAAAGATTAGCGAGGTTATGAGGTGTATTTGATCCTTTAATTTTATTGAAAACATCAGGACAGGTTAATGCATCTGTAAATCCAGTATAATATGCTTTTTCCATTTCTTCTTCAAGTGATTTATATCTTAATTCGTATGTTTTTTCTTTTGTTTTATTTTTATATAGTTTATCAAGAAGTTCTGAATATTTTTTTGCAGAATTATGAAAAATGGAAACTATCTCCTTTTCATCTGAGACACCGAAATTTCTTTCTTCAAACTTGTCTTTATCTTTTTGTTCATCTTTAAATTTCAGATAGTTCTTTCCAGCCTTGCTTTTTCTTCCTCCGTGTTTTTTAAGTATTAAATTATATGCATTTATCAGGTCTTCCTGATTCAAATTTCCCTTTTCTTCATCTTCCGCCATTTTCTCAAAAACATCATATACTCCTGCTAGATAAAGAATTGATATATATCCGTCAAATTCCTCCATCATCTTTAAAAGAAGTTTTCTTCTTTCCTCCAGCATCTCTCTAAATTTTATTTTTTGTTTTTCTTTAGCATTATCTTCTTTTTTGAAAATACCCAGCATTGCAACAGATAATTTAGGGAGCCTGCCGCCTTCAATTTCAGTACTGAGGGTGTCAATTCTCTTATCAATGGTTTTAATTAAGTTTTTTATTAATCCGAGGGGTTTTAGTTTTTCAACAGCTTTTTTATATTCCTCTTCAGAAAATTCAAGATACTTTTTTGCAACGTTCATGAACCTTAGTTCTTTTTGTCTCTATTTATTTCTTTTTCTTGGCTTTCTTCTTAGCTTTCTTTTTGCCTTTAACCTTTTCCTGCTTGAAAATTAGATGATCGCATTCAGAACATACCAAAGTATACGGTTTCTTGAATTCGTCTTTACCGGAGTCTTCATGTCCGCATTCAGGGCAGAGGTAAGCGTATTTCATTTTGTTGCCTTCATTTTTCCTGAATAGGACAAATATGTTTTCCCTTCTGCACAAGTAGTTCGGAGAATTATCATTCCAGATATAGTCTCTAGCTTCTTTCTCTAGTTTCTTAACAGACTTCCCTTTTCCTTTTTTCTCTGCCATTTAACCGAAAAGTGCGCCAAGTCCTTCAGATGCGGCTTCTTCTTCCTGTTTCTTCTCTTCTTCAGACTTTTCTTTCTTTTCTTTTTTCTTTTCTTCGCCGCCTTCCGCAGGTGCTGCTGCAGCTGGTGCAGCTGCCGGTGCGACCGCTGCTTCTGAGATAGCTTTTTCAATATCAACGTCTTCAAGACTTGCAGTTAAAGCCTTAATTTTGGCTTCGTCTATATCTTCGCCTGTAGCCTTGATGACCTTTTTGAGACTAGCTTCGTCTACTTTCTTTCCTGCAGAATGCAATAGCATTGCGCCATATATATATTCCATAATTACCTCCAATAGTAGCAGTTGTAATGTAAGTACTCCTTTTTAAAGTTATTGGTGTTTAATGGTTAATAGTTTATGGTTATTGGTTTATGGTTAATAGTTTGATACATAGTTGGCAGCTTTTGGTTATTTAGTACCGCCTACCGCCAACCACTTACTACTTACCGCCAACTACTAACCAATTAAAAAAGGCTGAGGTGGGACCGGTGTGATTCCGCCCTTTTTCTTTTCGCAAAAAGAAAAAGTGCAGGTTGCCCAAAAAGAAAAGGCAGATTATAACCCATAAGTATGAAATATATTAATAGTGGGACCGGTGAGATTTGAACTCACGATCACTACCAATTTGTCAACCCTTAACCATTGTGCTAGTGTCGCTTCGCGAAGCGAATGCGGCACCTGTTTTCGCCAGCCTTTTCAGGATGGCGTATGTTCGCACCAGTTTACAGGTTAAAAGGCTGGCCCCAAGGTAGCATCCTCCCAAGCTAGACCACGGCCCCAAACTTTTACACTATAATTATCCTAACAGCAAGAAATATAAATAAACACTCCTAAATAGTTTTCTGAAATGGTAAAACAAAAGGCAATTGATTTGGGCGAGCATTTTTCTGCTCATGTACACGGGATGATTCTCCACCCAAAAGCAACCATAAGAAAGATAGTCAGAGAACCTATTGACATAAAAGATTTATGGGTGCCTTTCGCAGTGGTTTTGGTTGCATCTGTAATGACTTCAATAGGCAGATATATCTGGAGCATTGCAGTAGAGCCATCAATTTTGATTTCACTGGGCCATACAATTTATTTCTTTGCAGATTTAATCTTATTAAGACCCTTTTGGATGATTTTCATTGTCTGGATTTTCACTTCACTGGTGCTTCATTTTATAGGCTCCATTGTAAGCGGACATGACATTACTGACTGGAAAATACTGCATAAAACATTAAAATTGACAGGGGTAGCCGCCTCACCGGCTTTTCTAAATATACTTCCATACTTCTTTATGTTTACGGGCTTCTGGTCATATGCACTTATCTTTTGGTCCATGAAAGAAAATTATTCTGTATCGGATGAAGGCGCATTCGTTGTAACTGCCCCGTTCCTTGCAGGAGTAGTTTTCATAGCGCTAATAAGATTAGGCTTATTATGATTTGAGGAATGTTTATATTCCTCTTCATTGATTAAATGAGTTAAATTGAAGTATATTTACTATCAACCATTAACTAGATACCATCTACTAAAATGCGGGAGTACCCGAGTCTGGTCTAAGGGGCAGGACTTAAGATCCTGTGGCTTAGTGCCTTCGCAGGTTCGAATCCTGCCTCCCGCATAAATTGTAAGGCAAGGGAGACTTGTGCAGCGACAAACTACAAGGTCTGCACATTGCCTCCCGCATAAATTTATTCTCTCCACTAAATTTAAATAAACAATAAAACTTAGAGTGTATGTTATGGCAGACGAACCGGAACTTGTAGGAATAACTGCAAAGAAGGATGAAGACTTCAGCGAATGGTATAATCAGGTTGTTCTTAAAGCAGACCTTGCTGATTTTACTGCAATTAAGGGTTTCATGGCAATAAAACCTAATGCATACGAAGTCTGGGAGAAAATACAGGGCTGGTTCAATGAAAAAATTAAAAAAACAGGGCACAGAAATGCGTATGCTCCGGCCTTGATACCTGAATCTTTTTTAAAAAAGGAAAAAGAGCATTTAGAAGGATTTACACCGGAGGCTTTCTGGATAACTCATGAAGGACCTAAAGAACTGGATGAAAGATACGCACTCAGGCCCACTTCAGAAACAATAATTTATGATTCATATTCAAAATGGATAACTAGCTGGAGAGACCTCCCTCTGTTATTCAACTACTGGAATTCTGTTTTCAGATATGAAACAAAGATGACTAAACTTTTCTTAAGAACAAGAGAATTTCTCTGGCAGGAAGGACATACAGTTCATGCAACTGAAGAAGGGGCAAAGAAGGAAATGATGGACCAGATTAAACTTTACAAAAAACTGGCAGAAGATCTTCTAGCTATTCCTGTAATTACTGGTATAAAGTCGGAAAGCGAGAAATTTGCCGGAGCTGAAACAACTACGACAATTGAAGGCTTAATGCCTGATAGAAAAGCTCTGCAGATGGGCACTTCTCATAATTTAGGACAAAATTTCTCAAAACCATTCAATCTTAAATTTTTAGGAAAGGATGAAAAAGAAAAATATGCATGGAATACCAGCTGGGGCTTTTCAACTAGATTAATCGGGGCTCTAATCATGGTTCACGGAGATGATAAGGGATTGGTCATGCCGCCAAAAGTGGCTCCTACGCAGGCTGTTATTGTACCAATTATATTTGAAGATACAAAAGACAAGGTTTTGAAAAAAGCTAAAGAAATTGAAGAAAAGCTCTCTGAAACTTTTTCAGTTAAGCTGGATGACAGAGAGAACTATACAGCCGGCTGGAAATTCAACGAATGGGAGCTGTATGGCGTGCCTGTACGAGTAGAGATTGGTCCGAAAGACCTTAAGAAAGGACAGGTTGTACTTGTAAGGAGAGATACCGGCGAAAAAGCATTTGTTAAAGAAAAGGATGTAACCACGGCATTAGAAAGCCTTACTAAAGATATTCAGGAGAATTTATATAGAAAAGCAGAGGAATTTTTAAAAGAAAATACTCATTTCGTCAAAAATTATGAAGAATTCAGGAAAATAATGGATGAAAAAAGAGGATTTATTAAAGCTTCCTGGTGCGGTTCTCAGGAATGCGAAGACAAAATACAGGAAGAAACTACTGCAACTGTAAGAGCAATACCTTTCAACTCAAAAAAAGGAGGGAAATGCATATACTGTGGCAAGAAAGCCGAATATAAAGAAGTCTACTTTGCAAAAAGCTACTAATTCTTATAATTTCTATTATTTCTCAAACTTGTTTAGTTCGTCAATTAGGTCGACCTGAGTTAAGAGCATTCTTCTGCAGCAGTATCTGTCTAATCCTAGACTGTCAAGAACTTCTTTCGGGTTTTCTCCCTTATCAATTCTCTTCTTAAACTGCTCGTATTCAGCTCCTATTGGTTTTCCGCATGTAAAACATCTGACTGGTATAATCATTTTAGTATCACCTGTAACTCTTCTGCTTCTTTGCTCTCGGAGAAGATCTGTTCGGCTTGTTCGGTTCTCTTTGCCTTGCGTCTCCTGAGAGTATTTTATCGTCGTAGTTTGTCAAAACCTTTTTAATTTCCTTGTCATTTGCCCAGTCAACCACTCCTCGTGCAATTGCAACTCTTGCAGCTGCCGCCTGGCTGACCTTTCCTCCGCCCCAGGTTTTAACTCTAATATTTAATTTTTTAATTGTGTCTTCAATTAATGAGAATGGATCTGCAATGATATTTCTTTCATATGTTGAGCCCCATATATTCAAAGGTTTAGAATTAATTTTAATTTCTCCTTTTCCTTTTTTAATAGTAGCTCTTGCTTTTGCCGACTTCTTCTTTCCGATTTTTACAACAACATTATTTTTCTTGCTCATTTTTTACCGCCTAATTTCTTTGAAAGTTTTTCAAGACGTATATATCTTTTCTTTTCAACATCCCCGATTTTCGCTTCTTCTATTGTTTCCGCTTTCTTATCTTTAAATTTTTCAGGCACGCCTCTATAGGTTTTAATTCTTCCGTATGCTTCCTTGCCTCTCTTCTTTTTATATGGGAGCATACCTCTAATTGTTCTTCTTAGAATTCTGTCAGATCTTTTCGGGAAGAAAGGACCTCTGTACCTGCTTCCTATGTCCTGTCTTTTCTTATACTTTTCAAAATTAGTTTCTTTACTACCTGAAATTATTGCTTTTTCCGAATTAAGAATGACAAACTCCTCCCCTTCCAGTGCTTCTTTAGCTATTCTGGTTGCAATCCTTCCTGCTTTTAAATTAGTTGCATCAATTACTTTCATTTTATAATTTTAACTCCCTTTGCCTGCGGATTTTTCTTCATTAAGTCTTCAATATCCAGGCAGCTTCCTTCTGCTTTAATAATCTGTTTTTTAGCATTTTTTGTTGCATTAAATGAATATACATCTACCTTATGGTCCATTTTTCCGCTTCCAAGGACTTTTCCGGGAATTACAACCTTATCTCCTTTTTCAGTAATTTCATTAAGCCGATCCATGTTGATTTCAGCCCAGTTTCCTGCAGGCTTTTCCAGATTTTCGGCTAGTGCTTTCCATAGAGCTACTCCTTCTTTCTTTGAAAGCTTATACAAATCCTGTATAAGGCTGCTTATTCTTGGATTGGTTTTATTTTTCATAATGCAGAGAATAACTATCTCATAACATGTTTTTAAACCTTTTGCTATTAAGAAAAACCTTATTTATTCTTTTTCAGGGCTTTTTCAAACTTTTCTTTCTTTTTTGATTTTTTTCCCATTGCCTTTGAAAGTTCTTTTCCTGTTCTTCTTCTGCTTGCTTCGTCGAACTCTTCAACCTGTTTGAAAACATCCGTTCCCAGCATTGCTATTGCAAGTATGCTTGCTAAAAGTGCAATGCCGTACCAGAATTTTGCATTTTCCGAGAAAGGAAGTGAAGTTTCTTCCTGAACCGGCCCCTCTCCAGTTGAAATCTGGTTTGTAATTTCGGCTTTCGGCTTTTCAGGTTCAATAACTGTCAGTTCAAGATTTCCTAGTGTAAAAGTTCCTTCGTTTGTGTATATTCTGTAAGGTGTTGAATATGTTTTTAGTTCAGCGTCGAGTGGAACATCTAAATAAACCATGAATGATTTTTCTTCTCCCGGTGGAATTACTCCAATGCTTGTCGGGGCGGTGTCATACCAGCTTTCGTCAATTGTGTAGAGTTCAAGTCTTGTATATGAAACTCCGCATGAAACATTATGAATTTTTACTTCAAAAGAAGCGGTACTTCCCTGATAGATATCCATTGTTTCCGGAGCATCTATACTGATTTTGCTTCTGCAGTTTGAAGGAATGCCTACAATGTATCCGCTTATCCCGCTGCTTAGGACTACTGTACTTAAAATAACTAGTGCAACTAAAACTCCAAGTATCACTTTTTTTGCAAAAGGTTCTGAATCCATGTTTTATTTGTGTAGTCTGAAGCATTTAAACTTTTCCATCAATATTAAATGTTTTATAATGGGGCGTATTACAAATAAATATGAAAAATAAAACAACTATGTTTATTTTTGGAATTACTGCATTTATTATTTTATCAGCAGGAGTTTTAGGCTTGAGTCCTCAAGTATCATTAAAATCTCCAAAACAGGACGCTTATATTTATGAAAATGTTTCCAATTTCACTTTTTCAGTGGGGAGGATATCAGAAGTGGAGTGGTGCAGGCTTCATTTCAATGATTCCATTTTCAAAATTAAAACCAATGCCACTGCAAATGAAACAAATACTTTCTATAATGTAACTCTCCAAAACGGTACGTGGGAATGGCATGTTGAATGTATGGATAATTATTCAAATATAGCTGTGTCTTCTAACCGGACGGTTTATGTTCAGATAGATAGAAAAGAACCTACTATTTATGCTTATCAGATTAACAGCACTGCAAACGGAACCGGTTATTCCTGGTTTAGATTTAAGGCAATTGATACTGCTTCAGATATAGATTTCTGCGAACTGATACTAGACGGGGAAGTGAATGCAACGAAAGGAACAATATATAATAATTCCGAAATGTCCTTTTCTTTAAATTTATCCAGAGGTGACCATATCTGGAAAGTAAATTGTACGGATGATATGGGGAATGAAGGAGAAAGCAATCTTGCACTAATTGAGGTCGATTTTACTCCTGCAATAAGCATTTTGGGCCCTGAAAATAATACGAGAGTTTATGACGAAAATGTCAATTTTACATATACTCCTGTAAGTTATGAAGAACTTTCTTCCTGTGTCTTAATGCTTAATAAATCAATTGATGTCCAGGGAAAGAAAATTGACAGAGGCAAACCCTATTATATTTACAACGAAAGCGATTCAGGTGTTGAAAATAACACTGAAAATTATTTTAGAAATGTTCCTTTAACAAACGGGACCTGGCTCTGGAAAGTAAACTGCAGTGATGTTAGTGGAAACAGCGGAGCGTCAAAAATGAGGAATCTTTCAGTCTGGCTTCAACTCCCTGCTTCCAGCATTACTAAAGTTACTTTGAATTCTCCTTCGGACGGAGGAACGGATACAGATGGAATTGTTACTTTCAATTATACTCCCAGCGAAGCAGCTGAAATAGAGAGCTGTGTCCTCCTTACAAACGGAAGCACGAGAATGAAGGATAAGAGTGTAGGGAGTGGAAGAGTAAATTCTTTTGAAAATGTTGAACTTTCAAATGGAAAATGGGATTGGGCGGTTTCATGCAGTGATGTTTATGGGGGCTCATATGCTACTAATGAAAGAACTCTTTTCGTGGAAAGAGAAACTGCAGAAATTCCTCCTGCTCAAACAGAAGAACCAGATTTGGAAAATGAATCACTGCCTCCGTTGGCCGGAGAACAATCATATGTACTGGCAGCAGTTGCTTTTCTTTCAATAATTATCATTTTCCTTGTTTTACTTATACATGAAGATACAAGATATCATATACTTGGGAAGTATTTCACTGAAAAAGAATTTACGGAGTTGGAAAAATACATAAATGAGCACTTAGATAAAGGGTTCAGCGAAAAAGAGATTGAAGAGCAGTTGAAGGAATTCAACTGGGATCCTGATAAAATCAGATCCGCTTTTTCAAGAATTAGAGAGAAACGTGGAGAAGCATAAATTGCGGGGGTGGCGGAGCGGCCAAACGTGCAAGGTTGAGGGCCTTGTGTCTTAGTGACTTCGCGAGTTCGAATCTCGTCCCCCGCATTAATCGTAAATGGATTTGTTCGTAGCGGGCAGCTGCTAGTGAGGCAGAACACCTCTTAAAAATAATCAAAAGCTGCCAAGTATGCACCGAACCATTAACCATAAACCAATAACCATTAACCATTAATTATAATGACAAAGAAAGCAAAAAAACTATATAGGTCAAGAAAAGACAGAAAGCTTGCAGGAGTCTGCGGAGGCCTTGCAGAGTATTTAGATTTAGACCCTACTCTTGTCAGAGTGGGCTGGATTATTTTTACTCTTTTTTTCGGCGGAGGTCTGCTTGCATATATACTTCTTTGGCTTATAATTCCTGAAAAACCAAAGAAAAAGAAATGAAAGCATCTGTCAAGACAAAGAACTTTGAAACAGAGTGCAGAGTTGCTCTGACAGAGTGGCAGAAATTCAAAGGATTAATGCTCAAAAAAGAAATTAAGCCGCTTCTTTTTGTTTTTGATAAAGAGAAAAGATATGCTTTTCATACTTTTTTCATGCTGGACGAAATTGGGATTATTTTTATTAGTAAAGATAAAAAAATAGTTGAAAAAAAACTTATTAGACCATTCAAATTATTCATGAAGCCAAAAAATAAAGCAAAGTATGTTCTTGAGATTCCTTCAAATTATTTAGATAAATTTAAGACAGGCGAAAAAATAAAAATCAATTTTGACAGTGAGTATATTCAAAATTAAATAATTATAACTAAACCAACATCTTCCCATAAATAACTTAAAAACTGTTCAATTTCTTTCTTTTTCCCCTTTCCTTTGCAGATTATTATTCCGCCTTCTTGTTCTAATTCTATATCTATTCCTATTTTTTCCGCCTGTTTTCGTATTAACGGCCCCATTACCATTAATTCTGCAGCATCAAGCTTGTCTTTATTTAAATAAGCAAGTCTAAACGCAAATTTAGTTTTAAAATGTTCTGATATGAATGCTGCAAATTTTCTCCTTAATTCTTTTATATTGTGCTCCATAAAGTTGATAATGAATTACAGATATATGAACCTTCTGCCGAAACTCATTTAAATAGGCACGATAAAAATTGGTTTATGATTGAAAGTATATTCTTTGAAATTGGCATGGTCGTTCTAATAGCACTTGGTTTTTCTGCATTAATGAGGGTTCTCAAGCAGCCGCTTATCATAGGCTATATATTAACAGGTATCGTTGTAGGTCCTTATTTCTTAAATGCAATACAGCACCAGTTGAGTTTGGAAATTTTTTCGTACCTGGGAATTTCATTTTTGCTTTTTATTGGGGGTCTCAGCTTAAAACCTAAACTAATAAAAAGTGTTGGAAAAATTGCTCTTGCAACCGGAATTGGACAAATGGTTCTTACATTTACTCCTGCCTATTTTATTTCTAAATATTATGGCTTTTCAACAATTGCCTCAATTTACATTGGATTTGCAATGGCTTTCAGTAGTACAATTATAATTGTAAAACTATTATCAGACAAAAATAATTTGGAATCTCTGCATGGAAGAATTGCAATAGGTCTCTTAATTATACAGGATATCGCAGCAATTATGGTTTTAATGGCAGTTTCTTCTTTTTCAGGAGACCTTACTACAATTGGGATAACTATTGATAATATATTAAAAGGGGTCGGAATGCTTACCATAATTACTCTGTTCAGCTTCTTTGTTCTTCCTAAACTGCATGAAAAAATAGCAAAATCCCAGGAATTTCTCCTTCTTTTTGCAATTGGCTGGCTTTTACTAATAACTTATATCTTCAAATACATGGGCTTTTCAATTGAAATTGGAGCTTTAATTGCAGGAGTTATGCTTGCTTCCTCTCCTTATTCATACGAAATATCTTCAAAAATGAAAATTTTAAGAAACTTTTTCCTTCTATTCTTCTTTGTGTTTCTTGGAACTCAAATGACTTTTATCCATATACAAACATATATCGTTCCAATAATCCTCTTTTCTCTTTTAGTTTTAATAGGTATACCAGTAATAATTTCAGCTATTATGGGATTTTTCGGTTATGCTAAGAGAATATTTTTCCTTACAGGGATATCTGTTGCCCAGATAAGTGAGTTTTCATTTATTTTGGTGGCATTGGGAGTAACATTAGGACATGTTGATGCAACTCTCCTCTCAATGGTTACTGCTGTCGGACTAATAACTTTTGTAGGTTCAGCATATATGGTTGAGCAGTCTGAAACATTGTACAAGTACTTAAAGAAACCTTTGAAAATATTTGAAAGAAAAGGCCCAAAAGCAAAAGGAAGTTCTTTAGATCATACAGATCATTCTCATGATGTCATTATGTTTGGATGCAACAGAATTGGAGATTCGTTAAGAAAATCTCTTGTAAAGCTGAAAAAGAGTTTCCTTATTGTTGATTTCAATCCAGATGTTATAAATAAACTTAATGAAGAAGGGTATCATTGCAAATACGGAGATGCAAATGACCTAGAACTTTTAGATAGCATTAACTTTAAAGATGTAGAAATGGTGATTTCCACAATTCCAGATGTAGAAACCAATTTGCTTTTATTAAAATACGTAAGGGAGCGAAATAGAGACTGCGTAATAATCATGGTTTCGCATCACATAGATGAAGCTTTAAAACTTCATCAGTACGGTGCAACATATGTTCTTATGCCTTATTTCCTTGGAGCTCAGTATGCATCAACGCTAATAGAACAAAATGGAATTGATATCTCTAACTTTGTGAAACACAAAATAGAGCAAATAAAAGAACTAAATCAAAGAAAAGAAAAAGATCATAAACATCCTAAGAGAGAAGGAGATCGTTAAATTACATCAGTTTAAACGAAGAAATTCAAACTTATTAAAACTTTATTTAATTAACTTTTCAAATTTCTTTGCTTTTTCTTTAAGAATTTCTGCGCCTGCAATAACCATTTCTTTTGGTTTTAATCCGCCGTGGCTTTCTACCTTAAAATTAATCTTTTCGGGTTTGTCATAACTGTAGCTTACAAGTCCCGGCTGCCACTTTGCATGGTCTTTGCCTTTGCCTAAGACCGCAATTGCTTCCAGTTTTATTTTACGATCTTTCTCTAATTTAGTGATTGGTATTTTTTCATCTACTGCTCCAAATTTTGCAGGTCCTTTTAAATCTCCGGAATATACTGTTGAAGGTCCTTTTTTAATTAAAGTGAACTTTACCTGGCATTTTGAACATCCTTCTCCTTTGCATTTGCAGTTTTCCGGTGTCTTCATCCCGTTTATATCTCCTTCCAGCGGGACTAGTCCAAGTCTGTGTGCAATGAATTCATCATAGAGTCCCGAATCATTTTCAAAGAAGGTAACTTCATCTATAGCCAGATTAGAGGCTTCTGTAAGTATAGCTCTTCTTAGTGCATTTGAAAACTTTTCACTTGAGTTTTCTAGAGTAAATTTAAGTTTCTTATCAGTTGACTGTTTTATGTTAATTTTCATTATGATTAAACTCTCCTTCCTCTCTTTCCACCTTTCTTTCTCATCTTTCCGTGGGGAATAGGAGTGACATCTTCTACTTTTTCAACCTTTAATCCGGATCTTGTCAAAGACCTAACGACCGATTTTGCTCCCGGACCGGTTGACTTTCCATTAGTCCCGCCGGGCGCTCTCAGTTTAACGTCTACTTTTTTGAATCCTTTATCCAAAAGTTCTGATGCGATTTGTTTTGACATTTCCATTGCAGCAAAAGAGCTTGGTTTTTCTCTTCCACTTCTTACAACCATTCCGCCGGATAAATTAAGAATTGTTTCAGCTCCGGTTACATCAGTAGCAGTCATAATCGTATTATTAAATGATGAATATACATTAATTATTGCTTTTTTGTTTTTTCTTCTGCTTTTTTTGTTCATTCTGATTTTTCACCTTTTTCTTTCTCTTCTTTCTTCTCTTCTTTAGGTTCCTTTTCTTTTTCCTGTTCTTTCTCTTCATTTTTTCTCTTTTTTGATGTTTCCTGCTTTTCTTTTTCTCCAGATTTTTCAGATTTTTCTTTCTTTTTTTCTTTTGTCTTCTCAGCAGGCGCTTTCGGCTTCTTTTTCAGTGAAGGTCCTACATAAGTAATTGTCTCCTCTGTATCTATAGGAATAAGCGTTCTGGGTGCAGTATGTATCCTACCGTTTAATTCAATATGTCCGTGAAGTATAAGCTGTCTGGCCTGTTTGGGGCTTTTTGCAATTCCTTTCTTGTAAACTAATGTCTGCAATGCTCTGTCAAGAAAGTTTTCAACTTTTAATGATAATACCTCTTCAAGGTCTGCGTTCTTGTTTAAAATACCTAAATCACTGAGCTTTTCAATTAGTTCTTCCTTCTTTTTTGCTTCCTCTCCGGAAACTTCTCCTACTAATTCTCTTGCAAGACTTCTGAACTTTTCAAGAGATTTTTCGGCTTTCCAGATTTCTTTCTTGGTTTTTAAGCCGTATCCTGAAATTAATTTATTTTCATCGTCAATTCTTGTTTTAATCCATGGATGCGACGGCGTCGAATATGATTTTCCTGTTTTTTTAGTGTCCCCCATGATTACTTACCTTCACCGGGGCCTGCTCCGCCCACTTTTTTCTTTCTTTTTACACCTACACTGCTTTCCTTTCTTCCGGTGCTCTTTGTCTTCTGTCCTCTAACCTTTAATCCATGCATGTGTCTTACTCCCTTATAGCTCTTAATTTTCTTCATTCTTTCAAGGTCTTCTCTCTTTGAGAGCATTAAGTCTGCTTCAAAATTATGGGTGTCTACTCCTGTTTTAAAATCTTTTCTTCTGTTTAAAAGCCATGCAGGCAGCTTCTGTTCGTAAATATTTTCAAGAATTTTTTCAATTTTTTCAATTTCGTTGTCTTTCAGTTCGGAAAGTTTTTTGTTTTTATCAATGCCTGATTTAATTCTGACTGCTCTTGCAAGCATGAAGTTAATCCCTGTAATTCCTCTTATACCTCTTTCTAGAGAATGGTCTCCATTAAGGTCCTTCTTCATAATTCGGACGATATTTCTTCTTTTTTCTTTTGGTTTTCCTTTCGGAGAACTCTGTTTGTTTGAATTATCTTTTGCCATTCTATAACGTGCTGTTTCTTTTCGTTTAAGTTATTTATAAAGACTTTGCTTATATTATTAAGAAGTATTAGTCCAGTTTGTTTATTTTTTTCTGTATTTTTCGGCCATTTCACTAATTTTTTGTGCTTCTTCGCCTTCATAGTCCTCTTCAGAAAGCATTAACAGTGCAGTTGTGTTTCTGCCCACTGCTCTTATCAGTCCTGTTTCGATACTTTCACTGCTTTCTCCGGCATAATCTGAACAAAGTTGAGCAAATGCATCAAACATGCTGTCAATTGCTTTTTTGGTTAATCTCTTTGCCATGTTGTTAATATGATTTTAAAACTATATAAATTTAAGGCTCTTTTGGACCGAGCATTTCAAATCTGGTTCTTATATCCTGTATTCTTGCCTCGATTTCCGGCCATTCATCCAGTTTTAGTAAACTGTATGCAACTGATAAATGAGGAAGCTCTTCATTGAATATAATTCTAACAATAAAAATAGCCATATCATTCAGATTTTCCGCAGCGTTTCCAACTTTTGTTTTATGCGGATCTTCAAGTTTAACTGCTTTTTTTATTGCACTTTTACTTGTTGAAAGTATATTTTGAAGTATATTCAGCTGATGCTCAATCGCATTTCCTATAACAAGCTCGTTTTCCATTTCTTCCTGAAGTTCTTCCTCGCTTTTTCCTTTGTATTTTTCAACAAGCTCAGTTATTTTAATTTCCTTTTTTACCGAATTTAGGAGGTCTTTTGTTTCTTCTTTTAATCTTTTAACATCAGAAATAAGCTTCTCATCCTCTGTTTTAATATCTTTAAGAACCTTATCAAGTTTTTCAATTTCATTTTCCGGTTTTGTTTCCGTGATTTCCGGGATTTTTCCTTCAATTAGGTCCTCTTTCTTCTTAATTGCCGCTTTTACTTTTTTAATATGATTCAGAATAGCTTTGGTGTCTTCATCGCCGAGATCTTCCAGCATATCTTCTTTAATTCCAGGCAGTTTCATTTTAGAAAAATAGTAATTTAAAATTTAAATACTTTGGCTATTTGAAAAAACTTTTGAAATGAACCAGTTTGGAGTAAATTCAATCATATCATCATATCCCTGTCCTGTACCAAGATAAAGTATGGGTCCTTCAGTTACATGAGCTACGCTTAAACAGGCGCCCCCTTTTGCATCAGTATCTATTTTAGTTAAAACTGAACCGTCTATTCCAACTGCTTCTTCAAAGGACCTTGCTTGTTCTGCAGCATCATTTCCTGTTAATGCATCTCCTATGAATAGTTTTAAACTAGGGTTGTTTACTCTGACTACTTTTTTTAATTCGTCCATTAGGTTTATGTTTGTGCTTGCTCTTCCTGCCGTATCTGCAAGAACTACATCAATTCCTTTTGATTTTGCATGCTCTATTGCATCATATATTACAGCAGCTGAGTCAGCTCCTCTGTGCTGTTTAATTATTGGAACATCGACCGCTTTTGCATGCTCTTCCAGCTGTTCAATTGCTGCAGCTCTAAAAGTATCTCCTGCTGCTAAAACAACTGAATATCCTTTGTCTTTTAAGAGTCTGGCAAATTTGCCTATAGTCATGGTTTTTCCGGTTCCGTTGAAACCGAAGAAAATAATTAAATAAGGATCTTCTTTTTCATCAATTTCCTTGAAAATGTCCGGTTTTTCCTCAGATAAAATGTTTTTAATACTCTCTTTTAATGAATCTTTAATCTTATCTGAAATCTTTCTTCTTGAAACCCGTTTTCCTTCTAAATCAGATTTAATGTCGGAAGTAATCTGTTCTGCAACTTCTTTTGCAACATCATTTTCCAAAAGTGCAATTTCTAATTCCCATAGAATCGGCTCCAGGTCTTTTTCAGAAAACTGTTTTTTAGAAATCTTTGAAATAATTGAAGTTTTTTTGTCAGTGGTTTGTGGTTTGTCGTCAGTCGTTTTCTCTTTTAGTTCAGCTTTTTTCTGAACCGGCTTCTGCTCGGGTTCGGGAACAGTTTCAAGTTTTTCTTCTATTCCGGAGCCTTCGGATTCAGCTTCCAGCTGTTCTTCAGATTTTTTCAGAAATCCCTTTAGCTTGCCTTTTAGATTTTCAAACATTTTGCATTTACTGCTTGCCGGCTGCTTTCTGCTGCATTTCTGCCTGCAGTTTTCTTAATTCAGGTTCAAGTTCAGACATTCTTTTTTTGTATTCTTCCAAACCGTTTTCAATTTGGCTGCTTGCATTTTCAAGATCTTCTATCTGTTCTTTGATAGTATCTACTGCGTCTGAAATCGGCTTTTCCATAATTATGTCTGAGCCGACACCAGTAAGCGCATTTTCATTGTCCTTCAGAGTAGCTTTAAGATATACATTTCCTCCGATAGGAACCATGATGTCTGACTTGTCTTTTTTGTCAATACTTTTCAGAGTAGTCTTTGAAGTTTCAAGATTTTCGATTGTAGAAGTTATTGCCTGAAGTTCCTGTGAGAGCTGCTGGGTCTGTCTCTGTAAAATGTTGTATTCGACAAATTTGCTCTGTGCATTTTGTTCTTCTGATTTTTTGTCTTTAGAACTCTTTTTCTTTTCTTTCTTATTTTTTTTGTTCTTTACTTTAATCTTCTTTTTACTTTTCTTTGTCATTTATTTTTTCAACCTTTATTTCTTTAATTTCCCTTCTTTTTACTTTGTGATTAGAACCAATAATTGAATACATCTTTTCAAGAGCTCTTTCCTTGTTTTCTGCAGGAAATTTTTTTGAAAATATCTGCTTGAATCCTCTTTTATCAAAACTTCCGCTTATCTTGAATTTAGTCATTTGTGCAGTGAAACAAAAGCCCTTCCTTCATCATCTTTTTCTATCTTAACTCTTATCTTTT
This sequence comes from Candidatus Undinarchaeota archaeon, assembly GCA_964574035.1. GTDB lineage: Archaea > Undinarchaeota > Undinarchaeia > Undinarchaeales > JALTGF01 > CAZNLD01. The sequence goes on from CAZNLD010000006.1 coordinate 47,369, forward strand.
TAGGGGGCTTTTTCCTCCCTTTTTCCCATATATGCTGATTTAATTCTTGTGTAAGTATAATTTCATCTGAATCTAAATGTCCTTTAACAAATTTTTTTAATTCCTGCACTGCTCTTGCAGTTCTTCTGTTTGAAGGAACCTTGTTTTTTCTGATTGGTACAGTGTAAACTCTTTCCATAACTGTTTCAGAAGGGGTTCTTCTTCCTCCACCTATCTCTTCCGGTTCTCCTTTGAGAGTTCCCTGTGCCTTCTCCATAATGGACTTGCTTTTGCCTCCTTTCTCGGCCTTTTTCTTGCCTGAAGGAGTCTGTCCTTTTTTCTCAGCTTTTTCTTCTTTTTCAGATTTTTTGCCTTTCTTTTTTTTGCTTTTCTTAGATTTCTTCTTTTTTTTGCTTTTTTTCCCCTTTTTGGACTTTGTTTTGGACTCTGAATTAGCTTCTTCTTTAGCTTCTTCAAGAATTTCCTTTTCTATATCTTTCTTGCTCTTTTTGCTTTTCTTTTTCTTAGCCATTTTAAGCCTTTAGATTGCTTCTTCTCCAGAACCTTCTCTTTGGATGACTTCTTACCTTTCTTTTAGTCTTCATAATAACCCAAAGAGGTACTATCTTGTTCTGTTTCTTCTTCTTTGCAAGCCGTTTTTTTAAATTTAAATGTTTATTTTTTGCCATTTTTCCATCCTTTTACAATAGAATGATAATGTTCTGCCGGAAATATGTCAAGTTCAAGCTTTTTATCTTTTTCCCTTAAAACTGTCCTAATTTCAGTTTCGTATTCAGAAGTTTTAGTTTTACCGGCTTTTATTGAGTCTAATATGAATAGTTTATCGCTTAAATAGTTAATGGTTTTGTATCCAATGCCTGCCAGAGGGCTGAAATATTCAATATCATATCTGTCTTCAAGAGACCTCATTTCATTAAAAGTGACCTTTGGAGTTCTATCATCTCTTCTGCATCCGTCTGATAATAATACTTTGGGCCCGTATTTTTCAGCAGCTTTGTCAAGAACTTCATGATGAACCTTGTTAATTGCATTGTTTGGAAAGCCGTCCTTTTCTGCTGTTTCTGCGGCTTTTTCTATGATTTTTGAATCCATTTTAAGTATTTCAAATGGGTAATCAAGAACTTCGGATGCGTTTTCTGCTGTCTTAACTGCTTTCGGTTCAATTCCAAAATTGGCTGTAATTAATTTAGGTTTGTAGTCTAATTTTTCCAAAATATAGGCGGCGAGAGAACTGTCTTTACCTCCTGAAAATAGAACATAAGATTTCATCGTCTTTTAATATTGAATTCTTTTCTTGTCATATTGTTTATTTTGCTTAGAATGCCTCTGAGGTCTTCTTCAGATACCTTAATTTCAAGTTGCCCTGCCTGAACGGCCCTTAAAATTGCCTGCGCAGCTGCATATGCATTCTGCTCATTTGCAAACTTAACATTATTCCACTTGTCCCAGGCTTTTGGAGTTAAAACTTTTCTTAAAGCTCTTTCAATCTGTGCTTTTGCCTGACTGACTTTTTCTTCCTGCTCTTCCTCAGACTCCTGCTTTTTCTTGAGCTCTTCTAATTTTTTCTTTCTAATTTTTTCCAGTTCTTTGTCGTTCATTTTATTAAAAGTAGCTTACTCTTTCCTTTTGCCGATTTTGTAAGCAAGATTGTCAAGCAGTTTCTGTCCTTCCGGAGTTACTTTTCTCCCTTTTTTTTCTTTCTTTCCTACATAACCTGCTTTTTCAAGCTGCTGAAGAATTGTTCTAATTATTTTTCCTGAACCTTTTACATGCTTTTCAGGTTTTGAACCTCTGTTCTTTTTTCCGCCGTATTCGGTTCTTAATCTTGAAACTCCGACAGGTCCTTTCAGGTAAATTTTCCTTAAAATAGAAGCTGTTCTGATATGCCAGAAGTCGGGCTGTTCTGGAGGCCTCTCTCTTGAAGCTCCTGCCTTTACAATTAAAGCCCATTCCGGCTGGCTGACTGCGTCGTTCTTCTTCAGTTCTTCTGTTAGTGCTTTTATCAGCTTATCAGCTGGCACGTCATATGGTGTTGTCATGGCTTGTTTCTTTGTATAAAGTAGTTTATTAAGGTTTTGTAATTATTTGTTAATGGTTAATGGTTTGGTGCATAGTTGGCAGCTTTTGGTTATTTTAGAGAGGTATTTTGCCTCATTAACAGCTGCCCGCTACGGACAAATCCATTTACGATTTACTATCTACCATTTACGATTTATATGGATATCTCATAACTTCTCCGCAGTCATTGCAGGTAATTATTCTTCTGGACTGTCCTTTCTTCTGTTTAAGTCTTACAGTACAGTTAACTCCCGGCTTCAGATAGTGGTGGCAGTTTTTGCATACCTTTCTTTTGTACTTCTTTGGTATGCTTACCCTGTATCTCATTCCAATATTTCTTGCCTTTCTTACATATTCATGAGCTAATTCAGGATTTTCCGGAAAAACTTTTTCAGCTTCCTTGAAGAGAATTTCAATTCTTTCTTCGGCGGTTTTTTTCTGGCCTTTCGGTTTTCTGCCTCTGTTTCCCATTATCTTCCGGTAGCCAGTTTCTTCAGCTTTCTCTGCTTTTTGACTTCTTTTGAATCATAGCAGTCGTTGCAGATTCTTTCGCCTTTCCATTTTCTTGAATCTGATTTGTCTACTTCTTTTCCGCATTTATTGCAGGTTATTTTTGGCATAAGTATGAATTAGTGTTTAGAATTATAAAGATGTTGATTACAGGCTTTTAATATATTCTGAATATGTTTTCCTGTTTATTCTTCCTGTCTCTTTTTCAAGTTTTTCCAATCTGTCCTCAAATTTACTTGATTTATAAAAATAAACTCCTTCTAATTTGCCAATTAAAGCATTATATTTTTTTTCTTCAAGAAGAGTGTCTATGAGTTCCAAACCAACAGTTAAAAACTCTAATTTAACTCCTGTTTTTTGAAATATTTTTTCTGAAAAACCATTTAATTTCTTTTTTAATGTCCTGCGGTCATTTTTTGAATACCCTTTTACATACACTGCAAAATCAACATCTGAAAGAGTTGTGAAATAGCTCTGCTCCGGTTGAAAAATTGAGCCCTTGCCTATTACTGCAGTCAGCCCGTTAATATTAATAAGTTCGTCAATATATTTTTTTGCTGTCTTAATTCTTGACTTTCTGTATTCATCCTGTTTCGAAATCAGAATTTCTTTAGTTTTTTTACCTTTTTCAGGATGCTCCTTGTCAAAAACCAGAACTGAAGTGGGCTTGCAGGGGTCAATGTCTCTTTTTAGTGAAATATATCCTATTTTTGAACTGCTTATTAATTCTTCAATTGCAGGGCAGTAAATTTCAAAGTAAAATATGAAGAATTCTTCATACAGATCAAGAACTTTTTCAATTTTATCTCCTGTAACTTTTGTATATCTTTTTGCAGCTGTTTTTGCGTACAGTTCTCTGCCTTTTTTATGCAGAAACACTGAAAGGTATGTAGTCAGAGCTAATCTTGCATTAACCAACTCCTGCTGTTTTGTTTCCTTCAAAAACATTGATACTGCAAGGTGCCCATTTAAAACAGCTCTGGGAAAATCTTCAAGAAAACTAATTATGTCTTTTTTTAGGGGCTCTAAATCCATATTGAATATGTTGTGTGAGAATTATTTAAGGTTGTTGATTATCCCTTTTCAAAATAAAATTCTGCTTTTTCCTTTTTCCATTTCTTCCATTTCAGCTGGATACCCGGGTTCATGAGTTCTTCTACTGCTTCTCTCAGTTTTGGATGAAGTCCAACGAATTGACTCTTTTTGATTTTGAACAAAGGAGATTTGGCATGAGTAAGTTCTTTAGAAGGCACTGTTTTCTTTCTGTAAAGCTCTTTTATAATTCCTACTGCATGGGCATCAACCTCATTACCCATTAAAAGAATCCTTAGGAATAATTGTTTTTCATTCCAATAGATGGGTACTGTTTTATAGTAACCTCCTTTTTTTCTTTTTATTTCTTTGCGTCTTTTTCTTCTACCAGACGAAATGTATCTTTCACTGAGTATGTCTCTTAATACACTATCCCAGCTCTGCCCTCCCTGGAAATTTCGGAAAGCTTCTCTTACATGCCCTGCTTCAATATTTAGCTTCTTCCCTCCATGTTCATTTATTTCTTTTACAAATTCAGTATTAGTGACTGCCCATGGAATATTTTCCCTGAATTCAGTTAAAAAGTAAAAAAGAACGGCAGTTCGTTTGTATCTATTAGTTCCTTTAAACAATTCAACTGCGTCTTTCCAGTCAAACTTTTTTTTCTTCAAAATTTTTAAAAATGTATCAATTTTTAATCGTCTTTCAACCGTTCTAAGAATTAATTCATGCAAGCTTGCTCTAATAGTCCCAGAGATTTTAGAGTTTAAGAAGTCGTTTATTAGTTCTTTTCTATCCTGACCTTTTCGACTAGTCTTCATAATACTTCTGTATATTTTAAATTATAAATAATTGTTTACCATTCAATATCCACTTCATCAGTCCTATACTTCTGGTCTACTTTACTTTCCTTGAATTTTGTTTCAATGCCTGCTTTTAACATCAGAGCGCCGGTCCAGGCAATCATTGTTCCGTTGTCTCCGGAGTATTCTTTCGGTACTGTATAGAAATTGGCCTTTCTTTCTTCTGCCATAATTTTAATCATTTCTTTAAACCTTGAATTGGCTGCAACTCCTCCTGTAACAATGACTTCCTCTTTTTCTGTATGAGCCATTGCCCTTTCAGTAACTTCTGTAAGCATTGCAAAGGCAGTTTCCTGTAATGAATAGGCAATTTCTTCCTTCTTTTCCCCTTCTTTGTACTTGTTCCTGCAGGCGGTTGCTAAACCTGTGAAGCTCAAATCCATTCCCTTTACTGTATAAGGAAGTTCAATGTAATTTTTTGATTTTTTGGCAAGTTTTTCAATTTTAGGGCCTCCCGGATGCTTTAAACCCATTGTCCTAGCTACTGAGTCTAAACAGTTTCCAACTGCTATGTCTAAAGTCTCCCCGAATACTCTATATCTTCCTCCTGCAAGGGCTATTACCTGGGTATTCCCGCCGGAGCAATACAAAACTACGGGGTCTTCAGCTTCAGTTAAAAGTTTGGCAATTTCTATATGGCCTATGCAGTGGTTAACTCCAAGAAGTGGTTTGTCGTATTTTATTGATAAGTATCTTGCAATTGATGATGAAATTCTTAGGCAGGCTCCCAATCCGGGTCCTTTTGAATAGGCGAATGCATCAATATCTTTCAGTTTTAGACCGGCTTTTTTTAATGCTTCTTTCAATACAGGAAAAGAATTCTTTGCAATGAAATCGGCCGCTTTTCTTGGCATGATTCCGCCTTTCTCTGGTTTGAATGTTTTTCTTGCGTCAGCCAGGATAGCTCCGTCTGTATCTACTATTCCAATTCCAATTGTATGGGCAGTTGATTCAATTCCTAGTACTTTCATTTTAGGAGAATTAGTTGTTTTTCTTATTTAGTAGTTTCTTTGATTAACTGGCTTGAGTTAAGAAAAGCTTATAAGTGATAAAATACTTAATACAAAAAAGTGTATTACTTTATACAAAAAAGTGGAAAACTATATAAATAAAGAAATAAAATATACAAAAAAGTGGAGAGATAGTAAAATGAGCTATATGAAATATAAGACTTTCAAACAAAAGAACATGATAAGGCCAATTGCCAGAGTAGAAAAAGAAAACATTCTGAAATTTCAGGAAACTGCTTACAAAGAAGACAGAGAACTTGCCGGGAAACTGGAATCAGACTTTCCCCGGTGGTCAATTGTTACAGGATACTATGCGATGCACGATATTGCAAAACTTTACATAGCAAAAACACTTTCAGAACGAATAAGCGGAAAAAATGTACATGCTGCAACTATAACTGCACTGGGCAGGGCTTTAGACGAGCCTAAGGAAAAGAAAAAGGCAGTTGAATTAATGGAGCAGGCGGAAAAAGAATATAGTAAAGTTACTAATCCAAACCCAAGGTGGATAGCTCAAAAACTCAAAAGAGCGAAGTCGGAGAGAGGAAAGGCGCAGTATTACTCTGGTCCTAAAACCGAAAGAACAATAAAGCAGGCGAGAGATTTTAGAATTGAAGTGGTTGAACCTTTTGTTCAACTAGTAGAAAATATAATGGAGGCAGGAAATGCTGCTTGAAACAGTACTCGGATATAAAAGCTCCTGGAGGGTCCTTGAATTAATGGCGGAAACTCCTGGAAGAAGCTACAGGAGGCAGGAGCTGAAAGAATATACTCAGCTGGGCAATAAAAGTTTAAGCTCAGCCCTTCAGAGACTTACTCTGGCTGGAATTCTCAGGAAGAAACAAGGCAGATATATTCTAAACATGTCCAGTAAAACTGTAAGTTCTCTTGTAAAAGAAATAAAATCTGCATGGGCTTTTCTTGGTCACCTGGATTACGATACTAAGATAGTTCTGAATGAGTTTACACGAAAGACGATTGATAAATTGTCTGGCATTAGAAAAATTATTTTATTCGGCTCATCTGCAAGGGGGACAGCATCAGAGGACAGTGATATTGATATTGCGCTTGTTATTGAAAAGCAGGACAGTGGAGTAAAAGAGAAAATGTATGAGATAACTGAAAAACTTGAGGAAAGATACGGCAGAGAAGTGCAGGTTCATTATTTTACTCCAGCTGAATTAGAAGACAAAAAGGATAAAATGGCAGAGCAGGTAAGGGAAGAAGGAAAAGATCTTTTAGGAATCCCTGAGTTTGAGTAGTTTACTATTGTTAACAATTGTTCACTAAAGTTAACGAAAATTGTTTTTCTTATTTAGTAGTTTCTTTGATTAACTGGCTTGAGTTAAATTAAACTTATAAAAATGTTTTAGCAAGATTTATATACTAATAGACAAATAAGATATATATGAATATTGGCTTAAAGGATGTAAAAAGAATAAACAAAGAACTGGGCGGAAACCTAAGGGATTCCGGCAGCCTGGAGTTTGCAATTTCTGCAGGGAAGGATAAATCTGAAAGGAGAAAGCTTGCTCTTTTATGGAGAGCAATTCTTACTGACCATCCTTTTGATGATGCAAATAAAAGGACTGTTGAAATAATTACAAGAAAATATGCTAAAGAGAATGATTATGAAGTAGATACTGAAGCCTTAGTTAAAGAAATTATTGATATTTCAAAGAATAACATTACTAACCTTGACAAAATAGAAAGGAGGATTAAATATGCGGCAACAGGAAATTAAATCTTTAATTGAAGAAAGCAGAAAGGAAGGCGGAATTACTGCGTTGGAAGAGTACGATAGGACCAGAAAGCTTCCTTTTCAGAAGGAAAGAGTTTCCTTTACTATAGAAAGGAGTGTTTTGGAAAAGTTCAGACAGAAATACAAAGGGAATATGTCAGAAGTTGTTGAAGAGAAAATAAGGGAAGTTGTTGATTAACTTAACCCAGTCAAATTAAACTTAAATAGAATATATTGTTTTTAAGAAATTGATGCCGGAGCTCGGCATGACCAACACAGTAATTATGTTGTGTTGAAAGTAGCATATAAAATTACTGTTAAAAATAAAGACAGACTGATTATTGATGTTTAATCAGTCTTTCATATAAAAATTAAGTGGGGCCTTACAGTATTAGTGTAAAGCCTTGTTTTACTCAAAATTCGCGTTTATTCTTCAGAAGCTTCTGCTTTTCTTACGTTTACTGCGTTAGGTCCTTTGTCGCTTTCTTCTTTTTCGAATTCAACTGTGTCTCCTTCTTTAGGAGTGTATCCTTCTTTAACACTGTTTACGTGGAAGAATAAGTCTTTTCCTTCTTCTGAACCATCTACGTCAATAAAACCGTAGCTTTTTTCTTTTATGAATCTTTTTATGTTTCCTTTCATGTTTAACACCTCCGTGTAACTTCGAAATAATCTCCTATAATTAGCAAAACTATCTCTTATGTTAAATTAATGTGGTAGATGGTTTAAATAGGTTGGTAATTGAAATTAATCATTAACTTAACTCATTCCAGTTAAATTAATTTTATAAATTAAAAATTTCAAGCTGGTTCCATGGAAACATTAGATGTCAGCAGAATTGAATCATTAAGAACAAGCGTTAAGATCATATTTAATTATGGGCATATTGTAGACAACATTTTAGCTAGAGGCTTCAATCTCTCGGCTTCTAAAATAATAGATGAAATGAAACAAGCAATTAGGAAGTTCGGAGATTTTATCCCTCATGAAAAAAGCGAAGACAAATTTTATTGCGTTTATTTCAATGAAGAAAATGAACTTGTCACTATGCCATGCGTCTTTGAAGGAGGAAGCAGGCCAAAAATTATAGTGTTGAGTATTTTTAGAAAGGATCGGGGCTGGCTTAAACATATCTGCCAAAAAGTTAACTTTAAATATAGAAAACAACTAGGTAAAGGTGAGAAGTAAAATGAAATGCGCTTACTGCGACAGTGAAGATGTAAAGCTCAAAAAGAACGAAGAGCTTGAAGTTGAACTTAAAAATCCGGGAAAGATTGAACTTCATGCTGATTTTTATAAATGTTTAGACTGTGGAGAAAAATATTTGGATGAGAAAAATATGGAAAAGGTTGCAAAGAAAATAGACGAAGTAAGAAAAACCATCCAAGATTAATAACCTCTAATTATTTAGAAATGTATTTAATTAATACAGGTGGATTACTTATTTATGGATAAGAAAATTGGAATAATTGGTATTGGAAGTATGGGAGAAGTTCTTCTAAGGCATATACTGAAACAGAAAATTGCTGATCCTGAAGATGTGTATATAAGCGATCCTAAAAAAAGTAAACTGGATGAGCTTAAAGAAGAGCTTTCAATTAATACTTCTAATAACAAGGAAACTGCTGAAAGGTCAGATGTTTTAATTCTGGCTGTAAGACCTCAAGTATTGGAAGATGTTCTGTCTGAGATTAAGTCTTCAGTTACTGAACAGTTAGTGATTTCTGTTGCTGCAGGGGTGGAGACGGGCTTCATTAAGCGGTTTCTTTCAAATGCTTCCGTTGTAAGGGTCATGCCCAACCTCTTATATACGGTAGGCAGGGGTTCTGCTGTATATTGTTCTGGAGGTGTAGACTCTGAGGGAGACGAAGAGGTAGTAAAAGAGATATTTGGTACTTCCGGACTCTGTTTTAAGCTTAATGAGGATAAGATGGATTCGGCAACTGCAGTTATTGGAAGCGGTCCTGCATTTGTTAAGTATCTGGCTGATTCGTTTGTTTCTGGTGCAGAAGAACAGGGTTTTTCAAAAGAAGATGCTGAAAAGGTTGTTATACAAATATTAAAAGGAACTGCGGACAGTTTTAATGATTCTAGTGATGTTGCAACAAAAGGCGGGGCAACTATTGAAGGTTTGAAAGTTCTTGAAGAGTATAAAGTTAAGGAAGCTGTTTCTGAATGTTTGAAAGCTGTTAAGAAAAGGGCTGAAGAATTGAAGCAAAGGGAATGAAGGTTGTTTGTAGGTCGTAAGTAGTATTTATCCAATTAACTCAGTTGAGTTAAATTAAACTTATAAGTACTTCTGCTGATTCTCTATTTGATAAAAAGATATATATAATGTTATAACTTTGTTAATATGAAAGATATACTCTGGACAAAACACGCCTTGAAGTCGGCATCAGAAGATAGATTTGCAACGACTGACGTTGAAAAAAATCTGAACAATATAGTGCATCTATATTCAGAAAATGGGAAGAAAAAAGGCGTGATTAAAGTTGGAGAAAGATACTGCACCATAATATATTGCAAAGGATCCGGTAAACTTAAGATAATAACCTGCTGGAAAAGCAGCTGGTGGGAAGTGAAAGCATATGAAAGAGAAAGGTAAAAAATGCACCTGCGGTGCGAAAATGAAGAAGATTAAGACAGACATGGAATTATACGACGGCAGTATAGTAGTGAAAGATGTTGAAGCTTATTACTGCGAAAAATGCAATGAAGAAGTATTTACAAGCGAGCAGGCAGAGAAGGCGCAGAATAAAATGAAAGAAGCCTATCCTGGATTTGAGCCGTTTACTGTAGAGAAAAAGATTGCAAAGCTTGGCAATTCACTATCTATTCCTGTTTCAAAAGAAATTGCTGATTTTGTACATCTGAAGAAAGGCAAGGAAGTAAAAATTACTGTTAAGAATAAAGACAGACTAATTGTTGATGTTTAATGGTTTTGAAGGTCAGTATGGAAAGGCAGTACAGAATTTTAAAGCAGAAAGATAAGTTCGTATCTTTGGATGAATTGAAGCAAAGGGAATGACTGGCTTGAATGAATTTATATTTTCTAAACTATTGTCATTAAAAGAACAAATAAATTGCCGGCTAAATGGACTAGGATAGGAGCCGTTATGTTTCTGTCGTTTGCCAGGTATGCATATCCAAAGATTGTGCCTCCGAAGAATTTTAAAAGAATCTGCTCTGGTGCAAAGTTTCCGTGGACCAGGACAAATAATAGGGAGGAAATGATTAAACCTAATGCAGTTTCTGCGTTTTTGTTTTCTAAATACCTGTTGAAAAACAGCAGAAGCAGAGATAAAACAACGCCTCTGAAGAAGAGTTCTTCTGCAATTGGTCCGAGAGTAACTGCATCTAAACTGCAGAGAATATGGCTGAAACCCTGAAACGGAGTGTTGAACAAAGAAGTCACGGCAGTTTTCAGGAGTAGTATTAGTATTATTGAAAGAAGAATAGTTTTCAGATTTATGCTGGTTCTTGGAATTAAAGATTTGGAGATGTATTTTTTATATTTGGTTTTTGAAATCGGAAAAAACTCTATAAAAGGCGGAGCTATGAACAAAGCTAAAAGAGATGCAACTATGAACAAGAAATCCCATCCGATTGTATTTATGAAGCATAAAGGGAGTGCCATGGAGAGGAATAAGGGGTTGGAGTATTAAAATAATTGGTATAGAGGAAGATATTTAAGAAATAATATTTAGAATTGAAGTACTGTGTGAATCTCAAAACAGCACTCTTTTTGAAAAAATTGCCGTCAAAAAACAAGTATAAAACAAATTATTCTAATCCAGTATAGACTATATTTGAAGCGCCTCTTATAAGTCGTCAGTGTCGCCGCTTGCTTTGGGTTTTTTACTCTTTAGAAACTTAATATATAACTTCTCTGCAGCTTTGCCGTCTATTTCTTTCTCGGTCAGTACATAAATCCTATTATCTGCATGATAAAAGGAATTCATAGATGGAGAAACCTCGTACTCTTTAACAAAATCGTCTATTGCATATTTTAGGTCTTTACTAACTATCTCCGGTTTGTCTTCTTTCCAGTCAAATTCAACTATTGTATATTTCATAGTATACTAATCTGTGTGTTTGTATTTAATATTATCCCAGTTTACTTCTCTCGTCAAAAAAACAAGACTTTCACTCAATTACTTCCAGTTCTACTCTTTTCAGAGTTCTTCTTTCGGAATGAACTAATGAGATGTACTTTTCAGGATGGTTTACCAGCGGCGCCTCAGAATGTAAATGGGTGCCCCACCAAAACTTTACAGGTAGCGAATATGTTCCTAAATAGAAAGGTATATATAGTAAAAGAACATGTTCTTATACTAAGCAGTATATATAATAAAAACACATATAAAATGAAGGGCTGGAAAAAAGAACGGATAATACGGGTATTGTTGAACCATCCAGACGGCAGTCTGACAATGTACAGGGTGGCAAAAGAAGCCGAAACCCATCACAGTTGGGCTATTAAAGTTATTAAACGATTAGAAAAAAAGAACCTGCTTAAAGGAACCAAAGTAATTGATCCGCGCGGGCTGTTTGATCATTGGGTTAGCATACACAAAAGACCGAAGCATCGGGATTATAATGTAAGGGACCCTCCCCAGCTTTTAAGGCAGGGAGGCAAAAAAGGACTGGAATATGCCTTAACTACATACGCTGCAGAAAGCTCTGTCCAAAAGTATCTTTTCCTTTCGCGCTATGACCTTTATATAAAGGATTTAGACCAGTGGCACGAACTAGCCATTGAAAGCGGAGTAAGGGGTGGCGGGAATTTCAGGATTTTATATGATGCCGATCCGCACATTTTTTACGGTGTCCATACTACTGGTCTGAGATTATCTCATAACAAAGAAAAAGGTCCTGCTCTAACTCTTGGCACGCTCCCCGTGGTTTCTATCCCGCAACTAATCCTTGACCTTATGGTAGAGGGTGGGCCCTGCACGGAAGCCGCAGAACTACTAATTAAAAGGCATTTGGAGAGGCGATAATGTACGAAAAGTTTGAAACGGACACTTCAGAAAAATATTTGAAGCAGGTCATTAATGCGCTTGAAAAACCAGTTTGTCTCATGGGTGGTTGGAGTGTAAGATACTATGTAAACAAGCGGTTCAAAAACGAAATGGGTAGAGATTATCTTGGCTCAAGAGACATTGACCTTGGCTTCCGAATCAAAAAAGATTGGACCTTGAAAGAACTAAAAAATTCCGATTTTGCAAAAGCAATGACGGTCCTGGAGAAGCAGATTGGCTTTGAATTGCAGGGATTCAGAATGCTTAAACAAATAGAAAGAGAAACGGGAAGAGAACTGACAAGCGGTGAAGCAAAAGAAATAATCTTGCCCAATTTATTTGATTTGTATGTTGACTTGATGATAAGTGAAGTGCATCCTAAATTTAGGGAAGCGTTTGGATTTATTCCTGCCGAGGAATTTCTGCTTCAAGAAGTTTTTTCAAATGCAATAAACAGAAAAGAACTTGAATTATCTGGAAAAGTAATTTACATGCCGTCAGTAGAAATCCTAATTGCTATGAAACTCAATTCAGTTGTAAACAGAGACAAGGAGCATAAGCAGATAAAGGATTTGTACGATATTGTTGCGCTGGCGCTCTATTATACTCGCACCGTGGACAAGGAAACACTGAATGGCTTGTACTCGCCCAGTATGGAAAGCAGAAAAAAGCTTGACAATATTCTGAATGAAAAATGCACGGACGAGCTATGGCGTCCGAATTTTGGTATTCCCGGGGAGACGGCTAAAAAAACGATTCAGAAGTTACTGGATTAAAATCAGGAGTTATATTAAGAAAACATACCTTTTTTCTTTATACTTTCACTCAATTACTTCCAGTTCTACTCTTTTCAGAGTTCTTCTTTCGGAATGGACTAATGAGATGTACTTTTCAGGATGGTCTAAATATCTCTTTAAAATTCCTTTGTCAACTTCTCCTATCTTGTTCCATTTATCCTGCATGTTTTTTTCAAGTTCAATAAGATTAGAATACCTGGATGCCTCCGGATCGCCTAACATTATTTTAACTTGTTTTGTTGTTAATGCGTATTCTTTAGGCATCTGAATTACGCCGTAAATTCTGCTGTCTTTAAGCCCCAGCTCTTTAAGGAATTCATGAGTAACTATTGCATCGCCCATGTGCGGAGGCGAGTCGTCTAAGTGAGAATGCATGATTAAAACTTCCTGGTTTTTTTCCAGTTTTATTTTTGAATTCATTAAGCCGTCTAAAGGAGGACCTATTGGCCCGCCGGTTTCTCCATGCAGAGGGATTCCTTTAACTGCTGTATAATTAGGTCCTTCTTTTTCAAGAATTAATACTCCCAGAAACTCTTTAGGTGCTTCTTCTACTGCCTTTTTTAATAAAGGTTTTAGAACTTCTTTTAATGCAGTTACTTTCATAGGTTTAAGGTAGGTTTTTTGGTTTATTAAATTA
>CAZNLD010000007.1:0-35032 GCA_964574035.1 Candidatus Undinarchaeota archaeon
GCCTGCACATTGTCTCCCGCACTCAGATTTTTTAATGTGTTAGCTGTGCAGTTGGAGATGAAACGATATAGATAAAGCATTTTCTACCATAGATTGGTAACGCCAATAACTCCGTCAATGGTTTGGTCTTTGATCTCAACTTCATCCGGGAGAGTCCAAATTTCTTCTTCCCAAGGTTCAATGCTTTGAAAGTACTTTAAAGTTTTTGTGCCTGTGTATTGAAGCCCTGTCTTGCCTGGGAAACAGCTGAAAATAAATCCTATCCCAAAAGAAGTTTCATGAATTTCACTGTTTATCTGAAGTTTTTTATTTTTTATCTCAATTTTTCCTTTTCTTTTTTCACCTAGCGATTCGTAAAGAAATTTCAGAATTTCTTTCAGAGCAGCTTTCTTATTTATTAAAATAGTAAATTTCCGGCGTTTAGATTTCATTTTTTTCAGAACTAGTTTAAATTTTTCAAGCGAATCTACTTCTTCAATAGGTACTTTACTGCGCATATTTAACCCTGCCCATAGAGCTGCAACTTCCCATTTAGGGGTCCAATGTACTCCTCTTGGTATTTTACCTTTTTCAAGTATTTCAAGAGGTTTCTCAATGGTTTCAAATCGTATACCTCTAAAAAGCAGACCTCCGAGAAGTTTTTTCTTTTTCAGTTTTTCATATTGTACTTTTGAAAAGGTCTCTTCTCCTATTACTTTCAGTGTTTTTTTATATTTTTCAATAAGTTTATGGAGTGCTATTCCTTTTATCATGGTAATTAGGGCAAAAATTAATAATGATACAAAGAGTCCACTTTTTGTTATCTTGTGGTGCTCGCAAAATACAGATAGGTAGTCTTCTCTGATTTCATCTTTTTCCTCTTTGAATTTTTTAAACCATTCATTTGTTGCAGAAACTAGCGATTTACTTAGTTTTTTCGGGTTAGTTATTTCTCCTTTTTCAGGGTCAAATCCTTTTCTTGATTCTATTATTTCTATGTAGTATCTCTCCAAGTTATTTTTTTCGTAAGGATTGGAGTCTTTTGTTATAAGTTTAGAGAATGATATATACGCTTTCATGAACCTTTCGAACTCCTTTCCTGTTACCTTTTTTATAGTCCTCTCTGAGAACTTTGTAGCAGCAACAGGGAGTCTATATTTTTCTTCAGCAAGTTCTTCAAACAAGACTTCAAGTTCTTCATTACTTTCTCTCAACAGGCGATTTACCTTTTTTACCAGTTCTCGAAATTTCTTTTCAATTTTTTTCTCGTCCATAGAAACAGAATGTATCTTGAATTTAATATTCTTTTTGTACCTAGTTCTCTCACATTCAAATCCTAATTGTTTTATACTTCTAAGTATACTAATAGTACCATGACCAACGCTGAAGAAAATAAGAAAGATTTTGCAAAATTTCTTAATGAGAAAAAGGAAGATCTTGATAAGAAAAGGCGTTCTGGGGAGAGATATCTTCCTATTGTAGGGCCGTATAAGGTGAGGAGAGATTTAGAGAATTTCAAAAAGCTTGTTATTAAAAATACAGATGCCAGGGGCAAGGTGGTTATGAACTTTAATAAGTCTTCTGCGGTTGACCGTTTATTTGCTATTGTTGATGATAATAATTTTTCTGAAATAGTAATTAAAAAGGAGAAGGAAAGGCCAATATTTCTAAAAGTTGATAATTTAAGATATTCTAAACTTGAGCATTTATTAATGTAGAATGTTTTTAGCTATTTTTACCTATTTGTAAAGAAAACTTTACACAAAGTAAATGTTTATATACTATATGTTAATATTCCTTTACAATGGAGAATAAAATAAGGCAATTAAGGGCAGCACATAGATTAACACAGGCAGATCTGGCAGATGTCTTAGATGTTTCAAGGCAGACAATAATTGCTATAGAAAACGGAAAGTGCATACCTTCTTTAGAACTTGGAATGAAAATTGCAGATTATTTTGGTGTTAAAGTCGAACAGATTTTTAAACTTGGCAAGAAAAAGCCGGAAAAGAAGGAAGAGAAAAAAGAAGAGTTTGATGCAAGAAGACACGGATATAGATAAATCGACAATCGATAATAGACAATCGACAATAGATTAGCAGCTGCTAACTACGCATGATCCATTATCGAACATCTAATATCTATAATCCATTAATAAAATTGCGCCAGAAGAATTCCAATTACTGCAACTACTACGCTGATTATTGCAGCGATTGCTCTGAGCCAGCCCGGATCTTTATACCAAGGCTTTTCAGATTTTTCTGAAAAGAAAATATTTGTTTCTTTCTTTGGTTTTGCTTCAGCTTTAGCTTTCTTCACTTCTGCCTTAGCTTTCTTCTTTTCAATTTTTTCTTTTTCTTTACTTCCCATACTTAACTTATTGTTGGAGGTAAACTATATAAATGACTTGATTGTACTAAAAAGAGCTGATTGTTTTATACACATGAAGCGCGCGCTGTAAATGGTTGGGAGATACTATTTACATGTACAAATCCGCGGCCCTCTAAGTGAATGGCCTTTATGCAAATATTGACTAACCGAGGGGTCTCTCGCTCGGGCGCGGTAAAATGAGGACAAATCATAATTGATTTGCATCTGATGTTTGGCTCGGTGAGAAGCAAAACCTGGTTGTTCGTCCGTCGAACTAAGTTTCGACGGTTTAATTCCGGTTGATCCTGCCGGACCGGACTGCTATTGGGATTCGACTAAGCCATGCGAGTTTTCCGCAAGGAGGCAGAATGCTGAGTAACACGTAGGTAACCTACCTTCAGGAGGAGGATAACCTCGGGAAACTGAGGATAATACTCCATAGGTTTAGGATACTGGAAGGTTCCTAAACTTAAAGTTTCGACGCCTGAAGATGGGCCTGCGGCCTATCAGGCTGTTGGTGGGGTAAAGGCCCACCAAACCGTTGACGGGTAGGGGCAGTGAGAGCTGGAGCCCCCAGATGGGTACTGAGATACGGACCCAAGCTCTACGGAGTGCAGCAGGCGCGAAACCTTCGCAATGCACGCAAGTGCGACGAGGGGATCCCAAGTGTTCTTGCTATTGCAAGAACTTTTATTAAGTGTAAATAGCTTAAGGAATAAGGGCTGGGTAAGACAGGTGCCAGCCGCCGCGGTAATACCTGCAGCTCAAGTGGTCTGGAATTTTATTGGGTTTAAAGCGTTCGTAGCCGGGTCTGTAAGTTTTCTGTGAAATCCAACAGCTCAACTGTTGGGCGTGCAGAGGATACTACAGGCCTTGGGACCGGGATGGGCCAAGAGTACTCTCAGGGTAGGGGTGAAATCCAATAATCCTGAGGGGACTACCTGTGGCGAAAGCGCTTGGCTAGAACGGGTCCGACGGTGAGGAACTAAAGCTAGGGGAGCGAACGGGATTAGATACCCCGGTAGTCCTAGCCGTAAATGATGCAGACTAGGTGTCACTCTCCCTTCGTGGGAATGTGGTGCCGTAGGAAAACCGATAAGTCTGCCACCTGGGAAGTACGATCGCAAGGTTGAAACTTAAAGGAATTGACGGGGGAGCACAACAAGGGGTGGAGTCTGCGGTTTAATTGGATTCAACGCCGGAAATCTCACCGGGGGCGACAGCAGTATGAAGGTCAGGTTGACGATCTTACTAGACTCGCTGAGAGGTGGTGCATGGCCGCCGTCAGTTCGTGCCGTGAGGTGTTCTGTTAAGTCAGACAACGAACGAGACCCACGCTGTCAGTTGCTAATTTCTTCTCCGGAAGGAAAGTACTCTGACAGGACCGCTACTGATAAAGTAGAGGAAGGAGTGGGCAACGGTAGGTCAGTATGCCCCGAATCCCCCGGGCTACACGCGGACTACAATGACTGGAACAATGGGCTGCGACTCCGTGAGGAGAAGCTAATCCCTAAATCCAGCCGAAGTTCGGATCGAGCGCTGAAACTCGTGCTCGTGAAGCCGGAATCCCTAGTAATCGGATGTCACTAACATCCGGTGAATATGTCCCTGCTCCTTGTACACACCGCCCGTCAAATCACCTGAGTTGGGTTTGGATGAGGCTCTACCTGTTTGGTAAAGTCGAATCTGGGCTCAGCAAGGGGGGTTAAGTCGTAACAAGGTATCCGTAGGGGAACCTGCGGATAGATCACCTCCTAAGAAATCATCAGAGCAATCAGGTGCTTCAACTTACCGAGTCAAAAAACATATAAACAAAGTCGGATAGAGTAATGTGCTTATATGGGCCCATAGCTCAGTCCGGCCAGAGTGCCTGCTTTGCAAGCAGGATGCCGCGTGTTCAAATCACGCTGGGTCCACTCAAATTGATGGATAATAGGTAATCGACAATCGATATTCGACAACAGCTGCCAGCTGCGTACATTCCATTATCGAACATCCAATATCTATTATCGATTCATTACCACTTCGGTGGTAGCTTTTGTAGCGTTTTACTAGAGGAGGAATTTCCCTCTTTCATACTCATCTATCACAGGTGAGCACGTCCAGATAGTATCTGGAGTGTTGACGGAAGAGACCGCATCCTATTCTGCGGCTACTCGATGAAGTCATTATATTCGGCACCAGCCGAAATATAACATTGGTCCTGTGTAGTATTCTTGGGTTACAATGTGTTTTTTCACATTGTGATTACACCTATTGGTGGATAGCTTGGCTTGAGAGCTGATGAAGGGCGCGGCAAGCGGCGATATGCTCCGGGGAGGCGCATGCATCCTTAGATCCGGAGATTCCCTAATGAGACTTCTTGGCCTTTGGCCACTCCTATTTAGGAGAGGGCACGCGGGGGATTGAAGCATCTTAGTACCCGCAGGAAAAGAAACCAAATTTGGATGCCCTTAGTAAAGGCGATCGAACGGGGCTCTAGTGCAAACCGAATCTGCATCCGCGAGGATGTAGACATGTGGTGTTAGGCCCGGCATTGGACTTATAACTAAGTTGAAGTTCCCTGGAACGGGACGCCATAGAGGGTGACAGCCCCCTAAACATAAAATTATAAGCCCTAGCCGGAGTCCAGAGTATCTGTGGTTGAATGTCCATAGAGAATTTGGGAGAATCGACTTCCAACACTAAATACATCTCAAGACCGATAGCTCACTAGTACTGTGAGGGAAAGCTGAAAAGTATCGTGAGAGCGAAGTGAAAAGATCTTGAAACCAATGGGTTACCGTCAGGTACGGCTCGAAAGGAATGTAACTTTTTATGTTGAGTTTTCTGCAAAGTTAACTCTTCTTTAAAGTTGAACAGGGTCGTGCCATCCGTTTTGAAAAACGGGGCAGGGAGTTTGTTTTTATGGCGAGACTAAGCGGAAGCGTAATCGAAGCGAAAGCAATTGTCCGCAGCCGCTTATGCGGTCAGGGACAAGGTATAAAACTTGCCTTTAGTCATAAGGACAAGACCCGAAGCCAGTCGATCTAATCCTGGACAGGATGAAGTCTTTCGAAAGAGAGATGGAGGTCCGCAACCGGTTCTGATCCTATTCGTTCGGGTGAGCTGGGATTAGGGGCGAAAAACCAATCGAGACTGGCAATAGCTGGTTCCTCCTGAAATGTATCAAAGTACAGCCTAGTCTGAGAGTAGTACAGGGGTAGAGATACTGACTGAGGATTTAGGCTCCGAAAGGAGTCGGTCCACTGTCAAACTCCAAATCCTGTACTCTCGTAGAAGACTGGAGTGAGGGCGTACGGGTAAGCCGTATGTCCAAGAGGGAAACAACCCAGACTAAAGTTAAGGCCCCCAAATGCTGGTTAAGTGTAGAAAGGCGTCTCTGGTCCAAAACAGCGGGTAGGTTGGCTTAGAAGCAGCCACCCTCTAAGGAGTTCGTAAAAGATCACCCGCCGAGATCAAAGGCCCTTAAAATGGACGGGGCTAAACCAGCTGCCGATACTTTAGCGCTATATCCATAGCGGGTAAGGAGGCATTCTGCGTGGGTGGAAGTTCCTGTGTAAACAGGCACGGACCGCGCAGAAAAGAAAATCCTGCCGGTAGTAGTAGAAATTCGTGGTGTGAATCCACGGCGTCTCAAGGGCAAGGGTTCCTCGAAGATGTTTATCAGGCGAGGGTTAGTCGGCCCTAAGGGCTGCCCTAACTGGAGCAGTTCAAATGGGAAGCAGGTTAATATTCCTGCACCACAAAGATACATGCGGCAACGCAAGATCAATACCCGACGCCTCAGGATAAGCTGAGCCGATTTTTCGGTTCAACTGTCGAAATCCGGGAAGCGTAATGCTTAGATCCGGATGAAGGCAGGAGTAGCTTCTCATATGGGAAGTTCAGCTGAGTCCTGGGGCCCGTGAAAAGGGGTTGATATGGATTCTTTGTGTCCGTACCCACAACCGACACTGGTGCCCTGGGTAAGTAACCCAAGACGACCGGAATAACCCAGTTAAGGGAATTCGGCAAATTAGCCTCGTACCTTCGGAAGAAGGGGTGCCTGCTATCTGCGTTCAGCGTGGAATAGCAGGTCTCAGTGGCTAGGAGGATCGGACTGTTTAATAAAAACGTAGGGGCCTGCAAGACCGAAAGGTTGTGTATAGGTCCTGACTCCTGCCCAGTGCGGGTACGTGAACTTTTCTTTCAAGAGAAGGAAGCGCCCGTAAACGGCGGGGGTAACTATAACCCTCTTAAGGTAACGTAATACCTTGCCGCTTAATTGGCGGCTTGCATGAATGGAGCAACTAGGTCCTCGCTGTCCCTAACTGGTATCCGGCGAACACGCTATTGTGGTGAATAGGCCACAGACTTCCAGCGGGAAGATAAGACCCCGTGGAGCTTTTCGGCAGTCTATTGCTGTGGTATGGACGTGTTTGTACAGCGTAGGTGGGAGCTTTCGAAACGTAAACGCTAGTTTGCGTGGAGGCGCCCATGAAACACCACCCTTTCATGACTATACTTCTAACCTGACAGGGAACAACTATAGATAGGCCGTTTAGCTGGGGCGGCGTCCTCCTGAAAAGGCATCAGGAGGGTCCAAAGGTCGGCTCATCCGGGTTAGAACTCCGGAGCAGAGTGCAAGAGCAAAAGCCGGCTTAATATGATTCCTCACAGTAAGGAATCGTGGTGCGAAAGCAGGGTCTAGCGAACCTCAAGCTTTCTTTTGATGAGAGCTTGAGCTAACAGAAAAGCTACCCCGGGGATAACTGGCTGGTTTCAGGCAAGAGCTCGTATCGACCCTGAAGCTTGGTACTTCGATGTCGGCTCGGTCCATCCTGGCTGTGCAGCAGCGGCCAAGGGTACGGGTGTTCACCGGTTAAAGGGCCTCGTGAGCTGGGTTTAGAACGTCGCGAGACAGTTTGGCATATATCTGCTGGAAGTGTTTGTTGTCTGATAGGAAGGCGCCCCCAGTACGAGAGGAACAGGGTGCCGCAGCCTCTGGTCTATCGGTTGTCCAAAAGGGCAGTGCCGAGCAGCTACGCTGCAAGGGATAAGGGCTGAACGCATCTAAGCCCGAAACCCGCCTAGAAAAGAGACAGCATAGAGCTCCGATAGAACATCGGTTTAATAGAACAGGCGTGTAAGCATGAAGGCAACGACATGTTCAGCGCGCTGTTACTAACCGCTCGATATCACCTAAAGAATACTACACAGGTCCACTTTTTCCATCTGATTGTTTTAGATTTGTTTTTTTCTAATTATTTTCTATATGGATAAAAATTCTCCTGCTTTTGATTTTAAAAATCAGAAATGTTTAAATACCTTTAAATCAACTGTATAGAACGAGGAGCCGCAGGGCAACTGACCGCGTTCATTCGCGGAGGAAAATCCTCCACTCTCAGTATGCGGCCGGCAACGGCATTGGCGAGAGCCAATTTTTTGAGTGCAGAAACGGGACGCCTGCACGTTCATGCGATGAAGCCGAAAGGCATAGTTCGCGCGCAGAAACGGTGAAACGAGTCAGAAACGCAGGAGTGCAAGCCAAATGTGCTGTCGATGACTTACTGAAGATGACAGCCGGTATGGTGCTTAGTAGAATGTTGCCAGCCCTCGTCAAACAGGACCTTCCTGGAATCCCATAAATTTCAGGCTGAAAACAGAAGGGGATTTACTCGCGGCACCTCAATTTATGCTGTTTGTGCAGGTAGATGGATATTCGACAATAGATGATCGATAATAGATGATTTGCAATAGCAGATATTTTTTCGCTCCATGTTGAGCTATTAATTTCTTTCGTTAATAATAACTTTATTAAACCACCAACTCCATATTCACTTTAATGATACTCCTGTGTGATTCAAATGATAAGACAGCCTATAGTTTCAATACTCGGACATATAGATCACGGAAAAACAACTCTCTTAGACAAAGTCAGAGGTACTGTAATTACAGCAAAGGAAGCAGGCGGGATCACTCAGCATATTGGAGCAACTGAAGTTCCAATAGATGCAGTCAAAGAAATCTGCGGACCGCTTCTTGACAATCTTAAGACAGATATAACCATTCCTGGGCTTTTATTCATAGATACTCCTGGACACGCCGCCTTTACAAATTTAAGAAAAAGAGGGGGCTCAATTTCTGACATAGGAATTCTAATTGTTGATATAAATGAAGGCTTCAAACTGCAGACATATGAAGCTCTGAAAATTCTGCAGACTTATAAAACTCCTTTCATTGTTGTTGCAAACAAAATTGATTTAATTCCAAAATGGAAATCAAATCCAGACAAGCCGCTTTTAAAATCAATTAACGAGCAGAAAAATGATGTCCAGGAAAATTTGGATATGAGTATTTATTCTTTAGTCAGGGAGCTTCACCAAAAGGGTTTTGCATCTGAAAGATTTGACAGAGTAAAAAACTTCACAAAAGAAATTGCAGTAGTTCCTCTAAGTGCAGAAACAGGAGAAGGGGTTCCTGAATTTTTAATGGTTCTTGCTGGTATGGCCCAGAGATATTTGGAAGATAAATTGAAAATAAGCGTGAAAGGACCCGGCAAAGGAGCCATCCTTGAAGTTAAAAAGACAGAAGGCCTAGGCCATACAATTGATGTCATTTTATACGATGGAAAAATCAAGAAAACGGACAGAATTGTTTTTGGAACTGCAAATAAACCTCTTGATACAAAAGTCAAAGCCCTGCTCAAACCAAAACCTATGAAAGAAATAAGAATCGGAAGCAGGTTTGATAATGTTAACGAAGTTTATGCTGCAGCTGGATTAAAAATCGCAGCTCCTGGTTTAGAAAACGCTCTCTCGGGAAGTCCTGTTTTGGTTGCAGAAAATGATGAAGATGTTAAAAAACTCAAAGAGGATATCAAAGACCAGATTGAATCTGCTCAGGTTGAAACTGACAAAAGAGGAGTTATTGTAAAAGCAGACACTCTCGGCTCTCTGGAAGCTCTTGTTAAAATGCTTCAGGACGAACAGATTCCTGTAAAGAAGGCAAGCTTCGGAGATGTTTCAAAGAAAGATCTTGCTGATGCAAAAGCAGTTAAGGAAGACGACAGGATGCACGGAGTAGTTTTCGCATTCAATGTATCTGTTCCTCAAGCAGTTGACCAAGTTTCTGAAGATATGGGGATAAATATCTTTCAGGGAGAGGTTGTTTATTCTCTAATTGATAACTACAAAGAATGGGTTGAACTTGAAAGGTCGCAGACTATTGAACAGATAATGAAAAAAGTAATCCTGCCTGCAAAAGTTAAACTCTTGAAGGGATATGTTTTCAGACAGAGCAAGCCGGCAATTGCAGGATTTGAAGTTCAGGAAGGGATACTAAAACCGGACTGTGATTTAATTAATAAGTCGGGAGAAAAGGTTGGGCATCTGAAGCAGATTCAGGAGGAAGGCGATCCAGTTTCAGAAGCAAGAGCCGGTACACAGGTGGCCCTTTCAATTTCAGGAGCAGTAATAGGCAAAACAGTTGGAGAAGGAGATGAACTCTATGTAAATGTTCCCAAAAAAGATATTCTCTTGATTAAAGACAAGCTTTCAAAAAAATTATCTGAATCTGAACTGCAATTACTTGATAAAATCAGGAAGATAAAGAAAAGCAGACAATAGATAATAACTATTAGATGTTCGATAATCGATAATGGATTTGTCCGCAGCTGGCGGCTGCTGGCAGATGCTCGCCAACTTCTACAATTCGTTCAACTGTCGATTATCTATGTTCTATTGTCGATAGTCTATTATCAATTATCCAACCATTTAATAAACTATTTAAACCACTTTCATCAAAAGAAGTTCTACTTGGAGAAACAAATGGCATTCAAACTTGTAATTAGCAATCCAAAGGACGGCAAGTCCTATCAGATGGACTTTGAAGACAAGAGCAAGCTTATTGGAAAGAAGCTCGGAGAAAAAATCTCAGGTTCAGATTTAGGTTTGTCCGGTTATGAATTAAAAATAACAGGCGGTTCAGATGTCTGTGGAAACCCAATAAGGTCAGATGTAGACGGCTCATCAGCCAGAAGATTAATTTTAACAGGTGGAACCGGTTTAAATCCAAAAGAAAAAGGAGAAAGAAGAAAGAAAAGAATTCATGGCAGAACGATTTCAGCAGATATTATTCAAATTAATCTTAAAGTTGTTAAAAGCGGTTCAAAGAAACTTCCCGATTTAATCAGTTCAGGCGAAGAACCTGAAAAGAAGGACGAAGAGGAAAAAGAGCCTGAGCCAAAACCAAAATCAGAAGTTGAAAAGAAAGAAGAGAAGAAGGAAAAGAAAGAAGAGAAAAAAGAAAGCAAAGAAGAAAAGCCGGCAAAAGAAGAAAAAGAAAAATCCGGAAAAAAATCTACTTCTAAAGAAACTAAAAACGAAAAACCAAAGACTAATAACGATAATAAGGAGGCCTGAAGATGGGTCTTCCCGAATTGAATATTGGTCTTGTCGGCCATATAGACCACGGCAAAACTACTTTAGTTGAAAAGTTATCCGGCGTATGGACTGACAGGCATTCTGAAGAATTAAAAAGGGGAATTACCATCAAACTCGGCTATGCAGACTGTACTTTCTATAAATGCAAGAAATGTGACGAGCCGAAATGCTACTGTTCAAACAAAAAATGCCCCGAATGCAGTTCAGAAACAGAAGAGTTAAGAACAATTAGTTTTGTTGATGCTCCCGGACACGAAACTTTAATGGCAACTATGCTTTCAGGCGCTTCAATAATGGACGGCGCTCTTTTAACAATTGCAGCAAACGAGCCTTGTCCTCAGCCGCAAACCAGAGAACATTTAATGGCTCTTCAAATCATCGGGGTTGAAAATATTGTCATTGCACAGACAAAAATTGACGTAGTTTCAAAAGAAGAAGCAGTTGAAAACTACAAACAGATTAAAGAATTTGTGAAAGGAACTGTGGCGGAAGATGCAAAAATAATTCCGGTTTCGGCTCTTCATAATACAAATATTGATGTTCTTATAAAAACGATTCAGGAAGAAATACCTTCAGCTGATAAACAGAAAGATAAAGAACCTATAATGTACATTGCAAGGTCTTTTGATATTAACAAGCCGGGCACTGAAATTGAAAAACTGAATGGCGGAGTTCTCGGCGGAGCTCTTGCTCAGGGCAAATTAGAAGTAGGCAAAAAAGTCAAAATCCTTCCGAAAGAAAATGACAAAGAAATTGAAACCAAAATAGTCGGTCTCACTCACGGCGGAAAGTCAGTCAAAAAAGTAACCAGGGGCGGAACTTTTGGCATTCAAACTGAATTAGACCCTTCTCTTTCAAAAGCAGATAATCTTTCAGGAAAAGTTTTAGGCTATCCTAATAAAATGCCTAATGTTTTCGAAAAACTAGATTTGAAAGTTGATCTTTTAGACAGAGTCGTAGGAACAAAAGAAGAACTTGAAGTTAAGCCCCTCCAGAGAAATGAATCCTTAATGCTCAATATAGGAACTGCAACGACTGTAGGAGTTGTAAATTCCGGAAGCGGAGGCAGATATAAACTAAGTCTAAAAATACCAGTCTGCGCTAAAAAGAAAAGCAGAGTAACTATAGCCAGAAGGTTTGGAACCAGATGGCGTCTAATCGGCTATGGAATCATTCAATAAATGTTCTGAAATCTTTTCTTTTCATAATTTTCAAAACTATAGTAATTTATGTATTCCATAACTGCAACTAAAATCAGCATAATTACTGCAGTATTTATGAAAATTGTCAGATAAAAGTGAAGCAAGGTCACATACAAATACCAGAGAAGAAGAACTGGAATAATGACGATTAAGGCTGCAGTAAAACCATAAGCTCTTTCCAAGTGTTTCATGATCTTTTCGTTGCTGTGTTCTCCTCTTTTCGGAGCAGCAATCCCCCATTTATAATAATATGTGATAGTAGGGACTGCAAGAATTATATCTGCTGCTATGAGGTATATTAAACTCATTTTTTACAATAATACAGTATTATTAATATTATATAATCTTATTGAACCCGCTGAAAATTTAAATACTGGAAGTACTTTATTATTAATTATGACAACAAAAATTATCTGCAGAGGATGCGGAAGATTAGTTGATCAGGACAGCGAGAAATGCCCTCATTGTAAAGCTCTGCTTAAGAAAGGCGCGAAGAAAATCAAGTTAGAACAGGAAGAAACACAGGCTGAAACTCCTACAAAGCCAATTTCTCAGTTTGAAAAACTTTTCATTATAGGAATAGTTGGAATGATTGTCCTAGTAATTGCAATTTCACTTTTCATATCCTACGGAGCCGGATTTAACTTTTTCTCAGGTTCAAATCAGACGGAAGTACTTGAAAACAACACCTCGATTATAAATGAAACTAATGAAAGCCAGGAGGCGGAAGAACCGGAAACTGAAATCCAGCCGGAAGAAACTCCGAGAGAAAAGCTAAAGGAGTATCTTAAAGATAACAATGATCACGTTGCTGCTACTTTTGGCGAGCAGGCCAGCCGGATAAATACAGTTATATTAGAAGATGACACCGCATATGTAACTTATACGACTACAGAAGCAGACTATGAAGCAGAATCAACTTATCTTGTCGGTGCAACCTTGCTAGCTGTTGAGGAAGCAGACAAGGCAGATTTAAAGGGCTATAACAAAGACGGTATGTTCATGAATGCGTCTCATAAATATAAGACAAGGGAAAACTACAAGTTTGAATTGTACAAAAGCTGGTTCCCTGATTATGAAACAGAAGTTGAATGCGAAACAGATGCAGACTGCGACGATGGAAATGAGTGTACTAAAGACAAGTGTTATGAAGGAAAGTGCTCCAATGCAGAAATCGTCGACTGCATATAATTTAAATTAATATTTAATTATCAATCTAATAATGACTAAAAAAGTAGTCCTGGATACGAGCGCTTTAGTTATCCACGGAAAAGGAAAGCAGAACATATTTGAATTATGCGATAAGTTTTTCGGCCTGCCTCAGTTCTTGATTCCGACTTATGTCAAACAAGAGTTAAAGAGAAAATCAAAGGGAGGCAGAGGAATTAAGGGGGCCACAAAAAGGGCTGCAAAAGTTGCCATGCAGCAGATTGAGCAGTTCAACAGGGCAAAGATAACAAATCCGAAAAAAGATGCTAAAACTGTAGACACCGCCCTTTTGAACTATGCTGAAAGGAATAGTTATCCAATCTGTACAAATGACAGTGAACTGAGAAACAGAGCAAAAAAGAAAGGCATCAAGGTCATTTATGCAAGCGACAAATATTTGAAAAGAGTTAAGGAGAGATAACCATTACCTTTATATACCATTATGTAGGTATAATGAACGTTCTTACGATTTAATCGGGAGATATAAAATGCTGGAATTAATATACCTCGCACCAATAACGGCGGTTTTGGCTCTAATTTTTGCGGGCCTACTAGCCGTAAGTATAAGGGATAAGAGTCAGGGAACTCCAAAAGCTCAGGAAATTTCTGCTCATATCTACGAAGGTGCAATGACTTTTCTTAATAAGGAATATAAAAAATTGGTAATTTTTGTAGTTATAGTAAGCGCTTTTCTATTCTATTTAATTGGAAGAAACACTGCTTTGGCTTTCATTTCAGGGGCAATTCTTTCAGCTCTGGCTGGAAATATAGGAATGAGAATTGCAACAGGTTCAAATGCAAAAACAGCAACAGCAGCAAAGGAAAGCCTTTCAGAAGGACTTAAAATTGCATTCTCCAGCGGGGCAGTGATGGGCATGTCTGTTGTAGGTTTAGGTCTTTTAGGATTAAGCATCCTTTATTTAATATTCCAGAATACAAGCATCCTTTTCGGCTTCGGATTCGGAGCAAGCTCAATTGCTTTGTTTGCAAGAGTAGGCGGAGGAATTTATACAAAATCTGCAGACGTCGGAGCAGATCTTGTTGGAAAAGTTGAAGCCGGAATACCTGAAGACGACCCCAGAAACCCTGCAGTAATTGCAGATAATGTAGGAGACAATGTAGGGGATGTTGCAGGAATGGGTGCAGATTTATTTGAAAGTTATGTTGATTCAATTATTGCTGCAATGGCTCTAGGCGCGGCGGGATTGGCAGTTGCCGGAGCAACTCTTGATGTTTCAAAAGCAGTAGCTCTTCCAATGCTTCTCTCAGGAACTGGGATAATCTCGGCAATTATTGGAAGCATAGTTATCAGCACTTCAAAAACCAAGAAACCTCATTCCACTTTAAACAAAGGAATATTCATTTCTGCTTTAGTCATGGCGGTAGCATCATTCTTCATAATCAGAAACATGTTTGGAACTCTTCATTTATTCACAGCAATGCTTGCAGGACTCCTTTCCGGAATTATAATTGGTCTTTCAACTGAGTATTATACTTCAGACAGCTATTCACAGGCTCAGAGTATTGCAAAGTCAGCAGAAACAGGAGCGGCAACTGACATAATTACGGGACTTTCAGTAGGGATGATTTCAACAATTGTACCCGTACTTGCTGTATGCGCAGCAATTATGGTTGCATTCCATTTTGCAGGACTCTATGGTATTGCAATAGCAGCTGTAGGAATGCTTTCAACTCTTGGAATTACATTAGCAACTGATACTTACGGACCGGTAGCAGATAATGCTGCAGGAATTGCAGAAATGGCCGGTCTCGGCAAAAAAGCAAGAAAAAGAGCTGAGGAATTAGATGCAGTAGGAAATACGACTGCTGCAATCGGCAAAGGTTTCGCAATCGGCTCGGCAGCTTTAACTGCTCTAGCACTTCTATTTACTTATTCACAGACAGCAGGTTTAACAACTGTAAATCTTACTATACCAAGTGTAATGGTAGGTCTCCTTCTTGGAGCTCTTCTTCCGTTTGTATTCTCAGCTTTAACAATGAATGCAGTCGGAAAAGCAGCCATGGACATGGTTAATGAAGTAAGAAGGCAGTTCAGTGAAATTAAAGGAATCATGAAAGGAGAAACAAAACCAGACTATAAGAGATGCATTGATATAAGCACAGGAGCAGCCTTAAGAGAAATGGTAGTTCCAAGTCTTTTGGCAATAATTTCACCAATTGTGGTCGGAATTGTTCTCGGTCCTGAAGCTTTGGGAGCAATGCTTTCAGGAGCTTTAGTTACTGGCTTCTTACTTGCTGTATTAATGGCAAATGCAGGCGGAGCATGGGACAATGCCAAGAAATACATTGAAGCAGGACATCTTGGGGGCAAAGGCTCAGACGCTCATAATGCTGCAATTGTCGGAGATACAGTAGGAGATCCATTCAAGGATACAAGCGGACCAAGTCTAAACATACTTATAAAACTAATGTCAATTATAGCATTAGTATTCGCCAGCATGTTCATATAAAATGTACAAACTAGTTGAACTTGAGGACATTGTAAGAGTTCCACCGGAATGTTTTGAGGAACCCTTAGACGACGCTCTGAAAAAGCTTTTAGCAGAAAAGTATGAGGGAAAAATTGACAGAGATTTAGGTTCAATTGTCTTAGTAAGCGAGGTAAATTCAGACGGCGTAGGCAGAGTAATTCCGGGAGACGGAGCTGCATACTATAAGACAATTTTCAAAGCTTTAACTTATAAGCCTGAACTACAGGAAGTAATTGAAGGCGAAGTGATTGAAAACGTTGAGTTTGGGGCCTTCGTAAGAATCGGACCTCTTGATGGTTTAGTACATGTTTCTCAGATAACTGACGATTATTTAAATTACGATCCAAAAGGAAAGAAATTCGTAGGCAAGGAGTCAAATAAGACTCTTTCTGAAGGCGATGTTGTAAGGGCAAGAATAGTAACAATCAGTTTAAAAAAGTCAAAAGAAAACAAGATTGGTTTAACTATGAGACAGCCCGGACTTGGTAAGGTTGACTGGCTTTATGAAGAAGAAGGCAAAAAGGGAAAAAAGAAGTCCAAAAAGAAGTCAAAGAAAAAGAAGGGAAGTAAAAAATGAAGAAGGCATGCAAAAAGTGCAGAAGGTTAACTAAAAAGAATGTTTGCCCCGCCTGCGGTTCTGTTGAATTTTCTAAAAGATGGAGCGGACTTGCAATAATTCTTGATCCTTCTAATTCAAAAGTTGCAGATAAACTTGAAATCACTGAAAAAGGAGAGTATGCTTTAATAGTACAATGAATCTTAAAATTGTAGAGAAAAAGAAAAATCCATTACTTAAAAGAAAAGAGCTTGTTGTAAAGATAGCTAATCAGGGTTCTACACCTAAGGAATCTGATTTAATTGACAAGTTGAGCGCAGTTTTAGATGCAAAATCTGATTTGTTTGAAGTTAAGACAATCAAACAAAAATTCGGAATTAAGGAAAGCGTTGCATTTATCAATCTTTATGATTCTGCTGAAGCTTTTAAGAAAATTGCTCCTAAAAGAAAAGAAAAAGAATCTAAAAAAGAAGAAAAAGATGAAAATGTACCGGACGAATCCGGACAAATTAAAGTTGATTTAGATGAGTCTTCAGAGGAAGAGAAGTCTGACGAGAAATCCGAAGAGAAGAAGGAAAAGAAAGAAGAGAAAAAAGAAAACAAAGAAGAAAAGCCGGCAAAAGAAGAAAAGTCGGCAAAAGAAGAAAAGTCGGCAAAAGAAGAAAAGCCGGCAAAAGAAGAAAAGTCGGCAAAAGAAGAAAAGTCGGCAAAAGAAGAAAAGTCGGCAAAAGAAGAAAAATCTGAATAAAATTATTTCCAGTTTAGACAATAATTATATAGCATTTTAAATAATATTCAATCATGAGAATGAAAATAGCTCCTTCAATACTTTCAGCAGACTTTGCAAATTTAGGTAAGGAAATTAAGAATATTGAACCGTATGCCGATTATATTCATATAGATGTTATGGACGGTCATTTCGTTCCAAATTTAACAGTCGGAGTTCCTGTAGTAAAATCAGTTAAAAAAATTACAAAACTTCCATTGGATGTCCATTTAATGATTGAAAATCCTGAAAATTTCATATCTGCTTTTGCAGAAGCCGGCGCCGATATACTTGTTGTTCATGCAGAGGCAATTTCAAATTCAGAAATTTTTGAAAAAATTAAATCAGAGGAAATGAAAGCTGGTGTTTCTCTAAATCCAGATACTCCTTTAGAAGAAATTGAACCATACTTGTCTGAAGTAGATATGGTAGTTGTAATGTCGGTAAATCCTGGTTTTTCTGGACAGGGTTTCATAGATGTAACTGAAAAAATCAAAAAACTCAGAAACTCCTTTGACCTTGATATAGAGGTAGACGGTGGAATAAAACTGCATAATATACAAGAAGTGGCGGATGCAGGTGCAAACGTATTCGTTTCAGGCTCTGGAATTTTCGGAACAGCAAATCCGGCTGAAACAATTAGAAGAATGAAGGAAAAAATAGAATAATTTTATAAACAACTTCGTATTAACTTAAAACTCGGGAGATTGAATGGCAGACCTAAAACAACCTTTAATTAAATCAGACGATTTTAATGCCTTAAAAGAAAAGGCAAGACAGCACAGAGTCAATATAGTGAAGATGATTCACGAGGCTCAGTCAGGTCATCCTGGAGGCTCACTATCAGCAATTGATATTCTTACTGCTTTATACTACACTAAACTCAATTTAGACTCAGATAAACCAAAGTGGGAAGACAGGGACCGATTCATATACAGCAAAGGACACGCCTGCCCTGCTTTGTATTCAATTCTTTCCGATTTGGGATTTTTCAAGGAAAAAGAGCTCTGGAAATTCAGAAAGTTCGGTGGTTTATTACAAGGCCATTCCACTATTAAAATTCCGGGAATAGATATGAGTTCCGGTTCTCTTGGAATGGGTCTTTCCTATGCAAACGGAATTGCTTTAGCAAGAAACCTTGATAAAAAAGATTACAGAGTTTACGTTTTCCTAGGAGATGGTGAGCTTGAAGAAGGAGAAATTTGGGAGGCAGCCATGACTTCTGCAACATTCAATTTAGACATTACCTGCATAGTTGACGCTAATCAAATCCAGAATGACGACTTTGTTAAAAAAACAAAAGAAATAGAGCCACTTTCAGATAAGTGGAAATCTTTCGGCTGGAAGGTAAAAGAAATAGACGGCCATGATTTCGAAGAAATAATTGATGCTTTAAACTGGGCTGACAATGAAAAGAGTCCTGCTGTAATACTTGCAAGAACAAGAAAAGGAAAGGGAGTTTCATTCATGGAGTTAAATCCAAAATTCCACGGAATGGCCCCTAATGACGAAGAATTTGAAAAAGCAATGAAGGAGCTGAAGAAATGAATCTTGATTTAAAAAAAGTATCAGATGCAGAAATGAAACCGAGCAGAGACGGCTTTGGAACTGGTTTATTGGAAGCTGGAAAAAAGAACAAGAATATAGTCTCTTTAGAAGCAGATTTAGGAAAATCTACCAGAAGCAATTGGTTTAGAAAAGAATTTCCCGACAGATCCTTTAATGTAGGAATTGCAGAGCAGGACATGATTAATACAGCTGCAGGCCTTGCATTCTCCGGAAAAATTGCATTTGCAAGCACTTTTGCCATTTTCACTGAAAGAGCTTTTGAGCAGTTTAGGAATGCTGCAGCCAGGACAAATTTAAATGTTAAGTTGGTTGGGAGCCACGCCGGATTTAAGACAGGTCCGGACGGCGCCAGTGCTCAGTGCATAGAAGACATGGCTGTATACAGATCTTTACCAAATGTAGCCGTTATATGCCCTGCGGATGCCGTTGAGGCGGAAAAGGCAACAATCGCACTAGCAGGTATGAAAGGTCCTGCATACATGAGGACTACAAGAGCAAAAGTTCCTGTATTATTTGATGATTCTTATACTTTTGAAGTAGGAAAGGGCGTTGTTCTAAAAGAAGGAGATGATTTGACAATTATTGCATGTGGTCCTCAAGTTTACGAAGCTCTAAAAGCATCCGAACTTCTTGCAAAAGACGACATTGAGGCACGAATAATTAATATGAGTACAATCAAGCCGATTGACGAAGATTTAATAGTTAAATCAGCAGAAGAAACGGGGGCAATAGTAACTGCAGAAGACCATAATGTAATCGGCGGTCTAGGTTCGGCAGTTTCAGAAGTTCTTACCAAAACAGTTCCTGTACCAGTAGAAAAAGTCGGAGTTAAAGACACGTTCGGCGAGTCCGGAGATCCGGACGAATTGTATGAAGCATACGGTTTAACAGCAAGACATATTTATAAAGCAGCTAAAAAGGCTATCGGGAGGAAAAAATAATGGAATTTTTTATTGATACAGCAAATATAGGCGAAATAAAATGGACTAAAGAACTTGGAATGCTTGACGGAGTTACAACCAATCCTACTCTTCTTTCAAGAGAAGGAAAAGACCCGGAAGAGCAGTGCAAAAAGATAATTAACTTGTGCGACGGACCTGTCAGTGTTGAAGTTATTGCAACAGATAAAGAAGGAATGGTAAAAGAAGCAGAGAAGTTTTCAAAATGGGGCAAGAATGTTGTTGTTAAAATTCCAATGACTGAAGAAGGATTAAAGGCAGTTAAAGTACTTTCAAAGAAAGGAATTAAAACAAATGTAACTTTGGTTTTTTCAGCAAATCAGGCGCTTTTGGCTGCGAAAGCTGGAGCCACTTATGTTTCTCCTTTCATAGGCAGGCTTGACGACAGAGGAGAACGAGGAATGGATGTAGTTGAAGACATAGTTAAAATTTATGACAACTACGGATTTGAAACAAAAGTTCTGGCTGCAAGCATCAGAAACCTGGAGTATGTAAAGGAAGCAGCTCTTGCAGGTTCAGATGTTGCAACAATTCCTCCGAAAGTAATTAAGGAACTTGCAAAACATGAGCTGACTGATGCAGGACTGAAAAGATTTTTAGAAGACTGGAAGAAATTAGAGAAATAGATAGCTGTAAGTAGTAGGTCGTAAGTTGTATGTCATAAGTAATAAACTAAAATTATACGAATACTCTAACCAGTTTGAACCCGCTCACCTATT
The DNA here is from genome assembly GCA_964574035.1 of Candidatus Undinarchaeota archaeon. Taxonomy (GTDB): domain Archaea; phylum Undinarchaeota; class Undinarchaeia; order Undinarchaeales; family JALTGF01; genus CAZNLD01. The sequence goes on from CAZNLD010000007.1 coordinate 20,248, forward strand.
TTCCCTCATTTAACAATCTAAGAGCAGCTTGAATTACTTGAATTATTCGCACTGCCCGTCCAAATTACTCAAATAGCTTGCACTACCAGCTCAAACAACTTAACGAACTCAAACCACCTATAATTATTCAGCCTTTTCTATATCTAAAATCTTAACTTTGAAAATAAGAGTCTCTCCGGCCAGCTCATGATTGAAGTCAACAACTATCTGTCCGTCTTCAATTTTTGAAACTGTTCCAACTCTGTTGTTTGAAACTACCTGCGTTCCTATATCCGGCATATTTTTGTATACAACTTTCGTTTCATTTATTGAAGTAACTTTAATCGGCCAGGGCAGTAAAAGTGGGTCGGTATAAAGAGAACCTTCTACTGGTTCATGTTTATAGACAACTTCCTGAACTGTAGTTCCTTCTTTTTCAACTTCTTCAATTGAAAATATTGATATTTTCCACGGAAGAGTGTTAATATTTATTTTAGCCCCTGCTTCTATTTCTTCATCTGTTACTGTTTCTAAAGTAGAAAGTGCAGCAGAATCTGACCTTGCGATTTCAACTTCTTCCTGAACGATTTTAACATTTGTAGGGTCATAACCTCCGTATCCAAGCTCTGGAGGGACTTCTATTGTTTCTGTTTTTCCTTCAGACAGTCCAATAATGCCTTTTTCAAGACCAGGAATTATTTGATTTTCTCCTACAGTAAAATTCATTTCATTTGTTTCAAGAATATCATAATTTTCATCGTATAATGTATATTTCATTGTTACAATATCTCCTTCTTCAACCTGGCTTGGAGCATATGTTAAACCAATAAATGCAACTACAATTAAAATTCCAACAAAACCAAGAATTGCTACATCTCTTTTAATATTATAAATTGTTTCAAATACACTTATTCTGCTTGTTGGTTCGCTTGCTTTTTTATCTGTTTTTACTGAACCAATATTTCCACTTAGCTTTTTAATCAGGGTTTTCTTCTTCTGATTGGCTTTAATTCCTTTTTCTTTTGCAAGCTTTTGAAGTTCTCTGTATGATTTTTTCTCTAAATTTTTTTTATCCATCTACATCCTACCTTTAAAGTTCATCCCCTTTAAAAGTTTTTTCATATTTCTCTTGTTTTTTCCAAACTTTTTCATCATTTTCTTAGTCATATTATAATGTTTAAGAAGGGCTCTTACGTCTTCCACTTCCGTTCCCGAACCTTCAGCAACTCTTTTGACTCTTGAACCACCCAGAGTATCCGGGTTTTCAAGCTCATTCTGAGTCATTGAGTCCATAATAATTGTAAATTTTTCAATTCTTTCCTGCGAAAGCTGAAGCTTATCTTCTGAAATATCAATTCCCATGCCTCCGGTTGGAAGCATTTCCATTACTTTTTTCAGGGGTCCGACTTTTTTCATGCTCTGAATCTGAGTATACATGTCTTTCAGGGTAAATTTTCCCTTCATCATACTTTCTGCCATGCTTTTTCCTTCTTCATCTCCGAAAATTTCTTTTGTCTTTTTAATCAGAGATTCAAGGTCGCCCATTCCAAGCATTTTTGAAATGAATTTTGTAGGGTCAAATTCTTCAAAGTCATCTATTCTTTCTCCAAGACCGACAAATTTAATGGGAACTTCAACAGAAGCGCATGCAGAGAGGGCTCCTCCTCCTTTTGCACTTGAATCCATTTTTGTAAGAATAACTCCATCTATGCCGATTGCATCATTAAAACCAGTTGCCTGTTCTGCTGCTTTTTGCCCGATGTCTGCAGGTAGAACTAATATCTTTTCGTCAGGTTTTACAACTTTATTTATCTTCTTTAATTCTTTTCCAAGCTCTTTGTCAAGGGCGTCTCTTCCGGCTGAGTCTACAATGACTACGTCGTGTTTTTCGGTTTTCGGCAGGGCTTTTTTCAGAATTTTTACCGGGTCTTTTTCATCTGGATTGCCGAAAACATCAACATTTGCTTCCTCGGCGAGCTGTTTCAGCTGTTCAAAAGCAGCAGGTCTCCATACATCTGTTCCAATCATTGCAACTTTCAGACCTTTCTTTTTGAAATATTTTGCAAGCTTTGCAGTTGTTGTAGTTTTACCTGAGCCGAATAAACCAACAAGCATGATTCTGGTCTGCCCTTCTTCTTTCAGTTCAAGTTTTTCAGCTTCTCCTCCTAACGCATTCAAAAGTTCTTCATAAACAATATTGACAATATGTTCTCTCTGAGTTAAACCGGCTTTGGGCTTTTCCTTGCCGGCTCTTTCTTTTATCCTTTCAGTCATCTTAAAGACGAGCTTTACATTTACATCAGCAGAAAGAAGGGCTCTTTGTATTTCTTTTACAGTTTCATTCAGAGTTTCTTCGTCTATATAGCCGGCTCTGGCAAGTCTTCTAAGCGACTTTCTTAATGTTTTTCCAAGTTTTTCAAGAGCCATTTCTCCTGCTTTTTAATGCTTTTTCAACTTTATATGTCTTTCAATAGTTAAAATCACAAATCGTAACGTTTATAAGGGTTAAAACACTCGTTAATTGCTAAGATGGACGATGCTGAAAAATCATTAGGATCGCCGACCGGAATATCTGTAGGTATTCTTGCCTACGGCTTCTTACTCTTGCTAGTGGCATTTGTGTATGTTTTGTTTAAACCGATAATTTTAGACCTTATAGGACTTCTTTAAGCAGTTCTTTTGCTCTTTTCTTATTTTCAGCTTCAACCGTTATTCTTATTTTCGGTTCTGTTCCTGAAGCTCTGACTAAAACCCAGGCATTCTCAAGGTCCACTCTTGTACCGTCAATTTTTGTTGTTTTCTTTACTCCTTCCAGCTTCTTCAGTTTTTTAGAATATTTTTTAACTGTTTTTTCCTTGTCCTTTTCTTTACATTTGATTGTCTTTCTTATGGTTTCATATTCAGGCATTTCAGAAATAATTTCAGACAGTTTCTTTTCTTCTCTGTTCATTAATTCAAGGACTTTTAATGAAGATAAAATTCCGTCAGGACATAAACTAAACTCAGGAAATATAAAGCATCCGCTTGGTTCTCCTCCGAAAACGCCTTTCTTCTCTTCAAGTTTTTCAGCAACGCAGACGTCTCCGACCCTGCTCATAACAACTTCTCCGCCCTCTGCTTCAACAACATCCCAGACAAGTTTTGAAGTGTCAACTGGAACAATCACGACTCCCCCGGATTCAAGCTCATTTTTTGCTAAAAGAGCTAAAAGGATATCCTTTTCAACAAATTTTCCTAAATCATCAACGACTGCCAGCCGGTCTCCGTCTCCGTCATGGGCAAATCCGATATCTGCCTTTTCGTCCCAGACTTTTTTTCTAAGGGCTTTCAGATTTTCTTTTGAAGGTTCGGATTTTCTGTCTGAAAAACTTCCGTCAAATTCGCAGAAAATCTTTTTTAATCCGTGAGAAAATTCACTTAATACAAGAGGAGAAATAATTGAATTTGAGCCGCCTCCGCAGTCCAGAGCTATTTTATATCTGTCATTAATTCTAACTTCTTTTTTAATTTTTGAAATATAATCATCTGCTAAATCAATTTCTTTTGAATGACCAATCTTTTTCCAGTCTGCTCTTTTGAATTTCTGTTTTTCAATCTTTTCTTCAATTTTTTCTTCCAGTTTAGAAGTGAAAGCCATTGAGTTTTCCTGCCATAATTTAATTCCATTATATTCCGGCGGGTTATGGGAAGCAGTTATCATAACTCCTGCTTTGCATTCTTTTTCTTTTACTGAATAAGCAAGAACAGGCGTCGGAACAATTCCTGCTTTTAAAACATCAATTCCTGCAGATTCAAGGCCTGAAATAACTGCATTTTCTAAAATAAATGAGGTTTCTCTAGGATCTCTCCCTACCAGAACTTTTCCTTTTTTTATCTGATTTCCAAGAGCAAGCCCGACCGAAGAAGCAAGCTCGGGAGTTATTTTCTCTCCATAAATTCCTCTTATTCCTGAAGTTCCGAATAATTTCATTTTTTGCTGCTCCATTTTAATATGAAAGGCCCTCCTATTAAATATGCAAAAAATGGGAGGAGTATGAATATTTTGTTAATGTATATTACGCCTATGAAAAAGAGGATTATTAAAACTAAAAGACCCCATGTCTTTTTTGTTGATTTTTTAAAGGTTGGGTATTTTATGTTGCTGACCATTAACATTCCTATTAATACAAATAATACTGAAGCCACTCTATAATCAATAACAATTCCGGAAATTACATACGCTGCTAAAAGAAAACCGGATGCAGGAGTTGGGAGTCCCTGAAAATAACCTGGGTCGTGTTCAACATTAAACCTTGCAAGTCTAAGGGCGGAGCACCCAACTAGAAAAATTGGAATAAATATTCCAAAATTTATTTCACTAAACATGTATGCATATAATAAAAGTGGTCCAGCAACTCCAAATGAAATTAAATCTGCAAGAGAGTCAAACTCAACGCCTACATCTGAAACTGCTTTAAATTTTCTTGCAATCTTTCCGTCTGCGCTGTCTGCAAGAGCTGCAATTAAGATAAAGAAGGCAGCATTTGTAAATTTGCCTTCTAGGGTACTAATTATTGATAAAAATCCAAATATCAAATTCACCATTGAAAGTATATTTGGAATAAACGCCGTTCCTCTTTTCATTTTATTTGTACTTTGCAATTATAGTTTCTCCTGTTTTAACTTTTTGTTCATCTTTAACTTTTATATCTGTTTTTGGTATTACTAAAACAACTTGGCTTCCGAATTTTATTAGTCCGATGTCTTGGCCTTTTTTTACCTTATCTCCTTCCTTCACAAAGCAGACAATTCTTCTTGCAAACATGCCTGCTATTTGTATGACTTTTACCTTTTTCTCTCCTTCAATAACTATTTCATTTTTTTCATTTTCGAATGTTGCATCCATTGACTCTGCTCCAAAAACTGCATTTAAAAATTTACCCTTGGAATGTTTTACTTTAGTAACTACGCCGTCTATTGGAGCCTTTTGATAATGTACGTCAAAAAGAGACATGACAATTGGTATAAAATATCCTTCTTTTGTTATATCTTTTACAAGTATTTTGATTTTTCCAAGAAATCCTTTTTTAATTTCAATTTTATCCTTATTTATCTCCATTACTTTTAGAATTTTTCCGGTTGCGGGGCTCATTATATTTTTTCCCTTTGGGACACTTATTTCTGGGTTTCTAAGAAACCAATATTTATAGTATAAAATTAATAACCCACAAATCCCAATTAAGATGATAAGTGTTTCTTTAAGCATATTTCATAATTGTTTAATAACTATAAAAATACTTTCTCCATTACATGCTTTTTGCCTAAAAACGTTTTTCTTTTCTTTTTAAATCCATTTTTTTTGTAGAATTTTATTGCCTTTTTATTTTCATTATCGACTCTTAGGTGCACAGTTTTGTAGTTTTTTTCTTCAAGGGTTCTCAGCATCATTCTCATTAACCCGCTGCCAATCCCGCATCCTCGGTGAGTTTCATGTACACAAAAATGATGAATGTATGCTTTATTTTTTGAAAGTAGGTTTAGTGTAGTTATAATGCCAATTATTTTATTCTCTTTCTTTGCTATTAAACTTTCATCAGCTAGTAATGTAGATTGAATTAAGTGTAGAAAAGGAACGTAGGCGGATGGCTCCTTTGGCATACTCTTTATTATCCTCTTTTTTATTTTAGGCCAATCGTTAAGGTTTGGTTTTATTATTTTATAATTTTCCATCTTGTTATACTTTTATGTAATAATAAGTCCACTCATTTATATATAATATTTATCTTGTAATAAATGGCAAAGGTTTTAAACTGGGTTTCTTAATAGATTTTATGGTTCCAAAATCGACGAAAGACCATGTACACATAAAAGAAATAACTATTTTGACCTTCCTTTTGATACTTTTATTTTCTATTGCAGCCCTCTATCTAAAAGATACAATGACTTTTTATATGTGCCTTGCAATTCTTCCTCTTTTAGCGTTTTTTTATTTTTCACATAAGGAATTGCATATAACTGTTCATCTCTTTATATTTGGTTTTATTCTTTTCTTTCTTCACTTTATAGGAAGTATACTCGGACTATATGAAATGTCTTTTTTAGGACTCGGATACGATAATTTAACGCATATTTACGGTGCATTTGTGTTAACTTTAGTTGCTTATAACTTTATAAGAGCGCACTGGAAGGAAACTCCAAACGTCGGTAATTTTTATTTGTTTCTAACTATTGTTTTCGTAGGATTAGGCATAGGTGCACTGCTGGAAATATTTGAGCTTGGAGCAGTACTACTTTTTGACGCTCCCGAAGTAGGTGGTTATTTGAACAACGCATTTGATTTAGTTAGAGATGGAATCGGCGCCGTAATTGGAGCTACTCTGATGATTTATCTGCATCATAAATAATTAGTTTATTGTTGATTCTATCAATATTTATAAATGGTTTTTTTTGATTATAACTTTATATGAATTTTCCAAATAAAATAAGTGTTTCATAATATTTCTAATTCCTGTATTTTTTCTATTTCTTTATTTGCCTATTGAACATCATATATTTTTAGTATTTGAGTAGTTCGTTTTATTGTAAACCAAAAAGTGAATGTGTGAATTTTCTTATGAACGAATATGAAACTTAATTACTTTCTGGATAATTTAATATTTATACTTACTGTCCTAATATAAGAGTACTATGAAAATTGCAAATTTGTTAACAATATTAAGAGTAATTCTAATCCCCGTAATTGCCGTTCTCATTTATTCAATGAATGTATCTCTTCTAATTCTTTCATTTATTTTATTTTTAATAGCATCCCTTACGGATATATTGGACGGTTATTTTGCAAGAAAGCATAAAAACGTTTCAGCATTTGGAACTATCTTTGATCCATTAATTGATAAACTACTCATCTTAACCATGCTTTTTATTTTTTCTAATCTCGGTTATTTTCCTTTATGGATCCCTTTAATTGTTTTATCTGCTGAGTTAACAATTCTTAGTTTTAAGAAAGCAGATTTCGCACAAGAGAAAATATTTAAATCAAACTGGGCTGGAAAATTTAAAATGCTTCTGTATGTGCTTTTAATAATTGCCATTCAAGGGTATTTAGTTTTAACTAAATCCAACATGATGCCGAATCTTGAAAACTTTACCTACTACATTGCCCTTTTTACGATCCTAGCCTTTTTACTTTCTTCTTTAGCATTTCTGTTTCTCAATAGAAAACTTATTAAAACGGCGGTGACCCGTTCATGAAACTTACTAATTTATTGACATTATTAAGGTTATTATTGGTTCCCGTGATATTCTTTTTAATTAATAGTAAAGAAACATCTCTTTTGTTACTCTCCTTGCTGGTGTTTTTATTTGCAGTGTTTACAGATTGGTTTGATGGCTTCATAGCCAGAACGTATAATCTAATTACTGCTTTTGGAACTGTTTTTGATCCTCTTACTGACAAGATGCTCATCCTAAGCATATTTTTTGCTTTTTCTAGCATTGGGCTCATTCCGATTTGGATGGTTTTACTTTTACTTTTCAGGGAACTTTTGGTTTCAGGAATAAGACAATTAGGATCTGTTTCTGGAAAAATTATTGGTGCAAACTGGATGGGAAAAGCAAAAGCAAGTCTACAGATGGGCATAATAGTCTTTGTACAATGTTATCTAATCTTAAAAAGTATTGGGTACCTAATCCCATATGGTTTGGATATTCTATATTTTTCAACGCTGTTCATGGTAATCTTATCATTAATATTTGCTGCAGTATTCTTAGTTTGGAATCGTTCTCTTGTTTTGAAGGATTTCTAATACACAAACTTTTTATAAATGCAACACCGTCTTATTCGTTATGACTCTTGAAGAAGAACTAAGTAATTTAATTAACAAGCATAAGACAGATAGCGAGTATCTCAACTCAATTAATCTTGAAATTGGGCAGGGAATCCTCGAGAGCGCATTTGAGGAAATTGAAAAATACGGAAAAAAAGTTCTTTTCTGTACCGGAGTAAGCTCCATGAAACGCCTTGGTTTCTATGACAAATGCGTTGAACTTTTTGTCAAGCATGGAATTGAAGTAATACCTTATACAGGAATAATTGCAAATCCTACTCTGAAACTTATTGAAAAAGGAGTGAAGATTGCAAAAGAAAATAAAGTTGATTTCATTTTTTCGCTTGGAGGGGGTTCTGTAATTGATGCCGGAAAAGCAATAGCATGTGGGGTTTTTGGAAATGTCTGGGATTTTGTGGAAAAAAAGAAAAAAATTCAAAAAGCACTTCCGGTGGTGGCCTGCTCAACTACATCCGGAACAGGAAGCCACTTTACACCTTATGCAGTAATCTCAAATATTCAAACAAGGGAGAAAAAGACTCTAAAGGACATAAGAATTCTCCCTAAATTGGCTATAGTGGAAATTGAAATTACAAAACACGCCCCACAACATATTGTTGCAAGCACTGGTTTTGATGTGTTATGTCATGCGATGGAGGTTTATACACGAAAGGACTCAACAGAAGCTGCAAATGAATTTTCTCTCAAGGCTATTGATTTAGTCGGTAAATATCTCTACAATTCTTACTCCAATAACGAAAATATTGATTCAAAAATTGGCATGGCGTATGCAGATGCTTTTGCAGGAATAGCTCTTGCACTAATAGGTACACATTTACCGCATGCAATTTCTCATCCAATTTCTCAGAGGTTTCCAAAAATAAACCATGGTCAGAGTCTTGCACATATAACTCCAAAATCATTTGAAATTATTTCAAGGAAAGCAAGCCCAGAACTAAAGAAAAAACTTGAAACAATCTCGAAAACTCTTAACGGAGGCAGTGATCTTGTTACAACCATAAACCTATTAATCAAAAGTTTAAATTTGGATAAGAGCCCTATTACTTTCTCTGATGAAGACCGCGAGCTCATTTTTATTGATACTGTAAATTATCGCTGGTCCAGTGTTGAAAGGGCCCCAGTTTCAGTAGGCAAAGAAGACGTTAGGGAAATTGTTTTTGAATCACTCCGATAGATTGACATTTACTTTTTTAATAAGCACGTTGGTCTTAAAGGAGAATAAATCTTACTTAATGTAAATTTTGCCAACGTAGAAATAATTTGTCGTTTGGTGGTTCCATGACCTCCAACACTTATTTGCTTCTTTTTAATAGCATTAAGTACATCATCAACTCCTTCTATTTCGTTTTCAGTAATACTCACGCCATTACCAATTTCACTTACTGCATGAGCATCACTGCCCCCCGTGATTGGAAGGTTTAATTCAATTGCAAGGTCTTGTGCGGATTTGTTAGTATCCTTACATCTAGCGTTAAAGGCCTCTACTGCATCCAGTTTTAATTCTTTTACCTTTTCAGCTCCAAGAGAATTGAAATAAAACGTTGGGTGCGGGGCTAATGCCAATGCTCCTTGTTCTTTTATTTTATCAACAGTTTCTTCGGCAGTAAGACCTTTCGGCACAAGTTCATTTACATTCAGTCCAATAAAATGACCATCTTTGGTTGTAATTTCTATTGAAGGTATAACAATCAGGTTTTTTTTCTTAGAAATTTTCTTTCCAAGCTGGCCACCTTTTATGGAATCATGGTCTGAAATGGATATTACTTTCAAACCCTTTTTAATCGCCTCAGAAACTATCTCTTCCGGAGTTGTTAAACAAGAATAGCCCCATAACCAATGGGTTGAGTAACACGAGTGAATGTGTAAATCCATCAGAGTTTTCATTTTAGTGCTTTCTTAATCACCAGGCAGTTGTTAATGAAATTTATTAGCATACCACTCGAGCACAACAAAACAATTTCACTGACAAAATTATAACCAAAAACTCCGTAAATTATCAAAAAGCTAAAAACGATAAGGCGCGGTCTCAAACTTATCTTTACTGGGACATTTATATGATTTCTAGTAAATGCTAATATATATTCTCCAATATATAGAAAAATATAAATCACTGCTAATGCTCCATTAATGATATTAAAGGTCATTCCTGCAGTTATTGCAACAACAACTACTAAATCACTTGTTGAGTCAGTAAACATCCCTTCTAATGTTTCCTTGTTTTTATACCTTGCCAAACCGCCATCAAGAAAATCAAATACAAGGTGAATCATAATAAACATAGCAGCAATTAAAAGATTAAAAACTATTAAAACAGCCGAGATCAAGCCGAAAATTAAGGAGGTAACTGTCAACATATCTGCAGTTACTCCTATTTTACTAAGCAGTTTAAAAGAATTTTTCAATTTTTTGTCTTTAAATTTGTTGAACCCACTATAGTACTTAAAATCAATAGTATTGAAATGTTTAAGTTTTTCACTTTTTTTGTTTCTGTTTATTTTTTTCATACTCATTTATAATGTTGCAGATTTAAATATTTATTTATTCAAATCCGCATTAAACATAAATACTTGCCAGCCCATTTCTTATTATGGACAAAGGAACATCTGCAATTTTATTAACCGGCTTAAATCAGAACGAAGTAGACCCAGGGCTTAGGAAAGTATACGGGCAGACGCTTGCAGAGGTAACATTTCATAAATTAAAGGATTCATTCCAAAAAATTTTCTTTGTAGTTGAAAATTTTAATCATCAAAGAAAGTATGAGAAATTCTTTACTGAAGATATTCTAATCAGCAGGTATGGAAAAAGCCCCCTTACAAAAGCCCTAACTGGATTAAAAACGTGCAGAACTAAATATGCCTTTTTAACTTCTGTTGAAATGCCGTTAATTGAGAAGAAGGCAGTTGAGCTTCTTGCTTCATACTTAGAGAAAGGATATGATGCAGTAGTTCCAAAACACGAAAACGGAAAAATTGAACCTATGCATGCTTTTTATAAAACGGCCCCCTCCATAAATGCATTCCAGGACAGCATATCTGATGAAATTTTCAAATTTGAGAATGTTTTATTGAATTTAAATAATGTAAAATATGTCCCTGCGGAATCCTTCAAGAAATTTGATCCAAAATTGAATACCTTCACCAGAGTTTCTTCTGAAGTCGAACTTGACAGGGCGAAAAGCCACATGAAAAAGAAGGTTTTCAAATCAAGGCTGGATAAAGCAGACCGTCTTACTTCTGAAATAAAAATGCTTGAAACAGAGACAACTGTTTACTTCAAAGTCCCTGGAACGGATGAAGAGCATGAAGTATCCTACAACAAGAGAAAGGACAATTGGGCCTGCGACTGCAAGTATTTTACAATGAAAGCCTCCTACTGCTCTCACATATTGGCTGCCCAGAGAAAACTTAAAAGGAGTTCAACTAAGTAGATATAATGATTAACGACTTCAAAATATCGGAAGAAGCATCAAAATTTCTAAAAAAACCGCAGGGAGAATTCATTTCTGAATCAGAGCTTTCAGATTTAGATGAAATTGTTTCAGTAGGAGATGAGGCCACTTTAACCCTTCTGGAAAAAGGAATTACTCCAAAGCTTGCTATTGTTGATTACAAAATTCAACGGAAGGAAATAGAGCCGAAAAAGGCTGACAAAATCAAAGCTTTTGGAAAAAAAATAACAGCAGAAAACCCCGCCGGTTCAATTTCTTTAGATGCCTGGAATAAAATTAAAGAAAATAAGGATAGAAAGGGGATTCGACTAGAAGTAAATGGAGAAGAAGACCTGCTTGCTCTGGCATGCTTTTTCATCTTTCCGGAAGGGACGAATATAATCTACGGCCAGCCGAATGAAGGGATTGTCCTTTTCAAAGTTTCAGAAAAGAAAAAGCAGGAATATGCAGAACTCCTCATTTCAACTTCGGCAAAAGAATTTTTGGATGCAGTTCAGGGAAAAACAGTTGTTCTGCATCACAGCGATTCAGACGGTTTATGTTCTGCAACTCTTTTCATAAAATATCTTGAAGCAAAAGGAATTGAAACAGAAAGCATAATTTCAGCAGACCCAGTAATTCATGAAAATCTGTTCAATGAAATTGAAAATGAAAATCCTGAGAATTTAATTCTTCTTGATTTAGGAGGAGAAGCCGGCAAGTCAATCAGAAAGCTTTCAACGGATATGAATATTTTGATTTTGGACCACCATCAAATATTTGAAACAGATTTCGGTCCGGCTGAATTTTTAAACCCTCATTTGTTTGAACTCTCTGAAAACATGATAGCTCCCACTTCTTATCTTGCTTATAAAACCGTTGAAATACAGGACTGGCTCGCCTCAATCGGAGTAATTGCCGACAGAGGAGAGGTATCCTGCCCCGAATTTTTAGAGAAAGTCAGGAAAAAATATGATGCTGATTTGAATGAATTAGTCGATTTGATTGAATCAGCAGACGCAGCCAAAAAATCAAAGGATGCCCTTCAAATTCTTTTGTCAGCAGATAATCCAAAAGACCTTCTTGAGAATGAAAAACTTAACCAGTATAAAGATTTGGTAAGTTTGGAAATTGAACAGTTAATAAAAAAACATGAAGAAGGCGGAGAATGGCTTTCTGACTCGGTGTTTTTATACGAAATTTCATCCGACTTTGAAATAAGAGGTGATATTTCAAATTTACTTCAGGAGAAATATTCCGACAAAGTGATAATTATAGGAGAGCAGGAAGGCGATTCTTTCAACATGAGTTTAAGAACAGAAAGAGAGGATATTGACTTTCCAAAAGCAATTAGAGAAGCAATAAAAGGGATGAAAGAGGCGGCAGGCGGAGGTCATGCAAAAGCTTCAGGCGTAAAAGTACCGATAAAGAGTAAAGAAGATTTTTTGAAAAAATTTGTAGATATCATAATTCATAAGTAATTAGTTATAATCCTAACTCATGAACTCCAACCCAGCTCAACCATTTTCCCTCAACCCGTACCACCCGCTCAAATAATTCAAATAGTCCGTACTACCAGTTTGAATTACTTGAATAATCCGTACCACCAGCTCACCAACTTAAACAGCCTGCACTACCAGCTTAACCTATTCAATTTACTCAAATCTTCTAACAAAAACTATTTAAAAACTCCAAACATTCCATCATTTTATGAAACAACACATCTGGAAAATATTCGAATTCTCCGGCTGGTTTATTCTGCTCGTTGGCATAATTTTCGGCCTGCTCTACGGAAGCATGAGCATGGGCGTGCAGATGCACGGGGCCCTGTTCTTGGTTGTCCTAGGAATAATTTTTGTGCTTATAGGCGAATACCTGCTGGGCGAGTATTCTGAGTCAAAGTATTCAATGATATGGAATGCACTGTCTATAGGAGGCGCTTTTGCCCTGACAGTCGGTATCATTTGGCTCGTAATCCAGTTCCTTGAAACATACAGGTCCTGGTTCGGAATTCTTGTACTGCTTGCAGTGGGAATCGGATTAATCATATTCGGCGAAAGCGTAAAATTTGATAAAAAATGAAATTTAAATTTGACTCTAAAAAAGCAGTCTTTGTAAGCTTATTAGTATTCCTGGTTATAGCCGGCTCTGCATTCGCTGCAGAGGACAATGCACAGGGACAGCCGAGTATTGCAGGCGAATTCTTAGACAGCTTCGTATGTATATTCACGCAGTGCGGATGGCCGGCAATTGTTATATTTATTCTTCCCCCGATTGCAATTTATATTTGGAAGAAGGTATTCAGCTGGGGTTAGATTTAAATAGTATAATAATCACTAAATAAGAGAGGCTTGATAATAAATGAGTATTAAAAAAACAATTAAGAAAGTCGCAAAGCCCAGTAAGGGAATGGGTGCAGAACAAAAGGGAAAATATCTTATATTTAATATGGCTAAGCTTGCTGGTTTATCTACTTTTTCACCTGAACCAGGTAGTTTTTCTGCAAAAAAGAATTTTTGGAAAAAGTTAGGTGATGAAGTAATTGAGTCCAAGGTATTATCTATTGAAGATGATGCAGCAGTCACTGGAAAAGAATTAGTTAAACTTATTTTCAGCAATAAGTACGATATGTTGAGCTGTTTGGGAATTATGCATAAGTATTATGGCAACGAGGAAAGTTCGGCGACATATGGTTCTGCAAGAAATCTTTTCGTGGGCTTTAGAATTGCACAATTGGAGTTAAATGAGTATCTATTGAATGTTTTCGGGCTCAGGGATTTTACATCTACTCGGGATATAGAGCGTGTTGGCGATGAATATGCTGAAAAACTAGAAGGAGATACATTTACTAAAGGAGAAGAACTTGGAGAACATATTGAAAAAGAGATAACTCAAGAAAGTTTAAGTGCAATTAAGAAAAAGAAAAATGTAACCACAGTTCGTTCTATTCTACAGGCACTAGGTCAGACAATATATGCTCCTTCTCAAACAACTTTTGGCGTAGGTGCTACAGTATTGTGGGAAGGAAAAGGCAAGGAATCACTTGAGCGGTTTGAAAAGAATATTATGAGAAACCCTAAGCTTAGTGATTATTTCATTGAAGATATCAAAGGCAAAGAAATTCCAAAACTGCTTTCAGTAGAAGGTCTTGGAAAAATCCTTAGCCTTTCATTAGAGTCGGATGAGTATCGTTTCGGACTTCTAGAGCTCTTAGGAGCAATGAATTATTTAGCAAAGAAAGAGGATAGCTTCAAAAAATTAGTAAAAAATCCTACTTGGTTAAATCTATTCCGGTTATATCTTGTTGAAACGTTAGTTCAGAACGCACAGGATGTCTTTTTCACTGTTGCAGAAGGAAGAACCAATGATAAGACAGGAAGTGCAATCGGAGAAAGATTTGATTCTTGGAGATTAACAAAAGAATATCTTGATATTCTTGAACCAAAGGAATTCATCAAGGATATACTGTCTTAACCAAAAAATTTTTTGGTTTTAAAAACATTAATTTCCAGACCATTTACTCTTTAATTTTCTTAGAAACCTTTTTGCC
>CAZNLD010000007.1:35132-46691 GCA_964574035.1 Candidatus Undinarchaeota archaeon
TTTTCTTCAGCCATTTTATCTTCAACTAACCCTTATCTTTCCTCATTTATATTAATTTCTGTCTATAGTTTATAGTTTATGGTTAATGGTTTATGGTTATTAGTTAATAGTTCTGTACATAGTCGGAAGCAGCTGTTTATCTCTCAAGATACTTTTGCACCATCGACAGCTGGCAGCTACGGACAAATCCATTTACCATTTACCATCTACGATTTACCATTAATAAACTATTTATTATAAAAAATCATAGTATATGGCATGGATCTAGAGTACGGAACGGAACAGAATTACCTTGACAATGTATCAAAGCTTATTAATGTAGCTTCATCTTTTCTCGACTCTTTAAGAGTATCCAATTTATTTTTCCTGCATTCAAGCTCAAAATCAAGAATTGAAAAGATGATTTCTTATGCAGATTCAGCTCAGCTGGGTTCAGTCCGGGCCCTTTCTTCTGATTTTGAAACATTAAATGAAGAGCTCAAAAAACTTACCAGAAAGTTCAGAATTGTCAAAAAGAGCTATAAAACGGACTCAAAACTGGTTGACTTCCTCGGGGATTTCCAGAAAAACCCCAAAAACAGCTACAAAAAACTCCGTTCATTAATTGACGGAAGTATAAATCAAATAGATGCAGTTGTTGCATCATATGCAGCCATTGAAAAGAAAATAAAACCCGCAAAAAATTGGGCCCACACCATTTTATCGCATCAGTCCAAGCAGAGCGCCATTGAGAAGGCAAGACAGGCAAACCAAATCATCAAGGCAATGGAAACTTTAATTGAAGATTTAAGGGGAATCTGCCAGGACGCCAAAGTTGACTTGCTTGATTTAAGGTCCGATGTCAGAAAATACACAAAATCAGCCGAATCCAGCTCCGGCAGTCAAATGCCTAAAGGAAAGAACTATTCAGAGTATTACAGACAGAAATTTGCCTCAGAAAAGAAGAAATCTGAGCAAGAGTTATAAAGGAGCGTAGTGATTATTAAGCCATGCCTAAAACTTATTTCCCTCACGAAATCAAAATAACTGATGCAGCAGAACTTCAGGAAGAGTTTGCAGAGAAGCTGGTCTTAGAAGACAATCTACCGGTTGCCATAAAAAGAATTGCAGGCGTTTCAATCTATTCCAGGGGCGACAAAATTAATGTAAGCATCTGCATCCTCGAACCTTCTCCTGATTTTACAAGCTTTGAAGTCAAGGAAAAGGAAGTAATAACTAAAAAGGCAAAGTTCCCTGCAGTCCCTGCCTTTGAAGGTTTCCGAGACGGAAAAATTATAGTTGATGCTTTAAAAAGACTCGGCGTTCCTCAGCTTTTAATAATTGAGGGACATGGAATTGACCACCCGAGAGGTTTCGGTCTGGCAAGCCACGTAGGGCTTGCATTAAATTGCAGTACAATCGGTGTTTCAAAGAGCCTTCTTGGAGGAGAAGTTAAAAGCCAGGGAGGAGACGAGTTTGTTTTAAAAGACGGAGATATTCTGGCAAAGATAGTCAAAAAGGAAGTCGGTTCTCCTAAATTCTATGTCAGCCCGGGAAATAAAATAACGATGGATACTGCTGCAAAATTAATTAAAAAGTCAATGAAAAACAAGGTCCCAGAGCCGATAAAAATTGCAAAAAATAATCTTTTGAAAGAATTAACTCAGCGGTAAATTCGTTTATATTTCTCTTTATCTATTCTGTCAAGAGCTTTTCCGACAGAATAAACTAATGCGTCTTTAACATGCTTCGGTCTTTCATTTTCCAGGTCATTTTCTAAATCAGAAATAACTTCCTGTAGAGCTTCAGCTGCGTTCTTTTCGGGTCCTTCCAATTCATAAATTAGCGATTCAAGATATCCAGCTCCTTCAAAATTTTTGAAATCACCCAGCATTGAAGCAATTATGTTTGTTGCCCAGAGCTTTGAATCTTTATACCCATTGCTCTTCAGATTTTCGGCAACCTGCTCAATACAGTAGTCTCCAAGTTCGTCCTCCGTCTTGCTTAACTTTTCCAGAACAAGCTTGACATGTTTTGATTTTTTCATCTGTAATTAATAAAATGATTTCAGGGGTATTTATGTTTTGCTCTCTTTCAATTTTTTATACATATAGGGGCCTTTTTTCCGGTATCCAAATTTTTCATAATACTCTCTTACTCCAAGCCCGCTTAGTACAAGAATCTCACTTTTTCCATTTTTTAGAGCAGTCTTTTCAGCTTCTTTCAGTAGTTTTTCTCCGTATCCAAGATGCTGATATTCCAGATTTTGAGCTTCATCTCCTATCAAAACTTCAGAACCGTAAACATGCAGCTCTCTAATTAAAGCAGTATTTTCATTTATTTCAGGTCTGAAGTATTTTTCAGAAGGAAGTCTGAGTCTTGTATACCCAATAAGTATGTCCTTTTCAAAATCTTCTGCAGAAATGAAAAACTCAGTTCCTTCAGATGCTTCATATTTTTCAGTCCTGATTTCAATATTTTCCGGTTTAGACCCTTCTTTTCTGATTTTATGCCCTACTTCTCTGCATCTGATACAGCTGCATTCAAACCCTTTATTTTTCATAACTTTCTTAGCCAGCTGTCTGAGGTTGCTTTTCTTTACTCCGGCTGAAATCAAGTTTGCAGGAATGTCTCTCTGGACTCTCATAATTCTTACCCATTCAGGTACAATCTTTTTCATTTCAGCAACAAGCTCTGCTGCTCTTTTAGAAGTTAAAGGTTTGTATTCTCCTTTTTTCCATAATTCGTATAGTTTTGTTCCTTCCATTACAAGTGTCGGATAAATTTTAATCATGTCCGGCCTGAAATTTGAATCTTCAAAGATTTTTTTGAACATTTCCAAATCCTTTTTCTCTGAACTGCCGGGCAGGCCGGGCATCAAATGATAATTAATTTTGAATCCGGAGTCCTTCAAAAGTCTTGTGCTTTCAACTACATCCTGAACGGTATGCCCTCTCTCTGCCTTTTCATAGATCTCGTCATCAGGATTCTGAACTCCAAGTTCAACTCTTGTGCCTCCAAGCTCCAGTATGTTGTTTATTTCATTTTCTTTCGCATAATCCGGTCTGGTTTCAAAAGTTATTCCAATAGGTCTCGCTTCTATTTTCTGAACTTTTTCTTTTGCTTTTTCAAATGTGTCAAATTTTCTGCCGGAAAGCCCTTCAAAACAGCTCTTCAAGAATTCTTTCTGCTCTTCAAATGGTCTGGCGGGAAAAGTTCCGCCCATAATTATCAGTTCAATTTTATCGGTTGGGTGGCCGACAGCTTTTAACTGATTCAATCTGTTCCTTACCTGAGAATATCCGTCAAATTTGTTTCTTCTGCCCCTCAAAGCAGCCGGCTCTTCTCCCGTGTAGCTCTGAGGCGCTTCCGGGCCCTGGGGACAGTATAAACATTTCCCATGCGGGCAGTCGGAAGGAGGAGTCATTACTGCAACTACTGAAACACCTGAAATTGACCTGGTCGGCTTCTTTAAAAGAAGGGGCCTGAGCTTTTCTTTTTCCTTTTCATCAGATTCGGCAAGTATTTTCGAATTTTTTGGGATTTTTTTCAAATTATATTTTCTGCCGATCGTTCTCTTTAATTTTTGAAACTCAGGTCTAGTCAAATCCTTTTCAAGAGCTTTTTCAATAATTTCTCTATATGCGTCCTTGTTCATACCCATTCTATATTGTTTGCCGTATAATAACCTATTTAAATCCTCTTAGACTAAAAGTTTAAAGATGGCAAAGAAAACCCTATTAGTAATACTTGCAGCGGTAATTATTTTTGTTATTGCTATTGCTGTTCTAAGTACTTCTTATCCAAAACAGTTTTCCGGAGAGAAGATTGCAATTATTAGAATACAAGGAACAATAAGCTCCCAGGAAGCTTTCGTTCCAACTGCTCAAGCTGAGCCCAAAACAATAATCGGGCTTCTTGAAAAAGCAGAGGAAGATCCTTCTATTAAAGCAGTTGTTCTTGAAATAAATTCACCTGGCGGTTCTGCTGTTGCTTCAGATGAACTTGCATCAAAAGTAAAAGAAATGAATAAAACAACAGTTGCATGGATAGGCGATTTAGGAGCATCTGGGGCTTACTGGGTTGCATCGGCATCTGATGCGGTTGTTGCTCACCCTCTTTCACTTACCTGCAGTATAGGGGCATATACTCTGCTAAGCGACTGGAGCGGATTTTTTGAGGAATATAATATAAACTACACTATTGTCAAATCCGGAGAACTGAAGGATATCGGAAGCATGTATAGAGAAATGACTCCGCAGGAAAAACAGATTTTTCAGAACATGGTTGATACTGTTTTTGAAGAATTTGTATCTGAAGTGAAAGAAAACAGGGGGCTTACAGATGCACAAGTTCAGATAATTTCAGACGGAAGGCCCTGCCTCGGAAAAGATGCAGTTGCCTACGGTCTTGCTGATTATACAGGAAGCGAGGAAGATGCAATTGCCCTTGCACAGCAGATGGCCAATTTGAAGAAAAAGAAAGTTGTTGTTATCGAAGAAGAAAAAGGCACCCTTTCAGAGCTTTTCGGCGATTCACTTTCAGAGGCTTTTTATTCAATGGGTGTAGGACTTGGCGAAGGACTCAGGGGGTCCGGCGAAGTCAGTTTGAATGCCTGAATTTTTGAAAGAAAAAAGTTATTAAACCTGCAAACTTTCTGTTTTATATGCAAAATAAAAAAGGTCAGTCTACCTCATTAGGTGCTATTTTAATAACCGGAATTATTTTATCTTTGGTTTTAATTACTTATGTCTGGGGACAGGGCCTTGTTGAAACTCAGCAGACTGTCACTACAGCCAACTATATGGAAACCAGGATGCTTGACTTCAGAACTTCAATAAATGAGGTTGCCCACGAAGGAATAAATTCAACCCGGCTTGTTCATTTCAGCATTTCAGAAGGAACACTTGAAATTCAAAATGGAAGCTATTGTTCAGGAGGTTCTCCAAACAATAATGCATTAGTTTATGAGCTGGGTACTTCTTCCGAGTTGGTTGAATCTAGAAACTTGATTTCTATTGACCCGATTGAATCAAATATGGACTGCACTGCAAGCTATTCAAACAGCTCTTCTTCAGTTCTTTTAGCTAAATCAGACAAGGCAGGAAATGATTATCTGAATATATACAAACTCTGGTTCAGGCAGTTGAATGACTCATCTGGAAACGGCTATCTAATTAAACTTCTTCCCGGAGATGTCAGCGGTGTTTCCGGCGGTTCATACACAGCTGTTTTCAGGAATAACCGAACTTACAATGATGCGGGGGTAATAACAACGGAAGTGATTGTTGATTTCATCTAAAATGAACTTCAAAAACAACAAAGGAGAAGCTTTAATAATTGAGCAGGTTTTTGTTCTGCTTTTTGGAGTTCTTATATTAGTTACCGTAATTACGGTTTTTGCAAATGTGAGAGACGATGCATATGAGTTTGTTGGAGAAGAACAGATGGGGGTTGTCGGAAATTATGTTCATACTGCTCTAATTAAAGCCCAGAGAAGCATGGAAGTATCTTCATACGGGAAAATACGGCTTGACATACCGGCTCAGGCCGGAGGAGATACCTACTATGTTTATTTGAATAATACCAGCATAAAAGTAGCCGAATCTGCCGGTTATCTAAACTATACTGTTGATATAGCAAACATAGACAAAAACTTATTTGGAAATATAAGCTCCTCTGCAGGAGGTAAAAAGTATATTATTTACAATTCAAGCGCCGGTTCCGTCCAGTTAAAAACAGAGTCATAGCTTTCAAAAACCTTATATTCATTTCAAAATTATAGGAACTGAAAGGAGCAAGACAAAAATGCCGAAAAAAACCTCCAAACTGATGAAAAGGGCTGCAAAGCTTTATCGGGGACAGTCTTCTCCATCTCAGACGGGAACAGCGCCGTCCGCTGAATCGCTTTCTGAAGAATTAGTTGAGCATGGAGTCCCTAAAAATCTTGCTGATTCAGTTCAAAATGCCATTCAAAAGCATCCGGACAACAGGGCTTATGCAGAAATTGGAAAAGCACTCAGAGAAGTTCTACAGAGAAAAGGGGAAGGTAAAATCCAAACTGAAAGTCTTGTAAAAATATGCAGAGAAATTGTTCAGGAGTCAAAGAAAGGGGCTTCAAAAGAAGAACTAAGAGATTTAATAAGGGAAATTCTTAGGTCTGAGAATCAAAAGGCGGAAAAACTAAGACGGTTCAGGGCAAGTAAAAAACCTCTTACTACTCATCAGAAAAAAGAAGATATGCCGGTTCCTCCAAAAGAGGAAGGCGGAATGGTAAAAAAAGAAAAAGATGAACCTGAAAAAGAAACTGTATTTGACTCCTCTAAGGTAAACATCACTTATCCTCTCTATTTCAAAAAAGGAAAAATCCATGTCTATGCAAATATACGTTTTGATGCAGAAACCGGCGGTCTCCTTTACAGAGTAATTGAGCCTAAATTGACAATTAAAGAGAGAGGCAGGCTTAATAAAATTGAAAATACACTTGTTGAAGAGCTGGAAGTTGATTTTAATTCATTAAAAAGAGAAACTGCTGAGAAATATCTGAAGAAAAAAATTGATAACGTTATTGAATATTATGACATGAAAATCTCCGGCAGATTGTATGACTTAATTTATTACTACATAACACGGGATTTCATTGGTTTGGGAAAAGTTGAGCCGCTGTTTCAGGACCCTTATATAGAAGATATAAGCTGCGACGGCTTAGGAGTTCCAATTTATGTCTATCACAGAGACCCGAGATTCGGCTCATTAAAAACAAATGTCAAATTCCTTGCAGAAAAGGATTTGGATTCCTTTGTAATGAAACTGGCGCAGAGATGCGGGCGGTCAATTTCAGTTGCAGATCCTTTACTTGACGGCGCTCTGCCCGACGGAAGCAGAGTTCAGGCAACTTATGGAACCGGAATTTCAAGAAAGGGCTCCAATTTCACTATAAGAAAATTCATGAAAGATCCGATGACTTTTGTTGATGTTTTAAATTACAAAACAGTTGACATTCAGATGCTTGCATATTTATGGCTTGCAATTGAACACGGAAAGTCTATACTTATTTCAGGGCCGACTGCATCTGGAAAAACTACTCTATTAAATGCTCTTTCACTTTTCATCAGGCCTGAATTAAAGGTAATTTCAATTGAAGACACTCCTGAATTGAGACTGCCTCATGAAAACTGGGTTTCATCTGTTGCAAGGACCGGCTTCGGACCTGCGGGCGCGGCAGGCAAAAAACTCGGTGAAATCACTTTGTTTGACCTGCTGAAAGCATCTCTAAGACAGAGACCTGACAACATAATCGTAGGGGAAGTCAGGGGAAAAGAAGCTTATGTTCTATTCCAGCAGATGGCTACCGGACATCCGGGAATGAGTACTATTCACGCGGAGTCGCTTGAAGGAGTAATGAACAGGCTGAAAACTCCGCCAATAAATCTGCCTCCAAGTTTGGTTCAGCACTTGGATATGCTTATTGTCTTAACCAGACAGAGAATTAAAGGCAGGTATATTAGAAGAGTTAAAGAAATTGTTGAAATTACCGGCTATAATGTTGAAAAAGATAGACCTAAGCAGAGGAAAACCTATGAATGGGAGGTTTCCGAAGACGACTTTGATTTCAAGGACCAGAGCGCTATACTTCAAGATGTTATGGATATAACTGATAGTACAAGAGAAGAAATTGAACAGGAAATTCAGAGAAGAATGAGAGTAATCCAGTGGATGCAGATGAAAGGAATCAGAGATTTCAAAAATGTAGGAAGAGTTGTTCAGGAATACTATCAGAATCCGGAAGCTCTGCTTAAGAAGATAGGGGGATAAATGGCATTTCAAGATACATGTAAAAAAATATCAGCAAAACTATTCAACAAGACGGTTGAGAAACACTTAGACAGCTTCAGAGGAATACATGAAGATTTGAAGATGTCTAATATGGGAATCATGCTTCGCGAATATCTAAGTATATGTTTTTTCACTGCATTAATTACTGCATTTGTCAGCTTTCCGGTTTCTCTTCTAATTTTTATGCTTCTTGGTCAGGCGCCGATTTTTGCTTTTCTCCTTTCATTAATTGCAACGGCTGGAGCAACGACAGGCGCCTTCATGATTTCTCTGCAGTATCCTGCAATTAAAAAAGCCCAGAGAAAAAAGAATATTGACAACAATCTGCCATTTGCAACTCTTTATATGAACACAATTGCAGGGACCGGAGCTCCAATTGATACTATGTTCAGAGTTCTTTCAGAATTTGAAGAATACGGAGAAGTTTCAAAAGAAGCGCAGGAAATTATTGAAGATATTGATGTTCTCGGACAGGATTTAGAAGATGCTTTGAAGAGGGCTGCCGAAAAATCTCCTTCAGAAAATTTCAGAGATTTGCTCTGGGGTATGGTAACTACAATTGTCAGAGGAGGAGATTTGAAGTCGCTGCTTCAAGACCAGGCGGAGTATTTCATGGCAAGATACAGGAGAAAAATGACTCAGTATGCAGACGATCTTTCAATGTATGTTGAAATTTACATAACTCTGGTAATTGTCGGTTCAATATTTTCTTTAGTCATGCTTACAATCATGGGGGCGATTTCCGGATTTCAGGAATTGAAGTTCATGCAGCAGTTCATTGTTTTTGTATTTCTGCCTCTGACTTCAATCGGATTCCTCTTACTGCTTAAACTAACATCACCGTTTACAAGTTAAAATGAAAAGAAAACCTAAACAAAAAAGAAAAGGAACAATAAAAGAATCAAAAGAAGAACAGTTCCTTGGAATGCAGAAAGAAAAAGGGGCTCTCTTAGTTTCAGGAGTCATTGCTTTCTTCCTTCTGAGCATGGGATTAATTTTTGTTCCGGAAAGATTTCAGGGAATTATTATCGGCTCAGCTGCTTTAATTGGTTTCATTCCGTATTCAATGCTTTCTTACTTAAAGAAAAAGAAAGTCACTGCTCTGGAGGAAAGATTTCCTGATTTTATCAGAGATATAGCAGCTTCAAGAAAAAGTGGAATGACGCTCCCTCAGGCAATTTACAAGAGTTCAAAAACTGACTACGGCGAATTGAGTTCTGAAATTAAAAAGATGGCAAATCAGATTTCATGGGGTATCCCTTTCAGGACAGTTCTTCAGAGGTTTTCAGACAGAGTTGTCAGCAAGTTCATTAAGAGGTCAATTGCAATAATTCTGCAGGCGGAGATAAGCGGAGGAGTTCTTGCAGATACTCTGGATTCAGTTGCAAAAGATGCTCATTTAATCAAGGAAGCTGAAAGAGAAAGAGAAGCTAAATTAAATCAGCAGGCAATGATTATGTATGCAATTTTCCTGCTTTTTGTTGCAATAGTTGTAGCTCTCCAGAGATTAATGATACCTCTTTTGAGTGCAAGAGGACTTTCGGTTTCTGCGCAGGACCCGACAAGTTTACTGAATTTCTATAAGAACTTGTTCTTTTCAATGATAATGCTTCAGGCGATTTTCAACGGACTGCTTGCCGGGCAGATTGCAGAAGGCTCCGCTGTTCTTGGATTAAAACACAGCGCCGTTTTTCTAACTATAGGAGTGATAGTTTCATGGGTCTTCATTTTCTAGGAAAAAAAGGACAGATGAATTTAGGTTTTATGATTGCAGTAGTTCTTTTAATTGCAGTAATAATTTTTGCAGTAACTCAAATGATTGGAATGGTTCCTCCAGTTAAAGACAAGAGCGACTATGCTTTCCTTAAAGCAAGCTCCTATAAAATCAGCGAAACTCTGGTGGACAGCCCCGGATATCCAAAAGACTGGACATCAAATCCTGAAGTTCTAGGCCTGGCTGAATACAGCTCAGAAGCAGGTAAAGCGGAGGCGGGTCTTTTAGATCCTGATAAGGTAAGTTATGTAAATGACAGTACTAAATACAGCACTTTCAAGTCAGGTTTGGGTTTAGACAGAGATGTTAATTTCAGAATTTTAATTGAAAATGAGACAAGTACTGTTCTTAATTTGGTAAATACATCTCACAGCAGGACTTCAAATGTAGTTTCAATAAAAAGATTTGCAGTTTTATCCGGCAATCCTGTAAATGTAACAATATTGGTATGGTCTTAAAAATGAATTTAAGAAACAATAAGGGATGGATGAGAGTAATTGAAGTTGGTTTAGCTGCAATTCTCATTTTTGCCTTTTTTGTTTTCATTTCTCAGACGCAGTTTCAGGCAGCCGAGGAAAATCCGGACTGGGACCGAGTTATTTTAAAAACTTATGCTCAGGATTCTTTAAGGACGCTTGATTTGAAAGACGAAGATACTGACGGCAGGAGCGATTTGAGGGAGAATATTCAGGAAGGAAGCTGGTCTTCCATTGAAACAGATATTGAAAAACTTCTTCCGGATACGACTGGATACATTCTATACATTTATGCAAACTCAACTAGTTCAAGAAAAGCAGGCGCCTCCATTTCAGACATTCCGGAGGAGCGGGAGATAGTTACTACCTATTATCCGATTGCAGGAGACTACGGCAGTTTCTGTTCCAGCGGACAGCCCTGTTCTCTTGTTATGGCGGTGTGGTTTAAACAATGAGTTCACTACTTAGAAGTAAAAAAGGGCAGTTTTTCATAGCTTCTGCAGTAGTCATTGTAGCTGCAATATCCGCCGTTTTCTTCTTTTTAGTTCAGTTCAATCAGGTTGAAAATCCAACTTTAATTGTAAGAGACGACTTGTATTTTGCTGAAGGACTTAATGAAGAGTATTCAAAAATTGCCGAGCTGGCCCTTTCCAATTTTTCAAGAGAAGGGGCTTCTGATGCAGGTTATTTGACAAGCTCCATTGATAATTTTACTGACCTGGTGGTGAATCTTTCAAATCAAAAAAGGACCAGCTTATCGGTTTCTACTTCGACTAATACAGTAAATACGGAGCAAGTCAATTTCACTGTAAATGCTACCCTTCTTTCAGAAGGAAGACAAATTGAGCTTGATTTCAATGCAGTGAGTGCAGTAAATGCATCTATTGATTCTGTTTCTTCAACTTCTCCCTGTACTTTTGATTTCTATGTCTATAAGGAGTATCAGGAGGGAATTCTTGGTTTGGACAGCTCCCATTTGACTGCAAGTGTAAACGGAACTGACTGCTCTGCAACTTTTCAGGAAGAAGGAAGTGGTTTGTATAATGCAACCTGCTCAGGTCAGTCCTGTTCAGGTTCAACTGTTGGAATAAATGTCACTGATACTAGAAATGTGTTTGGGGAAGACAGCTATTCTGTTTGATAATAACTCTTATATATTAATTATAATTAATAGTAAACATGAACCGGAAGTTAACAATCTTTGCAGTGTTTTTGATAGTTTTATTTGTATCTGTAAGTGGAGTGAAAGCAGCAACCTTTACTGATTGCTCAAATATAACTGGTGATACTTATGTTAATGAAAATATATTAATGGATGACTTAGGGGCATGTCAAATAAATGACACTGGTGCAAGTGGTATCCTAATAGCGAATACTTCTAATATAGTTGTAGATTGCGGAGGAACGGATTTTGTTGGAAATAACAGTTCTTATGGCAGATTTTTAATAGCAGACAATTTCAACAATATAACTTTGAAGAACTGCAATTTATCC
>CAZNLD010000008.1:0-37371 GCA_964574035.1 Candidatus Undinarchaeota archaeon
GAATAAAGCAATTCAGTGATATTTTGTATTGTGACTTTTTTTAAACATCGCGATTTAGAGCAGTTTTTTTGCGAAGCAAAAAAAGTCGAAGAGTTAAATTTTTACGATAATATATTTCTCCGTAGGGAGTCTATATTACCAAAGCAACAGCCCTTCTTCTCCTTCTAAAATCAAGTAATCTCAAAAATTGAATTCAGCAGTCCCAAAAACTTAAATATTCTAAAAAAGTTAGTCTTCTGAGGAGATAATAATGACAAAAGGCGGATTTGGAAAAACAATTTTATTTAATGAACACTTCGTAGTCTACGGAATTCCTGCAATTGCATCTGCAATTCAAGACCAAACAACTGCAGAAGTTGAACTTACAGACGATTTAACTCCTTCTGAAAATGAAGGCTCAATGTCCGGAGACGGCTGGGTTCTTGAAGACAAAAGAGAAGCAAATCCCGGCTATAAAGAGAAAAAACTTGAACAGCAGAAAGACTCAATTGAAAGGGTTTTAAAAGCAGCTGATTTTAATACAAAAGATAAAAATATTAAAATTACAGTAAACGGAAATCTGAAAGCAGTCGGAGGAGTCGGTGCAAGCGCAGCAATCTGCGTTGCAATTGCCAGAGCTTTAAACAGGAACTTTGATTTGGGCTTTGACGATGAAAAGATAAATGAAGTTGCATATGAAGGAGAAAAAGCATACGCAGGAACTCCTTCAGGAATTGACAATACTGCTTCAACTTTCGGCGGATTAATCTGGTTTGAAAAAACAGACGAAGGCTCAAAAATTGACCGGCTTTCTTTAGAAAATCCGGTTGAAATTGTTCTTGGAAATACGGGATTAACTACCGATACTGCAAAAGCAGTGGCCTCTGTTAGAAAAAGAAAAGAGAAGAATCCTGAAAAATACAACAAGCTTTTTGAACAGGCAAAAGATTTGGTAATGGAAGCAAAAGAAGAACTCTTGAATTCAAACTTTGAGGAAGTAGGAAAGCTGATGAATAAAAATCATACTTTACTTCAGGAAATTGAAGTTTCGCATCCAAAACTTGATGAATTAGTAGATATTGCCAGAGATGCAGGCGCACTCGGAGCAAAAATGACCGGAGGCGGACTCGGAGGATATATGCTTGCTTTAACGCCTGGAAAAGAACTGCAGGAAAAAGTTGCAAAAGCTATTGAAGATGCTGGTTATGAGGCAGTCAGAACACGAATTGGTGTTTAATTTGTCAGTTCTCTGCTAAAATCCATTTTATTGAAATTGAAAAAGTTTTATAAGCAAATCTTTCTTAAACATATTTAGGTATGAGTCCAAAAAGCAAAACCAAATTAAAAGACATTAAACTTGAACATCTATTAATTTTAAACATTGTATTATTTTCAGTAGTTGCAATAATGCATTTTCTTAGATTTGTTTTAGGAATTCCTGTTTATGTTGGAAGCTTTGAACTGCCTTTATGGTTAAGCGGTGCAGCTGTAATTGTACTCGTTTTTATGATATGGCAGAACTGGGTTAAAACAAAGAAAAACAAAATAACCTGCGCCAAAATACTTCTTGGAATATTTACAATAGATCTTATTGGAGTTCTTTATGCATGGTATTACAATATAGAATTTTTCGGTTTTGCAGGGACAACTTACATCTATGCATTAATACTTGATGTTGCAATAGTTTCCGGTTTATACTGGTATATTGCAAGGAATTAAAATTAACTTCTCTCATGCACAAAAGTCTATTAATTTTTTTCTAAAATAAGGAATTTTTGATAATTCAATTAAAAAGTAAAATGCAAAATTCCCCAATTTACCGAATCTAGTTAAAATATATATAAATTTTTTGTGTTTATTTTTAGTTTTTAGTATTTCATTTATTTTTTTTGAATTGTAATTTGAATTGATAATGGTCTTACCAACCTCTTCTCCTGTTACGAGTGCCTGGTACATTCCTTCTCCGGTTAATCCTGAAGCAAATCCTCCTGCATCCCCTACTAAAAAAATATTTTCAAATTCATATCCTTGATAATCATTGTTAATTATAAATGATTCATACTTCTTGTTTGGAACATCAATCTTATTTTTTCAAGCCAGTGATTAAAATATTCAGTTATTTTTTTTGAGTTAAGATGTTCAATATTACAACCACATCCGATAGATGTATGTTTTTTATGAGGAAATATCCATCCGTATCCTGTAGAAAATAATTTTGAATTAAAAAATATTTCAAATTCTCTATATTTTTTATTCGGTATTATACTTTGGATTGCAATCATAACCTCTTTAGTTTTAAGTTTTAAATAATTCCTAACAATAGAAGCTGAACCGTCGGCGCCAACTAAAATGTTATATGCAATTTTTTTATTTTCAACTACTACATAGTCCTTTTCAATTTTTGAAACTCTTGCATTTGTTCTAACTTCAATGTTCTTAAATTTCTTTAATTTTTTAAGCTGCCACTGTCCTAAGTTTTTCCGGTTAATGGTATAAATAACATCTTCAGCATATTTTATCTCTGAACATTTTCCATTAGTATGGAACTTTATTTTGTTACTCTTGAATTCAATTAACTTGTCTGGTAAATTTAAATAGTTCCGATCTTTCCTTGTCAACCCCCCTGCGCAGATCTTTGGCCCAATTTCAGAATTTTTTTCTAATAACAAAACTTTAAATTTTGAGCCTCCCAGTGTTTCAGCGCATTTTAAGCCAGCCGGTCCGGCTCCAACAATTATTACATCAAATGATTCCATACTTTCAATAAAGTTGTTTTATTTTATTAAACTTCCCAAAAGTTGTTTACTCGGTTTGTTATTCACTAAAAATCTACTCTTATTGCTTTCTAAATTAAAATTATAATTTTTGTGTTAGCTTTTTTGACTTGATATTCAATGATACACTATATTAATGCCCATAGATACTTTTTTAAACATCTTTTCATATACTTATTTGGGAGATATAGCATGAAATTAACTTCAAAACAGCAGAAAATGCTTGACGGCGAATTTGGAAATGCAAAGAAAAAGTCAATGTATATTTTGAATGCCCTTGGAAAAATTTTCGGCGCTGAGAGGATGATACCAGTTAAAACGGTCCAGATTGCCGGTGTTTCTTATTCTAATTTAGGAGAAGCAGGTTTAGGATACTTATCAGAACTTGCAAAAGATGGAAAGGTTGAAGTTCCAACTACTCTGAATCCGGCAGGAATGGACAGGGAAAACTGGAAAGCCCTAGGCATTTCATCCGATTTTGCAGAAAAGCAGAACAGAGTAATTGACTCTTTTGCAAAAATGGGTATTCAGACAACATGTACATGCACTCCTTATTTAATTGGAAATAAACCTGAAAAAGGAGACCACATTGCCTGGGCTGAATCTTCAGCAGTTACTTATGCAAATTCTGTTCTTGGAGCTTATACCAATAGAGAGGGAGGGCCAAGTGCTTTAGCTTCTGCATTGACAGGAGTAACTCCTGAATACGGCCTGCATTTAGATGAAAACAGAAAACCTGATATTCATTTCAAGGTTGATGTTGATTTGAAAACTCTTGCAGATTTCGGAGCCATTGGAGAATTCATTGGAAAGAACTGCGAGGCAAAAATTCCGTATATTTCAGGAATTTTAAATCCAACAAATGATCAGTTAAAAACATTTTCAGCATCAGTTGTAACTTACGGTTCAAAACCGCTGTTCCATATGGAGGGAATTACTCCGGAAGCAGACAAGTTTGATGTCCCTTCAAAAACAATAAAAATTACTCAGTCTGAATTCAATAAAGCTTATTCTGATTTAACTGGAGAAGGAACAGAAGTTGATTTTGTCAGCATCGGCTGTCCGCATGCCAGTTTAGATGAATTAAAAAAGGTTGCAGAGCTTTTGGAAGGCAAAAAGGTAAAGGCGGAAACCTGGATAGCAACCGCCAGACCGACAAAAGAAAAGGCTGAGAAGCTCGGTTACATTGAAAAAATTGAAGGTTCGGGAGCAAAAATGGCGTGCGACACCTGCATGGTTGTCGCCCCTCTGAAAGGAAGGTTCAAAACCTGCGCAACAACCTCCGCAAAAGCCTGCTATTATGTAAGAGGAAAGCACGGAATGAAGCCGAGAATCGGCTCACTAGAAGAATGCGTTAGTGCTGCAATTACTGGAGAGTGGAAGAAATGAGAGGAAGAACAATTTTTAAAGGAAAAGCAGAAGCAGAAGCTATTGTAAGTTCTGAACCAATTTCTTTCTACGGAGGAGTGGACCCTGAAACAGGAAAGGTCGTTGAAAAGAAACACCCTCTTGAAAACAAGTCAATTGCAGGCAAAGTTCTTGTTTTTCCTCAGGGCAAGGGAAGTACAGTTGGTTCTTATATCATTTACAGCTTAAAGAAAAACGGCAAAGCTCCTGCAGCAATCATAAATAAGGAAACCGAAACCATCGTTGCAGTCGGTGCAATCATTTCGGAAATCCCAATGGTTGACAAAGTTGATATTTCAAAGATTAAGACAGGCGACAAAGTAAAAGTAAATGCAGATGAAGGAACAGTAGAAATACTAACATGAATGAAGAGTATGATTTTGATGAAGAGAAAATAGAAGTAGCAAGGGAGTCTCTTCCGTTTCTAAAAGAGTTGTTTAATAATAGAGTAAAACCCATCTCAGAGTTTGTTCTAACTATCTGCGGTGAAAAACCCGGATGCTTGGTAATGTTTGGCAATCATCCAAACGTTGAAATAAGACGGTCTGCTAAAAAATATAATAACAATATTATTAAAACATTTAAAGAAATTGGAAAGGATGCCGACTTGCACGCCTATATAAGTAAAAAATATAAAACAAAAAGAGGTTGGTGGTTTGTTATTTTTCTATTTAATAAGGATGATAAATATCGACACAAATTGGCAAAAAGACTAATTTCCTATTTCAAAGTTATAAATTCTGAACGAGGTCTAAGTAAAAGAAAACAAACTAATTTTAGAAAATTATCTGGAAAGTTTTATGGTTATCCTGAGTGCTGTATAAGGGATGCTCCAGTAGGCATTCATTATACTCCTTTTACGGATAAAATGTATTATTTCCTTTCCCACTCTCCATGTTCTAGTGAATGCGAAGAATCTGCTCAAATGGCAAGACGGTATTCTGCATGTATAAATAAAATTTCTAAAAATTTATATAAGGGGCTAATAAGCTCTTATTATGAAAGAGGAAAAGAATCAGGCGTTCGCAGTTTTTGAAATATTCTATAATAAAACTCACAAGAACATATATATCAAAGGAGTAATAATACAGTTAAAAATGGTAAAAGTTTCAGCACCAGGTAAGTTGATTTTATTCGGCGAGCATGCCGTTGTTTACGGAGAGGCGGCAATAGCCACTGCTGTAAACAAAAGAGCTTTTGTAACCGCCGAAAAATTCGGCGAGCCGAGAATAGTTGTTGAAAGCTCAAAATTAAACGAACCCCTTTATTCAGATTTAAATGAAGAAACCGACGATCCTGTAATTAAATCCGCCCAGGAGACTCTTAAATATTTAAATAAAAATTCAGGGGTAAAATTAAATATAAATTCCAGAATTCCAATTTCAGTTGGAATGGGCTCTTCTGCTTCAACAGTAACTGCTGCTTCATCTTCAATTTTAAGTTTATTTGACAGTTCAAAAAACGAAAGAGGAACGGTTGCAAAAATTGCATACGGAGCTGAGAAGGCAACCCACGGCAAGTACAGCGGAATAAATACAGCTGTAACAACTCTCGGCGGAACAATTCTTTTCCAGAAGGGAAAAGTTGAACAGGTAAGAACCGAGCCAATGAATGTAATTGTCGGTAATTCGGGAATTAAGAAAGATACTCAGAAAATTGTTGATGAAATCAGGTCAAAAGTTGAAGATCCGAGAGTCGCATACAACATATTTACAATTGGTTCAATTGTCAGAAAAGCGAAGAAGGCAATTTATGAAAACAATCTGCCTGAACTTGGAAGATTAATGGACAAAAACCATTACTACTTGAGGGAGCTCGGAGTAAGTTCAAGGAGGCTTGAAAATCTGGTAGAGGCTGCAAGAGAAGCAGGAGCATACGGTGCAAAAATAACCGGTTCCGGAGGCGGAGGATGCATAATCGCCCTCGCTGAAGACCCAGACCCAGTTATTAATGCATTAGAGGAAAAAGGCGCGGAAGCATTTATAGTAAAAACCCACCAGGGGGGCGTTAGAGATGAAAAAACGCCGGAATCCTTCCAGTAAGGAGCTAATTTTCATTAAACTTGGAGGGGCTGCAATAACCTTCAAGGACAAAAAGAATAAGGTTAATTTTAAAATTTTAGAGCAGGTTTCAAAGGAAATTGCAGAACTTTCAAAAGATTACAGAGTTATAATAGGGCACGGCTCCGGAAGTTTCGGGCATCCTGCTGCTGAGAAATATGGAGTCCAGAAAGGCCTTGAATTCTGCGGTTCAAAGGGATTTGTTGAAACCAGAAAGTCTGCAAATGCTTTAAACAATATAGTCGTTGAACATTTAGTCTCAGCAGGAGTTCCCGCTGTTCCTATTCAGACATCTGCCTGCACTTTACTTGAAGCAGGAAAAATAAAAGAAATGTTTTACAAGCCTTTGAAAATGCAGGCTGAAAGAGATTTAGTTCCTGTAATCTACGGAGATGCTGTCTTTGATTTAGAAAAAGGATGCTCTATTGCTTCAACTGAAATGATTTTAAGTTATTTGGCTGAAAAACTGAATCCAAAGAAAATAATTATCGGAACGGATGTTGACGGCGTTTATACAAAAGACCCCAAAAAGGGAAGCGGAGAGCTTGTAAAGGAAATAAATCAAAGTAATCTTTCAGAAATTCTTAAAAAAGTGTCAGGTGCTTCAACAACCGATGTAACAGGAGGGATGGCTCACAAGGTTGAAGAATTATATTCAATTGCAGAAAAAGGCTCCGAAGTAAGAATAATAAACATTTTAAAAAAGAACAACTTAAAGAAAGCAGTTCAGGGAGAGAATATAGGAACTCTAATTAAAAAATGAGCAGGAAAACTTCTAAAAGGAAACTGAAGCATTTGGAAATAATGTCTGAAGAAGAAGTACAGGCTAAAGCAAAGACCACCCTTTTTGAGAATGTAGAATTTGTTCATCAGCCAATTCATGAAATAAATGCTGAAGATATTGATTTGTCAACTGAACTTTTTGGGAAAAAACTCAATTATCCTATTTTAATAAGCGGAATGACCGGCGGTCATAAAAGCGCCACTAAAATAAATAAAAATCTGGCTAAAGCAGCCCAGAAAACAGGAGTTGCAATGGGTCTCGGCTCCCAGAGGGCAATGCTCGAAAATAAAAAACTGGCTGAAACCTATCAGGTAAGAGATGTCGCTCCTGATATACTTTTAATTGGAAATCTTGGAGTTCCTCAATTAAAAGAATTTGGAGTAAAAGGGGTCAAAAAAGCATTTGAATCAATAGAAGCAGATGTATTTGCAGTCCATTTAAACAATCTGCAGGAAATAATTCAGGTTGAAGGAGATACTAATGCAACTTCATATTTGGAAGAAATTGAAAAAGTTGTCAAAGGAACAAAATTCCCAATCATAATTAAAGAAACGGGCGCCGGTATTTCAAAAGAAGCAGTCAAAAAACTAATTGATATTGAGATAACGGGGCTTGATATTGGAGGGGCAGGAGGAACCAGCTGGAGCGCCGTTGAAATTATACGAGACAAACAGGAAGCTCTTGAAGAATTCTGGGACTGGGGAATCCCGACTGCAGCCAGTATACTTGAAGTGAGGTCAGTTTCAGGAAAAATACCTTTAATTTCTTCAGGGGGACTAAGAACCGGAATGGATATTGCCAAATCAATAGCTCTTGGAGCGGATATAGGCGGGCTCGCTTATCCGTTTTTCAAGGCTGCTGAAAAAAGCTCGGATGCAGTAGTCAAAGAAATTGAAAATCTGGCTGAAACTCTCAAAAATGTATTGTTTCTGGTAGGAGCAGAAAATATTGAAGAGCTTAAAGAGGCGGAAACGGTTTTATATGGAAAACTCCTGGACTGGAAAAATTCCAGAAATCTGAAGAGGAAGGAATTTTAATGGCTGAAGCAGGAATTTTTGAGAAATTGGTTTATCTTTTCAAAAGTACAAGACCGGTAAACATTATAATGGTTACTGCCGGTATTTTAATTACAATTTTAATTGGAACTGAGAGTTTCGGGACTCTTGAAATTACTGTTCCTGCTTTAATTGCAGCAGTTGCAATCTCTTCTGCAGGAAATTCAATTAATGACTACTATGATATTGAAATTGATAAAATTAATAAACCGGAGAAACCGCTTCCTTCCGGAAAACTTAAGAAAAAAGAAATGCTTGTCTTTTCAGTAATTTTGTTTGCTTTGGGAATAGGGATTTCCTTTTTACTTCCGTATCTATGCATCTTTCTGGCTGTAATTAACTCCTTTTTACTCTGGCTCTACGCTTCTGAATTAAAAAGGGGCGGATTTCTTGGAAACATTATAATAAGCTATTTAGTTGCATCTGTTTTCATTTTCGGGGCTGCCGCTATTGGAAATCTTTTAATCGGAGTATTTCTGGCAGTGGTTGCTTTCTTTACTAATGCATCCAGAGAGCTTCTGAAAGATTTGGAAGACATTAAAGGGGACAAAGAATTCGGCGCCGAAACCTTTCCAATGATTATTGGAAGCAAGAAGAAAACAATTGTAGTTATTGACGCATTTTTAATAACAGCAGTTTTAATCAGCCCCCTGCCCTACTTAATTGGTCTTCTGTCTTTGTATTATATGATTTTTGCAGTAGTTGCAGACCTTGTAATGGGCTTGGTTGTTTATTCCGTTTCTCATCATTCAACTTTGAAAACAATAAAAAGAAATCAGAAAAGAGTGAAAATTGCCGCGCTAATTGGACTGCTTGCCTTTTTGGCGGGAATTGTACCGTTTTCTGTTTGAAAGTTTAATCTTTATATACTATTAGATATTATAAACAGTAAGATGAATTTCAGCAGTAAATTGACAGTACTCTCTGCAATTTTTTTA
This sequence comes from Candidatus Undinarchaeota archaeon, assembly GCA_964574035.1. Lineage (GTDB taxonomy): Archaea > Undinarchaeota > Undinarchaeia > Undinarchaeales > JALTGF01 > CAZNLD01. The sequence continues at coordinate 8,998 of CAZNLD010000008.1, forward strand.
ATTTCACTTACCCTTTTTACTCTCCCGGTTTTCTCAGCTGATTTTAATATAACAACTGGACTGCAGTTTGATGCAGGAACGAAGGTAAATACCTCATCTGATAATGATATGTACGGCATTCCATCCGGAAGCCTGGCGCTTGATGCGCCCCACAGGAAAAAAGATACGAATCTAACCAACTACTGGATGCTTGAAAGAAATCAGACGGATGAGCTTGGAGTAAATAATTTAACGGTAAACGGAAACCCTCAGAATGTTTCCGGAATGGTTGGTTATGCACTTGATTTCGACGGTTCCGGGGATTATTTAATTGATTCTTCACCGAGCGGTATGCCTACAGGGGATAGAACTACATGCTTCTGGTTTAATGCAGAGTCATTTATTGACAGAGGCAGTGTTGGCGTTGACAGCATGGTTTATCAGGAGATGGCAAGTGCAAATCAGTGGAACGGAGTTAGATTTGCTATAGATGCAGAGCCGCAGGAGTTTAAAATAGGACATGGTGATGGGAGTGATATATTAACAATAGTTATAATAATATCAACCGGTATTGATTATCATGTTTGCGCTAGTTGGAATAGTTCAGCTCATAATTTGACTGGTTATATCAACGGAGTTTACAATGTCAGTGGTGTGGATGCTACTGTTGGACCTTTAGATGTTTCTGACAAAATTATTGTTGCAGACGGCGGAGCAATGGGCAGAGAATTCGACGGAATTATAGATGAAATAAAAGTATATGACAGAGTTTTATCCGCTTCCGAAATTTCCGACTTATATAATTCAGGAGATGCATATAAGTCATCCGGATACTGGACATCCGACAGTCAAAGCATTTCAACCAATTTGTCTGATTTAACACTTAATTTTTTCGGAGTGAATGCAACTAATTACATTGAAGAAATCAAATTCTTGAATAATACAACTTCAACTGTACCTTTAGACAATACTTATCTCAGGGATGATGAGAATATATCAGCTTATTATAAACTGGACCAGAGCCCCTCTGATGAAACCGGCAATTTTGACGGAACAATTGGAGGGAACCCGACAAATGTTTCAGGACAGTTTGGAGGAGGCTATCACCTTGACGGCGACGATTATGTTGATACTGGTTTAACTAGTCTGCCCGGCAGTTTTACAGTTTCCGCGTGGGTTAATTTTGACTCCAATCCAACAACTCAGCAGAGAGTAGTTGGTAAGTGGAACGATGTTAGCGATTACCATTTCATACTTGACGGAGGTTCTACTTCCCAGGAATTTAGATTAGTGGTTGATGGTTCAGTTGATAATGCAGATGCTTCTTCAAGTGGTTTGAATGTTGCAGGAAGTACCTGGTATCATGTTGTAGGCGTATACGATGATGATATTTCAGGAGACGATACTTTCTTGTATGTAAATGGTGCCTTAGAAGCAAGTGACGAAGTCAACGGGTATCAACCGAGTAGTGATAGAATAGCCATAGCTGGCTGGAGAACAGATACAAGACTGACAGGTAAAATTGATGACGTCTCCATCTTCAACCGCTCCCTTTCTGCAGACGAAATAGAAGACATCTATCTTGGAACTTATGCAAAATATAACGAAAGTATTACCAGCGGGACAAATATTACTCTGACTAGTTCAAATTCTTCAATTTACGGCAACATCTCAAACATTTCATCCGATTTCAAGGTAAGAACCTACTTCAAAGGAGATTCAGAAACCAGTCCAACCCTCTTAGAAGTTTCCGGAAACGAGGAAGGAGCAGCACCTCCTGCTAATTATGTTCCAACCATTTATTTAGTCAACTACACAAATGCTTCAACTAATTCATCTGCAACAGACCATACTTTCTACTACAACATTACAGACCCGGATAATGCAACAACATCAGCAACTTTCTTCATATACAATACTTCCGATTCAACTTCATATAATGTCAGTTTCAACTCTTCAGTCCAAAACAATACTTTAAGCAATTTCAGTAATATTGACTTCCCCGATTCCGGAACATTCTGGTTCTGGATAAATGCATCAGACGGCGTCGGATACAACGTCAGTGAAAACTACACCATAATAATTGATACCCTGGCTCCAACCATTAACATAATGACAACTAATGCATCAAATACAACAAATCCAAGAGTTGACATCCAGTTTAATATAACAGACAATGCAGTAAGCACAACTTCAGCAACTTTATATTTATACAACGATTCAGATGCAACAACTTATAATGAAAGCATCAACTCTTCTGTTTTAAACAACACTGCAACTACTTTAACTACAAGCTCTCTGCCCGACGGCCTCTACTGGTTCTGGATAAACGCAACCGACGGCTCTAATTCAAATGAAAGTTTGAACTATACAATCAGAATAAATACAACCTGCATAAACCCATATGATTACGGCGACGGGAATGAGTATATAGTAAATGAATCAACCACGATTTGTACAGGCACTTATTTAATGAATGATTCTGAATCGGATGGAGCAATTATAATAAATGCAAATGACACGCTCCTGGACTGCGCCGGCTCCACTATAATTGGGGACGCAAACAATAAAGACACGGTTGGAGTTTATATGGATACTAAAAATAATACAACTGTGCAGAACTGCACCTTGATTAATTATTCTTTGGAAGTTTATGGGAATGACTGCACGAATATCACTGTGAAAGACAACACAATGAATTCAAGCGCCGGGACTGGTACCCTTTCTTCAACTGCAGGTATAGTTCTTGAGGGCTCTTCCACAAGTTCAATAATTTTGTCAAACAATGAAATAACAAAAACGACGGGTTATGGTGTCTGGCTTTCCTATGTTTCAAACACTACATTAAGCGGCAATGTAATTCACAATAATTTTGATCATGGAATATATTCAGAGCGTTCAGATAGGAACACCTTCAAAAACAACGCGGTTCACAGCAACGCCCAGGGCGTATATGTGTATCGAGCTTCAAACAACAGTTTAACTAATAACTCTATTTACAACAACTCTCAAGCAGGAATTTATATTTTTGGATTCGGAGATGCCAATGATAATAATGTAACCAACAACTCGGTTTACGGCAATAGTCAAAATGGAATTTATGTCAGAGGGGGAGAAGGGAGTATTAAGAGAAATAATTTAATTAATAATATTGTTTACAATAATACTGAATCCGGAATATATCTGAGACATTCATATCGCAATCTCTTGGAGAATAACACAATCTACAACAACAGCCACAAAGGAATCCGGCTTGATTATTCAGATAATACTAATATTTCTAATAATACAATTTCCTTTAACTTAGGAGAGGGCATCTATTTGGAAAATTCTGATAATGATTCAATATACAACAACACCATTTTCAAAAATATTGAAGCAGGAATACAAGGGGGTGCAGTTGAGGAACCTGCAACTTTAATTAATATCTCAAATAACGCACTTTATAATAATTCTTTAGGAATCTATCTGTATGAGATTCACAGCTCTAATTTCACAAACAACAGAATTTTCAATAATACAAATGCAGGAATAAATTTAACTTCTGTTTCAGACAACAATCTAATCTACAACAATTGGGTTTCAGGCAACACTCCGAATGTATACGATTCAGACTCTTCAAGTTCAAATGAGTGGAACATTTCAATAACAAAAGGAACAAACATAATTGGAGGAGGATATTTAGGAGGAAACTACTGGGGCGACTATGAAGGTGTAGACACATCAAACGACGGATTAGGAGATTCAACAACTCCCTATAATAGTTCCGGAAACATTTCATCAGGCGGAGACTACCATCCATTAACAACTAGAAAAGCAGTAGTCCAGAAAGTAAAAGTATACAAGTTAAACGACTCAAACTACGACAATTCATTACCAAGAATGTTTTTCGCAAACAATTCAACTGCAGTAATTAAACTGGAGGGAATTTTTACAGTAACTCCGAATATAACAATAACTGATTTAGGTTCAACAAGAGTAGACGCCCAGACAACAACAAACGAATCCGGAGTATTCGTATACAACTACACTGTAAACAATTCAGCAAACTGGTCAAACCTAACAGTTCATGAAAAAGAATTCAATCATATGCTTTACTTAAGCGAAGTATGGACCAACAAAACAATGGATGCAGGGGGCCAGTCCTACCCATTCAGATTCGAATTAAATCTGACTGAACCGGGAGAATTAGAAAGACACCTTGATTTTGCAGATATCAATGTAAATTTCACAGAAAACAGCGCCCAGGGAGCCACAAACAGCAGTATCAGAGTGGTTGCCAACAATTCAACCCATTTAATTGAAGTTCCATCTCAGGTTTACAACAGAACTATTTCCGATTCAAAAATAGAAACAGCAAATCTGGTATTCCCAGCATCAATAAATAAATCGGAAACAAGAAATTACTATGTCTACTTCAGCGGTACAAACTTCACTGAAAGAAATTATCATACGTTATTAAATAGTAAATACCCGCTTTATATTGACAATACAAATCATTTAATTGGCAACTTCAGCCAAGAGGCGGGACTTGGGGCAGAAACGGTAACGCCTTCATCTGATTGGACTTACCAATCAGAAGCCTCTAAAGTGAAATCATCTGACAATATTAGATTTAATTCGACTTTAACAGGAAACGCACCCGAAACATGGCATATCTTCAAGTATTCTGTCCAGCCTTCAACCGATTTCGAATTTATATGGGAAGGTTATATGGAAGGAGACACTTCAACTCCTACTGGTTACATAGGTGTATGGAATGAAACAGATAATTCCTGGACAACTTTATCTAATATTACTACTTCAGAAGCAACTTATACAAGTACAATTAATGCCTCTCAGGTAAGCGATTTGATTGTCACAGGTAAAGAAAGTACTCACATTTTCTTTACGGCATCTGCAGATATATCCTCTGGTACGGATACTGTAAGTCTCTATACTGATTACGTAGAATTAAATTCAAACTATTCTGAGCTTGAAAACGACAATCTCTGGTTCAAAACAAATTATTCTGCAGGTGGAGTAATGAACCAGTACAAAGCAAAGAGAGGAACCAATTCAAATATAAGCGGAAACGACCCAATGGTAATAACTCCTCAGGTTCAGAAAGTTTCATCAACCTGCGCCATAACATCCCAGTCAACTCCTTCAATTGAAATAGACGAAGGTCCCAATTTCATAGAATACACAACAAGCGGTTTAATGGGAACTTGCTCCATCAATTATTCAGTAACCTACAGAATGTTCAGAGACTACGTAATCATTGAAACAAATACAATTTCATTAGAAGGAGTCCAGTGGGACTACTACTACGATCAAAAACTGCTCCTCCAGGACGGAATATTCAGAAACATCTCCTACATGGATACTTCCAATTCAACAACAACTCAGGGAGCAGTATTCGGAGACGGAACCGACTCAGGAAACGTAGGAAATCTGAGCTGGGTTTTATTCTACAACAATATATCAAAAGACTACATCGGAGACATGTTCCTTGAACAAAAACAAAGTAAAGCATTCAATGTTGAAACCAACATATACGATGCAGCTTCATACGAATACTACACGAGGTCAATGATTTCAGCTGTAACTCCTTCAGTAGGCGACTACTTCTATACAAAAGTAGCAAGAACCTCCGGAATTGGAAATTCAGAATACAACGAAATAAATGAAACTTACACTTACCTAAACAATCCGTTAATTGGAACAGAACAGTCTTCAACTCAGTCGCTGGACCAAAACAATCCGATAGTAGTTGACCCGGCTTCAATAACCCCGGCCAGCCCTTCCGATATTCAAAACATAACCTGTTCAGCCAATTTCTCGGATGACACTGAACTAAATTATGTTGACATAAAAATCAATTCAAGCGCAACAGATAATGTAACAAGAAAATATGCAAATTCGGTAACTTTCTGGCCCAACCTTACAGTCTACGGAGGCGATGTTGGAGCTGGACAAATGAACTGCACTTTAACTGCCTACGATCTGGCCGGAAACTCAAACAGTACAAATGCATCAGTATCCGTTTCAGACTCAACCCCGCCAAGTTTCACAAACATTTCTCATACACCAAACACTGCAGAAGAAATTGATCCAGGCGTTGAAGTAAATGTAACTGCAAATATAACTGAATACAGCACTTTATCGACAGTTAATTTAGTATACATGATGGCCGGAAACGATTGGTCCAACTTCTCAATGACTCAGTTTGACAGCGGAGACAGCTGGACTATGTATTATTATTCTCTTGATCCTAATGAGGCAGGTAACTGGACTTACAAAGTTTATGCAGAAGACAACGAAAGCAACAAGAACACTTCAACAAATACAACCATAGAAGTTGATTGGGAATATACTTGGAATTCAACTCCTTCCTCTTTAGGAGAAGTACAGGGAAATATAAACTCCAACTATTCAATGGGAAACATCACACTTAACAATACAGGAGACAAACAGTTAACCTACCAAATCACTGAGTCAAGTTCAACCGGCTTATTAGTATCATTCGATGGAAGCAGAACATTTAACTTGTCTGCAGGAAACAATACAAGCAGAGAAGTTTTTGTCCAGGCGTCAACCGAGGCTAATTACGAGTTTTCAATAAAAATCAATTCAACTAACACTACGGTATCTCCAGATTATATGTATATAAATGGAACAGCAGTAGTTGCGCCGAACGGACCAGTATTATACATGCCGTCAACTTACAGAAGTACTCCTCTTTCAGTAATTCAGGGAGATTCTGATGTTTCATTAACTGCAAAACTACAGAACAGCGGAACTGATACTGCCCAGAATGTAACTTTCGGCTGGACTCTGCCATCAGACTGGTCTCTGGCATCCGGAACCTTAAACGATACTGGAGTAGGTAATCTTTCAGTGGACGAAGAAATCTGGAACAATATAACAATTAACGTAAACGACGATGCAACAACAGGAACAGCAAGTTATACTCTTGCAGCAACTTGTAAAAACTGTACAAACCAGTCAGTAACAATAGAAACAGATGTTGTTGAAAAATCAACATCTGAAGAAGTTGGACCCGGCGGAGGAGGAACCGGCGGAGGCGGTGGAGGCGGAGGCCTCGGAGAATCCGAAAGGCAGAAAGTTTTCCAGACAGAAGAAATGTATGATATTGTCAGAGGACGAGACAGCTTCTTCAGAATGAAAGTTGAAAACCCATTTACTTACGCCCCATTAAAAAACACAACTCTGAATGTTTCAGGATTTCTGGCCCAATACTTAAGTGTTGAACCCGCTGAAATCAAGCATATTGGAGTAAATGAAAGCGAAAGCTTCTTCATTCATATTACTGCTCCTGAGTACTTCACAGTAGGAAAACATAATTTAATTCTCAATGTAAAAGGGACTGCATATGTACCGGGTCTTGCAACCTACATGGATGAAAGCAGAAATGTAACTTTATTCGTTCATACAGTAAGCAGAGAAGAGGCGGAAATTTTCATTGAAAAACTTCAGGGAGATATTAATGAAATGAATGAGTCCGGTTTCAAACTAAAAGATATGCCGGAATGGCTGGAAGAAGCAAAATCCCTATTCGAAGAGCACGACTACGACGCAGTCAAAGCAAAATACGAGCAGTCGCATTCCTTTAGAGACGCCGCATTCACTTCAGAAGATAAAATAGCTGAATTAGAAAACAAAATACAGCAGGCTAAATACGAAGGAGTAAAAACTCCAAGAACGGAAAAGACCCTAAATCTGGCAAAAGCCGCATTCTTAAGAGGAGACTACAACTCAGCATTAGAAAGAATAGAAGAAGCCGAATACCTCTATGTAGTTGAAACAAAAGGAGAATTCAACTTATTCAGATTCATAATTATCAACTGGAAACAAGTTATTCTAGGAACAATTTTAGCTTCAATAGCCGCCTTCGGAATCTACTGGAAAGGCAAACTGTTGTATATAGACCATAAATTAGATATGCTCAGAGAAGACCAAAAGACAATAATAGGGCTAATGCAGGAAGTCCAGAAAGAAACCTTCAAAAAGAAAACAATGAGCATGTCTGACTATAATACTTCAATGGAGCAGTATGAAAAGCAGTTAGCAAGTGCAGTCCAAAATTCAATTGCCTACGAATCAGAAAGAATTGCACACAAAAGTTTATTAAAAGCAGAAAACAGAGCCGAAATTGAAAGAAAGAGACTAATGCAGTTAATTAAAGAAACACAGAATGCCTATCTAAAAGAAAACAAAATTGAAACAAGAGCCTACAAGCATAGAATCAACACTTTAAGAAAAAGACTGTCTGAAGTTGAAGAAGAACTTGCAGTCCAGGAAGCAGGAAAAGCAATTAAAGAAAGAGGCTGGTTGAGGAGCAAACTACAATTCAGAAAGAAGAAACCAAAAATAGGAAAATCAAGACTTCAAATCCAGGAAGATGCAAAAAAGGAAAAACAAAACCCAATTAAAAATCTTTCAAATAAATTCAAAGACTGGAAGAAACAAGAAGCAAAAAAGAAAGCTGAAAGAAAAAGAGCCAAAAAGAAGAAAAAAGAAGAGAAACAGAGAAAGAAAAGACAGGAAGAAATGGATAACCTCGAATAACTATTTTTTCTTTGAAAGAGGTCTGTTTTTAAGAAGTTTATTATGTATTTTTTTATTTCCGCTGGCAAGTATGTTGTTGGCTATCAGTTCATACCTTTTTGTAAGCTGCTCATTTCCATTAAAATCAGTAACAACCCCGCCGGCTTCTTTTACAATGAACAGTCCTGCCGTTACATCTAAATATCTTGAACAGCCTGCATATAAGAATGAATGAAAAGTTCCGTCTGCCACCCTGCATAAATCCAAAGCAACTGAACCGTAAGCCCGTGCTCTTCTGGTATTTAGGAACGCCTTTGATAAGAATTCAATATCCCCTCTGCTTGCTCTGGGTGATGCTTCAAGAAGAATGTTTGCTTTTCCCGAATCCTTTCTGGTTTCAATTTTATCTCCGTCTAAAAAAGCCCCTTTCCCTTTTTCTGCATAGTATTCAAGTCCTCTTGGAACATCTCTGACATATCCTGCAGTCGGCTCATAGTTTTTATCTAAAACTCCAATTGAAACAGCAAAGTGGTCCATCCTTTTCTTAAAATTAAATGAGCCGTCTAAAGGATCTACTAAAATAGTATACTCTGCATCTTTTGGCTTGTTAAAATCTCCAAGTTTCATATGTCCAACTTCTTCTGAAATAAGGTAAATGTCCTGGTCCAATTTCTTTAAATGCTCCAAAAGTATTTCTTCTGAAACTTTGTCGCCTTCAATTGTAATATCTCCGCCTTTTCCTTTTCCGTGTTCTTTATGGGCTTTATCAGTACCGTATACTTCAGTAATTTTCCTAGCCATGTCTCTTCCTGTTTCCCTGCAGAATTTTTCCCAGTTCATTTTATCAACTCAATTATTCTTTTTGCCGCCTTCTCGGCAGGTATTTTATCAGATTTTATTATGAGTTCAGGATTTATAGGTTCTTCGTATTTAATATCAACTCCTGGAAGCCCTTTAATTTTTTTATCCTCTGACAATGCCTTCTTATAGAGGTCCTGGACAACTAAATTATCATTTCTTTTTGATTCTCTCTTCATAGCTGTTTCTAAAGGACATTTGAGGTAAACTACTTTGAAATTATCAATTTTCTTTCTTGCAGACTCTCTCCACTTCCTCTTATGGGCCGTTGCATCTATAATAACATTCATACCTTTTTCATACTCTTCCTTTGCATTTTCTGCAAGTTTAGAATAAACCAGCTCTCTTTCCTTATCCGTATATTTTTCAGGAGGGTTGTCAATTTCTTTCCTTATTTCATCTCTGATCTCGTCTAATCTTAAAATTTTAACTTCTCCAGAATAAATCTCTTTTACTTTTTTTGCTATTGTACTTTTTCCGCTTCCCGGTAAGCCGGTTATCCAGACTGCCCAGTTCATTTCCACTCCTTATTAATAAGGTTTTCAAATTTTTTGAATGGCAGTTCAATATCTATTACTTTTCCAAATCCTTTTTTGATTTTTCCATTCTTTTTAATATAATCAATAAATTTGTTTGAATTTTTAAATCCTAAAAATCTAGACCAGAACCCTCTGCCTGTCAAAAGCATATTTACTATATGGACATTTTTTCCTTCATCAATTTCATCTTTATCGAACTTGCTGATATAATAAATTGCACTTAATGCCAGCAGAGGTCCGCTCTTTGGAATTTCTTCAGCATTTATATTCGTAAAAGTAATTTCTCCGCCTCTTATGAACCATTTCCTGCTTATATATTTGTTTCCTGCCGAGTAGTATTTAGTCCTCTTTCCTCCTTTTTGGTCCAGTCCAATTGTCAGTTTGTCTTTGAGGTGGGGGTACTTTTTGCTGTATTTGTCAATAATTTTTCTTAATTTCGGATATTCTTTAGAAATGTCTTCCCAGTCTATTTTAATTTTCTTCCATTCTTTATCTACAAGTTTTTCAATTTTTTTAAAATTAAAAATGTAGTTGTCAAACTTTATTTCTTTATTCTTTTCAATTTTATCTGCAGACTTTTCCAGCTCTTTGTTCAAATTTAAAAATTTCTCGTAGAATTTTTTGCCGTTTGGTTTAAGATTTTTTAAAACCAATATACTATCTTTCTTAATTTTATTTTTACAGTATTTTCTAATAAAATAAAACTTTCCCAACAGAAGAATTGGACCTATTTTCCTTTCTTTTACTCTTCTAATACTTTGAAATATTATTTTCTTAGTTTCTTCAATCCGAAAGCTTATATATGCTGTTTTGTAGTGCAGGGTATATATTTCAGTCTTTTTGTTTTCTCCTTTTTTAATTGTTAATCTTTCATCTTTAAAGTCAGGATGCTTCCGAACATATTCTTTCAGTTTAGGATATTCTGCTGTCAATTCACTAATTTCAATTTTCATTTTTTCCATCTTGCATTAATCTGCTTTTCAAAAGCTCTTACAGGCATATGTATGTTGTAGGATTCTCCGGATTCACTTTTTTCAGTAGTGCCGTCTACATTTTTGACATACTTTACTAAAACCTCAAACGAACCAAACCCAAGCATCCTCGCCCAGAATTCCTGTCCTTTCTTTAAAAGAGTCATAAAATGAATGTCTCCTTTCCAGTCTATCATTTTATCGCATGAATTTTTAATAAAATACCATGAACCAAGAGCAAGTACAGATTCACTTCCCTCTATCATGCTTCCTTCAATGCCCAGCCAGGTAATTTCATTGTCTCTAATCTGCCAGTGCTGGCTTATTTTCCCTTTATAATCTGCTTTATAAATTATATGATTCTTATCTCTATTTCTGCTTTCAATTTCAATGTACAAATCAATTTCTTTAATTTTAGGATATTTGTTGCTCAATTTCTTCAAGTTAGGATATTCTTTCAGAATTTCATTAAATGTTATTTTTTCTTTCATTTTAGATATTCATTCACCTTTTCAAATTCAAATTTTTCAACATCAAGGACTTTTTCCGCAAAGTTCAAAAGTTTATTTCTGATTTCATCCGGATCTGCCTCTCTTTCTCTGAGCCAGCTGTCTGAATAGAACACTGGATTTGCAACAACTACTGCTCTGAAAGTAAAGAACGGCTGTATTACTTTCAAAACTTCTTTATCTCCTGTCTTTTCTAAATATGTTTTAAGGAAAAGTTCAAAAAGTTCTTTAAATTCATTGTCCAGCTTCCCGTATTTAACTAAAGACCAGAATAGATAATTTACAAGCATACTTGTCAAATCATCGGCGGGCTCTCCAAATTCTCCTCTGCTTCTGTCCAAAAGAACAAAGTCATCTTCTTTAAATATTATATTGAATGGATGGTAGTCCCCGTGTATAACTGAAATCCTTTTCTTGTATTTTCTTAACTTTTCCCACCATTTCACACATTTGCAGACTATTTCAATTCTTCTCTCAGAGTCAATTGAACCATCAGGATAGCCGTCAAGGACACCCATTATATACTCGCCGTGCCCGACCATATCCCTGGCTCTCCTTGCATATAATTCGGGCCTGTCAACCCTTTCATGTATCTCTGCAAGATATTCTGAAAGCTTAACCGCCCTTTTTCTGTCCTTTTCTTCCAAAATTCCGGTTTCAGAAATTCTGTCTAAATCCCTGCTGTATTCTTCTCCTTCAGCCTCTTCCAAAAGAATGTAGTAATCTTCGGCATCTCCTATTGATTTAAGCTTATCATTTGAAGCAATAACATCATAACTTTTGATATGTTTCTCAAGCTTGTTAAAAGTATTATGTGCAAGAATTAAATTGTGGGCAATATCTGCCTTGTAGTCGTGTCCAAACCCTCCTTTATTCATATTTTTTAAAACAAGTCTTTTATTTTCACCGTTTTCTAAATTAAAATCTAAAAGATATGCGGTCCCATATACCCCTTTTCCAAGCTCCTTAAATTTATTTAACTTGACCTTTCCAAATTTTTTCTCAAGATATTTCTCAACTTTTTTTCTTTCAACCATGCCAAATTTATTTATCCTCAAAAGCATTTAAGTTTATCTATGAATTTGAAAAAAATATTCAAACCTTTCTGTCATCAGATTCCTGAAAGATGTTATTATTTTTCTAAAAAACCTTTATTTGTCTGCTCCAGGTGCCTTGGAATTTATCTGGGATTCTTAATCAGCTTCTTTTGGTTAATTTTCTTGTATTCAGGTTTTATTGCAGGAGTCAGGATTTTTTGGATTTTTCTTTTATTTATTCCAATGGTTTTTGATGGTTTAACTCAGTTTTTCAATTTAAGAAATAGCAGGAACAATATGCGACTTGCTACAGGACTTCTTGCAGGAGCAGGAACCGCATATTTAACTTATTCTGCATTCAGCCTGATTTTCTTCTCTGAATCGATTTTATTGAAACTGCCAACCCTTGACTCTGCTTTAATCCTGTTTTCATTCATTCCAATTTATTTTTTAGTTGAAAAATATAAAAATAAGGACAAGCCCAATCTGGAAAATTTTCTGAATTATTCATCCGTTTTCAGCCTCTTCATACTGATAACTGCTGTAATTATTCTGTATTCAAAAATTTTTGCCGATTTATTTTTCTAATCTATGTAAAAATAATTTCTCAAAAGGCAGTTTCTTTTCAGCTATAATCTTCCCTTCAACTTTTTCTTCAGTCAGACTGCTTGTAATTAAAAGAGCTCTGCCGTTTTCTTTCAGATAATTCTTGTATTCTTTCAAAAATTTTTTAATTTCGCCTGAATCAACTAAGGACACATCTTCTTCGAATTCTCTTTTTCCGGGAAGATACGGCGGGTTAAAAATTATTAGGTCAAAGTTTTCATCAATTTTTTTAAATAAATCGCTCTGTCTGAAGTCAATTTCAAGTCCGTACTTCTCAGCATTCTTTTTGGAACAGTCAACTGCTTTTTCATTTATATCAACTGAAACAACGTCTGCTTCTTTTTTTGAACATAAAATAGAAATAAGCCCGCATCCTGCTCCTAGTTCAAGAACTTTTTCTCTCTTTTCAATTTCAAGATTTTCTGCCAGTAAAAAAGTATCTTCTCTCGGAGGATATACTCCGGAATCTACTTCAAGCTCTAAATCTTCATAAAATATCTTCATTATTTTGTTTTCTGAAGTGCTCTTACATTTTCTTTAAAGCCGGAAACTATCAAAGTATCTCCGCCTTTAATCTCTTCCGAATCTTCCACTTTGAAAATCCAGTCACTACCTCTCTTTATACTGATTACATCCATTCCATATTTTGCATTTTTTCTTAAGTCTTCAACTGTTTTTTCAGCAAGTTTTGAGCCCTTCTTTACAATTACTCTGTCAACGATTTCGTCTGCTTCTTTTAAAGCATCTCTAACAACTGGATGAAGACCGATATCTCTCAAAACAATGTCTGCCATATTTTCTGCTGCATTTGATATGTTTTCAGCTGCAGCAGCAATCCTCAAAATACCTTCCAGTTTTCCGGCATCTTCAGGGTCTCTGGCTGCAACCATTGTTCTTATTTCAATTTGGTATCTAAGCTTATTCATTTCTTCTTCAAGCTCTTTAACTTCCTCAGCCAGTTCATCATTATTGAACAATACTGCGGAATAAGCCAGGTCTACCATAAGTTCAGAGACGTTTTTCATTTCTCTTAATATCTGCTTGACGCCTTTGCCTTTTTCAACCAGTTCTTTTACTATTTCGTCGACTTCGTAAGTTTCTTCTCCCATTTAACCTCAATCCTTTATTATAATGTTAGTTTATTAACTTTATCTATTGAAAATTTATTGTTTTTTATTCTAAATCGTCTTTGCTTACCAGTTTTACAAGGTCGTCAACTTGTTTGTCTCTGTATTTTCTTGCATTTTTTGCAAATCCTGATTTACTTATAACTATGACCGGCGTCCTTTTTCCGACTGCATCCATTGCGATCGGCTCCAAAACACTTCTTCCTAGTTTTCTTTTTCCAAGATCCATTACTTTTACAAAATAATTCTGTCTTCCTAAAGGAGTAGGAACTTTAACTTCAAGTTCATATTCTTTACCCTCTTCTATTGTTTTTTCATCTTCAACTATAATCTCCTGCCTTTCAAACCATCTGAGAACTTTTTCTCTGAATTCGCTTTTGAGCTCTTCAAGTCGTTTTTGATCCGAACTTTTGTCTTTTTCGGTATCTTTTTTCTTATCCTTTTTCTTTTCTTCTTCCTCTTGTTTTTCTTCCTCTTTCTCCGTTTTGTCAGCAGACTTTTCAGCCTTTTCTTCAAGATTTTCTTGAGTTTTTTCAAGTTCTTTTTCTTCTTCCTTTTGAACTTTTTCTGCCTTTTCGGAACCTTCTTTCAGCTTCTCTTCTGCAATGTTTTTTGCTTTTTCTTCATCCATCTCAGGCGTATGCCAGGCTCTAAGACTTTCTCCATTATGATTTATCATGGAAACATTTACCAGGTCTTCTAAATTTGAAAGTACTGCTCTCTCCTCCGGTTCAAGTTCAAATTCTCCAATAACCTTCTCTTTCATGAGTTTGTCTAAAAGTTCTTTATCATCCGGAGTTAAAGTAGAGCTTATTCTCTTTCTCATCTTTTCTTCCTGTCCGGGTATGTAGTAAAGTTTCATACTGCCTGCCACTTTTCTCTTAGTTCTTTTAAGTTTCTGGTTGGAACAGGCGTCAATCATTACTGCAGTTACAATAATAGAATTAGTTCCAAATTTAGATGCAACTTCTATAGGGGTTGAAGGACCTTTGTTTTCAACAAATTGAATTATTTTCTCGTCAAGTCGAGTCATATTATTTGATAGAATACTCGTGGTTTTATATTTATCGGAAAGTTATTTTAATATGTCTGTTTATGTTTTGTTTATGAGTGAATTAATTCATGAATTAAGAAGGCAGTTAATCCATTTCGGCGGGATTATATTTGTAGTTATGTCTTATTTCATTCCCTACTATTTATTTTTGTACATTCTTCTTGCATGTATATTTGTTTCAGTTGTTTTCCTGCCTGTAAAAAGACTTCTTGGAATTAAGTTTTTAGATGAATGGCTCAGAAAGGAGGAGAGGGATAATCTTTTTTTGAAAGGCACTGCTTTCTTTTTAATCGGCATAACAGCTGTTTTAATATTCACAAGGTCTTTTGAAATATTCAGAGTAGCAGTCCTTGTTCTCGTTCTCGGAGATGCAAGTTCAACTATTGCCGGGAAAGTTTTCGGAACCAAAAGACTCCCTTACAATAAAAACAAGACCGCAGAAGGGACATTTGCATTCTTCATTTTTGCATTCATCGGAGCAATTACACAGCTTCCATATTTTATTGCAATTATAACTGCACTGTTTGGAGCTTTTGTTGAATCTCTTCCTATGAAAATAGACGACAATTTAACAGTGCCAATTCTGGTAGGTGTTTTACTTTGGCTTCTATAAGACCTAAATATATTCAAAATGTAAGTTTATGGCTCGTTGGTATATGCTTCGTTGTTTTTGGAATCCAGTCCTTCGTTCCTGGTTTTACTGATATGTTTCTTTTAAATTCGTCTTTAATTTCTTCAAGACCCTGGACTTTGTTGACAAGCGTTTTCCTGCACGGAGGTGTTGAGCATTTACTTTACAACATGTTTGCTCTGGCCCTGTTCGGCTATATACTTGAAAAATTAATTGGAACAAAGAGATTTTTAATTTTATTTTTTTCAGCCGGACTTTTTGCCTCAGTAGGAGCGGCTTTATTCTATGATGCAGCACTTGGAGCCAGCGGGGCAATTATGGGGGTTCTCGGAGCTCTTGCAATTTTAAGGCCTAAAATGAAAGTTTTTGTCGGAATGGTTCCAATGCCGATGATAATGGCGGCAGTTGTATGGTCTGCAGGAGATTTATTAAGATTGTTTGTTCCTACTGGAATTGCAGCCGCCGCTCATTTGTTTGGTATGGCTCTTGGAATTTCAGTCGGTCTTTATCTTAGGTATGAATATGGTTTACTCTTCAAAGAAAAGCATTCAAGAGATGAAAATGAAGAATTTGACGAAGAATTTGAAGAATGGGAAGATAATTGGATGTGATTGGTCGATGATAGACAATAGATAATCGACTATCGACAGATGGACAAGCTGTAGAAGTTGACAAGCATCTGCCAGCTGCGCATAATCCATTGCTGATTATCGAACATCTAATATCTATTGATAAAAACCTTTTTAAACTCTCTTCTCCATACTAAATGCCACTGGCGGATAATCTATAAGATGTCCGCGTGATGATGGGGCACAATTAGTAGGCTTCAAAGATAATCAATTTCAAAAGGCAAAAACCTACTGATTGTGATGGCCTGAGCTAAAACTAAAAGGAGAGATGAGAAATGGGATTTTATAAATATATTAGAGAGGCTTGGAAAAAGCCCGATAAAGAAAAACAGAGAGAGCGTTATATACAATGGCGTTCAGAACCTCGTTTTAAGCGAATTGAGAGACCTACAAGACTTGATAGGGCCAGAGCTTTAGGTTATAAGGCAAAAAATGGTTTTGTTCTTGTAAGAGCCAGAATAAAAAGAGGTGGAAGGAAAAGATCAAGACCAAGAAAAGGAAGAAAGCCTTCAAAAGCAGGAATTTATTTTACTCCCGGAAAGAACTTGCAGACAATTGCAGAGGAAAGGGTTCAGAGAAAATATCCAAATCTTGAAGTTCTTAATTCCTACTGGGTAGGTAAAGACGGTAGATATAAGTTCTACGAAATAATTCTGGTTGACCCAAATCATCCGCAGATAAAAGCAGACAAAGATATTAACTGGATCACAGAGAAACAGCATAAGGGAAGAGTACACAGAGGGAAAACGAGCTCTGCAAAGAAAACATTAGGTCTTAGGAAAGGCAGAAAAGGAAAGAAAGGAAAATAGTTAAATAGTTAATACTAATCCTTTCATATGGAAGAAAATAAAGGAGGAGTCGGATTTAAAGCAGTTTTAATTCTAGTTGCTTTAGGCTTCCTTGCATATGGAATTTACGGATACATCTATATCCCAATGCAGTCCTCCGGCTTCGGCGGGGCGCATTGCCCTTCATTCCTTCAGCCGGAAGGTTTTGGAGCTGGGCCTTGTTTGTATTCATTATATTCCTTAATAATTGGAGCGGTTTTAATGCTGGCAGTTGTAGGCACTTTCTTGCATAGGAGATAAAATGTACGATTTACACAATTCAGCAGTATTTAAAGAAGAGTTAGGAAATTTGAAGAAGTTGGGAATCAAAGGAATAGGCGCTGTTTTCAAAAATAATTTTAACAGTAAAAAATTTGAACAGGTAAAAGAATCTTTTCAAGAAGACCATCCAAATATAGATTTGGTTTCAGCAGTTGAAATAACAAAAGGAACAAAAGGAAAAATAAAAACTCAGCTGGATAACGTCAGAAAGCAGGCAGATATTGTGTTTGTAAGCTCAAAAGATAAAAGAGCCATGCGGGCAGCTCCTGACTTGGATGGAGTTGATATAATTTCTCATGCTTTCGTTGATCAAAGTTCTGCAAGAGACTGCGCGGAAAAAGGAATTGCCCTTGAAATCAATTTGAAAGACATTTTATCAGTATACGGCATGAAAAGAGCCAATTTAATTTCAAAAATAAAATTTGATTTAAGGATGGCCAGAAAGTATGATACTCCCTTAATAGTTACTTCAGGGGCTTCAGATATTTATGGATTGAGAAGTCCAAAGCAGTTAACTGCATTTGCCGAATGTATCGGTTTTAAAACAAAAGAGGCAAAAAAGGCAGTTTTTAAAACACCAAAAGAAATTGTTGAAAGAAACAGAAAGAGACAAGGCGGAAAATCAGTTGGAAAAGGAGTGAAAAAAGTATAAAATGGTAAAATTCAAAATCAGAGCCACGCAGAAGGAAACTTGGAGATACATAGCCTTTTCTGTACTTTCAGAAGCAAAACCGTCCGAAAATCAAATAATTAAAACAATAACTTCTTCAATTCTGCAGCTTTTCGGCGAAACCGGCGCATCTGAAACAAATGTCTGGCTCATTGATTATAATAAAGAAAAGAAGAAAGGAATTCTGAGATGTTCAAATAAAGCCCTGACAGAAGTTTTGGGGGCCCTCACATCTGTTACTTCAATAAATAAAAAGAAAGCATCTGCAACTACTTTAGGAGTTTCAGGAACGATTAAGAAGCTGAAAAAGAAGTATTTTAATTGATGGTTTATGGTTATTGGTTAATGGTAAATGGTTCTATGCGTAGTTGGCGGCTTTTAATAGATTATAGATCTTAGGCAATCGACAATTAATATACATAGTCGGCAGTTGTTATTAGATATTTAAATTGCTCACTAATTCTAACTCAATCAGCTTGAACCAACTCAACCATTTTCCCTCAGGCCATACCACCAGCTCAAATAATTCAAATAGTCCGTACCACCCGTTCAAATACTTGAATAGCTCAAAACACCAGCTCGAATTACTCAACGAGTCCAAACTACCTAATTATTATCTATATGGAAAAGAATGATTAAACGTCAAAATCACTACCAAAACTATTTAAACCATCCAGAACCCTTATATAGATTATATTGACTATTTGTCAGTGTAAGAGATAAAAAGATAAAATTAAGAGGAGGTAAGAATGCAACCACCACAAATGCTTGGTTATGACCGTACGATAACGGTCTTTTCTCCACAAGGAAGATTATATCAAGTGGAATACGCAAGAGAAGCAGTTAAAAAAGGAACTGTTTCATTAGGAATAGTATATTCAGACGGAGTTCTGCTGGGAGCAGACAAGAATGTAACAGAAGACCTTATGGTTCCAGATTCAGTTGAAAAAATATATCAGCTGGACGAACATATTGGTTCTGCAACATCTGGTTTAGTTGCAGACGGCAGATCTTTAGTGGACAAAGCGCGGATGATGGCGCAGTCCCACAAGATGACATTTGACAGTTCTATACCAGTAGGGAAGCTTACCAGAGACCTGTGCGACTATGAACAGATGCACACTCAAATAGCAGGTGTAAGACCATTCGGTACCGCTTTGCTGATTGCAGGCGTAAATAATGGACCGCACTTGTTTGAAACAGATCCGTCGGGCTCATTCTGGGAATACAAGTCAACAGCAATCGGTGAAAATTCCGACAAGGTAAGAGAAATTCTGGAAAAGAATTACAAAGACGGAATGTCAAGAGAAAAAGCAACCGATCTTGCTTTAAAAGCTTTCTATTCCGGAACAGAAGAAAGATTTAATGCAAACAGTCTAGAGCTTGCGTACATTGAAAAGGACAAAGATTTCGAGAAACTAAGCAAGGATGAACTGAAGAAGCACATTTCTTCAATTAAAAAAGAAATGTCATCCGGCAAAAAATCAAAATCATCCGGTTCGAAAAAGAAGTCTTCAGGTAAAGAGAAGAAAGAGTAAGTTGCAGAGAAAATGGTAAGCATAGACGATGCGGTTTTAGCAAAGTATTCACGAGAAGGAAGAGATTTTGAGATTTATGTAGATCCAGACCTGGCTCTAAGATTCAGGAATGGGGAAGATATAAGCATCAGAGAAATTCTGGCTGTAGAAGACATTTTCAAAGATGCTTCAAAAGGAGACAGAGCAGGCGAAGGTTCTTTAGAAGAAATTTTTGAAACAACCGACACTTCTGAGGTTGCAAAACAAATTCTGAAAAAAGGAAAAATTCAATACACGACTGAACAAAGAAAAGAAATGGTTCAAAAGACCAGAAAAAACATTGTCAATATAATTGCACGAGAATCTTATAATCCACAAACAAAAGCGCCGAATCCACCAGAAAGAATCGAAAGAGCGATGGAGGAGGCGGGTGTTTCTATAAATCCAAATAAATCTGCAAAAGAGCAGATTGAGGATGTAATCTCTGCTATCAGAGAATATTTACCAATAAGCATTGAACAATTAAGGATTGAAATCGCAGTACCTCCTGCTTATACGGGAAAAGCTTACGGCAAAATCAGAGAGTATAATGTTCAGAAAGAGGACTGGCTCAACGACGGAACCTTGAAAGCTATTGTAAAAATCCCTGCAGGAGTAGAAAAGGACTTATATGATGATATTGGTGTAATAACAAAAGGAGAAGCACAATTTAAAAGAATCGAAAATTAAGGAGGAAAAATATGAATTTAAAAGCAAAAAATAGAGAAATAGTAGTCCCCGGCGATTTATTAGCCGAGGGAGACTGTTTACTGGGTGAAGGCGCCTACAAGAAAGACGGAAAAGCATATGCAAATGTACTCGGACTTGTAGATGCCAAAAAGAATTTCGTCAAAGTAATTCCGCTGAGCGGAAGATACATGCCGAAAGAAAAAGACCTGGTAATCGGTATTGTCACGGACATATCTTTTTCAAGATGGTCTGTTGACTTGAATTCAGCATACTCAGCAAATATGAATATATCAAATGCAACAGAGAGATATGTTGAAAGAGACGAAGACCTTTCAAAAATTTATGCTGTTGGAGACTCAGTTCTTGCAAAAGTTCTTGATGTTTCAAAAGCGACAGTTGTAGGTTTAACTATGAAAGAGAGAGGCCTTCACAAACTTAAGGACGGCCGCTTAATTGAAATTAATCCGGCAAGAGTTCCTAGAGTAATCGGAAGAAAAGGAACAATGGTTCAGATGATAAAGTCCAAGACCGGCTGTAAAATTATAGTCGGACAGAACGGACGCGTCTGGCTTAACGGAGATTATCCGACAGTAGCAACAAGAGCTGTTCGGTTAATTGAAAAAGAAGCCCATACTTCCGGACTTACTGAAAAGGTTGAGGACTTCCTTGACGAAGAAATGGAAAAGGCACTGAAAAAGAAAGGAAAGAAGCCAGAGAAAAAGAAAACAAAAAAGAAAGGCAAAAAGAAAAAAGAAAAGAAAAAGTCAAAGAAGACAAAGAAAACCAGTAAGAAGTCCAAAAAAGGGAAAAAGAAAACACTTAAACCCAAAAAAGTAAAGGAGGAAGAGTAAAATGGGAGGAAAAAGCGACATTGAGCTGTTAAAGGACGGCAAAAGAATCGATGGACGGAAACCAAAAGAACTCAGACCTGCAAAAATCAAGGCAGGGGTTCTTGAGAGAGCTGACGGTTCTGCATACATTGAAATCGGAGGAACACACGCAGTTGTAGGTGTTATCGGTCCGAGAGTAATGCATCCAAGACATTTGGTTGAGCCGACAAAAGCAGTTCTCAGAATGAGATACGACATGATGCCTTTCTCAGTGGACGACAGAAAGCGCCCGGGACCTGACAGGAGGTCAAGAGAAATTGGAAAAGTAACAAGACAGGCTCTGGAATCAGTAATTCCGCTTGAGAAATATCCGAAAACAGTAATAGATGTTTTCATGGAAATTCTCCAGTCTGACGGAGGAACGAGAGTAACCGGTTTAACCGGAGCTTCAGTTGCTTTAGCAGATGCAGGAATTGAAATGACTGATATGGTTGCATCCTGTGCAGCCGGAAAAATCGGCGGAGAGATAGTTTTAGATCTATGTGGTAAAGAGGACAACTACGGACAGGCAGATGTTCCTGTAGCATATGCACCAAATGAAGAAAGAATAACAATGCTTCAGATGGACGGTCTTTTAACTAAAAAAGAATTTAAGAAAACAGTAGACTATGCAGTCTACGGATGCAAGGAATTGCATAAATTACAGAAGAAAGCATTGAAAGAGAGGTATAAAGAATGAAAAAAGAAATAACTCCAAAATTACAGAGGCAGACAGTTGTTTCTGCTTTAGATGAAGGAGAAAGACTTGACGGGAGAGATTTTTATGAATACCGAGATATTGAACTCAAAATAGGCGAACTTGGAAGAGCAGAAGGTTCTGCAATTGCCAAAATAGGCGATACACAAGTTGCCTGCGGTGTAAAAATCGGAACCGGGGAGCCTTATCCTGACTCACCTGATAAAGGAATTCTCAGGTCTGGAGCAGAATTAGTTCCGCTAGCATCACCTTTGTTTGAAACAGGTCCGCCTAGAGAAGAAGCAATAGAGCTGGCCAGAGTAGTAGACAGAGGCATTAGAGAAAGCGGGGCAATTGATCTCAGCAAGCTATGCATCACGCCTGGAGAAGAGGTTATGTCAGTGGCAATCGACTCATATGTATTGGACCACGACGGAAACTTTATGGACACTTCAGCTTTAGGTGCAATTGCAGCACTTTGGGATACGGAGATTCCTGATTTTGGAAAACTTCCAATAAAGAAGAAACCTATTGCAAATACATTTGCAAAAATCAATGGGCACATCATCCTTGATCCTATAAGAGAAGAGGAAGAAGTTCTTGATGCACGCCTTACCATTGCTGTAGAAGACAATGATAATGTATGTGCAATGCAGAAAGGCGGAAGCGGATACTGGATGGAAGACGAAGTAATGGAATGCATAGATGTTGCAGTAGAGAAAACAAAAGAACTGCGAAAACTACTTAAATAAAGTAGGAGAGAGTAAATAGGTATTGGTATTGGGTAACGCAAACCGAATACCGATCACCTGAATACTAATCAAATGGCTAAAACAAAGAAAGTAAAAAGCACCGGAAGATTTGGTGCAAGATACGGAAGAAAAATAAAGCTTCGAGTTCGGGAAATAGAAAAGCAGAGCAAAAAGAAGTATAAATGCCCGGAGTGTGACGCTGACAGAGTCCAAAGAATTTCTAACGGTATCTGGAAATGCAGCAGATGCGGAAACAAATTTGCAGGACCTGCTTACAAACCATTTTCAAAAGTTTCAGTTTCAAAGAAGGTTACCGAAATTATACCTGAAGAGGTAGAGGAATAATAATGCACAGACCTTGCAATTTGTTACTGTGCAAATTTTCCATCGGAGGTGGAAAATAAAATGCCGGAATATAAGTGTGGAAACTGCGGAAATGTAGTGGAAGAACCAAGAGACTCCAGCGGAAGCATACAGTGCCCTAAATGCAGGCACAAAATCTTTTTCAAAGTAAGACAATCCGTCGCAAAAAAAGTAAAGGCGGAGTAATATTCTTTGATGGACACAAGCGCGGAAATTAAAATAGAGGCTGAAAATCCTAAGCAGGTAATTAAGTCATTGAAGCCTGATATGGTTAAAGCGCCCAGATTTGAAGTTAAATTAGTTCCTTCAGAAAATCATGTAATCTTGAAAATTAACGCTGATGATTTAACTGCTATGAGAGCGGCGGTAAATTCATACATAAGACTAATAAATACATTAAAAGAGGTTGATAAACTTGAATAATAAAATGACACCTGAAATGCAGAAAAAGCTTGCTGAATATCAGGAAATTCAGCAGAAGGCAAGAATGCTCATGTCACAGAAGCAGCAGCTTCAAGTTGAAAAGAAAGAAGCTGAGAACGCACTGGACGAACTAAAAAACAGAGACAAAGCAGAAGTACACAAATCAGTAGGTTCAATTTTGATAAAAACAAATAAGAAAGATGTTGAAAAAGAACTTTCTGAAAAAGTTGAATCTCTGGAAGTTCGTTTGAAATCAATGGGCGAAAAAGAAAAGAAACTGACTGGCAAGCTTAAAGGAATTCAGGACAGATTACAAGGCTCAATGGGCAAATAAGGAGCGGACAGTGAAAAAACTGAAAGAACTCGCAGATTCTCTTAAAGAATTTAGGGAAAAGGAAGTAATTCTTCTATCGCATAAGAATGCAGATCCGGACTCTTTCTGTAGTGCTCTTGTTTTATACAAACTTCTTAAAAAAATTGGGATCAAAACAAGGCTTGCTTCTATTGAATCAGTTAGTGCTCTTTCAATGAATATTCTTGAAGGAGAAGACATTGAAGTTGAAATAGATCCGGAATTGGATTCAGACGCTCTGATTTTACTTGATGTATCTTCAGAAGGTCCACTTGGAAATTTTCATGAAGAAATTAAGAAATCAGATATTTTTAAGATAATTATAGATCATCATCCTAAAAGCGGCAAGCCGGTAAAAGCAGACAAGAAATTAATTGTTCAAAGTGCAAGTTCGACTGTTGAACTTGTCTACGATCTTCTAAAAGAACTCAATATAAATTTAGACAGAAGATCTGCATTTGAACTTTTATATGGAATGATTGCGGAAACTGCTCATTTAAGATATGCAAAACTAAAGAATTTTAAAATGCTTTCTGAACTAATGGAGAAATTCAATATTGAACTGCCTGAAATTCTTAATGTTCTAAACACACCTTTAGATATTTCTGAAAGAATAGCCAGAATTAAAGCAATGCAGAGAGTTGAATTCAAAAGAATAAAGGATTTTATAATTGCAAGGTCAAAAATCGGTTCATTTGAGGCAAGTTCTGCAAGAGCTCTGATAAGAGCAGGAGCGGATGTTGCCGTTGTAACTTCAACAAAGAAAAATGGAACAAGAGTAAGCACGAGAGCTTCTTCAAGCTTCTATAATAAAACCAATATTGATTTAGGAAAAGGACCCATACAGGAAATTGGCAGAATTATCGGAGGCTCCGGAAGCGGACATCCAACTGCTGCAGGAGCAAACGGTCCTGAAACAGGAAAAGAAGAAGAAATTTTCAATTATTTGATAAATTATGTTGAAAAGAAAACAACATAGTGAGGTTTTGAGAAAACTATTTAAACTCTGATTATAATTTAAGAAGGGAAGGAGGAAACATAATATGGGAGTACTTAATGACATCTTAAAACCAAAGAAACTTTCAAAGACGCCTACGTCAGTTTCTAAAGAACCAAAGTATGTAGAAGTAGACTGGTCCGGTAAGTCTAAAGACTCAAAAGAATTTATCCGAGTAGTTAACATGAATGAGTTTCAGGATGTTGAACATATTCTGGACTATCTTAGGGACAGAAACAATATTTTGATAATCAAGGTCAAACCAAGATTGGTTCAGGAAAAGATGGAACTCAAAAGAGCATTGAAGAGAATACAGAGAACAACTACTGCAATTGGTGGAGATATTGCCGGAGTAAAAGAGGACATAATTGTTGTAACTCCTCCATCTGTCAAAATCCACAGAGGAGCATCCTCAGGAACTTCAGCATCCGGAGAATCGGCTTCTCCAAAAATGCCGAGCCAGTAAATTTTAATATAGAAATTAAACAGGGGCGCTCTTAGTCTGTCTTTTATTCTAAAAGAAGTAGTCTTCAATATATTTTTGAATAAATCCAGTAAAAAATAGCATTTGTTTAAAATTTATTTAAGTCTGACAGTCTCAAGATTCTTCGGAGCGTATGTATCTAGATTATATTTTTTGTACAATGAACTAGCTAAATCAATGCATTTTGAATTTTCTCCGTGGCATACAAGAACTTTATTAGGTCTGGGCTTCATTCTACCTACAAAGTTCATCAAGTCTTTTCTGTCTGAGTGTCCTGAGAAACCTTCAATAGTATCAATATCCATTTTTACATCTACTGCTTCAGTTTTTCCTTTCTTGCCTTCAAGGGCAACCTTTCTTTTCCCTCTCTGAATTCTGCCTCCAAGGGTTCCTTCAGCCTGATAAGAAACGAAAAACATACTGTTTTTTGCATCATCTGCAAGATTTTTGAAGTATTCTATGCTTGGTCCTCCGGTAAGCATGCCCGAAGTTGCTAAAATTACTGCAGGTTTTCCGTCTTCAATTAAAGCTTTTCTCTCTTTCTGAGATCCTATTCTTTTGAATACTTCAGACATAAATGGATTGTCGTCTTCGTGGAAAATTCTCTGCCTTAATTTTTTAGAAAGATTTTCAGGATAAGCAGTATGAATTGCCGTAGCATCCCATATCATTCCGTCCAAGTATATATTTAAATCATTTCCAAATTTATTTTCTCTATAATATTTTTCAAGAACAACCATGACTTCCTGAGCCCTTCCGACAGCAAGAACAGGAATTAGGGCCTTTCCGCCTCTCTGAAGGGTTTTCGTAATGTCATCAATTAGATGTTCTTCAGCTTCTTTTAATGAAGGCTGAATATCTTTCTTTCCTCCATATGTTGCTTCCATAATCAAAGTTTCCAGTCTCATAAATTTAGACGCTGCTCCCTGGAATAAATTAGTGTTTACCGTTTTGATGTCGCCGGTATACACTAAATTGTGCAGTCCTTCACCGACATGCAGATGCACCTGAGAAGCTCCAAGAATGTGCCCCGAATTGTATAAAGTTAGTCTAGTATCCTTTGCAATGTCTGTAACTTCCTCCCAGTCAACCGTAATTGTATGTTTTATTACGTCTTCTATGTCCCTCTTAGTGTAAGGTACTTTGTTGCCTTCTCTCTGAGCAATGTCTACATAATCAAGCTGTAAGAGCGTCATCAGGTCCCTTGTAGCAGGCGTGCAATAAACTGGTCCTTTGTACCCATATTTGAATAAATAAGGCAGAAAGCCACTATGATCCAAGTGAGCATGAGTAATACAAATTGCATCTAGTTCTTTAATATTGAATTCAGGCGCAGTTAGATAGGGATATGCGTTTTGACCTTCAGTAGCTACATTTACTCCGCAGTCAATTAGTATCCTGCTGACAGGAGTCTGAACAAGCATACCAGTTCTTCCAATTTCTCTGAATCCTCCAAGAGATGTCAATCTGACCCAGGTTTCGTCTTCTGATTCTTTTTCGTGCAGTTTAGGCGGTATTTTCTTTCCTAGCACTTCCAGAAATTTTTTTCTTTCTTCAACATTATTATAAAGAACTTGTCTGATTATGTCAGTAATCTGAGATTTAATTACCGGCATTCTCTCAATTTTCGGAGTCCATTTAGTTTTGTTTTTAATTTCATGCAGAGTGCTTCCATTTTTACCTATAACTAGACCAAGTTTCCTGGCTTCAATAATGACTCTGCTCATTTCAGTTAAAAATATAATATTTTTAATATCTGCTTCTTCCGGAACTATTTCTTTAATCTTTTCTTCGGCTTCTTCCTGATCCATTAAAACAGAAGGGTGAGATCTGATTTCCACTCTCTTCTTAAATTTATCTACAGTCTCCTTTATGAAATGAGAGTTCTTCCTAAAAAAATCAGGGTTCTTGGTAAGAATAACTATCTCGCTCCCTTCGAGAGTAATATCCTCTACCTCTGCTTTCTCAGGCAGTTCTTTTTTTAATTGTTCTAAAAATTTCATAATCGTTAATTTCTTTTTATTAATTCTGAACTTTAAACAAAATTTTAGTTTATTCACTCAGAAGTTTCTTAATCTCTTCTTCTTCAATTTCTTTATAGCCGTTTTCGTCAATTACTACAAGCCTTACATTGTTTCCGGTTGCAGCGTCTCTTTCAAGAGCTGAATTTATTGCATGGGCAGCAAGTTTCTTTCCGTCTTCAATGCTGATTTCGTCCTTGTATTCTCTTTCAAGAACGCCGTATGCAACTGGCGAACCTGAGCCTGTTGATGCAACATTTTTCTCTGAAATTCCGCCTACAGGGTCCAGTTCAAAGACATGTCCGCCGTTTTTGTCATGCCCGCCTACAATAACTTGAGCCATAAACGGGAAGTATCTCTGCTGATTTAATATATTTGCAAGAAGAGTTGCAGCCATTTTTACTGAAAGTCCTTCGCCTTCCATTTTCTGAAGATTTGACTGAGCTCTCATTATTCTGACCAAATTTTGATTATCTCCGACCATTCCTGCGGTTGTCATTGCAAGTTTGTCGTTAATTTTATAGATTTTTCTTGCTTCCTTGTCTGAAATCATAAATCCCATAGTGGCTCTGCTGTCGCTGGCCATAACCACTCCGTTATCACATACTATTCCGACTGTAGTTGTCCCTTTCAAATATTTTTTCAAATTTTCGTCTATTTTTTTGGCGTCCAATTCATCCACCTCTTTGTTAGAATCAGTACAATTAAGTTCGGTATATTGATGGGATATTTGGTTTATAAAGGTTTTGGGTGGAAGATCCTGCTTTGAAACAACCACCCGGATGTGTAAGCATCATCGACAATGTTCAACTATAGAGTCAAAACAATGTCATAATTGCCCTAGAATTAAAGCTTATTCTTCCTCTTCTTCAGATTCTTCTTCAGTTTCTTCAGCTTC
>CAZNLD010000009.1:0-15598 GCA_964574035.1 Candidatus Undinarchaeota archaeon
TTTCCCTGAAACAGCCCTTTCTGGGCTTCCTCCCGCCGATTCGTCATTTAATAATACTTCCAGAACTTCTCCTGCATCCCCCATAATCAAAGCCAGAACAGTTTATATCATTTATTAAAATATAATATCCAGATAAGCTGTTATCGATTATCTATTATCCATTGTCCATTATCGATTGTCCATTATCTATTATCTATCAATTACAACCAGCTGTTAATAACATCATCCATTTCCACAAAGGAACAAACTTTATGCCCTGCGATTCTTTCTCTAAATCCTTTGTTATTAAAATCAACTCTTTTACCTGCTCAAATTCTTTTTTAAACTCCAGCAAACCGTTTATCTCCCGTTTGTTAATGTCATTTGCATATGAAATATTTATGGCTGTTAACGAATTATCCTTGTTCTTAACAATAAAATCAACTTCTTTTTTATTTTTCCAATAATAAACCTCATTCCCTCTTCGTTTCAATTCAACAAGCACTAAATTTTCAGCCATTTTGCCCTCATCCCTTGAAAATTTAAAACTAACGGCATTTCTCAAACCGTTATCTATACAATAAATTTTAGAAGGAAGTGTCTTTTGCCTTTTTAAAGAATAAGAAAAATGGTCTAATGTGAAAAATAAAAACGCCTCTTTAAAATAAGAGAGATAATCTTTAATCGTATCATAAGATAAATTTAAAGAAGCCCTTAATTTCCTCAATGAAATTAAACCTGTAGAATTTGTCAATAAAAATAAAGCCAAATCCTCTGCTTTTTGGCTGCTTAAGTTATACCTATCCACTATATCCTTATATAAAATATCATCAAAGTATTGTTTAAGCAGTTTTACTTTATAGGACTCCTTTTTGAGAATCACCTCCGGGAAGCCTCCCAGAGTCAAATATTCCTTTAAGTTTTTCAAAATCTTCCGCTTTGTCTTTTCAAGAACTACTCCTTTCCTTAAACTATTTTTGTTGAGAATTATATTTTTAAATGAAAGAAACTCCTCAAAACTTAAAGGGAACACTTCAAAAGTTAGATTTCGCCCAGTCAAAAGAGTGGAATACTCTTTTTTTAAGAGATAAGAGCAGGACCCTGAAATAACAAATTTATCATTAGTTTTAAGAT
Source organism: Candidatus Undinarchaeota archaeon (assembly GCA_964574035.1). GTDB lineage: Archaea > Undinarchaeota > Undinarchaeia > Undinarchaeales > JALTGF01 > CAZNLD01. The sequence goes on from CAZNLD010000009.1 coordinate 1,114, forward strand.
CGTATTTTTTCCGTATCCAAGATTCCCACTGTTCTTTTTGGTGAATTTCATCCAGAAAAATAAACGCCTTTTCATCCAAGTTTATATTCTCCCTGTAACAGTTATAAATATCCTCTAATGAATCTTTAGCTAGTGCCTTATCTTCTAGATTTACAAATAATATCTGCTCTGGCTTTGTTCTACCTTCCAGAAGATTGTAAATCATTTGGTACATTAAAGTGCTCTTGCCAGACCGCCTTACTCCTGTTATTATAGATACTTCTTTTATGTCAGTAGAATTAAGCAGGGAGTCGTAACTGGGCCGGTGTTTGCCTTTTAATTCTTCAATTGTATGCCTATCATCCCACCAAGGATTCCATTCAACTAGTTTTTCAATATTCATGTTACATTATATCGTAACAAATAGTATATAAATGTTACGTTTTAGTGTAACATAAGAATTGTCACTTTTTACTTTACTTTCTCAAGTATTTCTTTTTTCTTCAGTTTCAGAGGTTTTCCGGCAACTGCTCTGTTCGAACTCCCTCCTATCTGTTTGTCATTCAAAATTTCTTTCAAAACTTCTCCTGCATTCTTTCCTGTTTTTTTTCCTGAAAGGCAGGCGGTTCTTTTACTACTATATATTATAATAAGAGTTTCAGGTTTTTCCGAAATTATATTCATGCCGGCTCTCATTGACAGTCCAAAATCATCTGTTTTGTCGGCGATTACTGAAAGACCGTCAGTGATTTCTGCTTTCTCAAGCATCTCTTCCTTCTTAGTTTCCAGTTCTTTTTCTTCTTTTTCTTCTTTCTTTTTCTTCAGCTCCTTCCATTCATTGAACAGCTTCCGGCTGAATTTAACTAAATCAGTATTTTCAGGCAGTTCAGGAGAGCCGAATTCGTCTGCTTCTTTGATAAATCTTTCAAGTGTATTTCTAAGCTGCTCCGGCTGGACTGAAAATATTTCAGAAGCTTTGTACATGTCTTCTTTCTTCAGTTTTAAATTATAATCTTTAACTGCCTTTTCAACTTCAGAAAGCAGTTTGTCCTTTTTCTTTTCCCTTTTTTCAAGCAGATTCTTTCCGGCAATGAAAACTAATCTAACTACTCCATCGGAAATTCTTTCAGCCTTTAAAATTTTAACACCTTCAACTTCTGAAGCGCTGTCCAAATGAGTTCCTCCGCACGCCTGAACATCAAAGCCCGGTATCTTAATTACTCTCAGTTCTTTTCCGGGTATTGCTCCGCCCTGATAAAGAACAAAACCGTACTTTTTCTCGGCTTCTTTTTTCGGGAGAATTTCTTTTTTAATTTCTTTGCTTTTCTTAATCAGCTTGTTTGCAGTTGTTTCAATCTCTCCAATTTCTGCCTGATTCAAACTATTATAATGAGTTATATCCAGCCTTCCCTTATTTTCTTTTATGTCAGACCCCGCCTGCCATACATGCGGTCCGAGAACTTTTCTGGCAGCCCCGCCGATTATATGCGCTGCATCGTGCAGTTTTGTAATTTTCATCCTTCTTTCTTTGTCAATTTTTCCCTGAACTTCCTGTCCTTCCTTCAGATTTCCTTCAATTGTATGAATTACAACTCCGCCCTGTTTTTCAACATTAACTACTTCAGCTCCGTTTATTTTTCCGGTATCGTTCGCCTGTCCCCCGCTTGTCGGATAAAAAGCAGTCCGGTCCAGAACTACCTTGTTTTTGTCAATTACTTTCAGAACTTTTGCAGAAAATTCAAACAGTTTTGCATCCTGATGATAAAGTAAATCTGTTTTTTCAATATTTTTCAAATCGTATTCTTTCCCTCTGCTTTCTTTTTCAGCAGTATCCGGGTGCCTCTCGGCAACCTTTGCATAGAAATTCTCCGGAACCTTTATTTCAACTCCTTCTTTTTCGGCTTCCTTCTGAATCATTTCGGGAGGAATTCCCTGAGAATCATAAAGTTCAATTAATTTTTTTTCACTTATTCCTTCCTTGATAACTTTTTTAATTATTCTTTTTGACTTATCTGCAGTACTCTGATATCTCTTCCTTTCAATTTCAAGAATGGGCTGGATATGTTCAACCGCCTCCGAAAGTTCCGGATACTGGGGCTTCAGGTATTTTGCATGAGTTTCAAGGATATCATTTAAATCGATGTCCCAATTGTATTTGTCCAGAAAGCCGAAAACCCTCCTGAGAATTACCCTCAAATTATAGCATCCGCCTACATTTGAAGGAATTGCGCCGTCTGTAACCGCAAGAAGAAGAGTTCTTGTATGGTCGCCGATTGAATATAAAGCAGACAAAGACAGAATTTCATCTTTTAATTCTTCTGCAGACAAGCCGATTTTTTTGGCGACCTTTCTCCAGAGTTTGTCAATATCATCAGTTTCCTCCATATCAAACAATCCTGAATAAGGAAGGAAGTTTCTCAGAATATCCTGATTCGGTTTTATTCCGGTAAGCTTGTAGAGTTTTTTAACAACTGTCGGGAAATTTGCCTCATAGCTGGTTTCAGTTCCGTAGGAGAGCCATGCAGGTCTTTCCTGCCCCATGCCCATGTCCAGAACCTTTAAATCCAGCTCTTTATAGCCGGAATTTGTAATTTGATAAGTCATGTAAACCTGATTTCCAATTTCTAAACCCCTTGAAAAGAATTCCATTGAAACGCCGAGGTTTCCTCCGCCTCCCCACTGGTCTTCGTGGAATTTTATTTCATCTTTCTTCAAGCCCATTCCTTTGTTCAGCCAGACATAGATATCAGAAAGGTATTTTTCAGGATCGTATTTTTCAGGAGTTTCAAATGCATGCTGTCCAATCATAACAAAAGAAGTGTAATGTCTGCCGGTAATTCCAACATTGTCAATATCATTAAATCGGACGCACGCCTGCGGTACAACCAAAGGATTTGCCGGAGGTTCAACTTCTCCGGAAACTACGTGGGGCTGAAAATCATAAATAGATGCATTCGTCCAGTAGACATCCGGCCTCCATCTTGCAACTACAGGATACCTTTTAATTGGAGTGTAGCCGAGATTTTTGAAAGTCTTTTTGAACTCCTTCCAGGTTTTTATGAAGTCCATTTTCTTCTTTGTAGGAGAATCGCCGATGAATTTGTATCCGCCGATGCACTCCGCCTCTCCGCAGAGTTTGGTATCTAAGGTAGTCCAGAAGTAAGTTCCGCAGTTTTCACACTTTTCTCTATGAAAGCCCAAATCTTTCAAAGTACTCGTAGGATAATATTTATCCGGATTTTTATCCGTCTTCTTTTTAAGTTCGGCTTTCAGTTCTTTCAAAGTCATTGTAAAAGCATAAGATAAATTTATATTAATAATTATACATTATATAATAAGAAGAAATGCCCATATTTGAAACTTTCCTGCCCTCAATAAGCTCTAGTTTTATAGCCGTACTGGCTATGTTAGTTGTTCTTCTTCTAGTTGTAGAACTTTTGTTTTATTTTGTCCCGGGAACTTCTATTTCCTCTCTTTTAATTGCAATGGCTTCAGTTTATTTAGGCTTCCTTCCGGTTCTTTTTGCAGGATTTATTGGAATTGGACTGGCTCACTTCATTATAAGAAGAGATTTCACGCTCGTTGTCATTGCATTTATTACTTTGGTTCCGATGGTTGCTTTGGGAGCATTTTTAGGTGAAATAATAATTGAATACTTTGAAGGATTCGGCTGGCCGATGCTCGGCGTCCTGATGGGTCTGACAAAATGGGGCGCTGGAATACCAATTGGTTTTGCTTTGGGAAGGAGTATGAAAAAAAGGGCAAGAGAAATAATTTTAGAACCTACCTTTAACTTTTTCATATTCTGGAAGCTGAGATTCTTGTTTATGTTTTTGTTTAAATGAGGAGTATAAGTAAATTGGACTGGTGTTTTGAGCTATTAAAGTAATTCAAGCTGGCAGTGCGAATTCACCGGATAATTTGGACGGGTGGTACGAACTATTTGAATTATTTGAACGGGTAGTACGAGCTGAGTGAAAATAGATGAGTGGGTTCAAGCTGGTGAGTTAGAGTTATCGATTAGTAATTAACAAAATCTACCAGAAGCTGCCAGCTACGCATAGAACCATTAACCATAAACTAACTACTATTTACCATTAACTATAAACTTTTATATTAGTTCTCTCAAAATAGAGCAGTACAAATTGTTTAATCAGCGGGCTCGTAGCTCAGTCTGGGAGAGCGACTGGCTCTTAACCAGTAGGTCGCGGGTTCAACTCCCGTCGGGCCCTCATTAAATGGTTAATGGTAGATGGTAAATGGTAGATGGATTTGTCCGTAGTGGGCAGCTGCTAGTGAGGCAGAACACCTCTCTAAATAACCAAAAGCCGCTAACTAAGTATAGAACCAATAACCATAAACCAAAAACTAATAACCACCAATTACTTCTGCCAGTTAAATTTTCTCATCTTCGAACTTTTGCCGTAGCCGCAGCTGGCGCATACCTTTTTCCTTTTATGGAATGCTCTCTTGCCGCACCTTCTGCATCTGATGTGGCTGCTTCCTTTGTTGTGTTTTCCAAAACTGGGGGTTCCTTTACTCATTGTGTCATTATACTAGTTAGTAGAGTTTATAAATGTTTATAAATTTAGGCAAGTGGTTATAAGTTATATGTTATAGGTTGTAAGTTGGTTTTTAGAGAAATTATAATTTTTTTATAAAGGATTGTGTCATTTGTTCAAGACGGACTAACTTTGAAATAACACTCTCCTGCAGATCAGCAGAAAGATATCCTAGATCCTTTGCAAGTTCCAAATGATTCTCCAGCTCTTTCATTGAGCCAAAAGCCATATAGAGGTATCGCTTGAAATTCTTATTTGTTGCTTGACCGCAACCCTCTGCAATATTTGATCCAATTGAAGATGCTGAACGTCGTATTTGATCAACCAGTCCAAACCGCTCAGATTTTGGGAACATACAATCTGCAGTTAATTTGTATAACTCTAAGGTAAGATTATGAGATTTTCTCCATATATTTAACTTTTTATGGTCTTGAGTCATAACATATCCTAAAAAAAATATATTTATAAATTTTATTTAACTGAAAAAAGTTAATCAACATATGACTTACGACTTAAAACCACTCAGCATGTTCACCAAACCATTCAATCCTTGCCGTTGCCCGGAGAAACAAAAATTATGTTGTCGCCCCTTACAACAATCGTGCCGAACCGTTTAGTGCTGTTTTCATTTACTTCTTCGGCGTCATCCAGAACAACATTCATATGGACGTCAAAAGTCTTTAGAGTACCTCTGATTTCCTCGCCGTCTTTCAGTCTAAGGATTACTCCGTTTCCGAGTGAATTGTCCAGTGTATCAAATGGTCTTTGTTTACTCATTCTCAACATAACTTTTGGACGGACGTATTTATATTTATCTGTTGCATTCCTGAAAAGAAGAAATTGGAGCCTAAGAAAAACTATTTAAAGATTGATTTACAGTTTAAAGTGCTATGGCAATTTCGCACGCAGAATCTAAAAGAAAAAAGACCGGGGGCAGAAAAAGAACAGCAAGAAAGAAAAGAGCCTACGAGCTCGGCTCAGAAATGATTGAAGTCAGACCGGGTGAAAAAAAGGTCAAAAAGGTCAGAACCTTCGGCGGGAATGAAAAACTCAGAGCAATTAATATTAAAGAAGCTAATGTTCTTAATCCAAAAACTGGGAAGAGCAGCAAAAGTGAAATAGTAGAAGTTAAAGAAAACTCAGCAAATTCTCACTTTGTCAGAAGAAATACAATTACCAAAGGAGCAGTTATTGAAACAAAGGAAGGATTGGCAAAGGTTACAAACAGACCGGGACAGGAAGGATTAATAAATACAGTTCTTCTTCCGAAAAATGAGCAATAATTAGTATTTTTCTCTCTTAATTTTTTCTTCAGGAAATCCCATATTTAGAAGAAGTTCTGATACATCATAGACCATATGCTGCAGTCCACAGACAAATGCAGTTTTTCCTTCTGCATCTTCAATATACTTAGGAATTGCATCCTGTACATGTCCTTCGTCCCCTTCCCAGGTTTCTCTGCTTAAGACCGGAATAAATTTAAAATTGGCGCATTTTTTCTCTAATTCTTCAAATTCGTCTTTGTAGAATAAGTCTTCCTGAGTTCTTTCGCCGAAGAAAAGCCATATTTTTTGAGCGTTGCACCTATCTTCTTTTAAGAGCTTGTAAATCATGCTTCTGTAAGGAGCAACTCCTGTTCCGGCGCCGATTAAAAGGATATCATCAGTTATATCGTCAGGTAAAACCATAGAGCCTATCGGACCTTTCATTCTAACGATGTCTCCTTTTGAAAGATCGCAGAGATAATTTGACATCAATCCACCTTCAATTCTTTTTACACAGAATTTGATTTTATTTTTCTTGTATGGCGGAGACGCAATTGAATACGCTCTGCTTCGGATTACATTTTCATTAATGTCTAATAAATCAATAACCATGTACTGACCTGCTTTGAAAGAAAATTCAGGATCATCAAGCTCAAACCTGATGGTATGGACGTCATGAGTCTCTTTTTCATTCAGTTTAACTTCTGCTTCGTATTTTTTAATCATCTTTATCTTCCTTTTTCTTGAAGAACAGCCAGTTCTTCTTTTTCCCTTTGAATTTTGTCCTTATTAAATTGTAGGTTCCCTTTAATTTATCGCCATGAATGTCAATAATGTACTTATTTTTAGATTTTTCCAGAAGTTCGTAAGTTCCGGAGTCCCAGATTTCAACTGTTCCGGCTCCGTATTGTCCTTCAGGTATTTCTCCTTCAAAATCAGCATAATCTAAATTGTGGTCGTTTACCTGAACTGCCAGCCTTTTAGTATTTGGATCTTTGCTCGGCTTTTTTGGGACAGCCCAACTTTTTAAAACTCCTTCATCCTCTAAACGGAGATCATAGTGCAAATGAGAAGCATCATGTTTATGGATTACATACTTCCGTTGTTTATCTGCTTTTTTCTTCCGTTTGTCCTTTGATTTTGCCATAGATTAATCTATTTCTTCAACAGTTATAATGTCTACAGGACAGCCGGATTCTGCCTGCTTCAGTTTTGATTTTCTGTCTTCGTCTGCATCTTCAATTACTTTCTCCATAATGCCTGCATTTTCGGTTGCTCCTTTCAGAGAAGATTTGCCGTCGTCTGCCATTTCAAAATCTTCCGGTGCAGCCATTACACATGCCTGACACATTATACAATCATCTCTTTTCAGCTTTACTTTTAATTTCATTGTTTAACCTCCGATTTTTTTGTCTTTGGTTCGTAAGGGCAATATTCCCTTACTGGACATTTAAAACATAAAGGTTTTCTTGCTTTACATACCTTTCTTCCATGCAAAATAAGCTGTAAAGAAAATTTTCCCCACTTTTCTTTTGGAATAATTTCCATTAAATCCTGTTCAATTTTTTCAGGTTTATCCTCTTCTGTAAATCCTAATCTTTTTGAAACTCTCTGGACGTGAGTATCAACGACTATCCCTTCCTTTTTATCAAAACCAGAAGTTAAAACTACATTTGCTGTTTTCCTTGCAACGCCGTGCAGTTTTGTTAAATCTTCCATTGTATCCGGAACTTTGCCGTCAAAATCTTCAATAATTTTCTTTGCCGTTTTTTTCAAATACTTTGCCTTGCTCTTGTATAAACCAATTGTATCAATTTCTTTTTCTATTTCAGATAAATCGGCTTCGGCAAAATCTTTCGGCGTTTTAAATTTTTTGAAAAGGTTTGGAGTGGCTTTATTTACCTGCTTGTCAGTTGTTCTTGCTGAAAGGATTGTAGCAATTAAAAGCTGAAATACAGTATCATATCTAAGAGTGATTTCTGCTTCATAATTTTCGTCCAATATTTTTAGGATTCTCTCTACTCTTTCTTTAGTCTTCATACTTTCCTCTTATCTTTCTTAATGTTATCCCACATCCAGACAGGCCAGCCGCAAGTTCTTGAACCTTCAAGACAGAACGGTTTTACTCCTGCTTTATACCTGAATTTACATTCAGGACCTACATGTTTAGTTAGATTCGGAAAATGCTCTGAAACCTGTTCAATTTCTTCAAGAGATGCCTCCCAGATTTCTCTCTGAGAGTTTAAGCAGGTTCGCAGTCTCCATTTATGCCATAAATTCAGATAATTTCCGGACTCAACCATTCTGATTGAAACTGCATTTGGAAGTAAATACTGGGCATATTCAACTTTGGCTCCATTTTCAATTAATTTGTTTTTTGCTTTCCAGACTTCAGACATGTAAGCATCGTAAACTTTCTTTATTTCAGAATTATTTTCAATTAGTTTCGGAGTTACATAGTCCGGTTTCTTTGAGTCGTGAAAAATTAAAACCGGTCTTGAGGCGGGAACTGTTCTATGCCTCTGGTCCTGAGAATCTGCTGTGTGGCTGATTTTCTTTTTGAAAACAAAGTAAGGATGATTCATTGTCCTCATTAAAGGAGACATTGTAGATAAATTAAGCATTGACAGTAAGTAGTCATTTTTCTTTGGATTTAAAACAGAATCAATTGCCTCTTCATCTGATAAATCAGGAGAAGCAAGAACTGCTCTGACTGAGTCGGCCATTATTTTTTCTGAATTTGGCGTGTAGTCAACAAGCTTTGAACTGTAATTTCCAAGTTCAGAATCAAATTCACTGATAAATTTTTCCGGCTTCGGCTTGAAATTCTGAATCATTTGATATTCAAGTGTCTTTTCTAAAGGAACTGAATCGTCTAAATCTCTGAAAAATTCAGGGTCTTTCTTTTCAACTTCTGAAACCATTTCAGAAATTACTTCTCTTGCTTCAAACTGGACTGGATACTGATTCATCAGTTTGTATAATCTGAAAAGAGTTAGTCCGTTAATTGTATGAGTTAAACTGGTCTGGGCTGAAACAGGAATTACATATCTTGCAAGTTCAATTGCTTTCTTTTCAATTAATTTATCATCTTTTTTATTGTCAAGTTTTTTAATTACAGGAATTAAAAGCTCGGTTAATTTGTTGTAGACTTTCCATGCTTTTTCAACTGTCTTATTATAGAGTTCAAGATTTTCTCCTTTCAAGGGAGGAGCTGTTGCTTTGACTTCGTCCAGTTTTACATATCTCTGGCTGGACTGGTCAGTATTATAGAAGGGATGAGAATGAAGAAATGCCCAGACAAAATGTCTTGAAACATTTTCAATTGAAAAGTTGAACATTGCATGCTGGAAAACAGTATGATGCCCTGCCTCAAAACAGCCCTTTCCAATTCTTTTTCTCTGCCCCTCATTTATTTCTTCATCTGAAACCACTCTCGGAGAATAGCAGGTTCTTGCCGAAGCTACTGAAAGGTCGTATGGGTTTTCAAAATACTTCTGTAATTTAATTTTTGGTTTATTTGAATCTGCCATTTTCCCGTGTTTGAATAATAAGATTATATATTAATATGTGTTGGCACTGAAAAATGAAACAAAAACTATTTAAAACATTTTTCTCAACTTCACAAGAAAATGGCATCTGAAATTACATGGAGAATCGGCGGGAAAGCAGGTTCAGGACTTGTCTCATCAGGAGACATGTTTTCAAAGGTCTGCTCAAGGGCCGGATACCATGTTTATACAAACAGAGAATTCCATTCAAACATTAAAGGACTGCATACATGGACTTCAGTAAGAGTTTCAACTGAAAAAATTTATTCTCAAGTTAAATCAGTAGATATTTTAGTTGCCCTCGACCAGGAAACTGCAGACAAACATTCTGAATTTTTATCAGAAGGAAGTGCAATTATTTACGACCCGGAGCATGTTGAAGTTGACAAATCCCTGAAAGAAAAAGGCGTCTGTTTATGTTCAGTTCCCCTCGTTAAATTTGCAAAAGAAGACGGCGGGAAAAAAATTATGCAGAATACAGTAGCTCTCGGAGCCACATTCAAACTGCTTGGATTTGATTTTGATAAATTTAAAAAAGCAATAAAAGCTGAATTTTCAGATAAGAAAGAAGGAATTATTGAAGCAAATATTATATCGGGAGAAAAAGGATTTAATTTTGCTAAGGAAAATACTGATAATTTCAATAAAAAACTTGATGAAGCAACAGACAAAAAGAAAAGAATTTTCTTAAATGGGAATCAGGCAACTGCTTTCGGAGCAATGCAGGCAGGATGCAAATTTATGTCTGCATACCCGATGACTCCTTCAACAGGAATTATTGCAACGCTCGCAAAGCATGAAAAAGATTTAGATGTTGTTATTAAACAGACGGAAGACGAACTTGCTGCAATTTTGACTGCAGCCGGAGCGGCGCATTCCGGAGCAAGAGCAATGACCGGCACCTCAGGCGGAGGATTCGCCCTGATGAACGAAGGATTTGGGATGGTCGGCTCCTGCGAAACTCCTTTAGTTGTTAATGTTGTTCAAAGACCGGGTCCAAGTTCCGGACTTCCTACTAGAACCGGTCAGTGTGATTTGAAATATGTTGTAAATGCAGCGCCGGGAGAAGTTCCAAGAATTGTTATTGCACCGGGAGACGAACAAGAATGTTTCTACTTGGCTGCCGAAGCTTTCAACTTGGCTGAAAAATATCAGATTCCAGTACTTATTATCAGCGATAAATATCTGGGAATGAATTACAGAAATACAGACATGTTTGACATTTCAAAAGTTCAAATTGACAGAGGCAAGTTAGTTTCTGAAAAAGAAGCTGAGAAACTGAAGGATTACAAGAGATATGAACTGACTGAAGACGGTGTTTCAAAAAGAGTTCTGCCTGGAAAAGGACCAATTCATATAACCACTAGTTACGTGGTTGACGAAGCAGGAAATATTGACGAAACTCCGGAAAATGCAGAGAAAATGCTTGATAAATTATACAAAAAGATTCCGAATATATTGAAAGACCTTAAGAAGCCGGAAGTTGTCGGTCCGGAAGATGCAGATATAACTTTAATTTTCTGGGGCTCGACAAAAGGACCTGTAAGAGAAGCAGTTAAACTTTTGAAAGAAGACGGAATTAAGGTAAATTATGCCCAAATTGTTTATATTAACCCATTACAGAAGAAAGAAGTTAAAGAAATTTTAGAAAACTCCAATAAGACCGTATGCATTGAAGGAAATAAAGAAGGACAGCTTGCAGATATAATTAAATGCAAAACAGGACTTGATGTTGACTATAGAATTAATGACTATTCAGGAAGACCATTCTACCCTGAAGATATCTATGAAGAGGTGAAGAAAATAGCAAATGACTGAAGTAAAAGATTTGAATATGGAGGGGCAGGTTCCGACCTGGTGCCCCGGCTGCGGAAACTTTGGGATTCTTTCAGCTGAGAAAACAGCAATTTCTGAACTGAATTTAGACCCGAAAAAAATTGTTGAAATTTCAGGTATTGGATGCGCATCATTATTCCCTCACTGGATTAAGACTAACTTCTATGAAACCCTTCACGGAAGAACTCTGCCTGTTGCATCAGGAATTAAGCTCGCAAACAGAGAACTTACAGTTATAGCTCATGCAGGAGACGGAGACTGCTATGGAATCGGCATGGGACATTTTGTTCATACCGCAAGAAGAAATATTGATATGACATGCGTTGTTCATGACAACCAAATTTATGCTTTGACAAAAGGACAATACTCACCTACCACGCCAAAAGGAAGGAAAAGTATGACAACTCCAGAGGGAGCAATTGAAACGCCCTTAAATGCAACTGCTATAGCTCTTTCATCGGATGCAACTTTTGTTGCAAGGAGTTTTTCAAATGACCCTAAACACTTGAAAAATATATTGAAAAAGGCAATTGAGCATGACGGATTTTCAGTTGTTTCTGTCTTCCAGGAATGCGTTACCTACAACAGGATTAACAACAATGACTGGTGGAAAGAAAGGTTATATGACTTGCAGGAAGAAGGGTATAAACCGGATGACAAAATGAAAGCTTATGAAAAGTCAAAGGAGTGGGGAGACAAAATCCCAATAGGTGTTTTCTACAAGGAAGATAAGCCTACTTACGAATCTCAGATTGAACAGCTTGAGAATGAAGAGATTGTTGACAAAGATTTGAGCAATATAGATGTTACTAAAGTTTTGAAGAAAAAATATGTTTAACCTTTTATTGAAATTAATGGTTTAACTCTAGCAACCTTTTTTGAAATTCCTGCATTATGCATTACATTAACTACATCTTCAACATCTTTGTATGCGCCGGGAGCTTCTTCTGCTACTCCGGCTTTGCTGTGTCCTTTAATTATAATTCCTTTTGATTCCAGATTTTTAATGACATCTTCGCCCCAGAACTGCTTCTTTGCCTGCTTCCTTGACATTATTCTTCCGGCGCCGTGGCAGGCAGAACCGAAAGTTTCTTTCATTCCTTTCTTAGTTCCATGCAGAATAAATGAGCTGGTTCCCATTGTTCCTCCAATTAAAATCGGCTGTCCTACATCCCTGTAGTCAGACGGAACTTCTTTTCTTCCAGGACCGAATCCTCTTGTTGCTCCTTTTCTATGGACAACTAAATCCTTCTTTTCTCCATTTATTTCATGCTCTTCAAGTTTTGAAGTGTTGTGTGCAATTTCGTAAAAAGTTTTGACTTCTTTTTCATCAATTTTCAGTATTTCAGTAAAAGATTTTCTTGCTAAATGAGCTAAAATTTGTCTGTTTGCAAAGGCGCAGTTTATTCCTGCTTTGACTGCAGAGAAATATTTCTGTCCTTCCTCGCTTTTGAACGGGGCGCAAACAAGCTCTTTTTCCCTTATTGGAATGTTGTATTTTTTGCTGGCTTTTTCTAATGTTTTCAGATAATCAGTTCCAATTTGATGTCCAAGCGCTCTTGAACCGCAATGGATTGAAATGAGAATTTGATTTTCTGATAATCCGAATGTTTTTGCAGAGGTTTCATCAAATATTTCATCAACATATTGGACTTCAAGATAGTGATTTCCTGAACCCAGAGTTCCCATTTCCTTGAACTGCCTCTGTTTTGCCTTGTCCGAAACATTTTCCGGCTCGGCTCCTTTTATTCTTCCTCTTTCTTCCATATGTTCAAGGTCGTCCTTGAAACCGTATCCTTCCTCCACTGCGTATTCTGCTCCTTTTAGAAGGACTTCATCAATCTGACCTTTGTTTAATTTAATGTCGCCTGTTGAACCTAAACCGGCGGGTATTGTTTTGTATAAATGGTCTGCCAGTTCCTTCTTTTTTGATTCAATATCTGATTTTTTTAAAGATGTTGTTAAAGTTCTGACTCCGCAGTTAATGTCAAATCCCACACCAGCAACTGAAATTACTCCATCTTCTGCATCAAACGCGCCGACTCCTCCAATAGGGAAGCCGTATCCAGGATGGACGTCAGGCATTGCCATTGATGCTTTTTGAATTCCGGGAAGTGAAGCCACATTATAAATCTGCCTTAAAGAATTCCACTCCTTCCCTGCTTTTACATCATCAATTAAATGCTGAATAATCTGCTTGTCGCCGTAAATTCTTCCCGGGACATTCATTTCTTCCTGTTTTGGCAGTTCCCATATATAGTCAGATTTTTGTTTTAAATTTGTTAAATCCATCGTGAAATAATTAAGTTAGGAAGGTTTTAATGTGTTTCCATTTATTAAGTACTCTTTTCTTAAGTTTCTTTTTTAATTCTCTTGGAAGCTCTGGAAAAAAGCCTTCTTTTTCCCCAAATTTATAAAATTTTTTTAGAAATCTTAAGGTAGAAGGAGCAAATAGAGCCAGTTCGACAAGTTTCTTTATTCTTTTCCTTGAAGCCATAGGATAAAGTTGTTAATTTAGAATAAATAAGTTTTCTAATGAGCTAATTCTTAAACTTCTCACTCAGTTTAACTTTCCTTACTATGCTGGGGGAAATAGAGGAGCGGGAAAAGATCTTTTATTCAGCACTGCGCATGCCTACAGGTTTGCGCTTCAAAATCATAATAATCTCCCGTGTTGGGGTCGCCGTCGTAGTTGGTGTCGTTAATGAAATAAGTTCCAGTGCAGAGCGTAATGTTTCGTTTATTATATACTCGTCGTACCCAGAGCAGGACTAAGTAAGTGCCATTAATTATATAAACAAAAAAGCTTATAAGATAGTTATGGTAAGTAAAGAAGATAAATTCAAAGATTATTTAAATCAAAAAATAAAGGAGTTTAATTCATTCTTAGACTTTGCTGAAAGATATCTTAAGGAATATGAAGAGGATGCTAAGAAGTATAAAGAACATTATGGGATAACAATTTTAACTCATCTACATAATTCTCACCTACCTTTAATTTCTAAAGCACTCTACAATATAGGACTATACTTAAAACGTGGAATTGAAGCGGGCAAGTTAGAAGTAGAACTCTCGAAAGATTATATTTCGGAGGATCTTATTAAAAGGTTTTTAGAAGGAAGAAATTACGAACTCAAAAAAGGCCAAGTTAAGGACTTAAATAACTTGGCAAAGAGAGCTAAGGCTATATATAAGGATTATTCTAAGGAAACCCAAAATGATGATTTCCTAGATTCCTGGAGAGATAGTTTTTAAACTTCTTACTCAATTAACTTTCCTTACCTTTCTAAAA
>CAZNLD010000009.1:15698-34520 GCA_964574035.1 Candidatus Undinarchaeota archaeon
ACCTTTCTAAAAAATTTTCAAACATCAACTACGCATTGCACATAATGCTTATTATTCTTTTCCTCGTAGTTCATGCCGTAATAAGTAGCCGCCTTTACGATTGTTTTGACCTGATGTTTTTCCTGGTCGAGTTTTTCTCCTTTTGCAGTTCCCTTTAATTTATATTCAGTTTCTCCCTCTTCATCCTTTCCTTTTTCTATTTCAACTGAAAAATCTGAAAATAAAAGTCCTGAAATATCTTTTTGGGCAATCAACTCATTCAAAAATTCAACAAAAAGTTCTGAAACTCCTGAGGCAGAGCATTCAATTTCTACTTCTTTTTTCGGCTCAATTTTTTCAATTTCTGCCATTAACGAAAATAATCCTTTTGCCCCTTCCTGAAATGCTTCTTCCTTTGTTTCTCCAATTCCAAGAATTCCTTCCTCTGATTCGTGCTCAAGAAATTTATATGTCATGATAAGAAGATACGGCAGTTCATTTAAAATACTTTTTCAGCCTGCCTTCTGAAAACTTTTTCTTATAACCCTTTCCGTAATTATTTAAAAAAATCTGCCAAAGAGGGTCCTGATAATCTTCCCTTGTCCTGGAGAAAATTTTCTTAATTGAAGCGGCGTCTGACGCCCTGTTTTCAACACCATTTAATTTTGATATACGATCAAAATCGACAAAATAAGCTTCTCCTTTATCTAAATCAAAAACAATATCGCTGTCCCATGCCAGCTCTATACCCTTTTCATGTATTTTTCTTAATTTGCCTCCAAGAGACCTTGCAATTTTTTTAAGATCGCCTTTTGAAGCTCTTCCTAAATCTACTCCTCTGTGGTCTACTCCAGGAACAAACTCCCTAATTATAAAATCAGGAGCCATTCCAGGACCTTCAATATAACCAAAAAGTTCTCCGCTTAAATTGGTCCCCTTCAACATTTTAAGAGTGGTTAGCTCCTTTTGGAAAACAGTTCTTTTTATAAAAACAGAATATTCTTTTCTTTTTGCTTTAACCTCTATTTTGGCCACTCTTGCGGTCCCACTTAAATCAATATTCGTAAGATATTCTTTAAGTTCAAAAGCAGGTGTGCCTCTTAGTTTTTTCCTAAGTTTTTTTCCACTGCCCTTGAAAGCTTCTCCTCTGCCGTTAGACCAAGTTCTAAGAAGCTTTAATAATTTCATGATTCCGTCCGGAAGCTTATCAACTTCTTCAACCGGCGTTAATTTTGTCCGCCAGTCGTCTCCTCTAATTCTAACCATAAATAAGTAGTATAGATAAACTTAAAAATACCTTTCGCATAGATTAAAGTATGGCAAAATACGAAGACTTTGTTGACGAAACATATACACCTGAAAAAAGAGAGCTTAAATGCGAATTTTACATTAAACCAAAGACAGGCGTTGACTTAAAATGGCTATGCGGAGGGGTTGCTGCTGAAAGCAGTATTGGAACCTGGACTTCACTGACTACTGTCAAAGAATACATGACAGACCTTGCAGCCACTGTTTATGATATAAAAAAGAAGGGAAAAGGAGCTGAAATTAAAATAGCTTATCCTCCTGAATTATTTGAACCGGGAAACATCCCTAACATTTTATCAAGCGTTGCAGGCAATATTTTTGGATTAAAAGAAATAAAGCACTTAAGAATGACTGGTTTTGACCTGCCGAAGAAACTTGTTCAAAGTTTTGAGGGGCCGGAGCATGGAATAAAGGGAGTTAGAAAAATAACCGGCAAGAAAACGCCTTTAATCGGAACTATTGTTAAACCGAAGCTTGGCTTGAAAACAAAAGACCATGCAAAAGTTGCATACGACGCCTGGGTTGGAGGCTGTGACATAGTAAAAGATGATGAAAACCTTTCCAGTCAGAATTTTAACAAGTTTGAAAAAAGACTGCAAGAGACAGTTAAAATGAAAGAAAAAGCCGAGCAGGAAACCGGCGAGAAGAAAATTTACATGATAAATGTAACTGCCGAAACAAAAGAAATGCTGGAAAGAACTAAAAAAGATAAAGAGTCAGGCAACGAATATTTGATGGTTGACATAATTACATGCGGCTGGTCTGCACTGCAGACATTAAGAGAAAATAGTGAAGGACTTGTAATACACGCCCATAGAGCAGGGCACGCTGCATTTACTAAACTTGATTATCACGGAATTTCAATGCCGGTAGTTGCAACAATTGCCAGAACAATTGGAGTCGACCAGCTCCATATAGGTACAGCAGTTGGAAAAATGTCCGAAGACAAAGAAGATGTTCTTGCAAATATTGAAGCATGCAAAAAGGACTACTATGGACATAAAAAAGTATTTCCTGTTGCTTCCGGCGGCTTAAACCCTTTGAACATTCCAGATCTTTTTGACATATTTGGAAATGATGTAATAATACAGGCAGGCGGAGGAATTCACGGAAATCCTCTTGGAACAAAATCCGGAGCCACTGCAATGAAACAAGCCCTGGAAGCTGCTCTTGAAAATGAAACAATAGAAGAAAAAGCAAAGAAACATAAAGAGCTGAAAGCTGCTCTTGATAAATGGGGCTGAAGCCGGATTAATTTCTAAAAACAGATAACCTTTAAATACTTCTTTTGATAATAGCATTATAGAGAGAGAATGGCAAGAACGATTATTCAAAAACTAAAAGGACTCTTTAACGGTCTTTTTAGCAAAAAGTCAAAAATTAAACTGGGTATCTACGGAGAGCCGAACACAGGAAAAACTACATTAGCAAATAAAATTTCTGAAGACTGGCTTGGTAAACCGGTCGGAGTTGTTTCTGAAATGCCTCACACAACAAGGAGTATTCAAAAAGTCGAACATGTTGAGATTAATGCAGGTTCAAAAACGCTTGTCATGAACCTTTTGGACATGCCGGGTCTTGCCACTCAAATTGACTTCAAAGATTTTAAGAAATTTGAGAAAGTAGAAGATTCTGAACCAAATTTTGACTTCAAAGATTTTACGATTCCAAAATTAAAGAAGATTGCAAAAGATAAGGATATTAAAATTAAAAGCAATGACAGAAAAGCAGACATTATAAAAAAGATTAAAAAAGAAGTCAGCAAAGAAGACCTTCCTGAAGTTGCAGAAAAATTGAATATAAGTCCAAAAAAGAGCAAAAAGAAAAAATACAACAGTAAAGAAGCAAAAGATATTGCAGAAGAAGCAACAAAAGGAGTTATAGAGGCGATAAGGTGGCTGGACAATGTTGATTCAGTAATTGTCATGATGGACAGTACAAAAGACCCGCTGACACAAGTAAACATTATGCTTCTTGGAAATTTGGAAACAAAGGGTATACCAGTTATTATTGCAGCTAACAAAACGGACCTTGATGAATCAAAACCGGGAGCTATAAAAAGTGCATTCCCTCAGCATCCGGTTGTTCCTATTTCAGCTCAAGAAGGCGAAAATCTTGAAGAACTTTATAATAAAATTGCGGAGCACGTATAGATGGCTAAGAAAAAGAAGAAAAAATCAAAGAAAGCAAAGAAATCCAGTAAGAAGAAATCCAAAAAGAAATCAAAGAAAAGTAAAAAAATGAAGAACTTTGAAATGGAATTCGTTACAATGAACTCCATTGAAGGGGACTCAGTAGACGAGAAAATAGATGAAATTTTGGATAAAGTCAAAGACGGAAAAATAATTATCATCAATGAAGCACTGAAAACGGACGAAGAAGCTCATTTAGTCACTGCAACAATGGAAGGTATAAGGGAGGACTTTTCAGGAGTTGAATTCTGTTCTCTTGAATCCAAAAAAAATCCGCTTTACTCTAAATTTGCAAATTTAGTTGAAAGATTCACTAATGTAAAGCTTTCAAGGCCGGGAATAACTTTCATCGGTCCGGCAAAAATAATTAGAGAAATAAAAAGAGGAGACCCGGAAGCATTCTACGTGTCCGCTAAAGTTTAATAAAATGCACAAATGTCTTAAATGCAAGAAACTTTACTCGGATGAAGATGTCCCTATTGTAGAGGGCTGTTCATGTGGAAGCAGACTATTTTTATATATGAAAGGCAAGAAAATGCCTGAAATTTCAGAAGAAGCGGAATCTGAAATTTTTGAAAAGATTGAAGAACTGGATAAGGAAAGAAAAACTGAAGAAGCCGAACCGAAGAAACCAGAAACAACTGAAATATCTTCAGAATTGAAAAAAGGTATAAGAAGAGAAAAAGGCAGTGAATTTGGAGTTGAAACTGTAAGACTAAAAAATGCCGGAGTATATGAAATAAATATTAAAGCTTTAATGAGAGGAAGACCTATGATTGTTTTATCAAAAGGCGGTTCATATGTTATAAGTCTGCCGTCCGCTTTCGGTGGAGAAGAAGGCGAAGAAGACGAGGACCTGAATGTATAAGAAAAATGTACTGTTTTTGTAAATATTTTAAACCTAAATCAAGCTCTCTGTAAATTTAAATAAAAGAAGTGGTTGCCTGTCAAGCGGGAGAGAGCAAAGGCATTCGCCTGTTGCTCTGGGAGGTGGGAGAATGGCATCTTTAGAAATTAGATGATCCACTCGACAGGCAATTTTTTGTTGTGTGCGTAGCGTAGCTATTTGTGCTTTTTCTTCTTTTCTTTCAAGCTCTTTACCATGCTTTTGCCAAGTTCATTGCCGACCTTTTTGAACGCGGTCTTAAGTCCAAGTCCCATAGCTATTGCGAAGCCAAGACCAACTGCACCTACAATTATTAATAGGATATTGTTGATCAGTGTTGGGTCGATCAGCGTGTAACTGGCGGTGTTCAGAGCATTTAGGCCGATAGCGATTGAAAGGTACACTACAAAGAAGAAAAATACTTTCGCCATTAGACCAGAGTACGCAAATTTAGAGCCACCTACTACGTCCTCTATGTATCTTGCGATTACATATCCAACTGATATAATAATAATACCAGCGAGGATTCTAGGCAAGAACAATACAAGAGAGTTCATAGCTGTTGCTACGATAGTAATGTTGAGCACTTCTGCAGCCTGACTGATGAACAGCAGGTAGATTATCCACTTGATAACCTCTGCGAAGATGTTGCTTAACTTAAGCTCTTCCTGTTTTATTTCTACATGTGAATCAATCTTGAATCTCATCAAGACTTCTTTCACTGCTGCACCTACTACTTTACCGATTACATAACCGAGTATAAGTAGTATAGCTGCGATAACTATGCTCCAAAAACTGTTTAGTACTGGCATTACTATAGCGTTATATATTGCGCCTGAAAGCTGAGCCACGTACGCTGTTGCGGGCATTCATTCACCTCCTTTCCAGTAATGGACCTTTACAGGTCCTATTTGTTGGACGCCTATGCGCCCCGAACCTATTAGGATCCCAAGGATCCCGTTAGCGTTATACCTTGTTATGTCGAATTCGCGGGCGACATCCTGAATAGATACGCCTTTGTCACTTCGCTTGATGTACTCCTCTATTTCTTTGAGCAGTTCGTCCTGCGTTGGTTTTTTGGCTGTCTCGGGGTCACCTTTTATCGACATGTTACATCTCTGTTGCATTACTACATATATAAATGTAACGGTTCAGTGATTTATATGTTATATAGCCGTTTCGACTAGATAACTTGTTGATAACATATCAATTATGAGTTTATATAGTTTACTGTTGCTTAAAAAACACGAAATAGTTGCTGATAAATAACAATACAATTATGTTACTAGTTCTATTAGTGTAACAAAAGGTGTTACAGAGATACAAAAACGATAGCTATTAAGCTAATTCGTCCTTATTAAAGAATATTTTTAATTCTCTTTCTGCAGATTTTTCTGAGTCGGCACCGTGGATGACATTTTTTGTAATTCCTTCTCCAGTCCAGAATTTCTTTCTTATGGTTCCTTCTTCTGCATCAGCCGGATTGGTTGCGCCCATTAAGGATCGGTAGTCTTTAATTAGGTCGCCTTTTCCTTCAATAACCATTGCATATACTGGTCCTGAAGTAGCATAATTTATTAAATCCTTATAAAACGGTTTTTCTTTATGTTCTTTATATAATTCCTGAGCCTGTTCTTTAGTCATTTGTATTTGTTTACCTTTAGCTATTCTAAAACCGTTATCTTCAATCATTTTTTTAATTTCAGGTACTTTTCCTCTTTTTACCGTTTCCGGTTTTATCATTGAAAAAGTTCTCTTTGTCATTTGATTATCGCCTTTGTTTTTATTCATATAGAATTATAATTATTCAGTCTTTTCTGATTTTTCTTTTGTTGGCTTTTTAGTTTCTTCTTTTTCTTTTGGCGCTACCTTTTCTTTTTCTTCGCTTTCCTTCTCTTCAGACTTCTCTGATTTCTCTTCTTTTTTCTCCGGCTTTCCTTCCTTCTTTTCAGATTTCTCCTGCCCGGACTTCTTTTCAATTTCAGTATATCCGCACTTTCCGCAGGCTAATCTGTCGGAATGCTCAGCCATAAAAATTCCTGGACCGCATCTAGGACACTGCTTATTCTTCCTTTTAATTGAGTCTCCGGAAACTTCATACATGTCAATTTTCTTGGATTTTTTTGTCATTTACTTTCCTTCTTTTTTCTTTTCTTTTTCTTTCTTTTTCTTCTCAGTTTTCTTTTCTTTTTTCTCTTTAGATTTCTTTTCCTTTTTCTCAGTTTTCTTTTCTTCTTCAACAAGCTCAGGAACGGCTTCTTCTACTTCTTTTCCTCTGAACTTTCTGTACTTTTTAGTCCACTTTACCTTTATTGGATTTCTGCCAAGTTTCAGCATATTCTTCTCGCACTTTCCTGAACAAAAGTGAAGCAGAGAACCATCTTTCTTTACAACTGTCTTTCCTGTTCCCTGTTCTATAACTGCTCCGCAGAATGAACATGTTTCCATTTTATATCTGGCGAATGTCGCCTGCCTCCATAAAAGTCTGTCTAAGCATTAAAATATCACCGACCTCTATTGGTCCTTTAACATTTCTTCTAAGAATTCTTCCTTCATCTCTCCCTTTCAAGACTTTGCATTTAACTTGAGTTATTTCACCGGTTGCCCCTGTTCTTCGCATAACAGTGACTACTTTAGCCGGAAAGGTTGCTCCTGAAACCCTTGATTTTCCGGCTCCTTTTTTCTTCTGTTTTCCTTTTTTGGATCTTTTTGCCATTTAATTATTCTTTCTTTTCAGACTTTTTGGATTTTTTCTCAGACTTTTCTTCTGATTTTTCTTTTGTTGGCTTTTTTTCTTCCTTCTCAGCAGGCTTTTCTTCCTTTTTAGATTTCTTTTTGCCTTTTCCTAAATTTTTAACCTTTTTTACAAGGTCATTGAGAATGTCTTTTCCTTCTCCTGGATTTACAATAGCTGCGGCTGCTGTCGGAACTGTAAGTCCTGCTGCCTTTCCAAGCTCGTCCTTTTTTGGTACTTCAACAAAAGAAATATCTCTTTCATCGCATAGTACTGGAAGATGAGCTACAATTTCAGGCGGTGAAACGTCATTAGCAACAGCAACAAGTTTTGCCTTGCCTCTTTCTATTGCTTTTGTAGTTTCATTTGTGCCTTTTCTTACCTTTCCAGATGAACTGGCGGCGTTAAAAGCCTCATAAATTTTGTTTACAAGTTCTTTTGGTAGTTCTGTCATATCAATCACCTCCCGCTAGGGATCTATCATGTGCTTTATAATAGAGTAGTAAGGAGTATATAAAGATTTGGTGTTCACTTCTTTCTCATGTGAACATCCATCTGTGGGAATGGAATTGAGATACCGGCTTTATTCAGAGCATTGTATATATTGGTATTTGCAATATCTTTTATTGAGAATCTCTCTCGATAGTTATCAACCCATAGATATGCTTTGAATTTAAGAGCTGAATCGCCCATTTCACTGAACCTGATAAAAGGTCCGGGCTCTTTTGAAACGCCTTTTATATCTTTAACTGCATCTAATGTTATTTTCTTTACTTTATCAATTTTAGAGCCGTATGCTACACCAAAAGGCAAAACAAGCCTTGCAGTAGGTCCGGGCAGAGCAAAATTCTTAATATTGCTTTCAGACAGATTTCCATTTGGGATTGCTATAATTTCATTGTCAAATGTTTCCAGTTTAGTACTCCTCAAACCAACATCAGTAACTGTCCCCGTTTCTCCCGAAGAAAGCTCAATAACATCGCCTACTTTGACTGCTTTATCAGCGATTAATGAAATACCTCCGAAAAAATTTCCAAGCGTCTTCTGCATTGCAAAAGCAACCGCAATTCCTGCTACACCAAGACTTGCAAGAAGGGGAGATGCATTTACACCCCATGTATTTAAAATAAACATTAAACCCAGTGCAGCAATCACGATTCTTGAGATTTTCCTAAGGAGCTGAATTATATTTTTATCGATTTTCTTTCTCTTTTTTGCCCAACCAAGCGCCCAGTTTTCAATTATTATATCAAAAATGGCAATTGAAACAAGTATAGCTATAACAAAACCAATTGTGTATAAGCCATTATTAATATATGCTATTATATTTTCAGACAAATTAAGTGGAAGTAGCGCCAGTCTCAAACCGATAAGCATTAAAATTAAAGTTATCGGAGTCCTGATCTTTTTTAGAATTAGATCATCTATTTTTGATTTCGTCTTTTTTACAGTTTTTATAAGGAAGCGTTCAAAAATCATTTCAATTCCTTTTGCTATAATTAAAAATGAAATAAAGATAGAAAGAGCATACAAATAAGGATACTGATAAAGAATGCCCATATACTTTTCAAAAGTTAATGTTATTAGTTCAAAGTTCATAGGATAGTATAAGATAAGGAGTTTAAAAAGGTATTTGATTTATACGAATGAGTTTGCATAGTTTAAAATTCCTGTCAGGAAAAATTTTGCAACATAATAATTTATTATTATAGCAGTCCCGTTTGAAACAAGAACTTTGATTACAGGGGCCCTTCCATAAAGAACGAAAAAAGTTATACGAATTGCCCTGCTTATTAGAAGAACTACAACAAAACCATTAAGAGTTGTCAAAGGAACAATACCTGTAAAAGAAATAATGACTACTAGCAGGATTATTACAAGAAGCATAAGCAGTTCAGCGGTTTTTCCAATGAAACTTTTTATTAAAAGGAAAGAAAATGGAGAATCTTTGTTGCCTACAGAAAAAATTAGTATTGTACCTAGAACAGTAACTATCAATCCAGGCACTGCTCCGAAAACTACTACTAAGACATAGAAGAATACTGTTGAAAAATCAATACCATTTTTATGAGTCATGCCCCAGCCGTTGAAAAAGATTAGAAGGAAAGTTATTATCATAAATACAAAACCGGCGGAACCTCCGCTTCCCCCTGGATAAAATCTTTTGACTAAAAGCGCAATGATAAATAAAATGATGCCGACAACAATACTTAGTATCATACCCGGCTTCATACTGAAAAATAATTCTCTTAAAGGCTGTTTTTTCCCATTTTTGCTATTTTTTTTATTTTTAGGCATTGTTTTTTAGAAACCAAAGAGTTTCTTCACCTTATATAAAAAGCTCCCGAAGGTTAAAAAGATTATTATTAAGAGAATTATGGATGCCAGAACTATCGCGAGAATTAAATACTGAAGAGAAGGCAGTTTCCATGCCAGCCAACCGACAAAAATCAATATGATGAGGACAGTTATACAGCAATTTTGATTTAAGTTATAAACTTTGAAAAAAGAGCTTTTTTGTTCAAAAAGATTTTTTCCGCACTCCGGACAGATTTTTGCCTCCTTGCTGAGCTCTGTTCCGCAGTTTGGGCAGGATTTATTTCGGGAGAAAATCTTCTCCAACTTCTTTTTCAAATGTTTCATGGAGGTGTTTAATTTCTTCTTCTACATATTCTTTTACCTTTTTCTTTTCTTCCCTTAGTTTTTTTCCGCTATGAATATCAATAAATCCGTTTAATTTAATTGATCTATTGAGTTCCTGCTCTATGAAATTTGAAATTCCCTGCTGTGTTTTTCTTCTTTTAAATCTGCCGCTTGCGCCCCTACCTCCTATTAAATATAAATAAGGGAGTTTTTTATCATTGTAAATATCATAGTCAAGTTCAGAGAAACTGGAAAGTATTTTCTGCTCTCCTTTGTGTCTTATTTCTTTTTTATTTGGACCTTTTGCTAATTGTTCGAACATATTATAACTCATAAAAATCACATGAGGGTGAAAATGTTTAACTCTTTCAAAAACATCGTCTACTTCAGACTCATACTCAAAAACTGAATCATGCTCTTCCAAAATTTCTTTTGCCTCGCTTTTATGTCTTGAAAGTGCACTTTTAGTATCAATAAATAAAACACGAGGGATTGCAGAGACAAATATTGAAAATGCTTTGAAAAAACTTACTTTATCTTTATTTTCTTCCTCTATGTTTTCTTTGAATATATACCTCCTGATTTTATCTTTTATTTCAGGATATATTTTTTTAAGGTCCTCATCTTCTGAAAAATTCTCAATTTCTTTTAACAATCGTTTTTTTGGAATGCTGCTGCATACATAAAACAAAGGATTAAAATCTTCATTTCTGAGATAGTAAATTAAAGATAAGCCCCCTTTTTCTATTTTAGAATCTCTAAGAGTATAATCCGTGAAAATTATATGAGGTTTGAAAGATTTTGCCACTTTCAATGCATCATCATGATTTGAAGCATACTTTACATTAAGACCGTGAATATCTATTTTTTTAAGATGATGTTTATACAATTCCCGGTCATCATCGTTGTCGTCTGCAACTAATACCCTAAATCCTCTCTCTGGCATAAACTAATATGTCAACTGCAAACTTTATTAACTTTACTGGACTGTCCAGCCGCCGTCAACTACGATTGTCTGGCCGGTCATATAGTCAGAATCGCTTGAAGCCAGGAAAAGTACTGGCTTTGCAATATCTTCCGGCTTTCCGGCTCTGCCCATCGGAATTCCTTTCAGGAGATTCTTTCTCTGTTCAGGTGTTTCCATCATTCCTTCAGTCATAGGCGTTTCAATTAAACCAGGCGCAATTGCATTTACATTTATACTTTTGTCTGCAAACTCAAGAGCTGCTGTCCTTGTAAGCTCAATTATTCCTCCTTTTGAACTTGAATAATGCGCCAGAGTTGGATAACCGATTAGTCCTGCAATTGATGCAGTATTTACTATCTTTCCGCCGTTTTCCTGTTCAAGCATCTGCTTTGCTGCGTGTTTTATTCCAAGAAATACCCCTTTTAAGTTAACATCAATTATTTTATCCCAATCTTTCTCAGATAAGTCAGTTAAGGGAGAAAAATTCAGAATTCCGGCGTTGTTAACCATTATATCTAGTTTTCCGAATTTTTCAACGGTTTTTTCAACTAAATTTTTAACCTGGTCTTCTTTTGAAACATCTGCAGCAATTCCAACTGCCTCTCCATTTCCTTCAATTTCAGAAGCAACCTTATCGCACTTTTTCTGCGTAGTGGAATTAACCACTACTTTTGCTCCTTCTTTAACAAATAGCTCGGCTATGCCTCTACCGATGCCCGTTGTGGAACCTGTTATTATTGCAACTTTGTTTTTTAGTTTCATTTTGTTTTGTTTAATCTCTCACCTATTTAAAAGTTTATGTTTATTTATGAGCTAATATACCTGAAATCTTTTCTTCGGCTCTTTCAATTTTTACAAAACCGAATCTTTCAAACTGGACAATGTCTCCTTTTTTCAGTTTTTTTGCAGACTCTTCTATATACCCATGGACGGAATGCAATTTCTCGGGTTTCATTCCTTTGTCTTTTAATAAAATGGTTGGTTTGAGTATTTCTGCCTCAAAATAATTATCGGTAACCCACTGGATTTTTGCAGAATTTTTAATTACATCTTTAGAATGAAATTCTGCCTTTCCCTTTCCAAGATATTTTACATTATACAAATCTTTCAATCTGAATACTTCTCCTTTTTTGAACTTATCTGCATCCGATTTAGGTATAAAGAAATTTCCCTTTGTTTTTACTTTTCTGATTCCCCTTTTTGAATAATCAGGATGATTCTTTAATTCAGCTGTTTCATCCGGTGCATTTTCAACTTCAAGTTTCACGGGATTTGGAACGAAGAAATATCGGTCTGCCTTTTCATCTACAAATTTTGAGTTTATTCCGGCAATCTGGTCCCAACTGATTGTTGTCGATCCTGAAGTCATTCTTACTTCATGGGCCAGCTCTTTAATTGTTTCAGGAAGGATGCCTCTCCTTTTTAATCCTTTTACTGTTGCAAGTCTTGGATCATCCCATCTTTCAATTAAGCCTTCTTCAATCATTGATTTTATTTTTCTCTTCGATGTAGGAGTTCCTTCAACATTTATTCTGGAATAGGAAATCATTTCAGGGTTTTTCAGGCCTAAGAGAGTCCTGATTTTATTTTGGAGGGGCTCCCTCTGTAAGAATTCATTTGACCTTAAAACATGAGTAATTCCACATTCGGCATCTTCAACTGCATTCGCAAAATCATACAAGGGCCATACTCGGTATTTATCTTTTTGTAAAGGGTGCGGATCTTCAATTATTCTGAAAAGAGTAGGGTCCCGCATGACTGCATTTTTATCTTCCAAGTTTCCTTTCAATCGGATGACTGCACTTCCTTCAGCCATGTCTGCATGCATTTTTTCCCAGATTTCAAGATTTTCTTCAATTGTGTTCGACCTGCAGTCGCAGGGCTCTCCTTTGAACCTCAAATCTCTCATTAAATCGACAGGACACTGGCATGCATAAGCTTCTCCGTCTTTTAGAAGTTTTTCAGCATATTTGTAAAAAAAGTCCATATCATCTGAATTATTCTTTCGTTCATTATATTCAAGACCCAGCCATTCAATATCTTTAACAATTGATTCATAATATTCCTTCTTTTCGTGCTCTGGATTAGTATCTTCAAACCTTAAAATCAGCTTCCCGTCATATCTTTTGGCATAATAATGATTAAAATAGAATGAAATTGCATGTCCTATATGCAGGTGTCCGTTCGGCTCCGGAGGAAGTCTTGTAACTACTTTTCCTTTCTCTGCATTTTCTAATTCAGGAAGCTCTTTATTTTCTTCCTCTTCTTCTTCAAAAAATTCGGGATATATTTTTTCAAGTTCCTGCTCCTGCTTTTTCTTTTTAAGAGAATTAACTTTTTTAACTGTTTTAGCAATTTCTTTCTGTAGCTCCTTAATATTCTTCTTTAATTCCGGCTTTTCTCCGAGAACATGACCTATAACTGCTCCCGAATTTGCTTCTCCTTCATGTGAGTAGGCATTTGCCAATGAATGCTTGTAAATGAGTTCTTTTTCTTTCATTAGTATTAAATAGTAAAAAGTAATTTATATAGTCTGCAATAATACTTTGGTACGATGGAAATGACAAGAGAACATAAAAGATACAAATTCATACTTGAAAGATCCAGTAAAGACGATTTTGAAGAAATAAATGAAAAGAACAGAGAGTATATTGACTTTTTCATGAAAGAAACTAGTGTTCTTGCAAATGAAGAATCAGAAACTGGGAAGGGCAAAGAGCTTTTGAGAAAAGAAATAAATGAAGAACTTAAAAAGAAAGCTCTTGAACTTGGAATGGACAAACACATCCTTATACGGCATCCAACAGCAGGGAACATAAGATTTGAAAGATTTAGAGTAAAAATTGAAGACTTCTATAAATTCGAAAAATGGGAGCATGAAGGATACAAACCTTCTTTTGAAGACTTTACTGTTCCTGAGTTGAGAGAAATTGCTGAATATGAAAGTGTAGAAGTAAAAACCAGCGACAGAAAATCTGAATTGATTAAAAAAATGAAAAAGAAGAGAGTCAGGAAGAAAGATCTCCTCAAAATTGCCAGAAGACTGAAAATATAGAATGAGTATAGAAAAAGAGATAGAAAGACGCCTCAAATATAAGTTTTCTATAGGCGATACAACGATTAGGAAGCTTACTGAACTTTACAGAGAAGATACGAAATATGTTAAACTATTTTTGAAACTTGCTGAAAAATTAAAATATGGTAATGAAGAGAAAAGAAGAAAAATCAATGAAAGGATGAAAAAAGAATCAGCAGGAAAGGGACACATAATCAAAATTAAAAAACCAAGCAGTAAAACTGAAAAATACAAAAGATATCAAATCAGAATCAGCTATTAAACACTTTCTTCTGTCCGTTTCTTAACAAGTGGATATTATCTCCAAGCTTGTAGTTCTCACCTGTATTTTCATTGTATTCTTCAGAAGCTAAATCCGCATAAGCAGCCAGCTTCTGAATATCTCCATGGCATGGAATTAAATTCTTAGGTTTTAATCTTTTAATTAAATCCCTGTGGTCTTCCCTGTCAGCGTGTCCTGAAACATGGACATCTCTGAAAACTCTTCCGCCCTGCGCAATAATTTTTTCTTCCAATTTATGCCTGTTCTGAATATTTATTGGAGTAGGAATTGTCCTGCACGAGAAAATAACCTGGTCTTCTCTTTCAATTTTATAGGAATAATCCTTGTTTGCAATTCTGGAAAGAATTGCTCTGGGCTCTCCCTGTCCTCCAGTTACAACAATTAAGTGGTCCTGTTTGTTCTTTGCGGCTTTTTTGAAAACCTTCTTCATAGCCTTCTGCCTTCCCATCACATCTAAATCAGGGAATTTTTTAATTCCAACCGCCTCTGCAACTTTGATATATTTTGCAAGAGATCGTCCGCAGAAAGAAACCTTTCTGTCCAGTTTTTTTGCCGCCTCCTGAATTGAATTTAATCTTTCAATATGAGATGAAAAACTTGTTATAAGTATCCCATTAGTATCATTAATTGTAGTTGTCAAAGTGTCTTTGAGCATTTCTCTTGCAATTACCTCTCCCGGTGTTTTGTTGTATTCTTCTGAACCTACTGATTCAACAATTGCAACTTCAACTCCTTCTTTGCCCAGCTTTTTCATTCTTTTATAATCAGGAGGTTTTGTGAGAGCCTGGCTGTTGTCAAATTTGAAATCAGAAGCATAGTAAACAATTCCTTCCGGGGTATGAAGAGCAGTATGAACTGTCTGGGGCGTTGAATGCGTTAAATGAACGAATTCAATTTCTGTTTTGCCGACATCTACTTTTTCTCCGGCCTCCATCGTTACTGTATTAAGCCTATTGAATTTTTTATGAGGCATTGAGTTTCTTAAAAATTCCATTGTAAATGGAGTTCCTATTACTGGAGCATCATACCTTTTTGCCATATATTCAACAGCACCGCAGTGGTCTAAATGAGCATGAGAAATTACAACTGCTTTGACTTTGTCCTTCATTTTTTGAATTACTTTATCGTCAGGAAGGACTCCTTCATTGGTTAAATTGGGCTCTTCCGGCTTCAAACCCTTCTCTTCAAGGGCGAGAAGAGGGTCTAAATGAATGCCCATGTCAAGAAGGATTATTTCATCATCTACCTTGACTGCAGTCAGATTCTTCCCAACTTCTTCATATCCGCCTAGTGAGTAAATTTCTATTGTCATTGATTATTTGTCTTTAATTATCTGAATTGAATACTTGTTTTTTCGAATATATAAAGCTACTTGAAAAGGATTGAAGCATAACCCACTACAGAAGATTTATCTCCAGTTGAATCTCCTGATGTCGCATGCTTGAGGATTTCAGCTTTCTCAGCTCCTTTTTCTTTTGCAAATTCTGCTGCAGCAACTATAGAACCTATACCGCAGGCGCCTTTAGTTTTCATTGTTTTTTCATAGAATTTTTTTGTATTAAGCTCTTCAAGTGGTTTTAAATTTTCAAGGTCTTTTTTCTTAACTTTTTTATGGGGCTGATAATGCAATAAATCAGAGCTTGCTATTACTGCTGTTTTATTGTCTGAAACAGATGCAACCGCCTTGCCTATCTTTTTTGAAATATCATAGTCCTGAACTCCCATACAGATTGGAACCATCTTAAAATCATCCTGAATGAACTGGAGAAAAGGAAGCTGTACTTCGATTGAATGCTCTTTGAAGTGCGCCATTTCTCCTGCAGTAAAATATTCGTCCTTGCTTATAATTTTTTCAGCAAGAGAAGAATTTATTTCTACCTGACCAAAAGGCATCGCCCAACTTCCGTGTTTCATTACTGAAATCGGAGCCCCTAGACCAGTATGACTGGGTCCGAAAATTATGAAATTGTCAATTTTTTTCGATTCAGCAATTTCTTTGTATAAATAAGCTGCAGTACTTCCGGAATATGCATACCCTGCATGGGGTGCAACGCCTGCAATAAACTGCTTGTCCTTTCTTTTGCCGGGCATTCCGGGCCCTTCATCTCTCTCAAAACTTTTTTCCAGAGATTTCTCTAACTGCTCTTTATTCAAAGGATAAAAAGTTCCTGCAACTGCAGGGGTTCGTATCATTTTTTCTTCGATTCTGCCTGAAAGTCCTCAACACTTAAAGTAAAATCAGAGTCGTTCTTTATGTCGCCCCTTGCTTTGAGAACTTCCCTTGCAAGTATCCAGAATATTAGTGCCAGAGATTTTTTTCCTCTGTTGTTTACAGGAACCAGCAGATCTATATTTTGAGTCATATTGTTGCTGTTTACAAGAGAAACGATAGGAATGTTCATGTTTATCGCCTCTTTTACAGCCTGCTTGTCAGCTCCCGGGTCAACAACCAAAAGAACTTCCGGCTCTATATGCTTTTCAAAAGCAGGATTTGTTAGAGAACCTGGCATGAACCTTTTAATTATTGCTTTTGCCCCAATTGTTTCTGCAAATTTTCTTGCCGGTTTCTTGCCGACATCTCTTCCGGAAACAACCAACACGTTTCCCGGCTTAAATCTTGTCAGAAACTTTGCAGCTGTTTCAAGCCTCTCATCAATTGCTGAGACATCTAAAACAGCCAGTCCGTCCGGTCTAGTCTTGTAAATAAACCGGTCCATATCTCCCAGTGCGCGCTGAGTTCCTATGTGGATTCCGGCCGCCAGATACTTGTCCAGCGGAACTAATGTATCTTTTTTAGTTGATTTTTTTGCCATTATATTTGTGAAAGTTTTAAATTCTCTTTGTCTTCAATTCGTATGAGTTCATTCAACTTCGCAGTTCTTTCGCCCCCGACTGTTCCTGTTTTTATTACGGGCGCTGAAAAGCCGACCGCTATATGTGAAATTGAAACATCAGTTGTTTCTCCTGATCTGTGCGAAACCACTTGAGTTATTTCTTTCTCTTTTGCTTTCTTTATAACCTTTTCCATTTCTGTTAAGGATCCAATTTGATTTGGTTTGATTATAACTGCATTGATTGACTCACTGTTGACTGCTTTTTCAAGTCTTTCAGAGTTAGTAGTAGTTAAATCATCTCCGACTACAAGTGTTTGTCCACTCAGTTTTTTATTTAGTTCTGCAAACGATTCAAAGTCTTCCTCATGGAAAGGGTCCTCAATTGAAAATACTTTAAATTTTTTGCAGAGCTGGTCAAACAATTCAATCTGCTCTTCTGCTGTTATTTTTTTGTGCTTATAAATGTATTTTTCTTCTTTTTCGTCATAAAATTCAGATGCTGCTATGTCCAAAGCAGGTCTTATTTTAATTCCTAGTTCATCTGATGCTCTTTCACATGCAGAGCTTAAAATGTCAAGAGCGCTGACTGAATCAAGTTTTGGAGCCCATGCACCTTCATCATCTCTTCCCCGTGTGAAATCTGAAACCTGATCTGAAAGCATGCCCCCTGCAATCTTATGAACTCTTGCATTTGCAAAAGCTGCTTCTTCAAAGCTTCCTGCCCCTACTGGAATTGAAAGAAATTCCTGTATCTGAGGAGTTCCCTTTCCTGCATGTGCGCCCCCTCCAATTATATTTCCTAAAGGCAGAGGCAGTGAAAAATTTTCATCTGCGAAAAGTTCAAACATGTTTATTTCAGAAACTTTTGCATGCAGTTTGGCTGCCGCCAAAGAAACAGCAATTGAAAGTGATGCTCCGTATGTCTTATGTTGAGGGTCGATTTCCTGCATTAAATTATCAATTTCATGATAATTCGGCTCCTCGCCTATGAATCTTTTTATTTTCGGCTCAAATTCTTCAATTGTTTTTGAAGCGCCTCCTAATGGATAAGCAGGAGATTCATGTTTTCCGACTGATGCGCCTGACGGAGCTGAAGCTCTTGCAGTAATATCATTAGCTTCAAATTCTGCTTCTATTGTCCTGCTTCCTCTTGAATTCAGAACAGTTCTTAAATTAAGTGCTGTGATTGCCATCCTCAAATGAAATAGTTGAGAGAGTTATAAATAGTTAATCGTTAAGGGTAGTGGTATGTTGTAAGTGGTAAGTGGTAGGTAGTTTGAGCTCGTTGAGTAGTTCGAGCTGGCGTTTTGAGCTATTCAAGTAATTCAAGCTGGCAGTGTGAATTCATCGGATAATTTGGACGGGTGGTACGGACTATCTGAGTTATTGAGCGGGTGGTATGAGCTGAGGGAAAATGGTTGAGCTGGTTCAAGCTGGTTGAGTTAGAATTAGTAATTAATTTAAATATCTAATAACAGCTGCCATCTACGCACAATCCATTGTCGATTATCTAATATCTATAATCTATTAAAAGCCGCCAACTACGCATAGAACCATTTACCATTAACCAATAACCATAAACCATCAACAATACAAAGCTTTTTATACCCTTAGTGTCATCTTGTATGCTACAAGTAACAAGAGGTGAAAATATCTAAATGAAAGGAACAGTAAAGTTTTTTAACAGAATGAAAAACTTTGGTTTTATTGAACCTGATGAAGGCGACGAAGACCTTTTCGTACATAGATCAGATGTCGAAAATGAAGCAGATCTTTACGAAAATGACAGAGTAGAATTCGACGCAGAGCAGGGCGACAAAGGACCAAAAGCAGCAAATGTTAAAAAAATATCAGAAGAAAAAGCAGAATCAGAACCAGAAGAAGCTGAAGAAACTGAAGAAGAATCTGAAGAAGAGGAAG
>CAZNLD010000010.1:0-30247 GCA_964574035.1 Candidatus Undinarchaeota archaeon
TGCCGGCGGCGTGTGTCGAACACGCGACTTCCAGATTTCCCAGCGCCTACTTAAATCATTTCCCTAATAGGGATCAGTACTCATAAGCTTTACTTATGAGTCTGGCGCTCTAACCGCTGAGCTACGCCGGCGATTAATAAATACTCGGAGTAGGGATTACTTAACGTTTTCTAGGTATATTAATGTTTTTTTAAATAACTAAAAAAGATGACATAATGTTATATACGATTGAGCGTATATCTTTAAATATGAACAAAGAGATAATGAAATTGAGAGAGCAAATCAAAACACTATCGTCCAAAATTGAAAAACTTATAGAAAAACAAGAAAAATTTCATGAGAACATCCCCGATATAGAAGATGTTTTTAAAAAACTCATTCAACAAAGAGCAGACTACCTATTTGAAAAGGGAAAAATTTCCAAAAAAGTTAGAAATGAACTTAAAGAAAACGCAGGTTTGAAATTTATTTGGGAAACAAATCGAGAGGATGAAAAACGACGGAAAAAAAGAATGTTTAAAAAAACAAGAGAAGTTTTCGGAGACAAAAAACTCATAACTACATGGCTTGAGGGTTTGGCAAAACCGTTAAAAGAAACCACACCAAAAAAGGAAAAGAAATTCAAAAAGGAGAGAAAAGAACTTTTAGAATATCTAGGAGAAACAAAAATATTAGAAGCACCGGAACTGCGTAATGATAATTTAAGTGAAGATGCAAATAAGGCAATAACTGAAGACCCTTACTTTTTAGCACTGAAATACTTGGAAGCATATCGACTGTATTACTACATTTATGAAGAAGAATTTTACAAAGAACAAGGTTTAGAAGAAGTATATACCCACATAGAAAAAGAACCAATGGAAAAAATAACCGGATTTTATGAAGAAGTATACAGAGACATACAAAATACATTATTTCCTAATAAAGAACTGGAAAAATATAAAGAAAGAGCTTTAAAAATAAGATTTGGAAAAGGAGAACTCCAAAAATTCAGAAAGGATCTGCTCAGATCCTTAGAAAAAGAACTGTTTGGACCATTAGTATCTCCTGGAAGGATTAAAAAAGGAAAATTGAAACTAATTTTTTCTGACCACCTATTTAGTATTTCATATGAAAAGAAATCAATACGTGCGTACCCGGAAGAACTTTATGATATTTTACAGAAAGAAGAAAATCTTAGAACTGCTTTTAATGAGGGAAATTTGAAAGAGATTTATGATATATTTGAAAGATACAAAAAGAAATTGAAATTAGAAAATAAATAAGCCCCGGGGGAGAATTGAACTCCCGACCTCCTGTTTACAAGACAGGCGCTCTAGCCGACTGAGCTACCGAGGCAAATGAATGGGCCCAACCGGGATCGAACCGGTGATCTTTTCCACGTCAAGGAAACGTCATACCACTAGACCATGGGCCCAGATGCATAGATAATAGATATTAGATGTTCGATAATAGATTATACACAGTCGCCAGCTGCTGTCAATTGTCTAATATCTATTGTCGATTGTCTATTATCACTTGTCCATTTACGATTTACCATTAACTATCTACCATCAACTATATATTAATGCCTTTTTAAGAATTGCCCTCCGTCGATTTTCGTATATTTCAAGAGGTAGGCAATCAGAAACATGATGAAAAATAATATCTGAAATTGATCCACTCCTATTTCAATCCAGACCAATGAAAAGGACAAAAGAAGAGGATAAAAGCCCCTTAAAATCCCTTTCTGCATGGACTTGTGGGCCATAGATAAGAGCGTTCCAAGTAAAAACATCCAAGCTGACGCCCCGAAGATGCCGAAATCCAGGAATGGCGCCCCAAGAAGAGTAAAAGTTAAATCTTTAGAGGTACCCATGACCTGACTGCCGACAAAAAGTCTTGGATTTCCCTGTAAATATAGGGAACCTTGAGTTAAACCGGAAGGCCACGCCTGTCTAACGATTTCATCAAAAACGATATGAGTAGTTCCCGCTCTATACAAAAGCATTCTAATCGGTCCGGTTAAAGGCATAGTGAAATAACCAAGTAAAATAACAATTATGAAAGCAGTAACTAAACCTGCAAGCACTTTTCCAATCTTCAAATCTTTAAAATAATATGCTGAAAACATGCCGGTAAGGAGAAGAACGATTATTATATTCCTGAACGCCATTACTGAAAAAAGGACAGTTGAGATAAGTGTAAGCAGGAGAATGCTTTTCTTTGCTTTGAGCCTGGGCAAAATAAGTATAAAACCCGTAAAAAACAGAAAAATAGAGGCGCCCCAGTATAAATTATTGATTGCCAAAAATCTGAGTTCATGATTAATTAAAGGAATTCCTCTCAGTCTTATAAGAGTAACTATTAAAACCAAAATACCGCCTGCCATAAGTCCGTACGGAAGTATTTCATCAATCTTCTCCTTGCATTTCATTAATACGAAATAGTAGCCTAAAATTGATGAAATTGAAATTAAAAGAGGCGCCCAAATATTTTCAAAAAAGAATCCTTTCAAAACAAAAGAGTAGAAGACAATTAAAGGAACTGCAAGCAGAATATGAGAATGCCACGGGACTTTTTTTCCATACAAAAATTTTCCGGTTTTAACTCCAAGAACGAAAAAAGGAAATGAAGCAAAGATAACTGCAAAACTTAAAAGGCTTGGTTTCTGTATAGGCAGATCAGTCAAAAAAGAAAGACTGGCAAGAATAAGGAAAATTAAATAAAATACCAAAACGGACTCCGGCCGGAATAAATCCAGCTCTTTCCAGTTTAGATTTCTAACCTTTGAAATTAATTTATCAAATTTCATAATTATGAGATATAATATAGAATATTGCTGCAAAGAAGAAGTAAGCCCAGATAATTAAATCAGTAATCCCTGTTTCGACTGCAAGTAGGATGAATACTAAAAGAATACTATGGACAGCGGCATAAGTCGGCTTTGCTTTCATAGCCATTTTCCTGCCGGCCCCTATGACAAAACCGAAAAATAGGAAGACAAATACCGATAAAAATCCAAAATCTAAGAAGGGCGGGCCGAAAAGAGTCGCAGTAGTTGAAGACGCAGTTCTTCCACCAATTAAATTAGAAATTAATGTCCTGCCTCCGAAAATTGGATACGGCTTCAGAACTCTTGCAATGTCTGAAAATTCTACATATCCATGAGACAACCCAAAAACAGGAGTTTCATCTGCAATGAAATTAAAAACAGATAAAGTGGATGCAGTCCTCGCCGTTTCAAACCCCCCTGACCTAATAAAAGTCAAACCGGAGAAAGCTAAAATTCCTAAAAGAAAGAGAGCGAGGAGCTCTTTTTCATCAAATATTTTAAGGAAGTAGCAGACTAATGCGCCGGCGCCGAGCGCAGCCAGAACCTCTGTTCTGAAGCCGAGTAAAGTCATCATTCCGGCAGAGAACAAAATTAAAAGTAGAGAATAAGATTTTTTCTTTTCCTTCATTCCTGCAATTATGAAAACAACTCCCGGAACTAAAAGAAAAGAAATGTAAGTAAAGGCAGGGTTTAGAAATCGTCTGAGTGCTGAATTGAATATGGGAAAACCGCCTGCCGTAAAGAAATTAAAATTCAATGCAATTAAAGCAGTAACCGAAAGAAAGACGCCGAAATAAAACAAAGTTTTTTCTTTAACTTGCAGATTTAAATTTAAATTATTAGACAGCTTCTCCCCGAAAAAGAAGAATAAAAGTGAAACTGCAATTACAAAATAAGCTTTTACTCCTAGAGAAGAAGGAGAAACTGAAACAAATAAAAGAACTGCAAAAAGAAGTAATACAGACGGTCTCAGAATTTCGCTCTTCTTAAAAAATTCAGACAAAACTTTTTTCATTGAATTGGTTCCCTTATGATTTTAACAGTATAAGGATCTAAATGAATGTCTTTTAGATTATCAATAATTTCTTCTCTATCAGTCGGAACACTTCTTTTCGCTCTTGCAAATAAAATAATTCTTCCTGTTGCAGTTCCCTCAATTCCTATATTTTCATTAGCTAAAACGGATGAAACTGTTTTAATGTCCTCTGCATTTGTATTGTTTAAATAAAGGTAAAGCCCCCTGTCAAAAAGTTTCACATTTAATTTTGAACCGGCATCATTCTTTATTTTTTGAATTAAAGTAGGATATAGAGTAGTGTTTGTATCAAGCATTACAGTTCCTTTTATTCCGCTGTTGTAGAGATTGCCTGAACCTGCAGAAGTTTCTGCTATTAAGTTGAGTTCAACATATAATTCATTTAAATTAGAATATTCAGCCGGCTCCAGACCGATTTTGACAGTCTCTTCATGTAAAGGAATGATTGAAAAGGACTTCATAGAAATGTCTTCGTTTGCAGTTAATGGCCCTCCAAGGGTGACAAGCCTGCCGTTGTAATTAATTGTAAAATAGCCCATGGCGGATGAATATATCCTGCCGGACCCTGAAACTTTTTCCCCTGAATCAGTCCACTTGCCGTCAAAACTTAAATTTACTGCATAACCCCTGTTGTTTACTGCTTCATACACATAGACTGCCCGGTAAACATTTGGCCCGGTAAACTGGAGCTCGTTCTCCTCCATGCCGAAAAATTTGACTGAGATAAAAATAATTAGAATGATTGCAGAGATAACTATCAAGTAGTTGTATATGTTCTTTTTCTCCATATAAATGAATAATACGATTGAGTATAAAAAGATTAAGATGATAAATTGCACAGCTAACTAATTTAAAAATCTGGAGTGCACCGGCCGGGATCTATCCATCATCGGTAGATAAGAAGACTTCAGAAATTGAATAGCTCACTACTGTCGCCTCCGCGGATAAATGGCAAAGTAAGCGGAGCGCGGCACCTGTTTTCGCCAGCCTTTTCAGTATAGGGAACCAATTGCATAGGGAATAAATTTAAAAATCTGAAGTGCGCCGGCCGGGATTTGAACCCGGGTCTCAGCCATGGCAAGGCCGTATCTTAAACCAAGCTGGACTACCAGCGCAATATATTAAAAATTCTTATCGTCATTTCTACTTATTAATCTATCTATTTCTTTAGTTTTCTTTTTATAGAATGTAGCTTCTTCTTTAATTTAGTTAAAGGGTCTCCGTGATGTTTGCCGGTTACTGCAACTCTGTGTATGTCGGTAGCGTCCATGTATGCAGTTCCCTTATAAGTTTTGACAACTCCCTGAGCCCGAATCATGTTTCCTTCTTCAACTGTAGTATAATATGGATATCTAACATGAATCTTTCCAGTGTGGTCTTTAACCATAAAGACTTTGCCTTTCTTAGTATCTGTAACTCCTTTAACAACTCCTTCAAGTCTTGCCCCTTCCAGGAATCTGTCAGGATACCTCTTAATTTCTGAAATCGGAACAAGTCTCATGAATTTGTACCATACAAGAATTCCTGCAATTACTGCAATAATAATTATAAATATTGCAATTCCAAGCTTTCCAAATGAAATACCTTCAAACGGAATGGTTTCAAGCTCGTCTAAATCAGCCTCTAAATCTGCAATAAGTTCGTTTGCTCTGTCAATAGCATCCTGGGCCCCTGTGTAATCTCCTTCAGAGTATTTTGTTTTTGCCTCCTGAATAGACTCATTTATTTCTGCAAGAGCATCCTCGAGCCCTGTTGCATTTCCCTTCTTTTTGAGTTCATTAACCTTTTCAGTAATTTCACTGAAATTGCCTTCTAAAGTTTCAATAGTTGAATTTAAACCAGAAATGGTTGTTTCAGTCCAGACTTCTGAAATTGTTATATTTGTATTCTTTTCAGCCATTGCATTTCCGCCGGAGTCCTTTACTCTCCAGGTCGCCGGATAAACTTTGGATTCTGCATCGTTTGGTATAGTAAATTCAATACTATAAGTGACAACTTCTTCGGAATCTAAATCTTCTGAGGTTGACCCGGAACCTTCAACGGTTGCTGAATACCATGAATCCTCAATACCTACAATTTCAAGAGCTACTTTGTCCAGAGAATAAATTCCAGAATTTTTAGCTACTAATTTAGTAGTAGTTGTTTCTCCCTGCGAAAGAGTCATCTGTTTGTTGTACTCTGTAATCAAAATTCCATAGTTGCTTGAACCTCCGCCTCCGCCTCCATTGGAAGCAGCAGTGTCACCGTCATCAGAACTATCAGTTCCCTGCACTGCTAATTCTCCAGTAGTAGAAGCATTGCTTCCATATGTATCATTTACCCATATTGTTAAAGTATATGTAGTGGTTGAATCAGGAGAAGGTGCAGATTTATCTGTTGTAAATCTACCTGTAGAGGTATTAGTTGAAACAGGCCCTCCGTTTATAGCATTTGAATTGTCGCTTGTATAATACATAGTTCCATTTACAGGACTTCCATCGTGAGCATAAACTGCGGTTCCGTTTATTCTAAAGTCAGTTCCCGCATCTATATTAGAATCATTAAAGTACCTTTCTCCATAATTGCCTGAAAGATTTATCTTAGGAAGCGCTCCCATGTCCAAAGTCATGTTCTGCCCGGAACTTAAGTTTGCATAATAGGTATCATTCAGATAGTAAATATTGGAGTTAAGGCTTATAGTATAATCATCAGCAGGCAGATTAATTACATAATGGCCGGTTCCGTTTGTTGTTGTAGTGTAAGTGTCAGAGCCAGCAAATTGTACGGTTTGATTTGCAATATCATATCCAGTGGCATTTCCTGTTCCAGTTATTTGTCCAGAAACAGAAGAAGATCCTGAAGTAGAGAGCGCAGATAATGCTGCTGCAGTTGTCTTATTTGAAGCCGGAGAATTTCCCCAGCCACCGTTTCCTTCCTGCTGATCTAAAAGCCAATTGATAGCTCTCTGAATTGAACCGTCATATTGGTCATTTTTAGTTGAAGAATTTTGATCTCTGTCTACGATCCAAGTCTGAGAATAGTCATCCTCTAAAAGCGCAATTATAGCTAAAGCATGTCCTTCTTCATCCATTGAATCAGAAAAATGGCCATTAAGTTCCAAATTATTCCTTAACCACTCTCTTGCATTTGACCGATTATCTGAATTATCGCCTGCAGAAGAAAGAGCCCACAAACCTAAAGCAGTGGCTCCTGCATCATTTCCTCCCCAAGAACCATTAGATGACTGATTGTCTTTCAGCCAAGTTAATGCATCACTAGTACTACCATTCGTATTTATTCCAGATTTATAAATAGCAGTCAAAGCTAAAGGAGTGTCAGGTACTACTTCGCTAGAATTTACATTAGCCTGTAAATATTCAGCAGCAGCGGTCAAATCAGCCGGAGCAGTTGAATTAGTATATCCGCTTTCATAATGCGCGATTACCGTCATGGCAGTTGTCAATTCAATACCATATGTTGGGTCATTCCAGTAGCCTGAACTGTGCTGAGTGTCATTGAAGTAATGCAGAGTTTTATTGCATTCTGTAAAGCTGTAATTATAAGTAGTGTTTAAAGACCAAAGAGCCCAAGCAGTAGTAAAGTTAGAAGAATTCCAACTTCCATCAGAGTCCTGCGTGCCCCTTAAGAAATCCAAACCGTCTTGTACTGCAACCGCCTGATCAATTGGAGGATTTACAGTTATATTTATTTGGAAAGTAGTAGAGTTATATATTCCACTACTATTATGAGCAGTTGCATTTGCAGTTATATTAAAAGTATATGTTTTTCCAATAATTGCATCTGTAGGCGGTTCAATTCTTAAATGAATAGTTTCATTGTCAAATACACTCAAATTGTCAAATATTTTTGTACTGCTGTCAAAACTGGTATTTTCTGAATAATAACTGAAAGCCCAATCACTTGTACAATTATCTGTAAGAGACACATTACTTATTTTATTTCCAGTGTTGTTCAGCCAAAGTTTTATGACTTGACTGTCCTGAAGAGGTATATTTAAAGAAGAGTTGTTTGCTTCAAAAGCAACATTTGGAGCAGGGTAATCAAGCTGTACATTTATAGCATCTGAGCCCACTTTATTTGAAGAAATATTAAAAATCGTAGAATTGCTGTACATATATCCGCCTGTTGATTTATTTACGGTTACATTAAAATTGAAATATTTACCGCCTCCGCTTCCTGAATGGTTTTCAGCTTGTTGTAATTCATCTGAAACTAAACCATTTGAATTAGTAGAATTTTCAAAAGGACTATAACCTCCCTGCGCAGGAGAACGGCTTATATTGACAATTGCATCAGAAACTGGTACAGAAGTTTCGCCTGTAGTGTTTACATAAATTTGAAAGTAATATTTGACTGAAAGGGAAGAAGTGCTTCCAGCTGAAATGGTGATATTACTATTATTTATGTAAGTTCCGTGAGTAGTCATATTGCCATGATTGGCCAGCCAAATTTGGTTTTCAGTACAACCAGATAAAGTTGAATTATAAAGGTTAGTGTATGTATTTGCAGATAAAATACAATTAGGTGAATTTGAAAGTGTTAGATTATTTAGATTATGATTTGCTCCATTTGCTACTGTTAAAGAAACATTTTTAGCATTAGTAATTGTAGTGTTTCTAACGGCCGCCATGGTACTATCTCCGTTAAAGAAAAGTCCTAAAGCAGGACCAGCAGGATCTGAATTATTGCTCCTTACATGATTAATTGTTGAATCATAAATTTGAGTTGTGGAATTCTGAAACTTCATTGCATAGCCCATAGTAGTGTTATTTACATCAAAGGTTACATTTCTTGCATAAAAATTTGAATTTGAATATCCTTTAAGAACCGGTTCAAAACTCTCATTTACAAAATTATTACTGCTGTTTGTGAAATTAAAATTGCCATTGTCAAAGATAGAAATATTGCCGGTCACATTTAAAGTAACATCATTAAATGTTAAAGTTCCGTTTACAAGCAGTGAACCATTTACAATTATTGTTTCGCTTGTATTAGAACAGGTATCGCCGGAATCAATTGACCAATCTCCTGTAGATGGGCAAATACATGTTGCTTCAACAGCAGGTACTAACAGCACTAAGAATAAAACAAATACTATTAATCCTAAT
Source organism: Candidatus Undinarchaeota archaeon (assembly GCA_964574035.1). Lineage (GTDB taxonomy): Archaea > Undinarchaeota > Undinarchaeia > Undinarchaeales > JALTGF01 > CAZNLD01. The sequence continues at coordinate 8,960 of CAZNLD010000010.1, forward strand.
ATTTTTTTAGCCATTCTAAACTCCGTTGTTGATAATGAAGTTGTATTTAAATACTTTTTTATGATATTTGCCTGTTTAAGATTTCTGAAAAAGTAATTTGGTTGATAATTATATTATGTTAATTATATTAAATAGATGAGATTAGATTAGAACAACAGAAAGATTAAAAATTAAATTTTACACAAAAATACAGTAACTAAAATTATCTATCTATTTATTTCGGAGCAGAAGGAAGTTTTGAAAACATTTTTGCCCCTCTGTTGGTAAGTCCAACCTTAATTTCATCTTGTTTATCGGAGCATTTATAAATTTCAATTAAATCGTTGTCAAGAAATTCAGTAAGCATCTTTTTAGTTTTGTTATCTCTAGAATTTAGGTCAGATATAACCTTTACAGCTTCCTCTTTTGAAAGTTTTTCTTTTTGTTTTTTATCAAAAATCTCGGTCATTTTCTCCATTTTGGAATTAAATGAAAGTAGTATTTATACTTTCGGAAAGATTTTGAAAATAGAGAAAAAATTAGAGAAAAAATTGTCAATAATTGATTGAAATTATTTTAAAGCATTTATTTCAGAACTTTTAATTACGCCTTTATCTGTTATGTATGCAGTAATGTATTCTGCAGGAGTTACATCAAATGCAGGATTTTTTGCGGGAGAGTTTTCATTTGCAATTTGAACTTCTCCCTGTTTGGTAAATGCCTTCTTTACTTCAGATCCATCTCTTTCTTCAATTGGAATTTCTTTTCCGGAAGAACAATCAAAATCAAAAGTTGGAACTGGCGCAGCCACATAGAAAGGAATGTCAATTTCTTTTGCAAGGACTGCCTTTTCATAAGTTCCTATTTTATTTGCAACATCTCCATTTGCTGCAATTCTGTCAGCCCCTACAATGCATAGATCAATATCTCCTTTTTTCAGGTAGTGGCCTGCAGCATTATCTGCAATCACTGCATGGTTTATCTTTTCCTGAGCCAGCTCAAAAGCAGTGAGTCTGGCTCCCTGCAGTCTGGGCCTGGTTTCATCAACAAAAACAAAAATATCCTTTCCTGACTCATTTGCAGACCTCATTGGAGCAAGAGCAGTTCCATAATCAACCGTTGCTAGTGCGCCTGCATTGCAGTGAGTTAAAATGCCGTCGCCTTCTTTAATCAGCTCATTTCCATTCTTTCCAATTTTTCTGCACATGTCTATATATTCGGATGCAATGTTTTCGGCTTCTTCAACAGCCCTTTCTCTGCATTCAGAAACTGAACTGCAGTTTTCAATTGATTTAGAAACCCTGTCAACTGCATGCATCAAATCTACAGCTGTTGGTCTTGCTTTTTTAATGTAATTTCCTGCTTCTTTCAAATACTTATAAAAATCATCTAAAGAATCTCCGTCAAATTCAAGGACCGCCTGCGCCGCTGCATAGCCGGCTGTTGCCCCAATTGCAGGAGCCCCTCTTACAACCATTGTTGAAATGGCATCGGCCGTTTTTTTATAATCTTCCGATTTAAAAATTTCAAACTTGAAAGGCAACTTAGGCTGGTCAATTAAATAAACAGTTCCGTCTTCGAACCAGACAGTTTTATAATCTTCTCCTTTTATTTTCATACCTTGAATTTGAATCAGTTAATATTTATAATTAAAGATACAGATAATAAACATGGGAATTCTGAAAAACAGAGAAATTAAGAAAAAATTGAAAGAACTTGGGATTGAAGTTACTAAAAGAAACATTAAAGTTTTCAAAATTTTAAACGGAGAAAGAACCCCCAGAAATTTTTGGACAAAAATTGAGAATTTTAAGGCAGGAGTGAAAATTGCTACTGCAGATATCGGATACAACAGTCTTGAAGCTTTGAGTAAAAAGAAAGATAGAAAATACAAACCGGTTGTTTCTGCTTTTCAAAGACATAGAGAAAAATGGTACGACAGGAAAATAAAGTGGGAAGAAATACTCGAAGACCTTGGAATTGAATACAAACCAAAAAACATACACTGGACAACTAAAAAAGCAGTTAGAGAACTTGAAGACAAAGAAATAAGAAGCTGGGATGGCCTGAAGAAAAGCCCCAGATTAAAACAGGCAATTTTAAGAGGAAGCCTTGAAGAAAGTTTAAGAGAACTAATTGAAATGTCTAAACTGGAGCATAAATGGACAAGAGAAAATTTCATTGAATATCTGGAAGATGAAGGGATTAATTCTTATGATGGTTTAAAAGGAGAAGCAAAAGGAGTATATTCTAAACATGCGAAAGAGTGGGGCTCTTTTTTTGATTTAGTTAAAGAAGCAGGGATGTCTCCTGAAAGAGCTGGAAAAAGTAGAATTCTAAAAAAGATTAAGAGCAGACAAAAAATTTTGAGTGAAAAGAAATCAAGTGAAAAAGAAATTGTTGAAAATGCGGAAGAAATTTCAGGAAATTTCTGTCCAAATGACGACATTCTGCTAAACAGGCCAAAAAGAATTGATGGACAGCTTTATAAACACTGCAGTAAATGCGGCAGATGGTATAAAATTGTCAAAAAATAAATTTGAAGAGCCCCAGTCGAGAGTTGAACTCGAGACCTCGTCCTTTTTGGGCCTAGCTTTCGCCTTGGCGTACCAAGGACGCGCTAACGACCTCAGTTTAAATTAATAAACCAAGTCTACCGGCTGAGCTACTGGGGCAGTAGTTTATCCTTATGTTTTGGGTTAGAGGTCCCTATTAAACTTTTCCATTTATTTAACTGTTCAATACCATAAAATTCTAGATTGTTGGCGCCACTTCGTAAATCCTTTCGGATATAAAAATTTTCGAAACCAAAGTTCTTTAATCCTTTAACTAATTGTTCAAATAAATTTTCACTGCAGGTAGTCATACCTAGTCTAGGATACGGTTGTTTGTACATTCTTCTTTTATCCCAATAAATAAAACCATCAGTATCAAAAATGCCACGGATACACTTTTTTAGAAGATTTTTTGATTTAAAAATTCTCTCAGGTATTTTAACAGTTCTGCATTTCTCTTTTCCGGCAGGAATTCCTAATGTAAGGAGCCAATTAACAAGTTTTTTATTATTAATCCGTATTCTAAAAGAACCTGCATGAAAAAATTGTTTCGGAATATAATTAATTTCGTTGGATATGATGGAAGATAAATATTTAGACAAATAATATTTATCCAAGTAAGGATGTCCGCAAATCTCTACAAAAGATGGACGCTTATTGTATATATTCCCATCTCCGATTATCGCACCGATTAATTCAGACAAATTTTCATTAAGTTCCATACAGAACTACCATACATTGAAAGTTATAAATTTTATTTAACTGGATAGAGTTAATCAGCGATTCTCGGAGCAAATTCTTAATATAAATAGATTTACCACCTGGTTGATAGTTTATGGTTATTGGTTAATGGTTTTTGGTTCTGTGCGTAACCGGCGGCTTTTGATTATCTTTCAACCAGCATTTTACACTACCAGAAGCTGCCAGCTATACATAATCCATTTACCAATTACCATCTACCATATACCATTCACTCAACATCTATATCGCTCGGGCCTTCATCAGATTCCTTCTTCTGAAGTATTACTTTCAAAATTCCGTTTTCAAACTTTGCCTTGCTCTTTTCCTTTTCAACTTCTGAAGGCAGTCTGATTACATGCCGGTATCCGCTGTATCCGGACCTGAACTCTGAAAATCCCTCTTCCTCTTTTCTTGATTCAGATTTCTTTTTTGCATCAATTATCAGATTTCTTCCTTCAACTTTTGTTTTAATATCTTCCTTATTCATTCCAGGCAGTTCAACTGCTACGAAAATTTTATCGTCTTTTTCCTGTATATTAGCTCTTGGCCTTCTGAACTTGCCTTCTCTCATTTTCAGAACTCTTGGTATTCCTGGGCCGAAACTTGATTTGAACATGTCCCCAAACATCTTATCCATCTGTCTGCTGAACATTTCCATCTGTTCAAACGGATCAAAGTAGCTTGGTTCCGAAGAAGCTTCCTTCCGTTTTGACTTGCTTTTCTCAGACTTTTTAGATTTTCCTGAATTTTCGGCATTCTCTAAATAGCCTTTAGTGTATTTTCTCCACCAATTGTCTTCCTTTTCTTTTTTAGATTTTTTTGCCATTTAAAACACCTCCGTAAATAAATAGTTATGTTCTATTTAAAAATATTTTCACTTGTAAAAGAAACAAGATACTCCCTTATTATTCTTTTTCCTTAATTAAACCATAAAGGTTTATCCAGATTTCAAGTTTCTTTCTTTGTTTTGATGTCAGCTTTATTTTAATTTCTCCTGAAGTAGAATGACTCCTAATATTTATTCCTAAATCCCTTAGAGAAGGGTAAACATGTTTTGTTTGATGGGTAGTAGGCCTCTTCCAGGTTAATCCCTGTGCAAGCCACTCAGCCTCCTGTTTTCCCTGCTCTAAATCGTTTTCTCCAAGAACCCAGAAAAGAGTTCTCATTCTTTCGAGAATTATCTCATTACTGAATGTCTTTTTGCCAAGCTGTTCTTTGAGCTCGCTTATTCTATCGGGGCCCTTCTTCTTTTTTAATTTAGAAAGTCTTTTCTTTAAAGAACGATATTTGCCTTTTTCTAATAATGAAAAATATTTTTCAAGTTTTTTCCTTTCAATTTCAGATGAATTTTCTACAAGAAGAAAAGTATAATTAAATAAAGCATCAATCTCATCAAATTTTTCTTTTTTAAGAAGATTCTTGACTTTATCAGAAATATCCAAATTTTTAATATGTTCAGCCAGTACTCTCTTCTTACTTGAATTATTGACTTTTTGAGGGAGGCGCTCTCCTCTTCGGAGAATGTCACCCATTTTAGAAAGTTTGTTGCTTATTTCCTCCAACTCATTTTCTATGCTTTTAAGAGTCTGTTTATTAAGCTTCCATTCAGAATCATCATTTAATTTAAAAAGAATGTTTTCTACCCTTTTTTTGCAGTCAGAAACTAAATTAAATTTACCTTTATACTTGTTGCATAAGATAATATCTTTTTCAGCCTGATCTTCAAGCTTTTCCTTTTTCATGAGAAGCCTCTTCATCTCAGTTTTTTTGGCTATTAATTCCTTTTCGATAAAATTGAGAACAGATTTTTTAACTTCTTTAGGGTCCCTGCCCCCTGGTATTAAATCTAAAAGTCCATTAAGTTCATAGTCAAATTGATAAATATTGCTGGCATGTAGCTTTCTAAGAAGTTCCTCCGTCCTTTTTCTAAGCTGGATTATCTTTGTTCTCCTGCTTTTAAGCTTTCTAATTTGGTTATTAAGTGCAGAAGTTATATGTTTAAGCTCTCCTTCTGCATCTTCATTTGAAATTTCTTTCTCCTCGTGTTTTGGTTCAATGCCTAATTCTCTTAAAGTAGACACCAATTCATTTGCTTCATCTTTTAATTCTTCAACTCTTTTTTCTTTTTCAGTTTCCTTTTTCTCATCAAATCGTTTTCTCTTTTCTTTCTCTTTTAATACTGTTTGAAGTTCTTTTTCAGTATCCTCTATTTTTTTATCGTAACGCTCAATAAGTGCTGGAAGTTTTTCTTCAAGCTTATTTAAACGCTCCTTTATTCTTTCCATTAAGTATTCAGCAATTTCTTCCTGTACAGGATCTTTTTTCATCTTCTGTATTAACTCTTTATATCTTTCTTCGGTAGGGAGTTCATTAATAAATACCACCGTTGACTCTGAAAATGATTCCGAAAAATTTTCGACCTTAATATCAAGAGTATCGCCGATATAGTTTGCATCAGCAATAAACTGAGTCCCCGCTTTTAAAACAGAACCTTCGTCGTTGGATTCTGAAATAAACTTCCCAAGCCCATCTTTAACTTTTTTAGATGAAAGAAAAAGCCGTTTCTCTTCCATATCTATATTGAAATTCACTTTGTAAGTATCCCAGTATTTTTTATTTAAAAACCGGCACCATTTCTCTATTAGTTGAGTAAACTTTGATTCAGAATAATTGGCGTGTTTTTTTATAAAAGTCCACATATTCTGTGGAATGTCCCGAAGTAAATCTTCAAACAACATGAGATAGAATATATCAAAAGCAACATAAGTCAAAAGAGTTAGACGGGCATAACCAATTAAGTATTCTTCTTTAAACATGCCCTCTTTTTTCATTGGTTTCCAAGTTTCCCAAGCTAAAGAAAGTGATGCTTTTTCCTCTTCAAACAGATTAAGCTTCTTTCTTAAATCACTTTCTTTCTTTTTCAAACTCTTTAATGTCCTTAAAGCCATGCAAATATACTGAATTTAATACAATAAAAACCTGTTGATAAGTAAATCTAAAATTTAATAACCACAAAAAGACAACTAAGAAATATGAAATACAAAAAGCAGAAAGGTTCAAAAGCAGAACGAGAATTAGTAGAAAAATTCTGGGAGAAAGGATTTGCCGCAATAAGAGTTGCCGGCTCCGGAGTTTCAAAATACCCGTGCCCTGATGTTCTGGCTTCAGACGGTATCCTTTCATTTGCAGTTGAATCAAAATCATATTCAGGCAATTATGTTCATTTAACCAGAAATCAGATACTCCAGCTCCTTGAATTTTCCCAAAAGTTCGGCGCTGTTCCGGTAGTCGGAGTAAGATTTTCAAAAAACGAATGGTATTTCTTTGACATGATTAAAATCCAATCAACAAAAGGAGAAAATTTCAAGGTTACAAGGAAGATTGCTTCAGAGGATGGAAAAGGATTTGAAGAAATCATTGAAAACTACAGAAAAGCGCAGAGAGAGTAAAAACTAATTATAATTACAAATTAAAAACTAATTTAAATGAGTAGATAATAGAAAAGAATATGAATTTAAAAATAAGCAAACAGCTTTTTTCTGTATTTACTCTAATTATCATAGTTCTAACAAGCGGCTGCACCATGGTTGAAGAATTTTCAGATGAAAATATTAACACTGAAGAAATAAAACTGGAAAGAGTCGCAATTTACAGGGTTGCAAATTACACAGGAAGCCTTGAAATGAGCGGACTTACAGAGGAATATACAATGTTTATTCCTTATTCAGACAGATATCAGGAAGTCCAAATTCCAAAGGAAATTGAAACTGAAAGAGATGAATACGGCAATTATCTGACAACAGCAAAAGAAACATATAACCTAACTTTTGAATTTGAAGCAGGTTCAACAAGAAACGATTTTGAAGACTACTCTTATCCTTTTGAAGCTCCGGTTGAATATGACAAATATCTTGAAGAAACAAAAAAAGTCGACCCTGAAAATGAACAAATCAAAAAAATTTCAGCTGAACTTACTGAAAATATAAGCAGTTCATTTGAAGCAGTTGAAAAAATGAATAATTGGACAAATGATTATTTGACATATCAAATTCTTGGCAGAAAAGATTTGAATACTGAACAGATTCTGGAGCAGAAAATCGGCTCCTGTGAAGAACATACCTGGCTGTATACTGCTCTGGCAAGGTCTTCAGGAATACCAACAAGAGTAGTTGCCGGATGGGTTGAGCAGAACGGAGAAGTTGACGCACATATGTGGGCGGAAAGCTGGATTCCGGAAAACGGCTGGATATATGTCGAGCCCTCAAACAGAGAATTCAGAGCAATCGGTGTGGCTCATCTGAAGCAGTATACAGGACCTGACAAACTTACCGAAACATATTACGGGGATATGCCCCAGAGAACTTTCAGAATTAATTTTAACATTACAGAATATAACTGCAGGATAAAAAATGAAAAAGAAGAGTGCAATCTTAAATCGGAAAAACAGATATCCGACATCCTGTAAAGTAGATTTCTCTAAAACTATTTAAAGACAGAATGCTATCTAAATTTTAGAGGTGGATAAATGTTTGATGCAGAAGTAAGAATCGAGCTGAAGCCCGGTGTTCTTGATGCAGAGGGGAAAACTGTAAAGCACTCTCTGGAACTTTTAGGATTTGACAGTGTTGAAAATGTTGAAAGTATTAAAGTTTTTAAAATTAAAATTAATGCAGATTCAAAAGAAAAAGCAAAAGAAAAAACAGACAATATGTGCCAGAAAATGCTTGCAAATCCAGTAATTAATAACTACAATATCTCAATTCAGGAGAAATAATTTTAATGAAGTACAAGAAGCTTGACAAACCATTTGAATTAGTTGAAGTAAATCTCTTGGAAGCTGATAATAAAACTTTAAAAGAAATCAGCGAAGAGAGGCAGCTCTCCCTCAGCCTGGACGAGCTGCATAAGGCAAAAGAATACTTCAAAAAAAGAAACAGAAATCCGACAGACATTGAGATTGAAACAATCGCCCAGAGCTGGTCGGAGCACTGCTCCTATAAGAGTTCTTTTCCTGTTTTAAAACAAACCATTTTCAAGGTAAAAGCTCCTCAGAATATATGCGTTTTTTCAGAAGATGCTGCTGTTATTGACTTTGACGACGAGCATGCTTATGTTTCAAAAATTGAGAGTCACAATCATCCAAGCGCACTGGACCCTTATGGAGGCTCCGCAACAGGAATTGGAGGAATTTTAAGAGATATAACCTGCATGGGAGCCCAGCCTATAGCTCTAATTGATCCGCTTTTCTTCGGCCCCTTAGATTACAAACACGAAGACCTCCCTGAAGGAACTAAACACCCTAATTATCTTTTCAAAGGAGTAGTTAAAGGAATTGCAGACTACGGAAACAGAGTTGGAATACCAACAACTACAGGCATGATTAATTTTGACGAATCTTATGTCGGAAACTGTCTGGTAAATGTAGGATGTGTAGGAATTATGAAAAAAGATGAATTGGTTCACAGCAGGGTTGGAAAGGAGAGAGATTTATTTGTCCTTGCAGGAGGAAAAACCGGAAGAGACGGCATCCACGGAGTTACATTTGCAAGCGTTGAACTTGGAAAAGAAAGCGAAGAAAAAAGCAGTCCTGCAGTTCAACTTGGAGATCCAATTACAAAAGAACCTTTAATACACGCCTGTTTAGAGGCAAACAGAAAGAAACTTCTTACTGGATTGAAAGATTTAGGAGGAGGCGGTCTCAGCTGTGCTGTTGGAGAAATGGCCCACTCAGCAGGATTTGGAGCAGAAATCGATTTAGATAAAGTTCCAGTAAAGGAAAAAGGAATGGCTCCCTGGGAAATCTGGGTTTCGGAAAGTCAGGAAAGGATGATGCTTTCAGTAGACCCAAAAAACCTAGACAAGGTTCTTGAAATTCTTGACTTCTGGGATGTGGAATCTGCAGTTGTGGGGAAGGTTGTGTCAGGAGATAATGTAAAAGTCAGTTATGACGGAGAATTAATTTATGACATGGATATTGAATTTATTAACGGAGGAGTTGACTGCGTCCGGCCTGCAAAAGAAATTGAATCATATGAAGGTCCGGAAGAAGATGTCCCTGAACTTTCAGATTACAACTCAGCTCTTTTGAAAATTATCAGTTCATATAATATAGCAAGCAAGGAGTTTGCAGTCAGGCAGTATGACCATACAATCAGGGGAAACACTGCTTTGACGCCGATGCAGGGAAAATTTGAAACTCCGGGACCTGGAGACGCTTCAATAATCAAGCCGGTTGAAAAAAGCAGAAAAGGGCTGGCTCTTTCAACTGACGTTAATTCAAAAATGACAAAAATTGACCCCTACTGGGGGGCTGCTTCCGGAGTTGAAGAAAGCTTCAGGAATTTAATTTCAGTTGGAGCAAGACCTCATTCAATGGTTGACTGTCTTAACTTTGGAAATCCTGAAAAGCCGGAAATTATGGGGCAGTTCAAGGCTGCATGCGAGGGAATGTATTTTATTGCAGACAAAATGCAGGTTCCTTTCGTTTCAGGAAATGTTTCATTTTATAATGAAAGCCACGCGGGAGCAATCAAGCCGACTCCTACCGTTCTATGCTGCGGTTTAATTGACGATGTTGAAAAAGCCGTTAGTATGGATGTAAAAGGAGCAGGAAATGAACTGTATTTGATTGGAGAAACTAACTTAGAATTAGGCGGCTCCGAATATATGAAAGAAGTTCACAATAAAGAAGGAAAAGTAGTTCCCAGGGTTAAGCCGGATAAATTCAAGAAAAAAGCTGATGCTCTGCTGAAAGCAATGGATGAAGGAGTAATTGAAAGCTGCCATGACTGTTCAGAAGGCGGACTTGCAGTGGCTTTATCAGAAATGCTGATGTCCGGGGGATTCGGAGCGGAAGTTTCAATTGAAAATATTCCCGGAAATACTGAAAGAGCCGACCATAAATTATTTTCAGAATCAAACGGCAGATGGATAATTGAAATGAAACCTGAAACAGTCCGGAACGGTCTGGAACGGTTTGAAACGATTAAAATTACCAAGCTTGGAGTAACAACTGAAGCTAAAAAAATGAAAATTGATGATTTGATTGAGCTTGATTTGGATGAAATTTACAAAAGCTGGAAAGAGCCAATATACAAGGAGGCGGACTAATGAAACCAAAAGTATGCATCACTCTAATTGAAGGAACAAACTGCGAAGAAGAAACTGCCAGAGCGTTCAGAATGGCTGGAGCAGAAGCAGAGAAAGTTCATCTTAAACAGCTTACAGGAGATTGTCCTGAAGAAAGGAAAAGAAAACTTTCAAATTACGATGCACTAATATTTCCAGGCGGTTTTTCAGCAGGGGACTATGTAAGGGCAGGAGCAATATGGACTGCAAGAATTCAAAGCAAGCTGGAGGAAGAGATTAAAGGATTTATAAAAGAGGAAAAGATCGTAGGAGGAATCTGCAACGGATTCCAGGTTTTAACAAATATGGGAATTCTTCCTGGAACAGTCGAAGCTGCGTTAACAACAAATGAAAGCTCCAAATTTGAATCCAGATTTGTTTATTTAAAAAACATGAGAAAATGCACATTTACAAATAATTTAGATATAGGAGAAGTTAGATGCTTTCCAGTAGGACATGCAGAAGGGAGGCTCACATTCAAGCCGGGAAAGGAAAAAGAAGCTTTGAAAACTCTGGAGGAAAACGAGCAGATTATGTTTAAGTACGTAAAACCAGATGGAAGCCCTGCCGAAAGAAAATACCCTGAAAATCCAAACGGCTCCATTTCAGATATTGCAGGAATCTGCAACTTAGAGGGAAACGTTTTCGGGCTGATGCCTCATCCGGAAAGAATTCTGGATCCATTTAATCATTATTCCTGGACTCGGGAAAAGAATTTAAAGAATGAAGGAGAAGGTTTAGCTGTGTTTAAATCAGTAGTTGACTATATCAAGAGGGAGACTTAAAATGGGAGAAAAAGAGTACATTACAAGGGAGAAATTTGACGAGCTTACTAACAACTATGTAACTAAAAATGAGTTCGATGAATTTTCTAAAATAATAACAGAGGTTATTGATTCAATTGACTCTGTTTTTGGAGAATTGAAAGAAATGGCAAAAAGACCTTCCCAAAGATTTGGAGAAAAAAGAAATAATATAAGAAACTCTCTAAAAAGCCTCAGAAAACTTTACAAAAAACACAGAAAAAAATAAAATGTGCGGATTTATTGGAATAATAGGAGAAAGACCGGTAACATACGAGTTATTCACAGGAATGCTTACAATACAGCACAGAGGACAAAGTTCCTCAGGTATGCTTACTTTTGACCACGACGATTTTTTCCTGAAAAGGAAAGTAGGGCTTGTTTCGGAAGGATTTAACAAAAATAATCTGAAAGGTTTACACGGAAATATTGGAATCGGGCACGTCAGATATCCAACAATCGGTTCAAACCCGTATAGAGACTCCCAGCCGTTTACTACTTACAGTCCATACGGAATAGGAATGGCTCACAACGGGAATTTAGTCAATTATGATGAAGTTAAGAAATGGCTTTACGAAAATTATCAGAGAAGATTAAGGTCAAAATGCGATGTTGAAGCAATTATGAAAGTATTTTCAGTTGAACTTTTTAAACAGGTTCACGACAAGGAATTTACTCCAGAAAAGATATTTGAAGCAGCCAACAGTACGATGGAGATTTTAAACGGCGGATATTCCTGTATCGGAATAATTGCAGGAAAAGGGCTTGTTGGTTTCAGAGACCCGAAAGGGATAAGACCAATGATATTTGGAAAGAAGGAAACTGACGGAAAAACAAGCTACGCATTTGCTTCAGAAACCGTTGCTCTTGAAGTAAACGGATATGAAATAATCAGAGATGTAAAACCGGGCGAAGTATTCTTTATTGATAATGATTTAAATATTCACTCAAAAATTGTAAAAAATTCAGGGAAAAAACACTGTATGTTTGAATGGGTATACTTTGCAAGACCTGACTCCGTTATTGAAAAAGAAGGAGTTTATGAGGCAAGGCTGAAACTTGGAAGAGAGCTTGCAAAGGAGTGGAAGAAAAAAGGAAAAGATGTTGATGTTGTTATACCGGTCCCCGATACTTCAAGAACTGCAGCCCTTTCATTTGCAAAGGAGCTTAATATTCCATATAGAGAAGGTTTAATTAAAAACAGATATTCCTGGAGGACGTTTATCATGCCCACTCAGGAGCAGAGAGAAAGCGCAGTCAGATTAAAACTGAACCCCGTAATTAAGGAAATTAAAGGAAAGAAAATCGCGCTGATTGACGATTCAATTGTAAGAGGCACTACTTCAAAAAAATTAATCGGTTTGATTAGAAATGCAGGCGCCAAAGAGATTCACTTCCTATCTGCCTGTCCTCCAATAAAATTCCCATGCTACTACGCAGTTGATTTTGCCGATAAAGAAGAATTAATCGCAGGGAAGAAAGAAATTGAAGAAATTAGAAAAGAAATAGGAGCAGACACACTTACATATCAAAAAATTGACGGTCTAAAAAATGCCCTTAGCATGGACAATGAGCTCTGCATGGCCTGTTTAAACGGCGAGTATCCGACTGAAGTTACTGAAGAACAGAAGAAAAAACTTAGCAGATCGAGAAATAAAGAAAGAGATAACTGGAAAGAGAAAAAGAAAGGATGAAATCATTATTAATTGGAAACGGCGCAAGGGAGCATGCAATTGCCGAGCAGATGGCAAAAAATTCAGAATTATATGCATTTATGGGCGCCAACAATCCAGGAATTGTAGAACTTGCTAAGGAAACGAATATTGGAGATGTAAATAATGGAAAGGAAGTTCTTAAATACGCTTTACATGTTGATCCAGATTACATTTTCTTCGGCCCTGAAAAACCTCTGGCTGAAGGAGTCAGCGACATTCTATTAAAAAACGAACTGCCTGTTGTTGCTCCTACAAGCACTGCAGCCAGACTTGAATCAGACAAAGCATTCTGCAGGAGCTTAATGGAAGAATATGTACCTACTGGACATCCAAAATTCGTTGTCTGTAATACAAAATCCGACATAAAAAATGCATTAAAAAGATTTGATTCCGATGTTGTCGTAAAACCCGCCGGATTGACAGGCGGAAAAGGAGTTAAAGTTCAGGGAATTCATCTGAAAGACCTGCTTGAAGTAAGGGATTATGCAGATGAGGTAATTGACGAAAAAATCGGGGGCTCTGGAACAGTTGTTATTGAAGAAAAACTTGAAGGAGAAGAATTCACCCTCCAAGTATTTACTGACGGAGAAAATGTAGTAAAATGCCCGCTGGTTCAGGACCATAAACTGCTTCTTGAAGGAGACAAAGGACCAATGACAGGAGGGATGGGCTCTTATTCAGATGCAGACCATTCACTTCCTTTTGTGAATGAAAAGGATATTGAAGATGCGCTTTCAATTATGAAGCAGACGATAAATGGTTTGAAAAGAAAAACAGACTTAATTTACAGAGGGGTCCTATACGGACAATTCATGCTTACAAAAAACGGACCGAAAATCATTGAATACAACGTAAGATTCGGCGACCCAGAGGCAATGAATGTTCTGCCTTTATTAAAAACTGATTTTTCAAGTATATGTATGTCAATTCTTGACGGCAATTTACAGAAAGCTGACTTTGAAAAAAAGGCAACTGTATGCAAGTATTTGGTTCCGAAAGGATATCCGGACAAATCAAAAATTGGGGGCCCTGCAAAAATACCAGTTGATGAAAATGCAGTAAAAGAAACAGGAGGCAAACTTTTCTATGCTTCTGTTGACAAAAGAGAGGACGGGATATATACATCAACGTCAAGAAGTTTAGGAGTTGTTGGTATTGCAACTCATTTAGGAGAAGCTGAAAGAATTGCAGAGAGTTCAGTTCAAAAAATTAAAACAGACGAGTTATACTATAGAAGAGATGTAGGAACAAGGGATTTAATACAGGAAAGACTTGACCATATGAACAAGCTGAGGTAAAAATGGTCAGAGTAAATCTAATTTCTCCTGAAAAGCTGGCTGACCAGCATTTAATTGCAGAGTATGCAGAAATTTTGATGCTAGTTGAATATATTAGAAGCTATCCAAATACGAAAGATATTCCTGAAAACTTTACTCTTGGAGAAGGACACATGAAATTTTTCAAAGATAAAGTATTTTACCTGAAAAGGAGGCACGAAAGACTGAAAAAGGAGATGAAAAAAAGAGGCTTCAAACCAAGAAAAACGATAAACTTGAAAGGTATTAATAAAAAATTGATTAAAGACTGGAAGCCGGAAGAAAAAGATTTAAAAATTATCAGGAAACGGCTGATTAAAAGAATTAAACAGAAGCCGGAATTTTACAGATACTATGGAGAAAATAAATCTGAAGAATTTTTGGCTGGGTTGATAAAGAATTAATATTTTTTCTTGGAAAACCTCATTCCGCCTTTGATTTTTCCTTTCGCTTTGTCGTAAGGGACTAATGAGAAGTCACCATGTAACTTGGAAAACACCTTTTCTACTATTTGCTCTATTTCAGAATTAGCTATATTTTTAATTGAAAAAGACAGATAAAAATCCCGATCTATGTCCTCAATTTCAATAGGTTTTAAGTCTTTTGCATATTCCAAAAAATCCTCGCAGAGATGATGATGTTTTAAAGTAAATTTAAAATCAAGTAAATATTTCCTCCTCTTATTATTTAATTTATGTGGATTATATCTAACCCAAATGCTAATTTTCTCAAAATTAGACGGCATTTCTTTAACATGATAAATATGCGCAAGTAGTCCTAGAATAGGGCTTTTCCCAATATAATCTTTAACAGCTTTTTCATTTATTGGTTCTAAATTTAAATTTGCCATAACAAGACACTTATGTCAAGTCAGGTATAAAACTCTTTTCAACACCCTAAAACTTAATAAAGAACCAAATTCTATTCGAAAGCATGAAGCATGTAACAATAATAATGGGTTCAGATTCCGACAAAAATATTGCAGACAAAGCAGTCTCAATTCTTGAAAAATTTAATGTACCGTATAGTTTAGTTCAGGCATCAGCGCATAGAGAGCCTGAAAAAGTTAAGAAAATTGCACAGGGAGCTCAGTCAGATGTATTCATCTGCGTTGCAGGACTTGCCGCCGCTCTTCCGGGAGTTGTAGCCAGTTTAACTTCAAAACCAGTTATCGGCGTTCCTAAGAATGTAAGATTAGGCGGTTTAGACGCCCTCCTTTCAATTGTCCAGATGCCTTCAGGTATTCCTGTAGGTACTGTTGGAATTGATAATGGAAAGAACGCAGCCTACCAGGCAATTAGAATCCTGGGCCTGAAATATCCTGAAGTTTTAACCGGAGAAAGTTCAAATTCTGAAAATTCTGTCGTTTCAAGTACGATTCCAACTGTAAGCGACAGCAGTTCAGAATCGGGTTCAATTAAAATTCCGGGATTATCTGAAAGTTCAGAATCAAGCAGGTCGTCTGTAATTCCGGGCGTTTCTAATTTAGAAAGTTCGAAAAGTTCAGGCAGTTCAAACCCAAATGCAGGAAAATTTCCCGGCGGGATGATGAACATGTTCAATCAAGGTTCTTCTGAATCAGCAGATTCATCAAAAGAAAAAAGGCCCAAAGGAGACTGGCTTTAATACTTAAAATGGAAGAATGGTCCTATTCAAAAGCAGGAGTAGATATTTTTGAAGAAGAGAGAGCTATTAAGGCAATTGCCGGGCAGCTTTCTGAAACATTTAAGAACAGAAAAGGCGTTTTGAAAGACATAGGAACTTTTGCTAATTTAATTGATATTGGAAACGGAAAGGCGCTTGCTTTAAGTACGGACGGCGTCGGTTCAAAGGTTTTAATTGCAGAACAGCTTGAAAAATACGACACAGTAGGCATTGATTTAATTGCAATGAATGTAAATGATTTGATTTGTTTAGGAGCCGAACCAATTGCAATGGTTGATTATCTGGCTGTAAGAAAGCCGAATGAAAATATCATGTCTGAAATCGGCGAAGGCCTGAAAAAAGGGGCCGAACAGGCAGGAATTGCAGTAATCGGCGGGGAAACAGCAACTCTGCCTGAAATAATTGCAGGAGACGATAATGCTTTTGATATTGCAGGAACTTCTGTAGGAATTGTTGAAACTGAAAAAGCAGTTACAGGAGAAAATATTAAGGAAGGAGATGTGTTGATTGGTCTGCTTAGTTCAGGAATACATTCAAACGGCTTGACTCTGGCAAGAAAACTGCTTCATGACAAGGAAGATTTAGTTGAACTTTTGACTCCTACAAAAATTTATGTTAAGGAAATTCTCAACCTGCTTGACAAAGTCGAAGTTACCGGACTTGCAAACATAACTGGTGGGGGTCTGCTGAATTTGAAAAGACTGAATAAAAATATTGGATTTGAAATAACAAACTGGCCGGAAGTTCCGAAAATTTTCAAAAAAATACAGAAAAGAGGACATGTTCCGGAAGAAGAGATGTATAAAACATTCAATATGGGAATTGGTTTTTGTGTAGTTGTTCCTGAAGAAAAAGCTGAAAAGGCGCTTGATACTTTGAATGAAGCTATGGTTATTGGAAGGGCAGTTGAAGGAAATAAAATTATAAAGGGCAATATCCATTACTAAGCATGGTAAAAACTCAAGAATTTATTAAAAATCAAATTGAAGAAATAAAGGAAGAAATTCCTGAAGGGAAAGCAATCATTGCAGTTTCCGGAGGCGTTGATTCAACAACTGCAGCATTTTTATGTTCTAAAGCAATAGGGGACCGACTCACTGCTATTCATGTAGATACTGGTTTAATGAGAAAAAACGAAAGCAGAGAAGTTATTGAAGCTCTGGAAAAAGCAGGAGTTAACGCAAAACTTGTCGAAGCCCAGGACAAATTTTTTGAAGCTCTGAAAGGAGTTACCGATCCGGAGAAAAAGAGAAAAATTATTGGAGAATTGTTCATAACTATTTTTGAATCTGAAGCAGAAAAAATTGAAGGGGTTGAAGTTTTAATTCAAGGAACAATTGCCCCCGACTGGATTGAATCCGGAACCGGCTATTCGGGGCAGACAGATACAATTAAAAGCCATCACAATGTAGGGGGGCTTCCAGACGATATGAATTTGAAGCTTGTTGAACCTTTAAGAGAACTTTACAAAGATGAAGTGAGAGAAGTCGCTTCTGAACTTGGAGTTCCTGAAGAATTATATGAAAAACAGCCCTTTCCGGGACCGGGGCTCGCAGTCAGAATTTTAGGAGAAGTTACTGAAAATAAAGTTAAAATAGTTCAGGAAGCGGACTATATTGCACGAAATGAGATTGAAAAAGCTTCTGAAAAAGAAGAGATTGAACTGCCGTGGCAGTATTTCGCCGCTCTGCTTCCGATAAAATCAGTGGGCGTTCAGGGTGATCTAAGAGCCTACGGATATACGATAGTAGTAAGGGCGGTTCAGAGCGCAGACGGAATGACTGCGAACTTTTCAAAGTTCCCTCCTGAACTGCTTGAAAGGATTTCAAATAAAATCAATAATGCTTTGAAAGATGAAATAAACAGAGTGGTTTATGACATAACAAACAAACCGCCTGGAACAATTGAGTGGGAATAATGGTTAAAACAGCAGTAATTGACAACGGCGGACAGTATACACATAGGATTAAAAGAACACTGGAGGACGCAGGAGCAGAAGCAGAAATTATACCGAATACTACTAAAATTGAAGATATTAAAGCAGAAGCCCTCGTTTTCTCAGGCTCCGGCTCATTAGTTGGACAGGGAGAAGAAGCGGGAATGGGTAACTGCTCACTTTATTTAGATAAATTTGACGGTCCAGTCCTTGGAATGTGCGCAGGCCACCAATTGATTGCCAAAAAGTTCGGCGGGAAGGTCAGAGCCGCGGAGAAGCCGGAGTTCGGCAAAACTGAAATAATTATTGACCATGAAAATGATATTTTTAAGGAGCTTCCTGAAAAACAGACAGTCTGGAACTCGCATAATGACGAAGTTTCAGAAATTTCAGACAAACTTGAAGTTTTGGCCCATTCAAACGACTGCGAATTTGAAGCAGTTAAACATAAAGAAAAACCAATTTACGGAGTCCAGTTCCATCCGGAAGTCCAGCATACTGAATATGGTTTGGATATGTTAAAAAATTTCCTGAAAATTATTAAAGAAAACAAATAAAAACTCAAATCCTTTTTACTATTTATGGAAACAGAAGACCTCATTAAAAGGCTTGTAACCAGAATAGGTTCAAGACAGTTCGGCGCTTTTAGAGGAGTATTCATTCCTACTTTTCTAAGTATTGTTGGTGTTATTCTTTACTTAAGACTTGGATATATTGTAGGTTCAATCGGCATCCTTGGGACACTTTTAATAATCACTCTTGCAGTTACTGTCACCATTTCAACGGCTTTATCCTTAAGTTCAATTACTACAAATATACGAATCGGAGCCGGCGGAGCTTATTCAATTATTTCAAAAACGTTAGGTTTGGAAATCGGTGGAAGTACCGGTCTGCCTTTATATCTTGCCCAAAGCTTCTCCGTTGCCCTGTATATCTTTGGTTTTAAGGAAGCCTGGAAATTTATATTTCCAAACCAGCCGGGAATTATTGTGATATATGGAATATTCATTGCTCTTTTCCTTTTAACATTCATAAATCTGAAATATGCAATACATGCCCAGTTAATTGTTTTCTTCATAGTTCTTGCATCACTTGTTTCTATTTTCATGGGAGGGAACTGGTGGCAGGGCACTTACATGCCGAGCATTTCAGCATTTTCAGGAGCTAGTTTCTGGCCGCTCTTCGCCTTATTCTTCCCTGCAGTAACCGGTTTAATGGCGGGCGTCGGCATGTCGGGAGAGCTCACCGACCCAAAAAGACAGATTCCTAAAGGAGTTATCTGGGGAGTCGGAGTGACTGCACTGATTTACATATTCATGACATTCTGGCTCGGCTTTTCAGCTTCTCCCGAAACACTGGTAAGCAGCAATTTAATTATGGTTGAACTGGCAAAATACGCACCGCTGATCCTTGTTGGAATTCTTTCTGCTACATTTTCAAGTGCATTAACAACTTTCGCCGCTGCCCCAAGACTGCTGAATGCTCTTGGAAAGAATTCTATTCTTCCATTAAGCGAGTTCTTTGCAAAAAGGTCTGAAGGAGGAGAACCCAGGAATGCAACCATCTTCACTGCTGTCTTAATTTTTATAACTGTTTCGCTGGGAAGCTTGAACAAGATAGCTCCGATTCTTACAATGTTCTTCCTTATTTCATATACAATGATTAATTTCTCAGTATTTATTGAGCAGACGATGGGATTCGTCAGTTTCCGGCCTACATTCAAAATTTCTAAATTAATCCCTTTATACGGCTTGCTTGCATCAATTGCCTTCATGTTCTACATAAATCCAATTGCAGGAATTCTTGCTCTTGCTCTTGTTTTCCTTACTTATGTATATTTAGTTAAAAGAAAATTAAAACCGGAAGCAGGAGATATCAGGTCCGGTCTCTTCTACGCGCTTACCGAATGGGCTGCAAAGAAAGTATATTCGCTGCCCGAATCCAAAAAGCATGTATGGAAAGCCAACTTATTAATTCCAGTTGTAACTTCTGAAACTCTTTTAAGTGCATATTCTCTGATAAAATCAATTCTTTATCCAAACGGAACGCTTACTGTTCTTGGTTTGAAAACAGACGAAGACTACTCAAATAAAGACCTTGAACTTGACGAGGAGCAGCTGGAAAAAGAACAGAAAGCACTTCCTGAACTTGTAGAAAAATTCGGCAAAGAGGGCTTCTTTACGAGCTATACAAAGGTAGACTGCGATAAGGACTATGTAGATGACATATGCATTGCATTTCAGGCGCTTGAAGGGCAGTTCTTCCATCCTAACATACTCTTCCTGCCTGCTGAGCCAGGAATATTTACACAGAAAGAGAGGAAAAAAATGCTTGAAGAAGCTTTAAGTGAAAAAACAGGAATGGTTTTCTTTGATAAAAGTGAAAACATAGGTCTTGGTTCTGAAAAGGATATCCATATCTGGCTTCCTTCTGAAGTCCTGGAAAAGGATTTCTATGAAGACAGGTCTTTTGACCTTGCAATGCTTATAGGATATCAACTGTATAAGAACTGGGTCGGCAGGATAGTTCTATGGATGCCGGAAGTGGATAAAGAAGATAAAAGCAAGGCAAGACTTTACTTAAAAAGATTAATTTATGAGGCAAGACTGCCGGCAGGGACTGAATATCATGTTTCATCCGATTCATTTAAAAAGATATTTAAGAAAGCTCCTAAAGAAGACATACATCTCCTTTCTTTCAAAGATGCGGATGATTTAAAAACCAAGATGAAAACTTCTAAAGAGTTTGAAAGGTCTTATCTGTATGTATTTGATTCTACCGGGGAAGATATACTGGCTTAAAGCAGTTTATTCAGTCTTTTTTCCGCATTATCCCAGTTTACAATGTCCCAAAATTTATCTACAAAATTGCCTCTGTTGTTCTCATAATCCAGATAGTATGCATGCTCCCATACATCTAAAGCTAACAAAATTTCAAAAGTCGGGTAGATATTTACATTGTGCTTCTCTATCTGCATAATTATCGGTTTTTCTGTCTTTTTGCAGTAAGTTAATGCAGCCCATCCTGAGCCCTCAACACTTTTTGCCGCCTCTGAGAATTCTTCTTTGAACCTCTTGAAGCTTTCAAACTCTTTTTCTATTGCATCTGAAAGCTTTCCTCCCGGTTCTCCTCCGCCTTTTCCTTTAGGAGCCATTGAAGACCAAAATATTGAATGAAGTACATGCCCACCAATATTGAATGAAAGTGCTTTTAGAGTTGCTTTAATTGGATAATTTTTTCCATGAACCCTTCCGTCCTCCATTTTTTCAAGAATTGCATTTGCACCATTTACATAACCTGCATGATGCTCGTCATGGTGTATTTTCAAAAGTTTTTCAGAAATAAATGGCTCCAAATCTTTGTATCCGTATGGTAAATCCGGAAGTTCGTATTTTTTATCGTCCATAAGTATCAGCCTCTATCTACCGTTAATTAAAGTAGTTATTTATA
>CAZNLD010000011.1:0-29035 GCA_964574035.1 Candidatus Undinarchaeota archaeon
AGCATGAAAACTCTTGCAGTATCTGCTCCATATTCCTGAATAATTTTTCCCGGGTCGACAACATTTCCTTTTGATTTTGACATTTTTGTCCCGTCTTTCAGAACCATTCCCTGACAGAGAAGTTTTTTGAAAGGTTCATCAACGGTTGCAAGGCCTAAATCTCTCAAAACCTTTGTAATGAATCTGGCATACATTAAATGAAGAATTGCATGTTCAATCCCTCCTATATACTGATTGACAGGCATCCAGTAGTCCGCCTTTTTCTTGTTAAAAGGTTTTTTATCAGAGTCAGGACTGCAGTATCTGTAGAAATACCAGCTGCTGTCGACAAAGGTATCCATCGTATCTGTTTCTCTTTCAGCTTCTCCGCCGCATTTCGGGCATTTTGCATTAACAAAAGAATCAGCTGTATTCAGGGGATTTCCTTTTCCTGTAAATTTAACGTCAGTAGGAAGTTTAACCGGAAGCTCTTTAACAGGAACGGGAACTGTTCCGCATTTTTCACAGTAAATCATTGGTATTGGGGTTCCCCAGTATCTCTGTCTTGAAATCAGCCAGTCTCTTAATTTGTATTGAACTGTTCTTTCTCCAATTCCTTCTTCCTCTAAATATTTTGAAATGCCGTCAATTGCTTCTAAATTATTCCATCCGTTAAATTTATTTGAATTAGTAAGAATGCCCTGTTCAGTATAAGCTCTCGCCATTTTATCCGGATTAAGTTCGTGCCCTTCCGGAGTTATTACAACTTTAATTGGAATGTCATATTTCTTTGCAAATTCAAAATCCCTCTGGTCGTGAGCTGGGACAGCCATAATTGCTCCAGTTCCGTATTCCGGAAGAACGAAATTAGCCGTATAAATTGGAATTTTTTCTTCAGTGACAGGATTGACTGCATACTTTCCAATGAACATTCCTTCCTTTTCCTGATCTTCTGCAGTTCTTGAAAATCTGTCTTCAAGCATTACTTTGTTAATGAATTTCTTAACTTCCTTTTCTTTGTCAGTTCCTTCTACAAGCTCTAGGACTTTTGGATGCTCAGGAGCATAAACCATGAAAGTAACTCCGTATAAAGTATCTGGTCTTGTAGTGAAAATTGGAATTTTTTCCTTCTTATTTTCAGCCAGAGGAAATTTAATCAGTGTTCCTTCGCTTCTTCCAATCCAGTTTTTCTGCATTGTTTTAACTTTTTCAGGCCAGTCTTCAAGTTTATCAAGGTCTTTCAAAAGTTCATCTGCATATTCAGTAATTTTAAAGAACCACTGCTCCAGATTTTTAATTTCAACTTCTGACTTACAGCGCCAGCACTTGCCGTCTTCAACCTGCTCATTTGCAAGAACTGTGTTGCATTTTGGGCAGAAATTAATCGGGGCCTTTTTCCTTTCAACAAGTCCTTCTTCATACATTTTCAGGAAAAGCCACTGGTTCCATTTATAGTAATCCGGGCTTGAGGTATTTACAAGCCGGTCCCAGTCATAACTTAAACCAAGTTCAATCTGCTGCTCTTTCATTTCTGAAATTGATTTTTTAGTCCATTTGTCAGGATGAGAATCATTTTTAATTGCTGCATTTTCTGCAGGCAGACCGAATGCATCATATCCCATTGGATAGAGAACTTGTCTGCCCTTCATTCTCTGATACCTGGCAAACGAATCGCCGATTGCATAGTTTCTAACATGCCCCATATGAAGCTTTCCGCTTGGATACGGAAACATTTCAAGAACATAATATTTCTTTTTACCGGAATCTTTCTCTGCCTTGAATGCCTTGGCTTTTTTCCATTCAAGCTGCCATTTCTTTTCTATTTTTTCAAATCCTTTTTTATATTCCATATCTGTTTTTATAGAGGTAATTGATATTAATATATTGGGTGGTTTGAGTAAATCGACTAGGTTGAGCTGGTAGTGCAGGCTGTTTAAGTTGGTGAGCTGGTGGTATGGATTATTCGAGTAATTCAAACTGGTAGTACGGACTATTTGAATTATTTGAGCGGGTGGTATGAGCTGAGGGAAAATGGTCGAGCTGGGTTGGAGTTGGTGGATTAAGATTAGTTTTGTGTCTTTTCTAAAGTTGTTTGATAACCTTTAAATACTACCTTTTACAACTTTTAAAAAACATTAAAAGTTTGCACGGCATCAAAAAATGGAAAAATTAGACGATACTGAATCAATTTGTCCCGGCTGTCTGAAAGACGGAGAAGTTAAAAAAATTCCGGCTCAGATTGTAGAGGAAGACGGAAAAGTTTGGATTAAAAAGGAGTGCCCTGAACACGGTTCTTTTAAATCAATTATTTTTTCAGATGTTAATCTCTATAAAAGATGGATGAAGTACAAAGTTTCAGGAGAAGGCCCTGAATACCATTCTTTCAATGGAGAAGTTAAAAAAATTGATCCTCTGCCTTTTTCAGATGTAAGTTTATATCCTAAACATTTGTCTCAGACAGTTCTTACAAACCTTTTAGTTACAAACAGGTGCAATCTCAGATGCTCTTACTGTTTCATGAATGCGGGAGCAGCCGGCTATGTTTATGAACCATCTCTGGAAAAACTCAAAAAAATGATGGAGCAGGTAAGAGACGAAAAGCCGGTTCCAAGCAAGGCAATTCAGATTACAGGCGGAGAGCCGACTGTAAGAGATGATTTATTTGAAATTATTAAAATTGCAAAAGACCTTGGTTTTGTTCATATCCAGCTTAACAGCAACGGGATAAAAATGGGAGATTCTGTTGAATACTGCAAAAAATTAAAAGAAGCCGGAGTAAAAACAATTTATCTAAGCTTTGACGGAGTTTCAAAGAAAACAAATCCATGGATTGAGCAGAATAAGAAGGCAATTGAAAACTGCAGGGAAGCCGGCATAACTAGCATAATTTTAGTTCCTGTTTTAATTAATGGTAAGAATATGCACGAAGCCCCAGATATCGTTAAATTTGCAGTAAATAACAGTGATGTTGTAGCAGGAGTTAACTTCCAGCCGTTAGCATGTGCAGGAAGGCCCAGAACCTTGAGAAGTAAAGACAGAGAAAAACAAAGAGTAGATTATGCTCAGATGTTAAAAGAGCTTCAGAAAGGATTTGATGGTCAAATTAAAATGGACGACTTTTATCCTGTTCCCTTTGTTTATCCTCTTTCAAAATTAATTGAAACATTCAAGGGCGAAAAGCAGGTTGAATTTACTGCAAATCCGCAGTGTGGAGGAGCAACTTATGTATTTATAGACGATGATGGAAATGTAGTCCCTATAACTAGATTCCTTGACGTTGAAGCATTTGTTAAATTTGCAGATAATCTGTCTAAAACCAAAGGAAGAATGAAGAAGGCAAAAATAATTGCATCGTTCATTAAAAATCTTGGAAAATTCATTGATAAAGAAAAAGTTCCGGAAGGTTTGAGCATAAAGAAGCTGATTGCTGAAGCCCTAACAAAAGGAGACTACGATGCCCTTGGAAAATTCCACAGAAGGTCTCTCTATATAGGAAGCATGTGGTTCCAGGATGCATGGAATCTCAATCTTGAAAGATTAAAAAGATGTGTTATTCATTATGCAACTCCTGAAGGAGTTGTTCCATTCTGTACATATAATGGTATAGGCGTCGGGGATAAAATCAGAGAGAAACACTCTATCCCAATAAAGGAGTGGGAAGAAAAAACAGGAAAGAAAATGAAGGATGATTTGTGGAAGAACGGTCCGGTTTCGGATGTAGTTAATGGTTAATGGTTCATGCTTTTGAGCTCGTTGAATTATTTGAACTGGCGGTTTGAGTAAATTGAGTGGGTTGAGCTGGTAGTGCAGGCTGTTTAAGTTGGTGAGCTGGTGATACGAGCTATTCAGGTAATTGAACTGGTAGTACGAGTTGAGGGAAAATGGTTGAGTTGGTTTAAGTTATACAATTTACGATATACAAACTACCATTTACCATCTACCATTAAAATGGGGCGACTGAGATTTGAACTCAGATAAGCTGGTATCTTCCGGTCCAGCGTTTTTATATCATTCCACTTTCGTGGTCAGTTTTCCAGCCGGTTGAATCGTCTGGAGCCAACTGTGATCCCGGATTACACTATCGCCCCGAGTGTACTAAAACTATTATTATAATATTATATTAATATAACTACTAGAACTTCAAATGCTCCAAATTATTATCAATTTCTAACTACTGTTCCTAAATCTTTAATAAAACGATATGCATCTTCGCCTGTCGGATAGTAGTTCTTCAGCCGTCTTTTGATGAAGCCCAGTTCAATTTTTCTAGGCAGTCCAATCAGATTGTGAATTCTTTTCAGTCTTTTCTTGGCTTTTTTCAATCTTTTGCCGGTCACCGGTTATATCCTCTCTTTCTGTATAAATTAATGGCCGGCTTCCAGTCAGCTCCCACGGTCAGTCCTGCTCTTTCCAGTCCTTCTCTTCTCATTCTGTCATGTATTGTCTTCATAAGTTCATTTGCAATTCCTTCCTTTCTATATTCCTTTGAAACAACTATGCTGGTAACTTCTGCTCTTTTAGAATCAATTTTTGCTCCTGAGATATAGCCTACAATTTTTCCTCTTGTCTCAGCTGCGTATAAGAAATCTTGGTTTTCAAGGTATTCTTGGAGAGTTTCTTCTCCAGTTGCTCCTACGCCGGGATCAAAACCTTTCTTTTCTAACTCGAGAAACTCCTCGAGTCTATCCTTAACATTTGGTTCAGTTATATTGAATGTACTATATCTGCACCTCATTGGATTAGGACACTTAGTTTTTGGAAGTTCTTTATATACCTTTTGATTGCAAAATCGAAATCTATCGCCTGTTCCTTTTCACTTATAAATGTTTTAACTGACCAGTGGTAAAAAAGCGAAACATTTAAATACTCCAATATATACTATATAGTCACCAAACGAGAAGTGGGATTGAATGGATAAAAAAATAGTGAAACTTGCTGCAGTGACATTTTGTATAATGCTCCTTTTAGTCAGTCCTATACAGGCTGGTTTAATATTCAACAGAGATTCCGGAACTGAATCGAACACATTTAAATTTATATATAGAGACAGAACGGAACCGGAATCAGTTGATCCTATAAATAAAAATACATTAAGTTCTAATATACCTCCTGAAGTTTATATTATAACTGCAAACAATACTCTAACACTGGATTCAACTCCTGTAATTAAGTATTACTTCTTAGATAGTGATGATTCAACAGCAGATGTAACTTTATATGTGGATGGACAGCCTGCAGGCAGTAAACTTAATGTACCTTCAGGGTCTGCCTACAAATATATTTCTCCATCATCCAGTTTAACTCAGGGTGCTCATAATTTTTATTTGAAAGTATCAGACGGCGATTCAACAGTAACTTCTACTGAAAGAACAATTACTTATTACAAGCGCACCAAAAACGAAATGCAGGACAAAGATTCTATTGTTACTTCAAACAAACATAATATAGAGTCACCTCAGCCGCCTGTTATAACTTTATATGAACCGGCAGACGGTGAAGGTATAACTTCAAAACCAGTAACACATGTTTATTCAGTTAATGATCCTGATGATTCTTATGTATCATGCCATATCTGGTATAATTCAACTACAATGGACAGTCGTTCAGTTATTGCAGATGGAAGCCAGATATCTGTTGATCTTTCACCAGACGACGGATTTTATGACTGGCATGTAAGATGCAATGATGGTTCTAACTTCATTTCAAGTTCCCATAGAGATTTAACAATTGATACTGTACCGCCGAATAATGTTTCAAATTTAAGAGAGACTTCAGTAACCTCCAGTTCAATCAGATGGGAGTGGACTGATCCAACTGATGACGATTTAGACCATATAGAAATCTGGCTTGACGGCGTTTTCCAGGAAAATGTTTCCGCCGGAACTGAATATTATGATGCAACTGGACTTGCGCCGAATACAGAGTACACAATTTATACTTATCCTGTAGATGAAGCAGGAAACAGAGGAAGTCTAATTTATGACCAGGCAACTACAGATGAAGATACTTCCGATCCTGTAATAACTTACAATCCAAATACAGATGAATCCGGCTCATATGCAAAGAACTGGATTATGATAAATGTAACGGTAGATGAGCCTCATTTACAGACCTTGAATTTAATCTGGAATGGAAGCTCTGAATCCTTTGATAATTCAGATGGAAATGTTTACTGGGAAAATAAGGCAGGACTTTCGGACGGAACCTATACTTTCAATGTTTATGCAGAAGATACATCTGGACATTCTGTTTATGCAGGAGAAAGAACAGTAACTCTTGATTCAACTCCTCCACCTGTTGTTTCAAATCTACACGAAGTTACAACCACTTCAGACAGAATTGACTGGGAGTGGACTAATCCTTCTGTTTCAGACTTTGACCATGTAGAAGTCTATCTAAACGGCACTTTCATGCAGAATACTTCAAATGAATACTTTAATGCAACCGGTTTAACCCCTGAAACTTTATATGAGCTTTCTGTAAGACCGGTAGATACCGCCGGAAACATCGGAGCTTTTGAAACTGATGAGGCAGAAACGTTATCTGTTGACTCTCTGCCTTCATTTAATTTTGTCAGAATCAGTCCAAGCTCCCCAAATGAAAATGATGATTTAATCTGCGAATTCCAGTTCCAGGATGCAGACGATTCTTCACTTCCTGCAGATATAACCTGGTATGTAGACGGAGTTCAGGACAATTCCTGGAATAATTCAATAACTGCAAATAACAATACTCTTGAAACATCAGCTGGACCAACCAGTTCAGATACATCTCCCGGAGAAACTTATGAATGCGAAGTAACACTTGATGACAGAGATGCAGATGTAACTTTAATGAGTTCAGCTGTAACAATTTCAGAAATTGTAAATACTCCTCCTGGAGTTTATTTAGTTACTCCGGACAATGAATATACAAACGATGTAACTCCTGGAATTGAATACTATTTCATTGATAATGAAAATCAGACTGCGGATGCAACTCTCTACTTTGACGGAAGCTCTGTAAATACTATGTATAATGTACAGAACGGAACTTCAACAAAAACAATTTCAGCTTCACCTCAGAGTGAGGGAAGCCACACATACTATATTGAAGTAGACGACGGAGAAGCAGTTGCAAGTTCAGCAACCCAGACAATTACTATTGATGTAACTGACCCGACAATTTCATATAATGCAAATACAGATGCATCCGGAACTTATGACAAGAATTGGATTAATATAGGAGTTTCCGCTTCAGACGATCTCAGTCTTTCAACTCCGCTTAATCTTGAATGGAATGGGGTAAATGAAAGTTCATGGGATGTATGCAGTACAGGTGGAGGAGGCAGCTCAATTTCCTGCGAGATAAACAAAACCAGTCTTCCCTATGGAACTTATACTTTCAAAGCTTACGCAGAAGACGAAGCAGGAAATGTAGTTTCAACTTCTGAAAGAACAGTAACCCTTGAAGAAGCTCATTCACTGCCTGCATTTGACTTTGTAAGAATTGATCCGGCAAATCCGGAAACTGACGATGATTTAATCTGCGAATTCCAGTACACTGATGCTGAAAACACTACTCTGGATGCAGATATAAGATGGTACAGAGACGGCAGCTGGGTGAATACATGGGACAATTCAATAACTGCAAATAACAACACGCTTGAAACTTCAGCAGGACCAACATCAGCCCAGACATCGGACGGGCAGAGCTGGGAATGCGAAGTTACTCTGCATGATATTGACGGAGATGTAACTTTAATGAGTTCTCCTGCAGTTGTAGGTGACTACACTGGACCGGGAGCAGTAACAGGACTGGACGAAACCTCAACAGGTGAAAATTGGATTTACTGGGAGTGGACTAATCCTTCTGATTCAGACTTTGACCATTCAGAAGTTTCAATTGACGGTTCAGCACCGGTATCTGTAGGAACAGATGAATACTTTAATGCAACCGGATTTACAGCAGGTACTATTCATGAAATCAATGTAACAACTTACGACACTTCAACAAATGAAGGGGGCTCTGCTCAGGATACTGCAACTACTGATGCAGTTAATACTGCACCTACAATTATTCTAATAAGTCCAGATGACGGCAATAAAACAAATGACAATACTCCAAGACATTATTTCAATGCAACTGATAATGAACAGTCAACTTTGATGTGTTCGCTTCATTACAGTACTCTCGGAGAATTAGATACAAGATCAGTTTCAAACAATACAATTGAATATACAGTTCCTTCATCCGGAGTACCGGACGGAACTTATGACTGGTGGATAGAGTGCAATGACACCCAAAATGTTGTTTCAAGCTCAACCAGAACAATTGAAATTGATACAACCCTTCCTGCAAATAATGATCCTGTAGTTCAGTCAGTTGATGTACTTCCAAATAGCCCGGGAAGCGACGAAGACCTTTCATGCGAATTCCTTGCAACTGATGCTGAAAACACAACTTTATATGCAGACATTACTTGGTATAGAGACGGAGTAAATGTAAATACTTGGGATGTTTCAGGAATGGCAATTACAAACAATACCCTTGAAACTGCACCAAATGCACCGACTTACACGGATACTGCAACAGGAGAAGAATGGACATGTGAAGTTACTGTATCAGACGAGCCGGGAGCATCAGACTCCTTAAACGGCTCTGAGACAATTCAGTCAGCAGTCGGACCCGGTGGAAACACTCTTCCAACTGTTTATGTAACTACTGCAAACAATACGGTATTTACAACTTCAACTCCGACAATCGACTTCCGCTTTACTGATCCGGAAGATGCAAGAGGAGATGCAACTGTCTATTTCAACGGAACTATAGTAGGAACAATGGCGGATGTTGCAAATAATACTCCTGCAAGTATAACTACAAGCGCACTGTCTGATGGAGTATATGATGTCAGAGTAGATGTATTTGACGGAGCAGGAACTAATTCATCTGAAACTTACACACTCATAATTGATGCAGTTCCACCTTATCCGTATGCCAACCTTTACTTTAACAACAATACTGATGGAGATGGAGAAGCTTACAGCAAGGATTGGATTATGATTAATGCAACTGCTAAGGATCCAAACTACACTTCTGTAACTCTTGATTTTTGCGGTCTAAATATGTCGTTTGATCATGAAAATGAAAGTGGAAATAATTGGTACTGGCAGAATTTTACTGGAATGCCGGAAGGAACATATACTTTCAGAGCATATGCAGAAAGTCCGTCAGGAACAGACAGAACTGAAGAAAGAACAGTAACTCTTGATACAACTGCTCCAAATGTAACTAACATGACTACTGATCCTGAAAATGTAACCAACGATGGAAATGAGCAGGATATAAATGTAAGCTTCAATTCCAGCGAATATCCTTTAGAAATTACCTTCAATCTGTATGATTCAGGTAACAATCTTGAAGATACACAGGGACCGACAACTGTAAATGATTCCAGTGAACTTCCTATAACATATACTATACCTGCAGGTTTGGATGATGGAACTTATGCTCTAAATATGACTGCTGTTGATAATGCAGGAAATTCAGTTACTGTAACTGTAATGACGTTCGTTGTCTCTACTGGAGGTAATGGAGGAACCAGCGGAGGCGGAGGCGGCGGAGGAGGAAGTCTTCCATCTGGAAATATCAATGCTATTCTCACTGTAACTCCGGAAGAAGAGGAAGAAGGACATAAACCAAATCCTGATGTAGCAGTAGGAAGCGACTTCTCAGGAATAACTGTACAGGAAGGCCAGACAAGAACTTTAATTTTCACAGTTGAAAACAGCGGAGATGTCAGAGATGTCTATACAATATATACTGAAGGAACAACTGGCTGGGCAACTGTTGACAAGAAAAGAATCTCACTTGAACCGGGAGAATCAGCAGAAATTATACTTATATTTAAACCGCAGGTTGGAGATGCAGGAGATTATGTAGTAAGGGCAATTGCAGATTCACAAAATGAGCCTGTTTCAAGTACATGGGACTACGATGTCAGAGTAACTCCGGCTGGAGTAGTAACTGCATTCATTACATTCGCAGGCGGAAGATTCGGAGCAGCTCTTCTGGGACTTGCTTTCTTGGCAGTACTTGCAGCAGTTTTCTGGAGGGCAGCTTCTGAGGAAAGCAGAGAAAGAGTAAGATCAAAGTTCAGATTTGCTGAAGAACAAGATAAAAACAGCCGGACAAAGAAAAAGGTCGAAGAAGAAAAGGATTTCCTTGATACGGTAGTTAAATCTGTTGGAACGACAGGGAAATCTGCAAAAACAGCAAAATTGCCTGAAATGACTCATGCTCCAAGAACAGAACCTTTACCCAAATTCGACTTCAAGCAGAGGTCTGACAAGTACATTTGGGAAGTTTAACCACTGAGCAGTAGTGAAAAACGAAAGGTTTAAATACTAGGTAAATCACCTATTTTGGTGTAGTGACAAAAATGAAGAGCTTAATAAAAAAACTAGTGGGAGTAAGTCTATTTTCGTTTGTTTTAGTTTTATTTCTAGCTCCTGCAGTCTTTGCAGCTCCTGATTTAGGAATGACACAGCTTCAGGCAAGTCCTGTAACTGTAAATCCAGGCGAAACTGTAGATGTTACTATTGAAGTTACTAATGTAGGAACAAACACTTCAAGCGGAGCAAATGTTTCTGCTGTTGTGTCCTATTCAGGAAGCACTGTTTTAATTGAAGATTTCAACGGATATGCGCTTGATCCGGGCGAATCTCAGAGTTTCAGCTTCTCATGGACTCCATACAATACAGGAGATTATGACATAGAAGTAACTGTATCAGCTCCAAATGATTCAAATTCAGCAAATGATGTTGCAACAACTACTATAACTTCAACAACCAGCTCAGGCGCTGTATTAATTTCAGATTTTTATGCAACTGAAACTTTATTTGCGGACAACACTGGGTGCTTAATGCAGCCTCTTGTTGTAAGCGGTTTTGTCAGAGAAGACGGCGAAGGAACTGACGACAGAGTATATATTTACATGGACGGTCAGCTTTTAACTTTTGATGAAACAAATCCATCAAATGACGGCTATTTCAGAGTTTCACTTCCTGATTTATGCTTTGAAGACGATGGAACTTATACGGTAAGAGCAGATGTTGATAGAGGAAGCGGGGCAATTGCAACAGCAAGTCAGGATGTTGAACTTAATTTTAATCCACTCGGCAACGGGAGCGGGGGTTCAGTAGCAGATGGATTCTATGCTGTAGACCTTGAAGCTACACCTTACACTCTAAATGTAAGAACAGGGGAGAATGACAAGTACTTACTTAGAATGAAAAACCTTGGAGATGAGGAAGACGAATACTTTATAGAAATTGAAGCGCTTGACAGCCAGGTAGACAGATGGGTAAGCCTGTCTGGAAGCCATGTAGTTCTTGAACCAGGGGAAGTTTCATACGCTCATATGATTGTTGAACTTCCGGAAGATGCAATGCTTGGAAAATATCCAATTCAGATAAGAATTAACGGTGTTGCGCAGGATGTTGACAGAGTATATCTTAATGTCCTTCAGGGAGAAAACTATCAGGAAGGCGGAAGCGGAAATAATTATGAAGTTGATCTACAAGCAACTCCTTACGATTTAAATATTGAAGCAGGAGAAACTGGAACTTATACTTTAAAGATTAAAAACATAGGGAATCTTGCAGATGAATACGAACTTAGAGCAAGTACTAGTAGTGTAATAGACAGCTGGATTGAATTTGAAGACGAACTTGTAACTGTAAACCCTGGAAGAACTGAATATGTTGACCTGTTTATACATGTACCTAAAGGAGTCGACCCGCAGGGACATTCACTAACTTTAAGAGCAGACGGAACTGATACCGACTCAGACAAAATCAAATTCAATGTTCTTTCACCGGCAAAAACTTTCGATGTTGATGTTAAGAAGCCAAGGCTTAATCCTGAACAGACATGGACCGATAAGCCTAAAACAGTGGAAGTAAGCGCGCCGGTAAGTTTCAGAGACTTAAGGACTGCAGAGGGGCAGTATGTAACTGTCAAACTCTATGTTAACGGCATTGCTATGAATGCTAAGACGCCGTTTATTTCTTCAGACAGCACTGAAACTGTTACTTTCTATTTCGATACAGAAGAATATCCTATTGAAAACAGAGAAGGTGACTACGAAGTTTACATGACTGCACAAGCTGATTATGAGAAAGACAGGTCAGCAGTTTCACCATTTAGTGTTCTTGAACCTGGAGTTGTAGAAATTAATGTTACAGCTGATACTGAAGAAGGCGAATCCGTAGAAGTTCCAATAAACGGAACTTTTGAGTTCAGCCTTGAAATTACCAACAAGGATCACAGTGATAACACTTATTCAATAATCGGTTCAGGACTTGGATCTCTTGAACTTGACCCAAATTCAGTAAAGGTTGATTCAGGAAAAACTGAAACAGTTAAAGTTAAGGGAACAATTGCAGACGAGCCGGAAGGAGAACACCCAATTACTGTAACAGTTGAAGACAAGAATGACGCATCAGACTCAGCAGAAAAAGAAATGAATCTTCTTGTAACTGAGTCTTTAGCAGACATGGGGTCTGAACTTGATACAGATGGAGTAAGTGGATATCTGCTCTTTTCAAATACAGGAAGAGGTATGCTTGTCGGACTTTTAATATTTGCAGTAATCGGACTGGTTTATTACCGGAATTATTATCAAAAGACTGAAGGAGATGAAGACGGTGAAGAAAAACCAAATTTCCTGCAGAGAATTCTTAACAAAGAAAAGCCGGAATCTGAAGGCGAAGAAGGAAAACATAAAAAGAAGGAAAGCAAAGAAAAAGAAAAGGTAGCGCCAAAAGAAAAAGAAGGAAAAAATGAGGAAGAAATGAAAAAAGAAGTAAAGGAAGAAATCAAAACTAAAGAAGTTCCAACTCAGTCTGCAAGAACTATTGAAGAAAAACCTGAACCAGAAGAAGAATTAACTGTCTGGGAAGGAAAAGAAGGCATTAATTTAGGCGAAGTTAATATATTGAACGAGCCAGTTTCAAAAGAAGGAAACTGGAGCCCGAAAGATTCTGAATCAGTTCTTTTAAATCTTGAAGATATTAAGAAAGATTTCCATCAGGATGTAAATCATGTAAACCAGCTGAAAAGAAACATGGGTCAAATTGTTGATTCAACCGGAAGACCAAAACCAAAGCCGGAAACAAGCGGTAAATCTTTCAAGAAGAAAACCGGAAAACCAAAGGGAAAGAAAGGAAAGAAATCAAAATCAGTTCAGGATGAATACATTGAAAGCATTGTAAAGAAACTTTAATCTTCTATTTTTTAGTTATTATTCAATAAAGTTTAAATATCTCCTTATACATCTTTGCTGATATTCTGTTAGTTTAACGACAGGTGGTTTCAATTACAAGATATGTTGCAGCACTTTCAGGGAAAGGCGGTGTCGGAAAGACGACAACAGTACTTAATCTAGGTTTGGCTCTGCAGGGTTTAGAAAAAGACACCGTGGTTGTTGATACTAATTTAATAACTCCAAATATG
The DNA here is from genome assembly GCA_964574035.1 of Candidatus Undinarchaeota archaeon. Lineage (GTDB taxonomy): Archaea > Undinarchaeota > Undinarchaeia > Undinarchaeales > JALTGF01 > CAZNLD01. The sequence continues at coordinate 13,477 of CAZNLD010000011.1, forward strand.
TCTCTTCAGCTTGGTTTGACTCCAAGCGAGGCGACCATGAATGATGTTTTATATAAAAAAGCAGGCATAGACGAAGCAGTTCATGTTCATTCATCCGGCCTTCATGTTGTGCCTGCAGGATTGTCTGCTTTAGAATACAAGAATCATTTTCAGACTGACTACAAGACAGCTCTCAAACCATTAGAGAAAGAGTATGAATATGTTCTAATGGACTGCAGTGCAGGCTTATGGGGCGAAGTTTCTCAGGCGGTAAAAGCAGCCGATGAATCTTTAATCGTAACAAATCCGGAGCTTCCTTCAATGGTTGATTCTTTGAAAGCAATTAAAATGTCTGAAAAACTCGGAGTCGATGTTACAGGTGTTGTCTTAAACAAGGTCAGAGGCAAACACTTTGAACTCCAGCCGGATACAATTGAGGGAATGCTTAAGGAGCATGAAATTGTAGGTAAAATACCTTATGATAAACAGGTCCCTCGAAGCAGCTCCAAGAGAACACCTATTTCGGATTACAAGCCAAATTCAAAGGCTTCAAAAGCATTTAAGAGGCTGGCTAAATCTATTGATACTGGAGAAAAGGTCGAGCCAGGATTTTTTGAGAGGATTCTACCGTTTTAAGATTTACTCTTTAATCTTCTTGTACAATACTCGATACTTGGTTACTTCATATGCAGTCTTATATTTTTCAAACCTATACGGGATTATTTTGCAACTTTCGGCGTCAATATTTTCATCATCTTCTAATTCATTTAAAAAAGTTTTAATCTTACTATAGCTAATATCTTTTTCTTGTCTCCATTCACCCATTTATTTTTTCACCTCCTTTACTCTCCGGTCTTTAATAGATTTTAGTCGTAATATAGTATGTGGCACTTTTCTAAATCTCGCCCTTTAAAAGATTTTGGAGCTATGGTGCAATATCTAACATTTAGACTATTTAATGCATCTTTAATTTGCTTTCCTGACGAAGCTGTTTCCTTACTCCAACCTATATTTTCTTTATAGAAAAATATGTTATAAGGGCCCTTACAAACCGGAACTAGTTTAATATCATATGGGTTAATCTCTAGTTTTTTTAGATTACCTAACTCACTCCAAACATCATCTACAGCCAACGTATCTTGTTTCCATCCCATTTATTTTTTTTCACCTCCATACTAAGCATTTTTTTCATTACTTTTAGTATTTTAATTATTATAAGTACTTTTTCAAAAACAAAAACTTAAATAACTCAAACACTGCTTATGTATAGGTATGACTACTAAAGTTATAGCATCAGGAAAACTAATTGGTTCAAGAGTAATTGTTCCAGATGAAAAAGAAGCAAATTCACTCTATCAGAAAAGCTTTTTTGGAGACATGCAAAAAGGCGGAAAGTTGAATCTTACCCTAGTTGAAGCTTTGTATTTAATTGAAAGGGAAAAACTGGACGTTAAAAAAGGAAAGAAAAAACTAAGTTTTGAGGATTTAATGGAAACTGCAGTTAAGGAAGATCCGCTTGCTTATGTTCAGTATGTTGCATATGATGATTTAAGGGAAAGAGGATATATTGTTAAAACGGGCTTCAAATTCGGGGCTCATTTCCGTATATATAAGAGGGGCGACATTCCAGGGGAGGCCCATTCAGCTTATATGGTTCACTGCCTTCCTGAGAATTTCCAGATGAGCATGATTGAAATTTCAAGGATCGTTAGATTAGGGCATTCAGTAAAGAAAAAGATGTGGCTTGCCATTGTAGACAATGAAGGGGATTTAACTTATTATGAAGTTAAACGGATTAAACCATGACTCATCCAAAGAAAAAGAAAAAAGCAAAGAAAATTGACAGAGATAGGAAAACAATTAAAATATTAGGCAAACGGATACCTACTGATACTTTATGTGTTGGTCTTTTAGTTTTAATTTTAGTTGTAAGCAGTTTTGCTGTTTTCATAAGCAGAGGTTCAAATGGAGAAGAAAAAACAGAAAACAGGCAGGCAAGAGTAGTTTTTTCAAATGAAAATGAACTAATTGTTTCTGAAACCATTCATTTAACTGAAGATATGATTGCTCTGGAAGCATTCAGAGAAATCGGAGCAATCGGCCTGGGTCATACAAATACGGGTGTTTATGTAAAGTCCGTTTCATATAATCAGACAAAAATAGAAAGAAATGAGACGCACGGCTGGTATTTCTATGTAAACGGCGGGCTTAAATTAAAGGCAATAAATGAATACAGGGTCCAGCACGGAGAAACAATTCAGTTAAGGTTTGAAGAAAAGTCCTATTAATTTTGTAATTAACTGAATTCAGTTAAATTAAACTTATATAGTTGCAATTCTCTCAAATTATATCAATGAGAAACAAAATTATTTATAAAATGAGCGCGAAAGGAAACTTCATGAATTTAGACGAAGCTTCGCTTAAAATAATAACTTACTTATTAGTTGCAGGTTTTATCCTGTTCCTCTCTTTATTTGTTTTTTACATAATCAGACATGGAGTGCCGCCATGAAAAAAGATGATATAATTGATATAATTTCAATTCTTTTAATATTATACAGCATTGGTATAATGTTGTTTTTAATTTATAGATTTTATACACATAGTGCAGAATATGTAACGCATTCTCAACTGGTTGGTGTTTTGGTCGGAATTTCTACTTCAACTGCTGGCGGTTTTATAGCAATTCTGCTTAAATTGTCTGACTTTGCAAAGGATTTAGGGGAAATAAAAGGGAAACTAAGCCATTTGAAGAAATAGTTTATTCAATAATTTCCGCCTTCTCGAGCATATTCTCAATTAAATTATCCAACGGAATCGGCTCTTCCAGTTTTTTTACTTTTTCTATTTCTGCTTTCGTTTCCGGATGTTTTGCAAGCAGATAAGAACAGCAGTCTTCATATGGTTTAATTGAAATTTCATAAGTTCCAATTTCCTTTGCAATCTCAATTGTTTCTTCCTTGTCAAAACCAAGCAGAGGGGCTAAAATTGGTTTATTTGTTGCTTCATAAACGGCATTTATATTATCTAAAGTCTGGGAAGCTACCTGTCCTATACTATCTCCAGTTACAAATGCTTCCGCTCCTTCTTTCTCCATAATTTTTTCAGCCGCTTTGAGCATAACTCTTCTGTATATAATCATTCTCATCTTTGCCGGAATGAAGCTGAGAAGAGCTCTCTGCATTTCTAAAAAAGGGATTAAATAGAGTTTCAGTTTTGGCTGGTATTTTTCAAGCTGCTTCTTCAAATCAAGAATTTTCTTTTTAACTGAATAAGCTTCCTGAGTATAATTATGGAAATGAACCAGAATAACTTCACAGTCCTGCTTTATCATTAAGTAGGAGGCAACCGGACTGTCAATTCCTCCTGAAATTAAGGATATCACTTTCGGTTTCATACTTATTGGATGTGTAAAAGCATTTATAGGAGTTTCTATATAATCGTAGATGGTTAATGGTAGATGGCAAATGGATTTATCCGTAGCGGGCAGTTGTTAATGAGGCAGAACACCTCTTAAAAATAACCAAAAGCTGCCAACTATGTATCAAACTATTAACTATAAACCAATAACCATTAACCATAAACTATAAACGATTACGATGAATTCAAAAATTCCAGTTAAGGACATAAATCCGGAGAATTCGGGCTCAGACGATTTAGTAAAACAAATGAAAGAGTCCGGCGGGTTTGTAGCAAAGAAAATAGGTGTAGGGGTTGACATTTTAGAAGAGATGTGCAAAGAAGATAAATGCATAAATTTCCTTTCATTTCCTTCTGCCATAGTTTCAACCGGTGCAAGAGGTCTGATTAAGGAGCTCGTAAAGAGGAAACTTGTAGATGTTGTAATTACTACCTGCGGAACCTGGGACCATGACTTGTCAAGAGTCTGGAAGGACTACTACCACGGCAGATTTGACATGGACGACTCTGAATTATGGAAGGATAAAACGCATAGAGAAGGGAATGTTTTAATTCCTCATGAACACCATGGAGTAGTTTTGGAAGAAAAAATAATGCCAATCCTTGAAGAACTTTACAATGAAGGAAAGAAAGAGCTTTCAACCAGGGAATTAACTTTTGAAATTGGAAAAAGATTAGAAAATGAAAAAAATAAAGAGGATTCAATAATTTATTGGTGCTACAAAAACAGCATACCTTTCTTTGTTCCAGGACCTACCGATGGAACCGTAGGTTCAAATTTATGGATGTTTTCGGAAAGCCATCTCGATTTTAAACTTAATTTATTCAAAGACGAGCATGAGCTGAATAATATTGTTTTGGATGCAGAAAAAACCGGCTCTCTGATGATAGGCGGAGGAATTTCAAAGCATCATACAATCTGGTGGAACCAGTTCAGAGGCGGGCTTGACTATTCTGTTTACATTACAACGGCTCCCGAATGGGATGGTTCTTTATCCGGAGCAAGAGTAAGGGAAGGAATAAGCTGGGGGAAAGTAAGGGATGATGCAAAATACATAACAATTGAAGGAGATGCAACAACTATTCTTCCTTTAATGGTTTCTAGTTTGATTGAAAGACTCAAATAGATTCTTTTCTAACTTCTTCTCTCAGAATCTCATCCAGCTCCAAAAGTTTCTTAACAATCTCGCTTTTTTTATTCAGTTTATACATAGTTGCATTGCCGACTTCTCTTGTTTTTTTCACTATGTCCATCAAAATTAAATTGTCCCAGAAAGTCTGCAGAGTGACATAACTTATATCTGACTTTTCGGCAATATCTGTTGGAGAATAGTCGAACTCCTGAAATGTTATTAGAAAATCAATTACTTTAATTAAGGGGTACTTTCCCAAAGTTTTTACAAATAGGGTTTCTTCCTGGTTTTTTCTTTCTGTTTCCAATTTTTGTTTCATTTTTTATATCTATTAGTTTTATATTTTTAAACTACTATTTATACTTTTTGTTATTGATTATATCTTTAATTTCATCCATTTTTCTAGGATTGAGGGAAACATGTAAACTGTCAGGTTTTGGTTTTGTTATTAAAAGTTCCGAGCGCACCATTTTCTTTACGACTTTTTTAACCTTTCCTCTTAAATGACTTGGAAATCCGTGCGGTAAGTTTTCAACAGAAGTATGTTGCCCTCCCCAGTAGCCTAGTCTGTCTAATTTGAGCAGGATTGTTTTTACAATTTTTGATTTTTTCATAAGAACTTAGAAAATAATTGAATTTATAAGATTTATTTAACTGAGCCGAGTTAATCCATAAGTAAAACCTTTATATTCCCTCCCTCTAATATCAATACATGGCAAATAAAAAATATACTGTAACGCCCTGGGAAGTCAGAGGAGATGTAGACTACGAAGCTCTAATCAAGGAATTCGGAACCAAAAAAATAACTCCTGCTCTTTTGAAGAAAATTGAAAAGAATACTGGAGAACTTCATCCATTTTTAAAGAGAAAGCATTTCTTCTCTCATAGGGATCTTGATTTATGGCTGAAAGACTACGAAAAAGGAGAAAATGTTTATTTATATACAGGAAGAGCTCCTTCCGGGCCGGTTCATATTGGTCATTTAATCCCGTGGATATTTACAAAGTATCTGCAGGACAAATTTAATGCGCCTCTTTTATTCCAGATACCGGATGAGGAGAAATACTTGTTTAAAGAGGACTTAAGCTTAGAAGATACAAATAAATGGGCTTATGAAAACATTTTAGATATAATTGCAGTCGGATTTGACGAAAAGAAAACCGATATCTTTTTAGATACCGAATATGCAAAAACGATGTACAAGATAGCAGTTGAAGTAAGCAAAAAAATTACCTATTCAACGGCAAAAGCTGTATTCGGCTTCAATAATTCGGCAAACATCGGCTCAATATTCTATACGAGCATGCAGTCGGTTCCTGCTTTCCTTCCTACAATCAGAGAAGAAAAACCAACCAAATGCCTAATTCCGCATGCAATTGATCAGGACCCTCATTTCAGAGTTGCAAGAGATGTAGCTCCAAAACTCAACTATCCAAAGCCATGCGCAGTGCACTGCAAGTTCCTTCCTTCATTAAGAGGACCGGATGAGAAAATGTCTGCTTCCGGCGAGCATACAGCAATTTATGTAACCGACGATGAAGAAACAGTGAAAAATAAAATCAACAAATACGCATTCTCCGGGGGCCAGGAAACTGCAGAGGAGCATAGAAAGAAAGGGGGAAACCCTGATATAGATGTTTCTTATCAGTGGCTCACTTTTCTGGAAGAAGACGATAAAAAATTAAAAGAAATATACAATGATTACAAAAATGGAGATATGCTGACGGGAGAATTAAAGGCAATACTTATAGAAAAGCTTAACAAGTTTTTAACTGAACATAGAAAAAAGCGGGAAAAAGCCAGGAAAAAGATTGATAAATTCATATTGAGAGATTAAAATGCCTGAAAGAAAGTACGATAAAATTTCAGCAGTGGCGAAGAGAAGAGGACTATTCTGGCCCAGCTCCGAAATACACGGCGGGCTCGCAGGCTTCTTTGACTACGGTCCAATTGGAGCTCTATTAAAAAGAAATATTGAGGACAAATGGAAGGAGCTCTTTGTTGTAAAAGAAGGAATGTTTATTATTGAAACTCCTACCTTAATGCCAGAGCCGGTTTTCAAATCTTCCGGTCATTTAGACCATTTCAAAGACTTCATGGCTGTCTGCAAAAAATGCGGGAATACTGAAAAAGTTGATGAACTCGAAGTAAGCAAAAAAGGAGAAAACAATATCAAATGCAGTAAATGCAAAGGAGATGTTGAACTTAAGAACTTTAATCTGATGTTTAGGAGCGAAGCAGGAGCAGGAAAGAAAACGGATCCTGTTTATCTAAGACCGGAGACTGCTCAGGGAATGTTTGTTTCTTTCCACCGTTTAAAAAGAGTGGCAAGAAAACAGCTTCCATTTGGAGTATGCCAGATTGGAAAAGCATACCGGAATGAAATTTCTCCAAGACAGGGCATGATTAGATTAAGAGAATTCACTCAGGCGGAAGCTGAAATATTTTACAATCCAAAAGAAAAGAAACATCCAAAATTCAAAAAAATTAAGAAAGAAAAGTTTGCATTTCTTCCAGTTAAATATCAAAAGAAAGAGAAGGAAAGAAAAGAAATGACAGTTGAATCTGTTTTCAAAAAGGAATGGATGGAAAATGAATATCTTGCTTACTATCTTGTTTTATCCGGTAAATTTTTCCTTGATTTGGGAATTCCAAAAAAGGCAATCAGGTGCAGACAGCATTTGGAGGATGAGAAAGCTCACTATTCAAAAGATACATGGGATATCGAAATCTATTCAGAAGACTTCGGCTGGGTTGAAGTTGCTGCAGTTGCAAACAGAACCGACTTTGATTTGAAAGCTCATGCAGATGCATCTGGAGAAGACCTTGAAGTTCAGGTTGGAGAAGACAAAGTTATGCCTCATGTAATAGAAGCAAGTTTCGGTGTTGACAGACCTTTCTATTCTGTTCTTGAACATTCTTATAAAGAGGAAAAAGACAGGAAATATTTTGCTTTTGAAAGAAGCATAGTTCCATATCAAGCGGCTGTCTTTCCTTTAGTTTCAAAGAAAAAGAAAATTACAAAGAAAGCGAAAGGAGTTTATGATTATTTAACTGAAAACGGAATAAATGCACAATACGATGGTTCCGGTTCAATTGGAAAGAGGTATGCAAGAGCTGATGAAATTGGAACGCCTGCCTGCATAACAATTGATTTTGATACTTTGGAAGACGACACGGTAACTGTAAGGGACAGGGACAGTACAAAACAAATAAGAGTTAAAATTAAAGAAAAAGAGGAACTTCTAAATACTATTAAAAAGTATTCTAAATAGAGATGGGAACGCTATCAAAATTTAAGAGGAGAATAGCAGAACTGAATACAGCACTTAAAGCGGCGGAGTCCTCCGACTATGATCCGGATGCGAACGAAATCAGGGACTTTGAAGCAGGAAGAGCTAAGTATCTAAAAAGCTCAGTAGGAACTGCAATTAAACTTCTTAAAAAGGATGCATGGGATTTGGTTGAACTTGGAAATTCCAACAAAGATAATCGGTATATGATACTTCAAATTCTGGGAGATATCCAAAAGTTGAGAAAGGATACGCCTCCGAATGAACTAAAGTCTCAGATTGCGGAAATTTCAAGAATAAGCGATTCTTTGGTTCCTATGGCGGAAGCTGAAGACGAAGGGCCGCAGTTTATTGAAATTCCCGAACTGCCGGATGCGATTGAGGGGGCAGTGGCAGCTGATTTAAATGAAATAAGAAAGTGTTTTGAAGCTGGAGCATACCGTTCCTGCGTAGTTCTCTGCGGAAGAGTCCTTGAAACAGCGCTTTTGAGAAAATATTATGAACTGACCGGAAAGGATTTACTTGAAACCAGTCCCGGCATCGGTTTGGGAAAAGTTGTAGGGAAGTTAAATGAAAAAAATGTTGAACTGGATCCGGGCTTAAAGCAGCAGATTCATTTAATAAATCAGGTAAGAATTTTTTCCGTTCACAGTAAAAAAGATGAATTTTATCCAAGCAAAGGACAGGCTCAGGCAATGATTTTATATACCTTAGATGTTCTGAGGAAAATATTTTAGATGAAATCTCCGTATAAAATCCTGCTGGAGCAGGTAGACGAATATCCGATAAAAGATAAGAAGAAAAAGTTTATACGGGGCATTTTGTTTAAGATAAACATCAAGCCTACTAAGTATGGTTATACTGAAAGAGGCAGGCTGGATTTCACGCATTACCTGTTGGATAACTATTTGACTAAAGCTAATTTAATTGTAGATATTGGAACATCTACAGCAGAAACAACCCGTGACCTGAAAAAGCATTTTAAAAACTGCAAGGTGGTTGGAACGGAAATTCATCCTGATTTAGCTAGAACTGCCCATGAAGAATCAAGGGGAAAAAGTGTTAAGATATCCTCTTATGATTTCACGTCAGAAAAGGAACCGCCGTTTGGGAAAGCGGATTGCGTCAGATGTTTCAATGTTTTTATGTATCTGTCCAAAGAAAAGCAGCTGCGGCTTGTAGAAAATGCTTTTGAAATTCTAAAAACAGGTGGAGTTTTTCTTCTTGGAACATCACCCTTTTCAGCTCTTTTTGTTAAAAATAAACAAGGATGGACCTTAGAAGGCATATATAAAGAGGTTAAAAAATTAGAGTAGTCCAAAAACCTTTTTATCCTATTAATTCCTATATCTCTAAGATGGACTTACATCCTTTAGAAAGAAAAGTGCTTGAAGGCCTTAAAAAGATTGGAAAGGAAGCCTCCGCAGAAAAAGTTGCTGAAAAGGCAGGAATTGAAAAAATACAAGCGGAACGGTTCGGCTATTCTCTTTCTCAGAAAGGGCTTGTTGAGCTTAAAAAAAAGGAAGAACAAGCAGTTAAATTAACTGAATTGGGAAATAAAAATCTTGAAGAAGGTCTGCCTGAAGAAAAGGTTCTTGGAATCCTTAAAAAGAAGGCGGGAGAAGCTCTCCTGCCGGAAATTGCAAAGGAAACCGATCTAAATCAGAATGAAATCGGCGCTTCTCTCGGAATTTTAAAAAGAAACGCATTTATTTCTACTGAAAATACAAAAAACGGCTTAAAATTGAAGCTGACTGGTCTTGGAAAGAAAAAGGCAGGAACTAAATCTGATTTAAGTTCTGCTCTTAAAAAGATTAAAAAAGGAAAGAAAATTGACCAAAAACTCTTAAATATCTTGGAAAAGCGCGGTATGGCGGAAGTTTCTGAATCGGCTGAATATTTTTTGAAAGCTAAAGGAAATTTAAAGAAAGCTCTCAAAAAAGGAAAAGGGAAAGCTCACCAGCTTACCCATAAAATGCTCAAAACCGGTAGCTGGAAGGATACTGAATTCAGAACATACGATTTAAAAGCCGAAGTTGAACCATTCTACGGCGGAAAGCTGCACCCAATAACGGTGGCAAGAAATCGAATCAGAAAAATATTTCTTGAACTTGGCTTTGAAGAAAGAGAAGGACCAATAGTTGAGTCCAGCTTCTGGAATTTCGACGCCTTATTCCAGCCACAAGACCATCCTGCAAGGGATTTAGCCGATACATTTTATCTTGAAAATCCAAAAACCACCAAGCTGCCAGATAAAAAGATAGTTTCGAATGTCAAAGAGGCCCACGGCCACGGTATAGAGGACTCGAAAGGCTGGCAGTACGACTGGAGCGAGGAGAAGGCAAGGAGAGCCGTTCTGAGGACGCATACTACTGCTGTTTCCTGTAGAGCACTAAATGATGTAGAACCTCCTGCAAAGGTTTTCAGCATAGGCAGGACCTTCAGAAATGAAACCGTCGATTACAAGCATCTGCCTGAATTTACTCAGATAGATGGAATTGTTGCAGACGAAAATGTTACTTTTAAGGACCTTCTCGGCTATTTAAAGGAGTTCTTCTTCAGACTTGGTTTTGAGAAAATTAGGTTTAGGCCGGCGTATTTCCCTTATACTGAGATGTCAGTTGAACCGGAAGTTTATTTAGAAGAGAAGGATGAATGGATTGAACTCGGAGGCTCCGGTATATTCAGACCGGAAGTTACTGAACCTCTCGGGATAAATGTACCAGTTCTTGCATGGGGTTTAAGCTTAGAGAGGCCGATAATGTTAAAACTTGGTTTAAATGATATCAGACATTTCTACTATAAAAATGATTTAAAATGGTTAAGGGAGGCGCCTATATTATGATGGAAAAATGGGTTTTATTTGGATTGGGTGCAATGCTTTCAATAGCTGCGGCTCAGATTTTAATTAAAATTGCTATAAAAGATATAGACTATGGGACTGCAATGGTAGTTCTCCACGTTGCTGCTTTGGCCGGCGCTTTTGCTGTATTCGGAGCAGTGAAATTCAGCGGACTTCAGACTGCGTATACTTTGAATAGTATCTCCTTAATTACAGTTGCAGGGCTTTTAATTGGTGTGGTAAATCTTTTTATTTTCCTTGCATTTCTTGGAGGACCGATAAGCAGAGTAACTCCAATTATAGGGCTTGCGCCTGCAATTTTGGTTCTGGCGGGCTATTTCATGTTCAATGAAACAATAACAATTAAAACGGGGGCGGGCATAATTCTGGCTTTGACAGCAATTATACTTTTAAGTACATAAAATGGCAGTAGTAACATTTAATCGGACCGACTTTGAAGCTCTTGTCGGAAGAGAGCTTTCAGAAGAAGAATATAAAAAGAAAATCCCAATGATGGGGACTCCATTAGAGGATTTAAGGGATGACGAAGTTGATTTTGAAGTTTTCCCAAACAGGCCGGATTTATTATCAGTTGAAGGATTTGCAAGAGCAGTTCAGGGCTTTCTTGGAATAAGAGGCGGACTTGTAAAATACAATGTCAAGAAGTCAGATTATAAAGTAAAAGTTGACAAAAAACTTGCCGGAATTAGGGGCTGCGCAGCATTTGCTGTAGTCAAAGGAATTCATTTCACTGAAGAGCTTGTATCGGCTTTCATGCAGCTCCAGAAAAAGTTGTCTTTAACAATTGGAAGAAGAAGGGCAAAAGCGTCAATTGGAACTTATGATTTAAGAAATATCAAATTCCCAGTAAAACTGACTACAAAATCAGGGAATTTCAAATTCAAACCGCTTGATTTTGACAGGGAAATGACAATAAAAGAGGTACTTAAAAAACATGAAAAGGGACAGCAGTATGGGCATCTCTTAAAAGACTGGAAGTCCTATCCTGTTTATATGGATGCGAATGAAAATGTTTTAAGTTTACTTCCAATTACAAATGCAGAGTCGAGCAGGATACGGTCTGATACAAAAGACATGCTGATAGAAGTTACTGGAACAGAATGGAAAGCAGTTTTTGAAATACTCAAAATTGCCGTGTCTGCTCTGGCGGACAGAGGATGCGATGTCTATGAAGTTCAGACTGTATATAAAAAGAGGAAGGTAAAAGCGCCCACACTCAAACCCTGGAAAATGGAGCTGGATCCAGATTATGTAAATAAACTTCTTGATTTGAACTTAAAACAGAAAGAGATTGAATCAGCCCTGAAAAAAATGAGATTCGGCGTTTCCGGAGAAAATGTTTTCATACCTCAGTACAGAACAGATATTATCCATCCAATTGATTTGGTTGAAGATATAGCAATAGCCCACGGATATGAAAAGTTCGAGCCAAGAATTCCAAAAATACCAACAATTGGAAGAGAAAATGAGAAAGAAGAACTCTCTAATGATTTGAGAAGTATATTATCAGGACTCGGTTTCCAGGAAGTAGTTTCATTTATACTTTCAAACGAAGACAAGCAGTTTGATATGATTAATAAGAGAAAGAACAGTTATATAAAAATTCAAAATCCGAAAACGGAAGAGTATACGATGGCAAGGGTTTCTTTAATTCCGGGAATTCTTGAAACATTTGCCCAGAATTTAAGTTCGGAAATGCCCCAAAAAATATTTGAAACCGGAATTACTGCAAAGGCAAGTAAAAAAGCTGAAACCGGCGCCTATAATAAAAGAAAACTGGCTGCAGGAATAATGCACAGCTCTGCAAATTATTCCGAGATGAAAGCTTATTTAGATTCCTTTTTTATATCAATAGGAAAGGAATTCAAAATTAAAGAAAGTAAAGACAAGTGCTTCATTTCAGGAAGATCCGTTGATATACAAGTTAAAGGAAAGAAAGCCGGGGTTCTCGGAGAAGTCCATCCTGATGTATTAACTGATTTTGGAATAGACTATCCAGTAGTATTGTTTGAAGTTGATATTGAGAAATTGATTTAAATTCCAAATAACTTTTTCAAAAATCTTCCGACTCCGATCCCTTTTGCCGGCAGTTCATAGTTAACTCCAAATAATTCTGAAGCAAGTTTTTTGTATGATCTGCTTGCCGGAGATTCCGGCTCTCTGAACACAACTGGATTATTCATTTTAATTGATTTTCTGACTTCGTCATCGTGCGGAATGGTTGCCAAAATCGGTATATCAAGCATGCTTTCAATTTCATCTAAGTTCATTTCTGCATGGTCATCTCTGTGTTTGTTTACAACTGCTCCAAGAACATAAGCTCCGGATTCATATGCAGTTCTGACCGTTTTCAGTGCATCAGTGACTGCCGGAAGCTCCGGATTTGTAACTATGACTACTTCTTCTCCTGCATCAAGGACTGCCTGGGCGCCCCTTTCTAATCCCGCAGGAGTGTCCAAAATAACTGCTTCTGACGAACCGAATAAATCAAGAACAATATCCCAGAGTTTTTCAGGGGCTGAAGTTCTTAGATGCTTCAAATGAAGTCCTGCCGGAATTACTCTAAGTCCAGATTCGTGCATGTATATTGCATCTACAAGACTGGCATTTCCCGCCATGACATCATTTAGATTAGTATCCAGTTTGTGCATTCCTAAATGAAGTCCTACATTAGGTGTAGTTAAATTTGCATCCAGAATTATAACATTTTTATTGAACTGCGTAAGCGCCGCTCCAAGATTTACTACTGTGGTTGTTTTTCCGACTCCGCCTTTTCCCGAAGCAACTGCAATCAGCCGTGTCATGTTTATTCTTTGTAGTACGGAATATAAATAATTAATGTAAAGCTTTTTTCTAGAGATTTTCTAATTATGCCTCTTATATTCTTTTACCAAAACTTATTAATACTATATTTGTTATCCTAAATCAGTGTGGCGCCCGGGGCCATGTATAAATTGGGACTGTAGCTCAGCCCGGGAGAGCACCAGATAAGGTGGTAGCCATCAATAAAGATCTGGCAGAGTTTGTTGGAGCAGTGATTGGCGATGGAAACTTGTGGAACGATGAAACTCATTACAGAGTAGAACTCACTGGGGATCCTGTATTGGATAAAAGTTACTATGAGGAGTTCATGTCGCCATTGATAGAAAACCTATTCGGGCTTAAACCTTCCATTAAGGTAAGATCCAGAGGTTTACGACTCAGAATACACTCAAAGAAAGTCTTCAAGGCCCTGACAGATATCGGTGTGCCTGCAAGAAAAGGAAAATGCTATAATGTGCAAATTCCTAATGTAATAAAAAACAATGCCGCTTTTTTGAAGGCGTGCATCAGGGGAATAATGGACACTGACGGTTCATTGTTCTTTGCAGATAAAGGATATCGAAAAGACTACCCTACGATTGAAATATCCACAACCAGCGAGAAATTAGCAAAAGATATAAAAATTGCACTGGTTGATTGGGATTTTCGAATCGGGTTCAGACTCCAAAAGACGACCAAATTCGCACCGAGATACATCATCTCATTAAATGGTGTCGAAATGGTAAATAGGTGGGTCAAAGAAATAGGATTTTCAAATCCAAGGCACAGCAAAAAATGTTGTCACCTTAGGTGAAACTGAAGATCTGGGCGTCGTGTGTTCAAATCACACCAGTCCCACTATTAATATATTTCATACTTATGGGTTATAATCTGCCTTTTCTTTTTGGGCAACCTGCACTTTTTCTTTTTGCGAAAAGAAAAAGGGCGGAATCACACCAGTCCCACTCCAGATTTTTTAATTTATTAGCTGTGCAATTGGTTCTCTGTCCTGAAAAATCTGGTAACACAAAGAGTAGGCTGGGCAACAATACAATTGTTCCGCACTATATTGATTAAACCTACTCTTTGTGAACAAGTGCCGCACTCGCTCACTTCGTTCGCAAGGCGACAGTAAGGAGCTAATTATTGCTGAAGTCTTATTTGCCGCTAATTGATATACTATGAACATTAACTTATCTGCTCTAAAAATTGTTCAAAACTAAAGTTAACAAAATAATCTTTATCTAAGTGTTTGCCGAGTTTTGTCTCCGGCTTTTCGCAGACAATCATTTTTCCATCCATTAGTTTAATGTCTACTCCTATGTTTGCAAGTTTTTTCTCCATATGTTCAAAATTTTCCGGGAGGCATCCGTCAACCGGTCCGCCAATTAATAAAACATGTTCGATATTTTTCTGCTTTTCCATATACTTTCTAAGCTCCCTTGCAGCGCCTTGATGAGAATACACAATACAGCCTCTGTCTTTTTGAATTTTTTCCAGATTTTTTTTGGTTTTAGAACTAAGTTCTTTCGGACTTTCAAAATTTTTCTTTGAAATTTTTGCCCATTTTTGATTTTTAAAACCTTTTTTAGTCTTTCTAAGCCATCTGCTTTTAGGGTGGCCTTGTATTATAAAGAAGTCTGTTTCATTCAGGAAAAGTTCATCTAAATGATGCGAATATGCAAAATATATCGTTTTCAAGCCTGCCGAATTTAATTTTTCTGTAAATTCAACAACTTTTTCATATACTTCAAGATGTTTTTCCCCGCCGCATCTTAGAAAAGCAATTGGATGGTGAACCAGAAGTGCCGTGTTTTTTGAATTTAGTTCTTCTAGTTTCATAGTGATTTAGTACATTGTCAAGTTTATAACAATTTCTCTTTATTTTCAGTATGCCAATAACTTTATATTATACGTTTCTTAATTCAATTCCATGCCTGCAGATATGCTCCCTGACCAGCTTTTTCTTTAGAAAAGAAAAACCTGGGAAAAAGAAACTTTTTGAAAATTCAAATCAATAACTTTATATTATACGTTTCTTAATTCAATTCCATGCCTGCAGATATGCT
>CAZNLD010000012.1:0-23706 GCA_964574035.1 Candidatus Undinarchaeota archaeon
TGTATACTTAGACAAATATTTAGAACATATAGGCATCTGGTGCAATAACTTATTTATAAAGTAGAAGCAAGGAAAGAATAAGTATGATATCAAAAGTATACGTAGACACAAATATTTACTTAGATTATTTAGGAGGACGTAAAAACAAAGATGGCAGAGACATCTCAGAACCTGCTTTTCAAGTGTTTAATCAATGCCTTAGTTGTAATTTCGAAATAGTTGTATCTACATGGGTTATCCAGGAACTCATGAAACATGCCCCTAACGAAAAGACAAAATTTTTATTTTCTTTCCTAAAAAGGAAAACAAGAACGATAAAACATACAAAAGAGGATGTAAAAGAAACAAAAAAGATCTTAAAGAAATATGATATTAATGATAAAAGCCATTTTGATGATGCATTGCATGTTGTACTTGCTAAGAAAAGCAAAGCAGACATTTTAGTTACTAGGAACAAGAAAAATTTCCTTCCTTTTTCAAATTTAATCCAAATTAAATTTCCGGAAGAGCTCTGATGACTTCTTTGCACCTTCTAAAGCCGCTTCTGGGCCAAGTTCTCCTTTGCCCTCTTTGAGTTCTACACTTCCCTGCAACTCTCTAAGAGATGCATATTCAGGAGATTTAACTTTTTCATCTGGTGCAGGTATATATTCTATTAGGAGCGATAAAGCATTCTCAACTGTCTCTTTCTGGGAAAATTTTTCAATTGCTAAGTAAGTTTGCAGCTCCTCTTTAGTGTATTTTTCAGTATCTAGTAGTGATTCGAAAAGAGCATCCAATGCAATCAATTTCCATAGGTCATTAAATAAGTTTAAAACATCATTCTGAACAGCCTTAAGCTCTCCGCTTTCTAATCTAACTGATAGTTGATGGATTACTGCAATAAATTCAGAAACAAGAGAAATTGTTTCAGAGTTTACACTGAATTTAGGTAGAACTTTTATTAATTCGGAACCATTGGTGCAAAATACTGAGAAGTTTTTTTTGTTAAATTCATTTCTTCCTGCCAATAGAATTTGTTCTTTCAATTTATATAAAGGGTTTTTAAATTCCTCATTGTATTGATATTGCTTGATTTTGGGAACTGAATCCAGAGAACTATATGTATCAACTGCAGAATTAATACCAGATATTAGTTCCTCTTTGTTTTCAGGAGGTGGTGCAGAATAATCTTGCGCAGGATTATATGGTTTTATGCAGATTTTCCCATATAAATACCAGCCAACAGGTAGATTTAAGTTGCAGTCCTTATCAACTTTAACTAAACACTTTTGAACCTGTGTCTTGCCCGGCTCAGTACCTAATTTTTCTTTCCAAATTTCTCTAATTTTTGAAAAAAGAAAATCTATTGTATTTTCATCCTCCGGTTCAATTTTTATTCCAAAAAATGTCTTTTCATTTTTATTGACTCTTTTTCTTAAATACTCTCCATTTTCATTTTTAATTACCAGACCTACAGACTCCAGTGTTCTTAAAGCATTTTTTGTACTTTCCCAATTAACTCTTGATTCTTCCGAAATTTCATTTATAGTTTGAGGAAAAATTTCTAAAGAATTATAAACATGTTTGGCTATTTCCGAAGCCTTTGCCCTTTTTTTGCTCATACCTTTCAGGTACACTATATACTTTATATATCTTTCGATTTGTTTAAGTATATGTTTAAAGAAATAGATAGAAATTAAGTAAATATAGAAACATCTCGTTATAATAGAAACATTTAAAAACCCTTTTTCCCTAATTTGGGGCAAGGAGGTTTAAAACTAATTAGAAATATATTGGAGGTTAGAAAATGGACATAATAGAACTAGCAAGAACAGTTATAGTCGTAGTAGTTTTAGTAGCAGTATTGTCTATAATGATTCCTGCGCTATTTTGATTAATTATAATAGCATAAAATCAGAATAAAACAAAATTACTAAAAAGGAGATTTTTAGAAAACAATACCCTTAGTCAATAAAATCTAATTAGAAATTAGGATCACCACTCAACAACCCCCAAGAAAATATATTAATACTTTACAACAAAAACATATCTCATGAACAGTGATTTAAAGAAAGGAGCAGAAGTTGCAGTAAAACAGTGCCTTAATGTAAAGAAAGGACAGGATGTCCTAATTATTACTGATGAAAAAAGCAGTGAAATTGCAAAAGCATTAGAAAATGCCAGCAAAGAAGCTGCAGCAAACCCGACTCTTTTTACCCTGCCGAAAAAAGACAGACCCCTTAAAGAAACTCCTGCAGACCTAAAAATACTAATAAACCTGATTAAAAGCAGGACAGATAAAGCAGCAGCTTTTACAGTATTTCAGACAAATCCTGAAGAAATAGGCGGAGACGAAACCCCTTTCAGAGTAGAACTAATTCTAAAAAACCTTTTAGCAGACCCAAATCCTTTTCGAGTAGGACACATGCCCGGTTTCAAGAAAAAATACCTTTCTGTCTTGTCCGAACCTTTAACAAAAATGCAAGAAAGGGCAGAACCCCTTATGGAAGCGTTAAATTGGGGAGATTATATAGAAATTACCACTAAAAAAGGAACCGACTTAAACTTAAAAATAAAGGGCAGGAAATCAATAGAATCTATAGGCAGAGTAGAAAAACAGGGCGACTTTAAAAATGTCCCAAGCGGAGAAGTGTTCATCTGTCCGGTTGAAGATTACGGCTCAGGTAAATTTGTAATAGACGGCTCCACCGGTTTTGGAGTAGTTAACAAGCCGATAACTCTTACTTTTAATAAAGGAGAAGTAGTAGATATTGAAGGGGACAGCTCCAAGGTTTGTAAAAATTACATTAACAGTTTAAAGAAGGATAAGTGGGCTAAAATTATAGGCGAGTTCGGCATTGGAATAAATTCAAAAGCAGGAGTAGTAGATGAAATGGCAATAGCTGAAAAGGCCTTTAAGACCTGCCATATTGCAACAGGCAAAAATAATGAGTACGACGGCAAAAACAAATCTAAAACGCACCAGGACGTACTTTGCAAAAACCCGACTGTTGTTGTTTCTAAAGGAGACAAAGAAAAAACAATTTTAAAAAACGGCGACATTGTAGTTTAAGGAGTCTTAAGAAGGTAGAAATTATTCTCATATTTTAGAAGAGCGTCATATTTAGTGAACTATAAATGAAAAGAAATTAGTAATTCAAAAACACATACTCTAAGTATCTTTAGAAATAAAATAACTTCTGACACAAAGAAAAATTAAACAATAATCAGTAATTGAAGTAGAAACATTTAAAATTAGGTAGGACCTATTAATAACTTATGAAAAAGAAACAACTTGAAATTATAAAACTGACAATGCTTGCAATAGCGTGGGTGGCTGTTATATCTCTTAATCAATTATTGAATTTCCTTCCATTACATCACCTTAACTATTCATATACCTATGCAATTTCCCAAATATTAAGATCTGTGCCTGCAATCCTGATTTTTCTGACGGTTTATTTCCTTGCAAAATTTATCAGACAAGTTTCAGATTTAAACAAGGAACTCTTAAGTAAAATTACACTAAAACTCTGGTTCATAATAGCGATTTTTGGAGCAGTCATGATTTTAGTAGAATTAATGGGCATGCTTCCAATTTTTGGTTTCTTTATTATTTCACTAATTCCTGTTATTTTAGTATTCATAAGCACTGTTTTGGAAGGAATTAAGTCACTGAAAAGACACATTGTTGTAATTATGGGAATTATCCTGATTCCGCAACTTACATTTGTTATTATGTTGTTGCTGTATGTCTTCCGGCCCCTAATTCAGTACTCATTACCGGCCACAGTTATTCTGCTTTTGCTTTACTTTAAGATAGTATATAATTCATTTTTTGGAACAAAGACTGTTTGAAGTAAGAAGACGATTTAAGTTATTGGCTGAGAAAAATGAAATATTTTAGAAGAGCATTATATTCAATGAGCTATAAATGAAAACAACAACTCAAGAATTCAAAACAAAATTACCTCATTTTTAATCTAAATATCGCTCTATTCTTTCCAATCAACAACTTTAAAACTACCCATTGATTTTAGTTTCTTTGCATTGCTAGTTGGCATGCCTATACACCTAACTTCTTCTAAATCATCTAGTTTTTTAAGAGGGGAAACATCAGATGCGTAAGTCCTTGATATATCTAGCTTCTTTAATTTCTTTAAATGTTTTAAAGGAGAGATATCGGAAACACCCTCATAATTTCCGGATAAATCTAAATTTTCTAAATTTTTCATATTTTTCAGAGGAGAAAGGTCAATTACCTTTTCTCTGGTTCCCCAGAGTCTGATCTGCATTAAAAATAAAGACCGGAGATTCTTCAAGTTTTTGAGCGGAGAAATATCAGCTATATCCTGATTAGACAAGTCTAAATACTCTAATTTTTCTAGATCTGCTAAAGGAGAAAGGTCGGAAATTACTATATTATCTGTGTTTAGACGTTTCAAAGTACGCCTGGGAGGAAAACGGCTAGCTTTTTTCTCTTTCTTGTGAATAGATTTACCAATTATTTCTTTAAATCTATTTAAAAAAGAAGAATCCATTTCAAATATAAATGAGAGGTCTATTAACTGTATATTCTTTTTATAGTAACAAAGATAGACTTTTGCAAACAACTTAAGTTCTTCTTTTGTAAAAACAGAGTAATCTTTTTTTATTTTGACAATCTCCTTTTCCAGATTATGGATTTCTTTTAAATTAAAAGAGCTTAATTTTTTATTGATTAATGCTCTAAGTAGCTTATTTTTTAAATTGCCAGTTGGATATAAGTAACATACTTTTGCAAGTTTCGCATCTACGTCTTGGCCACTTTGTTTATACTTTTTGGCCCAAGTTTTCATATACTCCGCATATACTTTTTCCGGTAGCTCTTCAAAACCCAAATCTTCATCCGAAAATTTCCATATCCTCATGTCAGGATCGAATTCTGCTTCAGCCAGTTGTACCGGCTGGGATTTTTCACTCATTTCTATATTATGTCTGTTTAGTTTCTTATATAATTTATTAATAAGGAGTGTTTTACAAAATAGAGTATAGTATAAAATTACTGCATGAAGTCTTCAACGAATGCATTCCAAGATATGATAAAAAGTTAAAGAAACTGGCTAAAGAAGATAAATATTAATTTCAACCTTTAAGTAGAGCTAAATGTCTAAAACAATCCTTTTCGTATGCAACCAAGGAAAACACAGAAGCAGAACAGCCTCTGAATTAGTTGAAAATTCAAAGTACGCAGGTATATTCAGCCAAAAAAGACCGGTTACAAAAGAACTCGTAAAATGGGCCGATAAAATTTATGTTTTTACGGAAATGCAGAAAGAACATCTAAAAGCCCGCTTTCCGTCGGTTTATGGGAAAAGCTTAATCAACCTGAAAATCCCGGACATATATAGATACAACCAGCCCGAACTAAAAGACTTACTAAAAGAGAAACTGGACGGTCTTGTTTAATTACACTAATTTGGTAAAAAACTACAAATAAATGTAATAAACTTATATAGAATGTATAGGTATTACGACCACTATATAAGTAACACCGATAGCTTTTGAAGCATTTAACCAAACAATGCCCTTACAAAGACCAAAACATATATAAATTATGAAAAACCCCTCTAATTTAGAGTTGGATTTCTGGATGGATCGTCCCTGTGGGACTTCACCTAAGGGAAGTAGAAAACTCGCCTCCTTGCATATGCAAGGAGTTCCTACTTATTTTTAAACTTCAATTTTCTTACAAACAATATTATCAAATTTCACATCAGCATCATTTCTTCTTGCAAATAAGTAAAAGCCCATTACAAGATCTGCTAACTTTGTTATCTTTGAATATTTGAAATTTGCAACTTCTCCGTACAGTTCCATTTTCTGTCCATTTAAATGTTTTATAGTTGCACGGTACAGATTTTCTTTTGGATTTCGAACAGCTACATTTTTCCCAACTAATCTACTCCCTATCAATTTAAGAAAATTTTCGATGAACAATTGAGTACCATTGTGTTTAGATACATTATAGTCATCGTCAACGGAAATATTGACTTTAAATCCCTGCCCTTTCAAACATCTTTCAATGTCTCTGCTCATAGAATTGGGGATGCTATATAAATAAAAATCTTTTTTATTTACGCCTCTCGGACGAGGATGTTCGTACATGTAAATATTAAGACCGACATCCTCTTTATTTGAAGAGCAGGACTTTATAACTTTATAAATTTCTTGTTTTGAATTTTTCTTTACTCTTTTTGATAATTTTCGAAAATGAGAAGTCCCTCTATTGCCGTTTTTTGAAAGTATATCATCGATTTTAGTAAATATTTTATGTACATTGGAATCAAAACCAGAAACCATGCATAAATATTTTCTATATTTTGCGCTGTCTATGCCTATTTGCAAAGCCATAAAATAAAGCAGACTGTTAGATATAAATAATTTATCTTTACTTAGGTAGTGCAAACTTTTACATAGTATAAAATTACCTCATTTTTAACCTAATTTTGGACATATTTTGAGACAAATTTATACAATTCCATAGTATAAAACTACTGCAGGAAGTTTTTCAAGGAACAAACCAAATAAAAAATAACTCATTATTAAACATATAAACCAGTTAAACAAATATCACCCATGGAAAAACTCAAGCGGGATAATTTCCATTCAAAACCTTCTGAAAAAGTATTGCAGGAACTGTCTTCCGGAATTGACGGGATTTCAGAGTCGGAGGCGGAAGCCCGCCTGAATAAATTCGGTCCAAATGAAATGCCTGAGAAAAAGGGCAAACACCCTGTTTTTTTCTTTTTAAAACAGTTCAAAAGCGCTTTAATCTACATCCTAATACTTGCTGCAGTCATTTCTTTCTCAATTGGAAACATGGTTGATGTAGTTGTCATCTCAGCAGTTATCTTAATTAATGCCATAATTGGATTTGTACAGGAGTATAAAGCCGAGAGGTCAATCCAGGCTCTGAAAAAAACCGTCGTCCGGAACGCCAAAGTTTATCGGGAAGGCGAACTGCTGGAAATACCTACAAAGAAGGTTGTACAGGGAGATATTCTTTTTCTGGAAGAAGGAGACAGAGTTCCTGCAGATGCAAGAATTATCGAACAAAAGAATTTACGCACGGTAGAAGCGTCTCTAACAGGCGAATCGCTTCCTGTTGAAAAGACAACTAATGTTCTGCCGGAGAAAACTGGTATATCCGACTGCAAGAACATGATCTGGATGGGAACATACATCACAGGAGGCCATGCCAAGGCAGTCGTTACAGGAACGGGAGCCAATACTGCTATTGGAAAGATAGCCAGAAGCTTAGAGAAGGTAGAAACAAAAAGAACCCACTTTGAAACAAAAATGGACGTCCTTGCAAAGAAAATGGGACTCATTGCAGTTACCGCCGCCTCCATAACATTTATGATTGGTTTTCTTATACGAGGATTTGGATTCTTGGAAATATTTCTTTTCACTTTGGCTTCTCTTGTCTCCGGAATTCCAGAGGGACTGCCCGCGGTTTTAGTCATTGTCTTGGCAATCGGCGCAGGCCGGATGGCAAAAAGGAACGCCATCATAAGAACTCTGCCCACCACTGAAACTCTTGGAGTAGTAACTGCCATTGCAACGGACAAGACCGGAACTATTACGCAGAATACAATGAATGTTGAAAAAATAGTAATGCCGGATGAGGACGAAATCAGTATTTCAGGCGAGGGCTGGGAGCCTTCAGGAGATTTCTCCCAGAACGGAGATATAATATTTCCTCTGGAAAACTCCCGCATATCCAAGCTTCTGCATATTTCAGCCGTCTGTAATAATGCAAAACTGGTTAAAGAAGAAAATGAAGCAGAAAAATATAAAATTATTGGAGACCCGACAGAGGCTGCTCTTTTAGTGCTTGCAGAAAAAGCCGGTCTGAAGCAGGAAGTCCTTAATGAGAGGGAGAAAAAAATTGACGACCTGCCTTTCAACCCGGAATTAAAATACCGGGCGTCCCTTTCAGTACTTGTAGAAGCGGATAAGAAAAAAGAAATTTACGTCGTAGGCGCCCCCGAAGCAGTCCTTGAAAAAGCTTCTTACACACTTGGAAAGGACGGAGAGCGGAAGCTGACTTCAAAAGAAAAAGAAGAAATTTTATCTCGGACAGGAGGTCTGGCAAAACAGGCAATGAGAACTCTGGCTTTAGCATATAAAAAAGCGCCTTCCGAGATGGATGTTTTGGATGACGACTATGTTGACGACCTGGTTCTTGTTGGAGTTGTCGGCATGATGGACCCGCCGAAACCCGAAGTTTCAGACGCAATTGCCAAAGCCAGAAACGCAGGCATTAGAGTAATTATGAAGACAGGGGACCATAAAGACACTGCTGTTGCAATTGCTAAAAAAGTTGGACTAATTAAAGAAGGAGAAGAAGCCGAAGCTTTAACCGAGCAGGAGCTTCTGGAGCTCTCAGATGAGGAGTTTGAAGAAGCTGTAAAAAATGTTCCGGTTTTTGCAAGGATAACTCCTGAAATGAAACTGAAACTTGTTGAAACCCTGCAGGAACAGGGCCATATTGTTGCAATGACAGGAGACGGAGTAAATGACGCCCCTGCATTAAAAAAAGCAGACGTGGGTATTTCAATGGGAATAATTGGAACTGACGTGGCAAGAGAAGCGAGCGGAATTGTACTCGAAGACGATAATTTTGCCACTATTGTAAATGCAATTGAAGAAGGAAGGACTGTCTTTACGAATACGAGGCATTCCAGTTCATTCCTTGTGACAACTAACTTTGCAGAACACGTAAGTATAATCGCTGCACTAATTCTCGGTTTTCCTTTGCCAATGCTGCCCATCCAGATACTTTGGCTTAATTTAATAACAGATACCCCCTGCGCCAGCAGTTTAGCATTTGAACCGCCCCAGAAAAGAATACTGGAGCGCCCTCCGAGGAAAAAGACGGAGTCTATCTTATCCAAGGAAATACTTCCTTTTATCCTTATTATGGTTATAGTTATGGCTACCGCTGCACTATTTAGTTTTAAAACCTTCCTTTCTTATAGTGTAGAAAAAGCCAGAACAGGGGCATTTATTGTAATGGCATTTACCCAGCTCTTTAATGCTATGAATATGCGTTCACTTAAGGAGTCAATTTTTAAAGTAGGGCTTTTAAGAAATAAGATACTGGCTTTGGCTCTTGGAGTGTCCATTATCTTATTATTAGCAGTACTCTATATACCATTCCTGCAGACAGCATTTCAGTTCATACCTTTATCAGCTTATGAATTGCTTGGATTAGGCTTGTTATCATCTTTAGTACTATGGTTTGGCGAGTTGTACAAATATCTAAAAAGAAATAGTTACTCTAAATAAGCTGCAGAATAAGTTAAAGATAAAGTGTTACGAGTTAGAAATCCGCTTTGTACACGGTTTCAAACTCATTTTCAGAGCATGTTCAGATACAATCCTTGCGAATTGTAACATCTCTAACTCGCAACAATACTCACATATGGTTCTATTGTTTTTAAATCTTTTGATAACTAATACTCAAAGATAAGTAAAGAATATAAGGATATGTAAGTATTAGAGAATCATATGGCTAAAGAAGAAAAATGGCACACTTTAAAAATTGAAAAACTTCTAAAAAAGTTTAAATCCGATTTGGATGGCCTTGATGAAAGCGTAGCGGAGCAAAAACTGGAGGAGCAGGGATACAACGAAATTCAGGAAAAGAAGCGAACGACTGCATTCGATGTTTTCCTCCGACAATTTAAAAACTTTCTCATATATGTGCTCTTGGTGGCAGCTTTTATCTCTGCTTATATTGGAAAAACCATTGATTTTATTGTAGTTTCTATCATAATTATTTTTGTGATAATACTTGGCTTTATCCAAGAATATCAGGCAGAGAAGGCAATGGAATCTCTTAAAAAACTGTCTGCGCCGAATGCAATTGTATTAAGGAACGGCAATGAAAAGGAGATTCCTGCCAAAGAGATAGTTACAGGAGATATTATTCTGCTGGAAGCAGGAAAGCGCGTGCCTGCAGATGCTAGGATTATAGACTCAACTAATCTAAAGGTAGACGAGTCTGCATTGACTGGCGAATCAAATCCGGTACTGAAAAAAAAGAGAGTGTACTCAAGCGATAAGCCCTTGGCTGAAAGGCACAATATGGTTTTTACCGGTACGCACGTAGTTGATGGGATTGGAAGCGCAATAGTTGTATCAACGGGCATGGATACTGAAATGGGGCATCTTGCACGCCTTCTTGAAAATGTTGAGGAAACAGATACCCCCTTAAGAACCAAGTTAAATGAACTGAGCCGTAACCTTGCGCTCGTTGTATTTGCAGTAGGCATTTTAATACTGGCAATGGAGATTATGAAGGGGGCGCCAGTCTCAGAAATACTTTTGGTCATAGCCGCACTTTCGGTGGCTGGAATTCCAGAAAGTATGCCCGTGGTTACGACCGTAACACTTGCCCTCGGAGTTAAAAGGATGAGCAGGAAAAAAGCAATTATTCGAAAACTGCCGACAGTAGAAACACTAGGCGCCGCTTCTGTAATTTGTTCTGATAAAACGGGTACGCTAACTCACAGCAAGATGACGCTGCGAAAGCTTTTTGCCGATTCTAAAATGATTGATGTTACCGGAAGAGGCTCTAAAATATCAGGTGGGTTTTTTGTGGACGGCAAAAACATAGATATTGAAGAAATTGATCTTTTGCTAAAGGCAGGGGCCCTTTGTAGTGAGGCATATTTAGAGAAAGAAGGAAACGAGCTCATCGTTGTAGGTGACCCGACTGAAGGAGCGCTTCTGGTCGCTGCAGCAAAGGGAGGTTTCCTTGAAGAAAACCTTAAGAAAGAATATCCAAAGATAGGAGAGGTCCCGTTCAGCCGGAATAGAAAGTGTATGACGACCGCTCACATTACTCCTGACAAAGAAAAGGTAGCTTTTACTAAAGGTGCTCCTGAAAAGATTTTATCAATATGCACTCATATATATCAAAACGGCGAGGTAAAGAAGTTAACTCAAAAAGAAAAAGAAAAAATTCTGCAGGTAGACCAGGAGATGGCCTCAGAGGCATTGAGGGTTTTAGGACTCGCATATAAAGAACTTCCAGATAATGTAAAAAAGATTGACGAGAATTTAGAAGCGGATTTGGTATTCCTGGGGCTTGCAGGAATGAGTGACCCGCCGAGAAAGGAGGCAATTGGAGCGGTCCGGGCGTGTAAGACGGCGGGAATAAAACCAGTTATGATTACCGGCGATCAAAAGATTACTGCAGACGCAGTTGCTAGGGAACTTGGAATTTTAGAGGAAGGAAAGCGGTCGCTAACCAGCCGAGAATTAGCCGAGTTAAGCGATGAGGAATTTGAAGAATTAGTAGAAGATGTAGCGGTCTATTCCAGGGCAACGCCGGCGGATAAAATGAGAATAGTGGATGCTTTCCAGAAAAAGGGCCATATTGTTGCAATGACCGGTGATGGAGTAAATGATGCCCCTGCTCTAAAGAATGCAGATATAGGCGTTTCAATGGGGGTTTCTGGAACAGACGTTGCAAAGGAAGCATCAGACATGGTCCTCGCAGATGATAACTTTGCAACAATTGTAAATGCAATAAAAGAAGGGAGGACAATATTTGAAAATCTAAAACAGTTTATTTATTATTTAATTGCAGGAAACATGGCTGAAGTGATACTCATCGCAACTGCAATTGCTTTAGGTGCTCCGATGCCGCTTACAGTACTTATGATACTGTGGGTGAATTTAGTAACCAGCGAGGCCCCGGCCCTCGGTCTGGCAGTGGAACCGCCGGAGAAAGGGATCATGCATAGAAAACCCCGAGATCCAAAAGAGAATATACCTACTTTAAAGTTGTTACTTGGTCTTACCCAGATTGGTTCAGTAATTTGTATCGGAGTTGTATTGTTGTTTGTTATAACCCGGGGCGTTCTTGGAGCAAGTATTTTCAGAGCGCGAACCATGGCTTTTGCTACGCTGATATTATTCGAAATGTTCCATTCCTTTAACGCCCGGTCGTTGAAACAATCCATATTCAAACTTGGATTCTTTTCTAACAAATACCTATTAGCAGGGTTGTTTTTTGCAGCGGTAGCAATGCTGGCTGCTATTTATTTGCCATTCCTTCAAAGTGTTTTGGGTACGACAGCTCTAGCACTGATTGACTGGGTGAAAATAATTCTTGTTTCAATGACAGTACTCGTCTTTGGAGAAATAAGTAAATATCTAAAAAGAAAGAGATCTAATTAATCTAAATTTAACAGTAAACTAATTAAACAACTTTTCCTTAATTAACTAAAAATGTTTGAATCACTCGGCGTCATCCCAAATGTTGGAGTAATTATCATCTCTCTGCTAGTTTTAGTATTTGGAGCGGAGGAGATGATAGAAAGTCTAATAGCTCTGGCAAAGAAATATAATTTCTCAAGCGTATTTATTGGAATTACTATAGTAGCAGTGGGAACCAGCCTTCCGGAAATCGGAGCGCATTTAGCTGCTTCATTTAATATACTGGCAAATCCAAACAATTTAGAATTATATAGAGCAGTTTCAGGAGCAGTCCTCGGAGGGAATATTGGGTCAGACGTAGTTCAGCAGACCCTTCTACTTGGAATTATTGTAATTGTAATGGGAGGGTTTACATTCAAAAAGAGCTTCTTAAAAAGGGCGTATCTCCCTATGATAGGAACAACTCTTCTTACAATGCTCTTTTCATTCGACGGTCTCCTGTCAAGAATAGATGGTCTAATTCTGCTGACTTGTTTTGCAGGGTATATTTTCTATTTATGGAAGACAAAGGCAGTAGGAGTTTACGATGGAACTGAAATAACAGAAAGCCAGAACATCCGGAAGGATATATTAATAGTAATTGTAGGTATGGCCTTAATCCTGGCAAGCGCGCACTTTGCCCTTATTTCAACAAGCAACATAGTAAGATTAACCGGTCTCGGAGGCTCATTAATCGGTGTTGTAACTTTAGGAATTGCCGCCGCCCTTCCTGAAATGTTCACAGCCATTTCCGGTTTAAAGCATAAAGTAGTCGGCATTTCTTTAGGAACTTTAATTGGAAGCAATATAACGAATCCATTATTGGGCATAGGACTTGGAAGCGCTATTTCTACATATTTCGCCCCCAGACCGCTGTACATGTGGGACCTTCCTATGGAAACGATAACTGCAGCCCTCCTTCTCGTCTATCTCCTGTTCAAGAAGGGAGAACTAAACAGGATGGGTGGGGTCTACTTGATTGGACTATATATCTTCTATCTTGTAGTAAGAGTTCTTTTCTTTGCAGTCGATTAAAGTAAAAGAGTTAAATAAATCAAATTTCCTAATATTAATATGAAATCACTATTCAGTTTATTAAAAACAAACAGAAAATTTCTATTCTGTCCATTTAATATTCATTTTAAATAGTAATGATCTAACCTAGAATGAACTAATTAATATTAACAACTGCATAAATAAAATTTAAAGCGTTAACTATTCAATTTCAAGAGGTACTGTTTCAACTTCATTTGTTGAATCAGAGTCAAGGGTCTGCAGATATTCGATGTCAGCATCCATTCTAAGCTCTTGAATTAAAGAATTCACTACTTCCTGCTGTTTCTGCTGCTCCAATATCTCAATTATTTGAGGCTCTAATTCATCATACGACTCGGCCTCTTCGCCTTCCGGGACCTGCGCCGAATACATTTCATAATATTCCTCAATCTCTTCGTCTGAAATATTGAAGTCTTTGTCTTCCAGTTCAGCAGTTAAATAATTTTGAATTGCCCAATCATCTTTGATATTCCGAAGTTGGGAATCATAAGAAATTCCTTCTGAAGCAAGCTGCTCCTTGTAATCATCTATATTTAAGCCCTGCTGTGCAAGTTCAGATTCTATAAAATCTTCTGCTTCTTCATCCGTAAGAGTATAGCCGTTTTGGCGAGCTTCCTGTAAAACCAATTTTTGAATTATTAATTCTTCAAGAGCGTCTGATTTCGAAATAGACTGTCCCTGCTGTTCAAGAGAAAGTTGAACCTCCGACACTTCGTCCATAGTTATTTCCTCGCCGTTTACTCTTGCAGCAACATCTTTGTCTGATGAAATACCCATATCTTGTAAAAAGAATGCAAAAACTCCGACAACTAATGCAACAGCTAAAAGTAGAATTATCATATATTTTAAATAATTGGTTTCTTTTATTAATTTTAAATAGTCAGGGCTCTTCTTATTGGATTTCTTATTAGCTTTCTTAGTAGTTTTATTTGAAGATTTATTCTTGTTTTCTGTCTTCTTTTTTTTCTTTTTAGCCATGACTACATAATTAAGAACCTATCTTTAAAAGTGTTGTGGATAATTATTTATAAAAATCAAAATAAAAACATGTATGAACTCACTATTCAGTTTATTAAAAACAAACAGAAAATTTCTATTCTATGTACTAATTTTCATTGCCTTTCTGGTATGGGCCTGGATAAAAGGATTCAAAATTTTGGCAGTAGTTATGCTTCTTTTGGTTTTAGGAGCAGCCATAATCAATTTATGGAAAACAAAGTCATAAAATGCCTGATACTAATTAGTCAGACTTTTAATTTTTTCATTTAACCTTTCAAAAATCATTTTCTTTTTCTCTTTTGTAAGTTCAAAAAGTTCCTTCTTAATCATATTTTCAGAAATAGTGAATATATAATTTAACTTTACAACGCTGTCTTTTATTGCTCCTTCTTCTTTAGTTAAAGGAATTCCCGTCATTTTTGGATTGCTTGTAATTCCGGCAACAACTACATTTCCGAACTCTTCAAAAAGAACAACAGCAGGCCTGACTTTAACTTCGAACGTATCAGTGAACTGAACCTGCGCCAAAACAACTTCTCCGCTCTTAGGCATCTTCCCATGCCTCATCTTCTTTATTTTCCCACAATTCCCTCATTTTCTCCTGCTGTATCTGATGCAGAAATTTATCGTACTGGTCGTTTTTTCTGACGGATTTGTAAATTTTAAACATTCTGGAGATTAATGTATTATATGTCTGCTCCGGACTGTCTTTAGCTTTTTTTAATTCTTTAACCAGCTGTTTTTCAAGTTGAATTGTAGTCACTTTACTCATTTATATCCACTATAGTATACTATAGCTAAGGATATATAAGAGTTTCTTTTGCCATATATAAATTTAATTTAACTGGAGAGAGTTAATTGTTGTGCAAAAATAGACAGGACTATTAAAAAGAAGCCCCAAAACTACTACTAAAGTTTTTATATTCATATTTCACCTCCTTTATAACTTTAAACTAAAAGAAAGACCCAGGAGGTTAAACCGCCCAGATCTCTTTTAATTTAATAAGGCATATTTCCTGCTCCTTCTGAAGCAGCTTCTGATCCGGTTGATGCATCTGAATCTGGAGCAGACGGAAGTGAAAAACCTTGTTCTGATGCATTTTCTCCTGCATCAGTTTCATTCATTTCATCTTCTTCATCTTCTTCTGTCTCATCCTCTTCGTCACCTACGCCTTCCGGCTTTCCTTTTCTTTTAGCTGCCTGCATAGCTGTCTGAAGCCCAAACTGTGCTTCTTCTGGAGTGTTGGCCATTACTTCTTCAAGTGTTGCTTCTGCAACAGCAGTGGCTTTTTCCGGGTTTTTCTTTTCAAGTGCATTTATTGATTCTTCTCTTCCTCTTGCACTTTCGTTAATAGCTCTGTCAATTCCCTGTCTTGCCTGTTCAGGAACCTGCTCTCTTACTCTTGCAAGAACCATCAAATGGTTGCTTGCCTGCCTTGCTACTTCTTCTGCCTCAACTTCACTTTCATTAGCTTGTATCTGCCTCTTCTCCATGGCTTTTTCATATCTTTCCAAAGCCTTAGTTAAACCTTTTTCATGATTTTTCTCAGCCATTGCCTGTATTTCAGCCGCCTTTTCATCTGCTACCTTTTCAGCAGACTGGAACCTATCAAATGCCGCATCAAAGAAATAAAGCGGACTGTCCGGAGTTATTCCCGGACTTGGCAGTTCCGGCTGTGCAAAAACAGGAACAGTCAAAATTACCGCCATGATTAAAGAAATTGTTACTAGTTGTATTTTTTTCATATTATTTCACCTCCTTTCAATTTCATTAAGTAAGTATTAGAATTAAGAATATAATTAAAAAGATTATCCTTTTCATATTAATCTAAAGGCAGTTTAAACTTAAATAAATTGTTAATCAAGTCAAATTCTCTGCTTTAAACAATTCTTCAACTTTCTCTTTAGACAAAAGCTCCTTTTCAAGAACAAGCTCTTTCATGCTTTTATCATTCTTCCAGGCGTCTTTTACAAGTTCAGCAACTTTAGAATACCCTAATTCAGGACATAAAGCAGTTGCCTGACATACAGAGTTATTAAACAATTCCTTAACTCTTTCTTCATTAACTTCAAGTCCAGAAATACATTTCTCATTGAACATCTTTACAGTCCTTGTTAATAATTCAAGAGACCAAGTTAAATTAAATGCAATTAAGGGAGTGTAAAAATTCAGCTCCAGCTCTCCAGACCTTGAAGCTTCCTCAACTACTGAGCAGTTTCCAATTACCTGTAAACAAACCTGATTTACTGCTTCAGCAATTGATGGGTTGATTTTGCCCGGCATTATAGAACTTCCTGGTTCAACCTCAGGCAGAACAATTTCATTAAGACCTGCTTTCGGTCCCGAGCCAAGCAGTCTTAAATCGGAAGAAATTTTATCTAATTCAAGAGCCAGATTTTTTATAGAACTTGAAAATTCAACAAAAGGAGCCATGCTCCAGGTCAGTTCTATATTGTCGGAAGCTTTTTTGAAAGTAAAATCAGTAAGTTTTGAAAGCTCGGAAGCAGATTCCTTCCTAAATTGTTCATCTGTATTAATTCCTGTACCGACTGCATTTCCTCCCAAGCCAATTTCAAGCAGACCTTTTGAACTCATTTCCAGCCGTTCGATTGAATGCTTAATTGAACTTGCATATGAACTAAAAACCTGCCCGTAGGTTATCGGAACTGCATCCATTAAATGAGTTCTTCCTACCTTAATTAAATCAGAATATTTTTCAGCTTTTTTCTTAAACTGCTCAGCCAGCTTCTTTAATTCAGTTTTTAAATCTTTTAAAAGAAGAAGAGAAGCAACCCTGACTGCAGTCGGAGTTACATTATTTGAGCTCTGCCCCGTATTTACATGGTCATTCGGATGAACATAATAGCTTCCCTTTTCTTTTCCCAGCTTTTCAGAAGCAAGGTTTGCAATGACTTCGTTGCAGTTCATATTAAAAGGAGTTCCCGCGCCGGCCTGGAACATATCTAAAACAAACTGGTCCTGAAACTTTCCTGAAAGAATTTCATCGCACGCCCAGACAATTGCATTTCCTCTCTCTGAATCAAGAGAATTTAAATTCATGTTTGCATTTGCACAGGCTTTCTTAACTAAAACATATCCTGTAATCAAAGAAGGATGTTCAGTAATTCCTGAAAGTTTAAAATTATCTTTAGCCCTTTGAGTAAATGAACCGTAATAAACATCCTCAGGAACTTCTATCTCGCCGAGTGAATCTTTTTCTTTCCTAGCCATTCTAAAAATAAGTAATTTTGATTTGTATAAATAATTTACAATTCCTCTTTAATATCTTTCTCTATATTTTTTGTTTCCTCAAAGAGGGCATCTTTTAACTTTTCATGATGCTTCTGCATTAGTTTAACTACATCTTCCAGGAAATAAACCAAAGTTGCCATTGCAAAGAAAATCGTAATTGAAATGCCTGCAGGAGTTAAAATATACGCGGTTTGCCCCGTACTAATTGTAGTTCCTATTGCCCAGTTCTTAAAACTATAGAATTCCATGCTGAAGGGATACAAAAATCTGACTCCCAGATTGTCAAATAAATCAAGTAAAACATGCCCTGTCAGAAAGATAAAACTGGCAACACTCATTGCCTTCCATTTAATTCCTTTCTTTTCGTACTTGAAAGCCAAAAATATTGCAACTATTGGAAGAATTAAAACAACTATAAAATTATGAAATGTCCCTCTTGGTACAAAAATGAAATGGTCAACATCCAGAAGAACAGAAAGAGCTGCAAGACCCAGAGCATATTCAATTCCATGTTTCAGATGAATCCTTGCTCCAAGCAGAACAAGGAGCGGAAATACAAAATGAACGACTGTATCCATAATCAGAATAAGAAATGAGGATATTTAAAATATTCGACAATAGAGATTAGAGCATAGATAATAGATGTGCATAGCTGAAGTAGTTGTCGATTGTCGAACAACTAATATCGATTATCCATAATAATATTTCCCTTTCTTCTTCTGCTCCCTGTCCTTGAGAGAGTCCATTTTATTAACTCGGGGCCTCTTTGTCTCCTCGTCTCTCCTGAAGGTAATTCCTACGTCTTTTAAGAAGAGGTTCATGCCTTTCTCCATGCTGAAAGGACCCTTTCCGGCTCCAGACTTGCCGGATTCACCCAGGAACGGCATCAATCTGTCAGAGACATAATCAAGGAACATTATGTCGTGATCGACAACTATCGCGCTTTTTTCCTTCAATTCAATCTCTTTTTTCAGTATATCTGCTATTTTTATTCTCTGTTCAACATCTAAATGAGCTGAAGGCTCGTCCAAAAGGTATAAATCGGCGTCTTTGCTTAAACAGGAAGCAATTGCTACTTTCTGTAATTCTCCTCCTGAAAGACTGGACATCTGCTTGTCCAGAAGTTTATCCAAATCCAGTTTATTTATCAGAGAACCGGCTCCCTTTAATGCCAATCTGACAATATTATCATTTTCCGGCTTGATGTACTGTGGTTTATATGAAATCCTAATTTCTCTGCTTAATTTACCTTCGTCTGAATCCAAAACACCGGCTAAAATCTTCATGAAAGTGGTTTTTCCGGTAGCATTCGGCCCGAGAATACCTACAATTTCTTTATTGTAAATCTGCCCCTCTTTAACTTCTAAATTAAAGGAATCAAAACTCTTCTTAATCCCTTTAAATTCAACAAGAGGAAGTGCTTTTCCCTTTTCAGCAGGGGATTTTATAACGAATTTAAGGGGCTGGTCCCTGAATCTGACATTTTCCTCCCTCAAAAAGCCCTTTAGATACTCGTTTATACCCATTCTGGCGCCTTTCGGGAAACTTACAATACCATAAACGGCCGGTTTTCCGTAGAAAACATTTACATTGTCAGCCAAATAATCAAGAACAATTAAGTCGTGTTCAACAACCACTACTGTACTCTTTTCAGACAATTTTCTGATTACTTCAGCCGTTCTGAGCCTCTCCCTTACATCTAAATAACTGCTGGGCTCGTCAAAGAAATAGACTTCAGCCTTTTTCATGATTGAAGCTGCAATGGCTGCTTTCTGTAATTCTCCTCCTGAAACTTCTTTTACTGAAGTATTAAGACAGTTCTTTAAATTTAAATCGGAAGTAATTTCATTAAAAATTCCTCTTTCATCTGATTTTTTTAGTAATTCTCCTACAGTTCCTTCAAAAATTTTCGGTATTTTTTCAACATCCTGAGGCTTGCTTGAAATTTTCTTCTCTGATAAATTTTCAAAATAACTCTGCAGTTCAGAGCCGGCGAAATATTTAATCAGCTCCTTTTTTGAAACTTCTTCTCTTCCAAGATTCGGCTCAATCTGTCCTGATAAAATTTTCAAGGCGGTTGATTTTCCGGTTCCGTTCTGCCCTAGAATACCAAGAACTTTATTTTTTGAAGGGACGGGAGATTTATATAGAGCAAATCCATTCTTTCCGTATCTATGCAGGCAGTTTTCATCCAGTTCTTCCGGAAGATTGATAATAGTTATAGCCCCTTTAGGACATCTTTTGACACAGATTCCGCATCCGATGCATAGTTCCTCATTTATGACAGGCTTTCCGTCTTCGCCCATAACAATGCATTCCTTTCCGGACCTGTTTACAGGGCAGTCCTTTATAATTAAAGGCGTGCATTCCTCTGTTATCAGTTCCTTGTCGATTACTGCTACTCTCATGTTGTGAATATAGGATTTATGTATTATATTACTTGTCTATGGCAACTAATAGCTCACTACTGTCGCCTCGCGAACGAAGTGAGCGAGTGCGACAAATATTTTTGTCAACTTTTTCAGCATAGAGAACTAACTGCAAAGGGAACCAGTTAAAAAAGTTGATTTATTCAAAAACTATGCTTGCCTTTCCATCCAAAAGCTTTGAAAACAAACTCTCAAGCGCTTGAACTTCCATCAGCTTCCTTTTATCTCCTTTAGGAACCCTGACTTTATACATTTCCTGCTTATTTGGACCGTAGAAAATATTAACTCCAAGAAGCTTTGCAGGAAATAAAACTTTTTTAATCATTTCTTTTTCATCCGGAGTTTCTTCAACGACTTTTATCTTCTGGTCGAGTTTTGAAGAAAGCTCCTTAATAAAAATTCCTCCTCTGCCTATCATCTGACCGGCGGTCCCTTTAGGAACTACAATAACTGTAAGCCCGTCTAATTTAATTGTTTCATCAAAGCCTGCCTTGTTCAAAACAGGAAACTTTTCAGTCATTTCATATAAAGCTCTCGCTACTTCAACATCATGTTTTTTAATTTCGCCGTTCTCCAGTTTTTTCTGACAGCCGGAGCAGAGAAGCTCCGAATTCTGGCAGATTTTACAGATTGGTGTTTTCATTCTCCCACAGATATTTATATAGAACACTTAATATATACATTTTGGGAATGGCAAAACTAATAGGACTTGTAGGAAAACCGAACTGTGGAAAGAGCACTTTTTTCAGCGCCGCGACTCTTGCAGAGGCGGATATTGCATCCTACCCTTTTACAACAATTAAAGCAAATCATGGAATGGGCTATGTCAGGATTGACTGCGCCTGCAAAGAGTTTGATGTTGAATGCAGTCCAAATAATTCTTTCTGTTTAAACGGCCAGAGATTCGTTCCCGTTGAACTATTAGATGTCGCAGGTTTAGTTCCGGGAGCCCACGAAGGAAAAGGGCTTGGAAATCAGTTCCTTGACGATTTAAGAAAAGCGGATGCTTTAATCCATATAGTTGACGCCGCCGGAGCAACAGATGCAGACGGAAAATCCTGCGAGCCCGGAACTCATAATCCAGAAGAAGATGTAAAATTTTTGGAAGATGAAATAGACGAGTGGTTTTTCTCCTTACTAAAAAATGACTGGGACAAAATAAGAAGAGAAGTCAAGCTTGCAGGAAAAGATTTACTGAAAGAGCTTGCAGAAAAGTTTTCAGGATTAAAAATTGACGAGCATCAGGTTTCTTATGCAGTCAAAAAAGCAGATTTAGACCTTGACGATTTTAATAAATGGGAAGACAAGGAACTAAGAAAATTCTCAACCAGTTTAAGAAAAGTGTCAAAGCCAATCATTATCTGCGGAAATAAATGCGATCTGGAAGAAGGAATTGAAAATATAGACAAACTGAAAGAGCTTGGAAGAACCATACCAGCTTCAGCCGACTCTGAACTTGCGTTAAGGAGAGCCGCAGAAAAAGATTTGATTAAATACATTCCCGGCGATTCAGACTTTGAAATTGAAGGAAATGTAAAAGAAAAGCAGAAGAAAGGGCTCGAATTCATAAAAGAAAATGTTCTTGAGAAGCTTGGAAATACCGGAGTCCAGCAGACATTAAATGAAGCTGCTCTTGATTTACTTGGATTAATTGCAGTCTTTCCCGTTGAAGATGCAAACAAACTTACAGATAAAAAAGGAAATATCCTGCCAGACACTTACTTAGTTGAAAAAGGAACAACTGCAGAGGAGCTTGCATTCAAAATTCATTCTGATATAGGAGAAAACTTCATCTGCGCCGTAGATGCAAGAACAAAAAGAAAACTTGGAGCAGACCACGAATTAAAACACGGCGATGTTGTAAGCATCCAGAGTAAAAATTAAATATCTTTTTCAGAGCCGAAAGCTACTGTTCCCGGAATGGGCACTGCAAACAAAATAAGCTCAACCAGTGCATAGAATACCGGATAGAAAACAAGCATAGCAGTCAGAGTAATCCAGTCAACAGGTACTGCTCCATAAACCAGAGGAGTGATCATTATTGCAATGTAGGAAATTTCTCTCACTCTTCCAATTAACATGACGATTTTTTCTTCCTTAAACGCCTTTGTCACTAAAACTACTCCGTAAATAAACAGAAGGGCGGAAAGAACTAATTTTACAACAAAAGCCAGCGGATTTGGAGAGTCATAGTATCTTCCGTAAGTGGCTCTGACCCAGTCCCCTGCAACCCAGATGCCTGTAAAGCCATTTTTAGCTGCTTCCTTGATTTCAGGATGAATTTCTTCTCTGAAATATTCACTTGTTATCCAGTTTAAATAAATCGGGCCTAAAGAATAGATAGTCATCAAATGAGTAGCCGGAGCTGCAAGAATTGAAACAAACCTAACTGCAATTTCCTTGAAAACAGGAGAAATGAAAGCCATTAAGATATAGACCGAAAGCATAATAATTCCTAAAAAGGCAATTATTTCCCTTGAAATTAACAGATCTCTGTCCATAAATCTACTTTTGTATCTATATTTAATAAGTTTACTAGTAGTAGTCCAGTCTTTTCTGCCTTAAAATTCTGCTCTGTCCATTATAATCCGAAATATCTAATTTAAGTTTTGAATCTGCATACTTCAAAGCAGACTCCAGAGAATTGAATTCAGAAAAATTCTGTTTAAATGCATTCCTTACATTTTCCCTGACCTGCCAGACGCCTACAGGTATGGTATAGCCTTCTGAAACTTCTCTGAAAGAGACAACTCTTGCCTGTCTCTTCATTTCATCCAGCCCTTCAACTACGCCGAGCCTTGAAGCATAGTAGCCTCCTGTCTGTTTGTCTGCATACTTGGTTCTGCCTTCAAAGGGCTCGTATTCCTGCAGAATTTCCGACTCTTTCAAATGGAAAGACCAGTAGGAACCGGGCGCCCAAGCTTCGAAGTTTTCAAACTCCCATCTGCCGGGCATTAAAAGAATGACAAAATGATTTCCTAAATATTCAGACTCAAATACTTTGAAATTATTTATAGATTGGTAATCTTTCAGCTTTTCAATTATGTATTTGCTGAGAATATCATCAACTGCAGTTATTGACCATCTGGTTGGAACTAATTTCTTATTTTTATTTAAACCGAGAGCTCCCGAACTTAAAACATTAGTTATTTTATAGATGTCCAGGCCCAAATCATAAAACTTTTGAGCAGATTCATTTGCTTTTAATTCATCAGTTGCAATGTATTCAACCTTTCTTGAAATTGAAGGATTTTCAGCCAGCTTGAATTTTTTTATATCTGCTGAAGGACCTAAAGGAGAATTTATATTTGAAAATTTAAACTCATATTTCGGCTTTTTTCTGAATTTTAATTCAACATCAGTCGGCTTCTTTGCCAGAACAATTTCCTGATTTTCAGAAATGAACCGTTCTTCTGTTTTAACATGAACTTCCCTCTTCTGTTTAGATCTAATTAGAGAAGCCCTGTTGCTCAGCAGAGTTGCATAATCTGAACCGAACCAGTCCTCTGGTTTTAGAAAGGCGTCTTCTTCAACTATTCCCATCGGCCCTACATTGACTTTTGGATAGCCGACATGCCCTACAAATATTGAAGTACTGGGTCCGAAAAACTCGTCAGATAACTTTTTTGTTTTAGGCAGAGTCATCTTTGCAACTAGAGGGCATTTCTTAATGTCTTTAGGAGTATGCTTCTTTTTGCAGACCGGACAGATGTTTGGAGTAGAGACCAT
>CAZNLD010000013.1:0-23398 GCA_964574035.1 Candidatus Undinarchaeota archaeon
ACACAGACACTATAGCTGGAATTGAAGTATATGTCAAGAACGCTGTTGTTACAACCATCGGAACAAACGAAGGAGAAGCACAGCTGGTTGTTGGAGCAGGAGTTCTTAAATTAAAGAACAGCGACTACCTTGAAAGAGGAGACGGAGAAGAAACAAGATGGTATGTCCGTGCACCTGAATCAGATGACGATGTACTGAGAAATCTAACAGTTACCTACATGCAGGACCACACAGCAGGAACTGGAGATTATCCTGTATTGAAGGAAGGAGATTCAATCTCTGCACCAAACGACTTGTTCTCTCTGGGATATACTGGCCCGACAGATCAGTATGGAAGTGAAACTTCATACAGAGATGTTTACTTCCAGCCAGAAAGCAGAGACCTAAAGAGAGGAGATGCAAATGAAAAAACAATCCGTGTAAAGACAAGCGGTGGAAATTTCATTAAGTTTGGAGGTTTAGCAAAAGATGAAATCTGGGTGGCTGTAAATGAAACGGATAGTACCGATGCGTTCTACTACAAGGACACAAGCGGACTCTCTACAACCTACCATAACATAACTGAAAGCCCAACAATAGAGCTAACAACCTCTGACAGCCTTAAGTTGTACTTTGATGGAACTGCAGGAATGGGAGCTACGACCAACGATAGTGCATTGTTAATAGAAGAACCTGCACTTTCTGAAAGTTCAGCTCAGACAAATATGACCATCGAATA
This sequence comes from Candidatus Undinarchaeota archaeon, assembly GCA_964574035.1. Classification (GTDB taxonomy): domain Archaea; phylum Undinarchaeota; class Undinarchaeia; order Undinarchaeales; family JALTGF01; genus CAZNLD01. Next base: position 719 of record CAZNLD010000013.1, read on the forward strand.
CAACGGCACTTCCAACAAGTTTGAAGATATCGGCGAAGCTGACGGGTACTATATCTATTATGAAGACTATGTCAACGCGACGCCAACTTCAGCTTCAGCAAACTGGATTGCTAGAAGTAGCAACTACACAACGTCTGTAAGGGACTACTACACCCAATACGGAACCTATGTAGAAACTGCAGGAAACTACCAGGTAGCTCTAAAGGCTCCAAAAGGACAGAGCTATGCAGAGTTCATCTTCGGAACATCTGAAACCGGAGAAGGTGATACAGTAACTGCAGCAATGGGTGAACAGGTAGACATCGACGGAACAACTGTAACTGTAGAAGGATCTGTTTCAGGAGAAACAGGAGTAACACTGCCTTCAACAGTAGCAGCACTGGACAGCGATGTAACAAGCTCACACAAAGCATCCTACACCTTGGTCTTAGTAGGAGGACCTGCAGTCAACACTCTTGTAAATGAGTTGCAGACTGGAGGAAAACTTGAAAAGACTATCGGTGCACCAGGAAGCGAAGCAGATGTTGCAGCAGCTGGAGCAGGTGTTGTTGAACTTGTTGACGACGCTTGGGGAACTGGCAAGTATGCAATTGTTGTCGCAGGATCTGACAGGGCCGGAACAAGTGCGGCAGGAAACATCCTGGCAAACTTTGACGACCACGCAGACACCTTAGACGGCGAGACATTCTACACGGTGTAAACACACACTTCGATTGAAAGAAGGGCAAGCCCCCTTCTTTCCTTCATATTTTTTTTGAAAAAGTTAATAAAAAGTAAAAACAATTTATTCTGTTCATGAAAATAAATCTAACAAAAAACAATATGCTCCTTATCGGAGTTTTAATAGCCTTTTTTATAATTGCTGTATCTTTTGCTTTCTACTCTCCTGAAGAAAAAGACACAGGACACTTCTATGTCTGCGGAGAGCAGGCGGCTGCATTCCGGGCGAATATATCCGACTGTAAAGTAGTACCTGTAGAACCAAGCGACACTGAATTGACTGATGTTCTTACAAGCCCGGCAGTCGATGCCATATTCATCCTAGTTAACCCAAACGGGACTTCCGGAGAAGGACTTGCAGCCCATGAAATATACAAAACATTAGATTCTTTAAAGCCGGCATCAGGAATAGATTCAGGGATTGTATATACAGAATTCTGGCCCAACCAGTCAAACGTACCTGTAATGAGCTTAGAAAATGCTTCATACAATTACCCGATAATTCATCTAATACCAAACCAGTCTGAAACTAAAATAGAAGTTGACGGACCAAGAATACTTGTCTATGCAGAAGACCAATATTCTTTAGACGCCTCATCCTGCAAAATTTCAATTCTTTTAATAAATGAATACATGGACTGCGAATAATGACTCTTTGTCTAAAAGTTAAAAAAGAGAATACAGAATCTGCAAGGAAAAAACTGGCTGTTAACAATCTGCTTAATGAAAGAAGAAAAATAAAGACCGAAAAAAAGTATTCTTTTATTCCTATTAAGGAGAAAAAGAAAAAAGAAGCGGTTTCTCTTGATATTGGAAAATTAGTTGAACATAAAGCAGAAAAAAAGAAAAACCTGCCGGGAAATTTTACCGAACTTCTTGAAGAAAAATTTTCAGAAAAGGAACTCAATATTTTAAGAAGCTCCCATGATGTTTTAGGGGATATTGCAGTTATTGAAATACCGGATGAACTTGAAAACAAAGAAAAAGAAATCGGGAAGGCACTTCTTAAATTCTATCCAAGTGTCAGGGCAGTTTTCAAAAAAACCGGCCCGGTTGAAACCAAATTCAGGGTCCTCCCTTTAGAGAAAATTGCAGGAACCGGCGGGACAGAGGTAAAGTACAAAGAAAGCGGATGCGTTTTCAAATTTGATTTTTCAAAAGTTTTCTTTACTCAAAGATTGGGAACAGAAAGGCTGAGAATTTCTGATAAAGTAAAACCAAATGAAACTATTGTAGATATGTTTGCAGGAGTGGGTCCTTTTTCTATAATCATTGCAAAGAAAAATCCTGAAATTGAAAAAATTTACGCCATTGATTTAAATCCGGACGCCTTCAAATACTTGAAAGAAAACATTGAACTAAATAACCAGGAGGAAAAAATCAAGGCAGTTAAGGGGAATGCAGTAGAACTTTCAAAGAAGTACAAGCGAAAAGCTGACAGAGTAATCATGAACCTCCCAAAAACCAGTAAAAATTTCTTCCCTGCAGCTAAACGGTTTTTAAAAGAAAAAGGAGGAATACTTCATTTTTATACATTTGCCGAAACAGAAGAAGAGGTAAAGGAAGAGATTAAAAATTCAATCGAATCTGAAAATTACAACATTCTAAAAATAAGAAAAGTAAGGCCGTATTCGCCGGGCTATTACAACTTTGCTGCAGACATTCAAATTGGAAAAGTTAATAAATAGTAATTCCCTACTCTTTTTTGGGAGAATGAAAAAAGCAATATTATTGTTAACAGTAGTCTGTTCATTTATGCTTGTTTCTCAGGCTGTTCTAGCCGAAGGAATGTTTGAGATAACTGAAATAGAAAATAAAAACGGCTCAATTGGCCTGTATATCAAAAGTGATTATTCAACTTCTCTGAATACCGACCCTTCTGAAACAAACACATCTGTTTTAAAGTATTATGTAGGCGGAGAAAGTGTTGGGATACTTGCAAATAAATCAGCAGGAACTATTCCGGCCGGAAAAGAACGGTTTGTAGTTTTGGATAAGTCTTGGCCGGACAGCGGTTATTATCCAGTAAATGTTACTTTTGTGGATAATTCCGGAACAACTTATCCAACTCATACTACAACAGTTATTTTTGCAGAAGAAGGACTTTCAAAAACTGAGGCTGAGGCAACACCGCAAAGAGCGACAACTGATGATGATATAGTATTAACTGTAAAATTAAAAGCATCCGGAGAAGGAGATATATCCAATATAAATGTAGATGTTGACAACCCTTCCTATTTAGTTTATGAAGAAAAAGATATTCCTAATTATCTTTCAGAAGGAGACTCCGGAACATTTGTATTTAACTATAAACCAAGCGGCGGAACGCTACCTGATACAGTTATCTTTAAAACATCCCGCGCACTCATAAATGTCAGCTATTCTTATCTGGGCCAGGAAACTCAGCTTGAGATGAATGAAAGCATTATCCTTTTCAATAAATATCAGATTGGAGACAAGCTTCCGAATGTAACTACTTGGCTCGAAATGCCGGAAGAAGCAGTTCCGGGTTCAACAATAAATGTTTCTGCATACGCTCAAAATGTCAATTCCGGCGGACATTCTGCATGCTCATTAAATTTTACTTTGAGTTCAGAGAATTCTGGAATTGAAATCCCAATTCATACAATCCTCCCCGGCGAGAAATTATTAGGAACCATTGTAGAGCCCCTTGAACCTGAGGCAGTTTTTGAAGTTGAAATAAAGGACGGAATTTCACTTGGAGACGCAGATTTCACTTTAAAAACAACCTATAAGGACTGCGAGTGGAACGCTCCATTTAAAACGGAAGCAACCGGTTCAACAGACATAGTTGAAACAATTTCTGTTGAGGAAAACGAAACCGAAGCAGTAAATGAAACAGAAACAAACGAAACTGAAGAAAATGAAACGGTTGAAGAAGAGGAAGAAGAAACTTCTTCAGATGAACAAGAAACAGAAGAATCCGAACAATCTTTCAGAAAAAAAGCACCTGTTAAATTTTATCTAATTCTTGGTTTAGCAGCTTTCCTAGTTGTCGGAGGAGTAGTAGCAGTTCTTGAGTGGAGAAGCAGATTTATTTAATTACCAGGGAACTTTTTTCATATCTAGTTTATATGCCATAACATTTGTAAGTATATGAAGCGCCGGCGTTATTAAGAGAATTGCTATTATAATTTCTAAAGAAGGTAATTCTACCAGAGATGCTAATAATAAAGCCCCGATTACAAAATCAAATTGGTCCAAAAACCAGAAAGGTTGACCTCTTTTGACTCCTATTCTTCTTTTAATAAAACTTCCTGCTAAATCACCGAGAATTGCTCCTAAAGCAAGAAGAAATCCAATGATTAAAATGCCTTCTACAAATCCAATAAAACTTCCTGCGATAATTCCTGCAATGAATCCTTTTAATGTTTTCCCATTTCCCAGAATTCTTTTTCCGTCAATAAACTTTTTTTCAAAATCAAGAGGTTTTCCGCCGCCGAAAATCACAGGAGCAGCGTTTGCAACATAAGCAGGAAGGACCCATATCATTGAAGTCAGTGCAAGCTGAATTGTATTTTCCATTTATTCAGAAATTTTCACCTTTGAAAGTTTTTCAATGTATTTATCAATTCTTTCTGCTTCAGTTTCAAGCTTATCCAAGCCTTTCAGAAGCTCTTTTTGTTTCTCCGGTTTTTTATCCATATCTTTAATTTTATTCCGATATTTGCTTAGGTTTTCACTTACATCTTCAAAGCCCTTGCCAAGTTTAAGCATGACTGCTGTTTTAAGGGCTTCTAATAAATCGCCGTCCATTTTTACATACAATTTCCTGTCGCCCGATTTTTTAACTTTACTAATCATTCCAATAACCTCTAATAAATCTAAACTTAGAGAAATCATACTGCTTGAATATCTAGTCTTTTTAGCAATTTCATCAAGTGAAAGTGCTTTATCTGAAATTAAAAGGGCGGCAAGGATTTTACCGTGAACTTCTGAATATCCAAGAGATTCTGAAATACCTGCAAAAGTATCTATGATTTCTGATTCTATGTCTGATAATGTTTTATTGTTCATCTGTTTAATCTGGTTTTTAATGTATTCCTGGGAGTAATAAACTTTGGAAATATAAAAAGCCACCAGTAAAGGTATAGATATCCAGATATCATTCCTATTCCTGCTGAATAAAGGGCGCTGTAGCCCCAGAAACTAAACGCAGCCATCGTCATAAATGCGCTTATAATGCCTGTTTCTGAAACCGGCTTTTTACTTTTACCAAGCGGAAGAGCGATTTTTAATGGAGCATATAATATAAAAGCGCCAAGTAGAAAGGCCCAAACCGGCCCCAAGCCTATAAATAAAGCTCCGGCTGTAATACTGCCTGCCAGCACTGCTGCAGAGTTAAATAAAAGACCCATTTCTTGTTCAAATACATTTATGTATATATAACTCTTATGATTTGTCATGGGAGTAGATTTAGGCAAACTTTTAGAACCGGAAGAAATAGAGCTTGAAGCATTAGAAGGAAAAAAGCTAGGAATAGACGCCCTTAACACCATTTACCAGTTTTTAAGCATAATAAGGCAAAGAGACGGCACACCTTTAATGGATTCAGAAGGAAACATTACTTCGCATCTTTCCGGTTTGTTCTACAGGAATATAAAACTTCTTGAAATCGGAATCAAGCCCGCTTTTGTTTTTGATGGAAAACCCCCTTTATTAAAGGAAGAAACCCTCAAAAAAAGAGAGGAAACAAGAGAAGAGGCAAGAAAAAAGTGGAAGGAAGCCAAAAAGAAGGGAAAAAAGGAAGAGGCTCGGAAATATGCTCAAGGTGCCTCCCAAGTGAATGAAAAAATGCTTTCTGAGTCAAGAAGCCTTCTAAGGGCACTCGGAATACCTTCAGTGGAGGCCCCTTCGGAAGGAGAGGCTCAGGCGGCCTACTTATGCCAGCAGGGAGAGGTTTATGCAGCCGGTTCTCAGGACTATGACTCTTTACTTTTCGGCGTTCCAAAGCTTGTAAGGAATTTAAATATTACTGGAAAAAGAAAAGTACCGGGAAAGAACTATTATACTGAAATCACACCGGAGTATTTAGAGCTTGAAAAAATTCTGAAGAAATTGGATATAAACAGGGAAAAATTAGTTGAAATCGGTATTTTCATGGGAACTGACTTCAATCCGGGAATTAAAGGAATTGGTCCTAAAAGAGCATTAAAACATGTTAAAGAAAAAGGAATTGAGGAATGGAAATCAGAATATGATTTTGCAATTGACCCGGTAAAAGTTAAAAAAGTATTTCTTGAGCCTGAAATAACAAAAGAATATGAATTGAAATGGAACGAACCAGACCCCGATAAATTGTTTGAAATTCTTCACGAAAAACATGAGTTCTCAGAAAAGAGAATTAAAAATGCTCTGAAAAGACTTGAAAAAAGCAAGGGAAAAAGAAACCAGAAAAGTTTAGGCGACTTTTAACTTTTTTTACTATGTCCGTGCTTTCCAATTAAAGGAACAAAAGCGCATCCGCAGATAAATTCTTCTGAAATTTCGCCTTCTTCGTCTTTTTTAACCAAAATAAATCTCTGGCCGAATCCGGAACCAACTGGTATGGCTATGACTCCTCTTTTTTTCAGCTGTTCAATTAAAGGACCGGGAACTTCAGGAGCGCCGGCTGTAACTATAATTTTATCATACAGAGCTTCCTCTTCATAACCTAGTGTACCGTCTCTGACAACAAATTCAATATTTTTATATTTCTTTAAATTATTCTTTGCCTTTTCAGCAAGCTTGGGAAGCCTTTCAATTGTATATATCTCTCCCTTTTCTCCAACAAGTTCAGAAAGTATGGCTGTCTGATAGCCTGAACCAGTTCCAACTTCTAGAATTTTCTCCTCTTTTTTTGGATTTAACTGCTCAGTCATAATTGCAACCATTGAAGGGGCTGAAATTGTCTGATTCTTTCCAATAGAAAGCGGTCTGTCTGCATAAGCATATTCTTTCTGCCCTTCCGGAACAAAATCTCCTCTGTCAACTTTTTTAAAAGCTTTAACAATTCTTTCAACAGTCAAAAATCCACTATCTTTTAAACTTTCAACCATTTTTTCATTTTCTTTTTTCATAAACTTTAATTACTCTCCTGTCTTTAAACATTTTATGGAAGAAATAAATGCAAAAGGACATGCTGCAGTATCAGGAATTCATGAAACTACGCTTGCAGTGACGAAAGATGATTTTTTGACTCCAACCGGCGACTGTATTATCGGAATTAAAGCCGGCAAAGCATGCGCTGATTTGAATGAGGAAACTAAAAAGGCGTTAAAAACAAATTCAAAATTTATTGTCACTTTAAAAACAGATAGTATGGAAGAGAAAATAACCGGCTTTGGAAGTCCTGATTTAATTTTGACAAATAAAACAGATATAGTTCTAAGAAAATCAGATTATATAGACGACAGGACCCTTTTAATCAACTGCAATAAGGCATGCATTGATTTAGGCAGAAAATTTATTGAAAAATTAAAAGACCCTGAACAAGAGCTTCAGGTTTTGCTTACAAAATCTGAATCCGTGTAAAATCTCCATTTCTTGTCTGCATTTAATTTAATTCCTATTCTCTCAGCTTTGTTAATTTCAGGTTTTTCATCTGAATCTAAAATACAAAAGTCCCCTTTTGTTAAATCTGAACCGTTTAGTTCTTTATCAATTTTAAATGCCTGGCATAATTTTGCAGGACCGTCAGTTAAATTTTCTTTTCTTCCTCTGTTTTTCTCCATAATTTTGACTCCTTTGACTGGTTCAACCGCTCTGATTAAAACAGCTTCTCCGATATCTTCTGGTTTAGTAACTGCATTAAAGCAGTAGTGCATCCCATATGTAAAGTAAACATAAGCAGTTCCCGGCTTTCCGAACATCTGTTCATTTCTTTTTGTTTTTCCCCTGGATGCATGACATGCTTTATCATCCTGTAAATAGCCTTCCGTCTCAACAATTTTGCCTTTCAATATATTTCCGTCAATTTTCCTGTACAAAATTTTTCCAAGCAAATCCTTTGCAACTTCTAATGTATCTCTGTCATAAAATTTTCTTTTCAGTCTTTTCATAATACTTCGCAGCCTTTTTTAGTAACTAAAACATCATCTTCAATTCTAACTCCAAATTTATTTTTCAAGTAAATTCCCGGTTCGACTGTGAAAACCATCCCTTCTTTCAATACCTCTTTTGATTTAACACTGATGTAAGGTTTTTCATGAACCACTAATCCAATACCATGTCCTACCGAATGAGGACAGGAGTATCCCTTTTCTTTCAAAAAGTCCTGGACTTCCTTGTCAATTTCAGACGCCTTAACTCCCGGTTCAATCATATCAATTGCCAGCTTCTGGGCTTCTTCAACTATATCATATATCTTTCTGATTTCATCATTTTCTTCTAAAATAAATGTTCTTGAAATATCAGAACAATAGTTTTTGAAGGCGGCCCCTGAATCAATTAAAAGTGATTTTCCTGATTTCGCATTGGTCGGAACAAAATGAGGAACAGTAGAATCGGCATCAAAAGCAACAATTGGGTCGTAACCCGGCTTCATTCCATTTTGGAAATACTTATACATCAAATCTGCTGCAATTTCAATTTCTGATTTGCTTGTATCTACTTCTTTCAGAACTTCTTTGCTCACTTTGGCTGCCTTTTGTATGTATTCAATCTCCTTTTTGTTTTTAATAACTCTCAATTCTTTAATTTCATCTGAAAAGTCAGTCATCTTAACTCCTTTTTTCTTAAGTTTTTTATAAAAATTAAAAGGCATAAAATCCCCGTTTATCCCTACTTTTTTACCTTTCAATAGTTTACCAAGCTCTTTGGTTAATCCCTTTTTAGTCCTGTTTATACTTTCAACAGAACTCTCTTTTTCAGCTCTTGCAACTTCAAAACCAGGCACATAAACAGAAGGATTTTCCCCTAAAAGAACAATTGAATGCTCATACCCGTCTAATCCTGTAAAATAGTAAAAGTTTGGATCCAATTGAGGCAGGTCTAAATTAATTAAGAGTAAATAATCTAAATCATTTTCCTTCAGATTATGCATTAGTTTTTCTGTTTGTTTTTTTCCGAACATGGTTTATCTTATCAAGAACAAACTATTTAAATTTTGCAAGTATTATCTGTTTTATGGCGAAAATAAAAAGAGTGCCTACTGGAATTCCTGGATTTGATAATTTAGTTAAAGGAGGCTTGATTGAAAAGTCTACGACTCTTTTATCAGGAGGAGCGGGAACAGGGAAAACAATTTTCGGCGTGCAGTTTTTGTATAATGGGGCAGAAAAGTATGATGAGCCCGGAGTTATGTTAAGCTTTGAAGAAGATGCAGATGATATTTACAGAGATACAGACGCATTCGGCTGGAATCTGGAAAAACATGTGAAAGACAATAAATTATCGCTTCTTTATGAAGACCCTACAGATATAAGCAAGTTTTCCAAACACTTGGAAGAAGAAGTAATAAAACTCGATGCAAAAAGAGTAGTTTTTGATTCTACTTCAGTTTTAGGACTTTCCTTAGAAAATGCACACGAGGTAAGAATGAAACTTTTTGATTTGATTAGTTTATTGAGGAAACTTGGAGTTACAAGTATTTTAACAGCTGAAACACTGGAAGACACAAAAGGATTGTCTAGATTCGGAGTTGAGGAGTTTATTGTAGATGGAGTAATTCGAATACATTATACTGGAATAGGCGGAGAAAATAGTTCTCATTTACAGGTAAGAAAAATGAGAGCAACCGATTTAAAGCGAGGATTTTTCCCAATGGAATTTACTAATAAAGGTATTAGTATTTTAACTGAAGAGGGAGCAAGTGTATTGCTAAAATAAAATGTATGGTTTCATAACAAAACTGTTGGTTTCAGGAAAATTAAAATTTGAAGAAGGCAAAATAATTTTTGCAGAAGATCCTATGACTTTTTTTCCCTTAAAAACTATGAAAGAGATGACTATAGATGCAATGGGCAAAGGGAAAAAGGCAGTCCAAGAATTGTATTATTATGGCTGGCATTTCGGTTATACTTTCACTAGAGATTATATGAAAACCTTAAAACTCCGGCCTTTTGAAGAAACATATAAACTAATTATGGAAGTTGCTGCATTAATTGGTTATGGGGATTATAAAACATTAAGCTTTGAGCAAAAGAAATACTCTAAATTTAAAAATATAGATAATCCTTTCGGTAAACTTTTTTATCCTTCCAAGGAAAAAGTATGTCATTTTGCAAGAGGCATGAATGCAGGAGGAGGAACCGCACTCCACGGAGTGCTTATGAACGGAATTGAATTAGAATGTACTGCAAACAATGGTAAGTATTGTCTTTTTATGAATGTCGCTAATTCTATACTAAAAGAAAAATATTCTAAAATATCTAAGAAACAATTAGATTTCAAATGGCTCAAACCAAAACAATTAGCAGTAATTGAAGAATCTGGCGAAGATCCAAATAAATTTTTAGAATGAGATTTCACATAACTTGAGTTAAGCTGAAGATCAAGAGGCTTATCGCACCACTTATTATAAATAAGAGGTAGCTTATAGTATACCCTTTTGTTGATCTCTGTTTTATTGTATAATACATGCTAGCTAAAAACAATCCAATTGTTGGTAAAAAATACACAGTTCTCTTTGGTAAACTTCCTCTAGCTATTAAGTAAATAACTAGTAGATAAGGGAGGAAAATATAAATTATTTGTAAGCCATATGAGAATTTTATTGAATAAACGGGACCTGTCTTGATGTCAAACAATCTATCTTCTTCTACATCTTTATAATCTTTCGTTAACGTAATCACATTAGTAACTAAGAAAAATATAATAATTATGCTCAGAGGCGCGCTAAAGAGAGAATTACTTAACGACCAGCCCACTAGAAAGAGAATGACGCCGTATCCAATACCCATTAACAGTTGCGCAGTTAATATCCATTTTTTCAATACAAATGGCCTAGCAGAATAAATTATCGCTACTGCAATCGCAGCCATTAACAAGATTATAAAATCAGGTCCAAAATACATCGAAAGTAGAAATGCTATAATGATGTTTATAAACCAGAACTTATATGCGTTTTTTACTGTTATACTGCCTTTTGCCAACGGTCTTTCAGGGTTTCCAATTTTATCAAGTGGCAGATCATATATCATGTTTATGACATTGTATATATTTGCAAAAACTACTCCAAGTATAAGAAGCAAAATTAACTGCCAGTTTAAAAATATTTGTCCTTTCCCAATCCATGAGCTTGCTAATAAATAAGAAATAACTATCAAATGCGACCAAGGAAGTGTCAGTATATAGTATTCTTTAACTCTATTCAAAAGACGAGTTAAACCAAAATTCTTAACCTTTGAAATTTCTTTCCTTTCTTTAACTTCTTTCATTTTTCAAAAAATTAAGTTATTTATTTTTACTTTAAAATGGAGCAAACTTAAAACAAATATTAATCCAATTTTTTTCATCTTTTTATTCTGCTTCATTCAAGAACACATATTCCGGAAGTTTTATTTTCCTGCCTTTTAAGTTTTCAAATTCCAAGTGATACTTATAGTTCTTGTCCGAGTTTGATTTAACCTCCAATTTAATTATTTTAGTGCTGTGTGGCTCAACTGCATAAACTGCTTCATCTTCCTCTTCCAGTGACAGCTTCATTTTTTCATCATTAGTAAATAATTCAGGTCCTTTAATAACTCCTGTTTTGTTCCCGTAATTTGTAAAAACAATAGTATGATTTGCCGCATTCAAAGGCGCTTGCTCCTGAACTTCAACTGCTTTAATTTTGGCGCCCTGTAGTTTTGAAAAGTAAAAGGAAAGGGCTGCAACTGCTACAGCAATAATTATAGCAATGGATCTAATGAGCTCCCATATAAGGTTGTCTGACCCGCCAAGCATTTCAGCTATTGGTATCATACTATTCTCTAATAAAAGTGTGAATATAAATGTTTTTATTATGCGGGAGGCAATGTGCAGGCCTTGAAATTGGTTACTGCACAAGCCTCCCTTCTTTGCAGTTTATGCAGGAGACCATCTGCAGTCTATTATCGATTGTCTATTGTCGATAATCTATTATCTATCAATGCGGGAGGCAGGATCCGGAACGTCAGAACCTGCAATTCAATTTTTCCCGGTTCCGACACCTCCATCATTATTTAAAGCTCAAATAGCTCATTACTGTCACCTCGCGAGTGAAACGAGCGAGCGTGGCAATTGTTTTTACCAGATTTTTCAGGACAGGGAACCAATTGCAAAGAGAATAAATTTAAAAATCTGAGTGCGGGAGGCAGGATTTGAACCTGCGAACTCACTAAGAGACAGCGCCCTGAACGCTGCACCTTTGGCCAGACTCGGTAACCCCCGCATCTGTTAAACTTATATAACAATTTAAAGTATTATAGTTTATGCCTAACCTAGCAGGCTTATGTCATATATGCGGAAGTAAAGCAACTAGAACATGCAAACTCTGCGGCAGGCCGACCTGCGAAAATCATCTTGAAGGAGAAATATGCATTGTATGCCGGCGCGGAAAAACCCTTAAATGACTGTACAAGCTTCCTGATTTATTCCTTCAACGCCTTCTATCTTTCCTAGTTTCTCTTCAATAGGATCTGGTTTGGAACCTTCCGGCAGGATAAAACTTGTGTGTATCTGCTTCATGCCGAACATGAATGGTTTCTCTTCAAGGCTGTCAAAGTGCTCTATCTTCTTAATTTCTTCTTTTATCTTTTCTAAATCAGTTTCCGGACTTTTTGGTCTGACCGAATAAATTAATGCTGTTTTTCCCATTATGGTCCAACAAAGCCGCATTTAGAACAAGTATACTGACGGCTGAGTTTTTTGCACCTCTTGCATCTGCCTATTTTACCTTCCCCGCATTCGGGGCACTTAAATTCTACTTTTACTTCTTCTGTCTGTAGATTTGCTCCACAACTTGAACATTTCATAGTCAAATATCATGTAGGAGACACTTTATAATGCTTTCGCCAATCTGCTAAACCTTTTTAAAGTATTGAATCTATCTAATAATTAGGTGGGAAATTGATAGTATTAAATTTCAAGGGATATAGCCAGGCTTTAGGACAGAAAGCCATCGAGCTTGCAAAGACAGCTTCCGAAGTTTCAGATGAAATAGGAGTTCGGATTATAGTTTCCCCTCAAACGGCGGATATAGCAAAAACTTCAGAAGAAATTGAAACCTTTGCACAGCACACTGACCCAGTAAAACCGGGCTCAAAAACCGGCTCTCTTTTAGCAGAAGCTTCAAAAGAAGCAGGAGCAAAAGGCAGTCTTCTAAATCATTCAGAAAAGAGAATTCAAAAAGAGGACATTAAAAAATCAATAGAAATTCTCAAAGAATTAAACATGATTTCAATAGTCTGCACTCAGACGCCGGAAGAATCAGAAGAATACGCCAAATTAAATCCTGATTATATAGCAGTTGAACCTCCTGAGCTTATCGGTTCAGGCGTTTCAGTCTCAACTTCAAAACCAGAAATCATTACTAATTCTGTTGAAAAAGTAAGAAATGCAAATTCAGATGTAAAAGTGCTCTGCGGAGCGGGAATTTCAAACGGTTCAGATATAAAGAAAGCTCTCGAACTTGGAGCCGAAGGAGTTCTCCTTGCAAGCGCATTTGTAAAAGCAGAAAATCCAAAAAAAGTTTTAAAAGATATGGCAGGTGGTTTTAGTGGCTAAAAAAGAAGCAAATTTTCTAAAAATAAAAGATTTTGATTTAGAAGGAAAAACTGTTCTGACAAGAGTTGATTTGAACACTCCAATAGACCCTCAAACAAGAAAATTTCTTGATACAAGAAGGCTTGAAAAACATGCAGAAACTGTAAAAACACTTTCAGAGAAAGGCGCAAAAGTAGTTCTGCTTGCCCATCAAGGAAGACCGGGGGCGGAATATGATTTCACTAATCTTAAAAAACATGCAGAAAAGCTTTCTGAATTCTTAGGTAAAGACATTAAATTTGTTCCAGATCTAATGGGACCAACTGCAAAGAAAGAAATCAAAAAACTTGGTAATGGAGAGATACTTCTTCTGGATAATGTTCGTTTCTTATCTGAAGAACTTTTGAACAGACCTTCAGACGTCCAGGCGACAACTCATTTCGTAAGAAGCTTAGCACCGCTTGCAGATTACTTTGTGAATGATGCATTTGCAGCGGCTCATCGGTCGCAGCCGTCTCTTGTCGGTTTCTGCGAAGTAGTTCCATCTATGCTTGGTAAAGTTCTTGAAAATGAAATAAAAATGCTTGATAAGGTTCTTGAGTCAAAGAAAAAGCCGTATGTTTTCGTAGCAGGAGGCGCGAAAATAAAAAATACCTTAAATGTAATTGAACAGCTCCTTAACAGAAAAATAACAGATAAAGTTTTAACGAGCGGTTTAATTGCCAGTATATTTCTGGTTGCAAAAGGCTACGAAATCAGAGGAGCAGAATATGTAGAAAACTACGACCAGCTTGTTTCAAAAGCAAGCAGTCTCCTTAAAGAATACAACTCAAAGATTGAACTCCCAATGGATTTGGCTCTTGACAAATATGGAAAGAGATTTGAAGTTTCACTTGCAGAACTGCCTCTTCCATACAGGGTTGCAGATATTGGAACAGGAACTATTGGAAGGTACAAATACATAATTGAGCATGCAGGAACAGTTATTGCAAACGGGCCTGCAGGAATTTTTGAAGAAAAAGAATTCAGCAAAGGTACAATTCAAATAGTAAAAGCAATTGCAGATTCTAAATCCTTCTCAATTGTAGGAGGAGGGCATATTGCAACAGCAGTTTCTGATTTAGGAGTTAGCGGAAAAATTACCCATATAAGTACAGGAGGGGGCGCCTGCATCAGATATTTGGCAGGAGAGCCATTACCTGCTTTAGAGACTCTGAAAAAGGCGGCTGAAAAATTCAATTCTAAAAAGAAATCCGGTAAAAAATCAAAGAAAAAAGGAGGCAAAAAATGATAAAAGTTGGAGTAAACGGCTACGGAACAATAGGTAAAAGAGTGGCTGATGCAGTTTCAAAACAAGATGATATGGAGGTAGCCGGAGTTACAAAGACAAGACCAACATGGGAAGCCGATATGGCTATTACAAGCGGTTATGATTTATACTGTGCAATACCGGAAAGAATTAGCAAATTCAAAGAAGCAGGAATTAAAATTTCAGGAACAATTGAAGATTTGATTGAAAAAGCAGACATCATTGTAGACTGTTCTCCAAAACCATATGGTTCAGAAAATAAAGAAAAATATTATGTTCCAAACAAAGTAAAAGCAATTTTCCAGGGCGGAGAAAATTCAGAAGTTGCAGAAGTTAGTTTTAATGCTCAGTCTAATTATGAAAAAGCACTCGGAAAAGATTACGTAAGAGTAGTTTCCTGCAACACAACAGGACTTTCAAGAGTTTTAAATTCACTGGATACAAAATTCGGTGTCAAAAAAGCAAGAGTTGTCTTAATAAGAAGAAGCGCAGACCCGGGAAACTCAAAGAAGGGGCCGATAAATGCAATAGTCCCTAATCCAGTAAAGTCGCCGAGCCATCACGGTCCTGATGTAAAAACAGTTCTTCCGGATATAGATATTGTAACAAGTGCAGTCAAAATCCCGACAACGATAATGCATTTACATACTTTAATGATAGAACTTGAAGAAGAGCCATCAGAAAAAGAGGTTTCTGATTTATTTGAAAGTAATTCAAGAATTAAAATGATTGACTCCGGCAAAGGTTTCAGATCTACAGCAGAAGTAATAGAATATGCTCGAGATTTAGGAAGAAAAAGAAATGACCTGTATGAAAATATGGTTTGGAAAGATTCAATAAACATGGATGGAAATGAACTTTATTTCTTCCAGGCAATCCATCAGGAATCCGATGCAATACCGGAGAACATAGATGCAATCCGGGCAATGTTTGAGCTTGAAAAAAACGGAAAGAAAAGCATTGAAAAGACAAACAAAAGCTTAGGAATTTAGTTTTCCAGCTTTTCTTCAAGCCCTTTTTTATGTCCTGCTCCAACAACGACAAGTATCTTAGAATATTTTTCCTGTAATTTAGAAAGAATTCTTGCCATATGTACGTTCCTCTCTTCAATCATAACTCTGTATAAACCAGGGCTCGTCTCTTTAATTTGGTCAATAATCTGTTCAACTACTCTTTCCGGAGGAACCTTTCTCAAGTCAAAATTTTCTATTTTAATCTTTTTAAAAATACTAAAAAATAACCCTAGTTTCTCTCTGAAAGAAATAGTTTTCAGTCTGTCAAGTGTTGTTTTCAAATTCCTGTCAATCAAAGCAATATCTGCTCCCGACTCATGGCCTGCTTTCACAGCAGAAAGCATCTCTTCCCCCGGAATAACTCCTGTCTTTTTTCCAAGGTAGCCCTGAACAGCAGACATTATTTTTGCAAATAAATAATTTCTAAAACCAATATATTTAATGGCTGATATGCTTATTTTTTCGCCTCTTCTAAGAGCTTCAAACCGATTCCTGTCAAGTTCAACAGCAACGCAGTCCGGTTTTTTCTTTTTGACTTTCTCTCTAATTTCCTTAATACTTTCAGGAGAAATATGCGAAACACCGATAACTTCAATTTCAGCTTCTTTCTCTTCATTATTTGTTTTTTTCATAGCAACATTAATTAAAAGCAGGACCTAAATAAAGCTATGGAATTCAAATACAAGCAGGTAATCATTGTTCCAAAAGATTTGAAATTAAGCAAAGGGAAGCTTGCAGTTCAGGTTGCTCATGCATCAGAAAAAGCATCAAGTCATACTGATTCAAAAATATTGAATGCCTGGAGAGGAGAAGGGGCAAAAAAGGCAGTTCTGAAAGCAAAATCAAAGGAGGAGCTTTTTGAAATACACGAACAGGCAAGGAATGCAAGACTTCCAACAGCATTAATTAAAGACGCAGGATTGACAGAAGTTGAACCGGGAACAATTACGGCTTTAGCAATAGGCCCTGCAATAACTTCTGACATTGATAAAATAACTGGAAGCCTACCGCTCTACTAATTCTATGGATGAATACAAACGAATAGGCATAACTGAATATTTCACGGAAACAGAAGGAACCAGTGGAGAAATAAAAGAAAATCCAAAGGACTTCATAGTCCAGGAAATACAGGAAGAAGGGAAGCCAGTCAGCTTAGAGCCGTCTCCTGAAATTCCGGAAGGGGAAGGAGACCAGACAAGATTTACTCTTGTAAAAAGAGACTGGAACCAGTCCAAAATTCTTCAAAGAATTGCAAGAAGGTGCGGAGTTTCAAGAAAAAGATTTTCTTATGCCGGTACAAAAGATAAGTATGCTTTAACTGCCCAGCGAATTTCAGCATGGAAAATTGACCCTGAAACGCTCGCCAAAATAAACTACAAGGACTGCAAAATCGGCGATTTTTCATTTGCAAAAGACAGGCTCGAACTCGGTGATTTATGGGGCAACAGATTTACAATAATACTTTCCAATCCAAAAAATCCTGAAAATGCAGAGAACACAGTTAAAAAATTAAAAGAAGCAGGAGGAATTCCAAATTTTTTCGGCAGGCAGAGATTTGGAATAAGATTGAACAATCATTTGGTTGGAAAAGAATTGTTTAAAGAAAATTTGGGAAAAGCAGTCAGGATATTTTTAACCGGAACAATTGAGTCAGAAGGCGAAGAAGGGAGAAAAGCAAGGCAGAAATTAGAAAAAAACTGGCCGGATTTCAAACAGGCTTTAAAAGACTTTCCTAACTATATGCGGTTTGAAAGAGCAGTTTTAGACCGGCTTAACAGGTATCCAAATGACTATGTAGGAGCTTTTAAACAGCTTCCAAAATTCCTGTATAAAATTTTTACACATTCTTATCAGTCTTATATTTTCAACCTAATCCTTTCTGAAAAAATTGAAAATAATGAAGACCTGAAAGACGAAGGTAATTTGGTCGGCTACGATTCCGATTTAACAGAAAGAGAAATTGAACTTTTAGAGAAAGACGGTTTAAAACAGAAAGATTTAAGGATAAATAGTTTCCCTGAGGCAAGTGTAAAGGGAAGCAAGCGGCCATATCTTGCCGAAATTAGAAACCTCATATCAAAAAAGGAAGATTCCGAGCTCGTTTTAAATTTTGACCTTGAAAAAGGGGCGTATGCAACCATACTTTTAAGAGAAATTATAAAACAATAACTTATATTAAGGAGAATATTAAACAGAAAAGAGAAGTTGGAGAATGACCGAAGACGAATCATTTGCTCTGGATATCTCAAATTTATCCGGAAAAATCAAAGATAATAAGAAGTTAGTAGTTTACTCTATCTTAATTTTAATACTACTCTTTTCTTTTTACTTAAGAATGGTTCCCGCCGACCAGTCGCATCTTTCTGCAATGGACCCTTATTGGCATTACAGGCATGCCGAGGAGATTTTGGACCATGGCTTTCCGGGACAGGCTTTAAAAGAAGTAGGAGGAAAACAGGTTGCCTGGGATTATTTACACGATGCACCGCAGGGTGATGTTGCAAAGAAAGAATTTTATCCTTATTTCGTGGCTTATTCTTACAAAGGTTTAGGACAATTCTTAACCAGTGATTTACTTTCATGGCATAAAATAACTCCTGTATTTTTCGGAGTTGCTGCTGTATTTGTAATGTTCCTGCTTGTGAAACAACTATTTGGGGAAAAAGCAGGTTTAGCAGCTGCATTTATCTACTCTCTTTCATCTTCCTTTATGATGAGAAGCGTAGCTGGTTTTGCGGATACTGATGCACCAATTGCTTTCTTTACTTTATTGACATTTTATTTATTTATTAAGGCATGGGATAAGAAGAAGGAATTGAAATTAAATAAGGAACCCTGGAATTATAGCTGGTTTTGGGCAGTGTTGGCTGGCGCATCTCTTGGTCTTTTAGGGACTACCTGGCCGTCTGGTTATTCTTTTGTACCTGTTCTTGTTTTGGCGGCTGCAGTTATTTTGGTTTTATTTGATATGTTGTATTCTCATTTTAAGAAAAACGAAAGTTCGCTTAAAGTTCTTAAAGAATTTACAAAGGAATATCTTCCAACTATTTTATTATTCTTGTTTGTGGGCCTATTATTTGTGCTGTTAGTTTTTGGAATTGATAATCCTGCAACACCTGAAAGAGAGTTCAATATCTTTAATTCAAAAGCAAACATCTTTAAATCTGCCTTTAGAGTTTTAAACTTAAAAGGAACACCTGGAGTTTCAGATTCCCCTGTCCGGCATGTCTACTTAACTGTTGCAGAAATGAATCCTGTTAATTTAAGAAGTTTAATAAGTCGTACGCATATTGCACTTTTTGTTCTGTTCTTTTACTTCCCTGTAGCTCTCTACTTAGGTTTATGGAAAAAAATGAAGAAATTGAAGTACCATTTCCTATTCCTGTTTTTATGGGTGGCAAGTACTTTTTATGCCTCTTTAGTTGCAGGAAGATTTATTGGAATGTTAGTTGTACCATTATGCATTTTTGCAGGCATATCCGTTGCTAATTTAATATCTCAGCTTGATGTTAAAAAACCAATACTTTCAATTGGAATTGTTATAGGTTTAATTTTCATATTATTTGCAATGCCGAATATTCCACATTCAGCAGGAAGCGACCAGCTTTCTCCGCCGTATGTTTCAACCGGTATATCTATTCCTCAGCAGTCCGGATCTTCCCTCGGACAGAATTGGCTTAATCTCTTTGAATGGATGAGAACAGAAACAGAAGCTCCTAAAGTATCTGCAGATTACACTGAATTTGAGTATGGAGATATAATGGCAAGCTGGTGGGACCCCGGACATGCAGTTACTGCATTAGGGGAGAGACCGGTTGTTGCAGATGGAAGCCAGAATTTCAGACATGTTCATAATCTTTCAATTGTATTTACAACAGATGATGAAAATGAAGCTTATGATTTGTTAAAAAGCTATAATGTAACTTATTTCTTTACTAGTTCAGATTTAATAAATAAGTATGGAGCAATTTCATTCCTGGCTGCAACCGGTCCAAATGGCAGAGGAGAGAACTATCCTGCTTTGTCAGTCGTGCAGGGCGAAGTTCAAGAAACTGAAGACGGTATACTTTTACCGTATTATATTGGACAAAACCAGAGAATTCTTGTAAATCTTAAAAACAACGGAGAAGTTTCAGCAACTTATAAACAGGGCTACCAGGCTCAGGAAATAGCAAGAGTATTTTATGTACATAATGGTTCAGCATACATAAAACATAACGAAGGAAACAATACGATAGATGCATTGTTTTACATATATCCAGGATATAATCAAGCTCTATTCCTTCCGCCAAGGTTGGAAGATAATATGCTTACACAGCTTCATCTATTTGAAGGAACTAACCAGGAGCATTTCGAATTAGTGAAGAATTTCAATGATCAAATTAAAGTGTTTAAATTAAAGCCTTGAATACTTTTTCTTAATAATGAATACTGACAATGAACTTAAAAAAGTTGCAAAAGGAGCTGGAATAGTCTTTATTGGGCTGGTTTTTGGAGCAGCGGCTGCATATCTTTATAGATTATTAGTTGCACGGTTTCTCGGGCCTTCAGATTATGGTTTGTTTTCTCTTGGGATTTCTGTTCTTGTTGTAGTTTCTACTCTTGCCAAAGCCGGACTTCCGGCAGGAATGGCTAGATTTATTGCATTTTATAAAGGAAGAAATGATTTGTCTAAAGTAAAAGGAACGATTTTTTTCGGCTATAAATTTATTTTAATTACGGGTGCAGTTTCTGGTTTAACAGTATTTCTTTTAAGCGACTGGATTTCAGTTGTTATTTTTAACAATCCTGCCCTTTCAAGTATTTTAAAAGCCTTTTCAATAGCAATACCTTTTAACGCCCTTCTAGTGCTGACCGAGGGTAACATAAGGGGATTTCAGGAAATGAAATACAAAGTATTATCATATGATATAATCCATAAAATTTTAGTTCTCTCGTTTGTACTAACTGCCATTTGGTTCGGTTTTGGCGTAGTTGGTGCATCTGCAGGATATGCATTGTCATTTATATTTTCAACCTTTGTAGCTTTTTACTTTTTAAACAACAAGATTTTTTCATTATTTGATAAAAAGGTGAAAGCCAAATCAGTTTATAACAAAATTCTATCTTTTTCAATCCCATTAATGTTTGCTGCAATTCTCTGGTCGTTGATGGGTCAGATAGACACCTTAATGCTTGGGGGTTTAAGCACTTCAGTCCAAGTTGGAATTTACAATGCAGCATTCCCAACCGCGTTTCTTTTAACATTAGTGCTTTCTAGCACTGAGATGATATTCATGCCGCTGTCAAGCGAAATGTTTGCAAAAAATCTAATGAAAGAGATACGGTCTGTTTTCAATGTAGTTACTAAGTGGATGTTTTCTATTACATTTCCTTTATTACTTTTAATGGTGTTTTTCTCAAAACCAATTCTTAGAATCTTATTTGGGGCTGAATATGTGACTGGTGCTACGGCTCTTTCCATATTAGCAGTCGGTTTCTTTGTTGCATCAGCAGTCGGACCGACCGGTTCAACACTTCAAACACTTGGAAAGACAAAAATACTTTTAATGAACAATATTGCAATCCTTGGAATTGACATTGCTTTAAATTTATATTTAATTCCTATTTATGGAATCATAGGGGCAGCAACTGCAACAGCCATTGCATTCTCATTATGGAATATATTAACTTTAATTGAAGTTCATCATTATACTGAAGTCCAGCCATTCAGACCGGCATTTTTGAAGCCGACATTTGCAGCTTCTGTTTCAATTTTAGCTGTTTATTATACTGCAAAACTAATTTCAGCAAGTTCAATTTTATCGCTGGCTCCATTATTTATAATTTTCATGGTGCTTTACTTCTTACTGCTCCTGCTCTTTAAGGGATTTGAGAGAGAAGACATAATGATATTACTAGAAATTGAAAAGAAATTAGGTATTGATTTAAAAATAATAAAGCAAATATTCAAAAAATTCCTATAATTTACATATAACCCAAAGCTCTGAGCCGTCTCATTATCATTTCTTTATCCTGGCTTCTTCCGCTTCTTTCTTCAACTTTAGTGCTTTTTAGTTCTTCAATTATTTCATCAATTGTTTTAGCATCTGATTTTATCGGAGTAGTACACGGCTCGCAACCAAGACTTCTATATCTCTTACCATTTTTAGATAAGTAAAGTTTGTTGAATGGAATATCTTCTTTTTTAATATACTGCCATATTTCAACTTCGCTCCAATGAAGTATGGGGTGAATTCTAACATGGTTTGCATCTATAAATTTACTTGCATACAAGTCCCATCCGCCCATTTCAGTGTCCTGCATGCTTACAAAATCAGAATCTCCTTCTGCATCATCCTCTGTTTTTTCTCTGACAACATTCCACTTAAAGTTTTTGTCTCTTGGAGAGAAGGTCCTTTCAATTTCTCTCATGTAATGTTCATCTCTTCTTATGCTCGCAATAATTCCGTCAAGTTCATTATCCATAATTGCTTTTTTCAGAGGCTCTGTTTTAAGTTTTGAACAGCATTCAAAATGATCTTTATCAGGAGATACTTTACCAAAATATTTATCGTTTTTAACTATTTTTAAATCAATGTCCCATTTTTCAGCCAAATCTTCCATGAAATCATGCATTTCCTGGAACTGATGGCCAGTGTCAATAAATATTGCTGGAAATGGAATAGTGCCATAAAATGCTTTTTTAATTAAGTGGAGCATCATTGTGCTATCCTTTCCGCCGCTCCATAATACTCCTAACTTTCCAAACTGGGCCTTTGCTTCTCTTAAAATGTATATGCTTTTTGCTTCAAGATTATTCAAATTCATTTTTAGTTTCTTCTTCAAGTTTCTTCTTAAGTTTTTTCACTAATTTTCTGTTTTTATTTATATTTAATCCTTCTCTTTCTTTTGGATCTTTGGTTAGATCGTATAGTTCTTCGCCCTTTTCAGAGTATATTAATTTATGTCTTTTATCACGATAACAGTTAA
>CAZNLD010000014.1:0-21761 GCA_964574035.1 Candidatus Undinarchaeota archaeon
TCTTCGCCCTTTTCAGAGTATATTAATTTATGTCTTTTATCACGATAACAGTTAATCGGATAAAATTCTTCAAGCTTGTAGTCTCCTTTCAATATGTCCCAGGACCACTTTGTTCCATAGTCTCTACCAATCCCTTGGCATATCACAAAGTCTCTTTCATCCTTAAAAATGTTTTTCCCTTTATAACTTGGTGGTTTTTCAGTATCTGCAAGGTCAAGTATTGTAGTAGGAATGTCAATGGTACTATGTATCTTTTCATCCGTTTTTTTATCAATTTTTTTGCTGTATATTATTAATGGAACTCTCATCAACTCCTCATATGGGAAATTAATGTGGGAAAAATTTCCATGCTCATAAAATTCTTCTCCATGGTCAGCAGTTATTATAAATAATGCCTCATCTCCATATTTTTTGAGTAGTTTATTAATATATTTGTTAAGTTCGGCGTCAAGTTCTTGTATTTCCAGCCGATACAGGTTTTTAACATTTTTAATGAGTTTTTTACTGGCGCTACCTCCGGTCTTTACTTTTCTCAGTTGCTTCATTATTCTCTTTTTTTTGAAATCACTAATCTTTTTACTTTTTGGATAATAAGGAGCATGGACTTCCATATAATGTGTCCAACAAAACACTTTTTCTTTATCTATATTTTTTAATGCATTAAGAGCATCTGAATTTATTTGTTTGCAGCTTACATGTGGCGCTTTAGGCGGAGTAACTAGATCAAGTACAGGTATAACTGTCTTATATATTTTAGAGAGTATTTTATAAATCTTTGAATTTCTACCAATGATTTTTATTATCTTGTGCTTAATTTCTCTTTGTTTTGTTTTATTTTCCCTATATCCTTTAGAATAAGAATTAAAATAATCAAATCCGCGGCCATATCCAAAATATTTTGTTAACCAAGGATTAGAATGAACTCCTATTGTATAGTATCCATTTCTATTCAAAACTTCATTTACCATTTCTATTTCAGGCGGTGTTTGAATTTTTAATCCATACTGAAGGGGATAAACGCCACCTAAAATAGCTCTAAATGAAGGCGGTGTATTTGGTCCAGCAGTAAAACAGTTTTCAAAACTAATTCCTTTTTTGGCAAGACTTGTAATGAAGGGTGCATTTTCTTCATTTACGAAATCTTTCCTTAGGGCATCTATGGTAATTAAGAAAATTTTTTTATATTGTTTTTTCATTTGAATTAAGTTTTTTTCCCTTTAAACCAATTATATGTCTGTTTTAATCCTTCCTTTAAATTAGTTTTCGGTCTAAATCCAAGAACCTTTTCAGCTTTTTTAATTTTTGAATAGTTTCTTAAAATTTCACCCGTTCTTCCAGGCTCATTTTTAACTTCAAAGTCTTTCCCGGTAACTTTTTTCAATGTGTCTACGAGGTCATTTATGCTTGTTTCCTTTCCGCTTGATATGTGTATAGTTTCTCCGGAAACTTCTTTCTCAAGGCATAACATAATGGCTTTACATACATCTTCCACGTGAACATAGTCTCTAGTAGTGGTTCCGTCGCCAAATATCGTCAAGGGCTTGTTTTTTTCTATCCTTTCAATAAATATGTTCATTATGTTCCTTTTATGAGCTGATTTCTGGCCGTATACATTTGTAAATCTCAAAATCACTGTGTCCAATCCATATGCCTGCCGGAAAAAATTACAATAACCTTCTCCTGCCAATTTACTAGCCCCGTACCCGCTTTTAGGATTCGGAATTTGTTCTTCATGAACTGGCTGTTTCTGGTCTCCAAGAACGGCTACTGAGGACGTGAAAATAAACTTGCCAACTTCATTTTCTTTTGCAGCCATTAACATGTTAAAAGTCCCGATTGTATTTGTTTCAAAATCATATCTTGGTTTTTTGACAGAATCAACTACTCCTGTCTGGGCTGCGAGATGTATAATAACATCAATCCCTTTAGAGGCAGAAATACATGTTTCTTTATCCCTTATATCTCCTTTTATCAGTTCTGCGCCTGCTTCCTTTACTTCCTCTCCGTCCCCATACAGCAGAAGGTCTAAAACTTTAACTTCATGTCCGTTTTCAATAAGTTTTGGAACAAGATTAGTTCCTATAAATCCTGCTCCGCCCGTCACTAATATTTTCATTTTTATCTTTATTTAAGGAAAGTTTCTTTATACTTGTCAATTGTTCCTTTATGTTTGCTGAGATTTTCAAGAACTTCCGGCATGGAACTTTCCATTGTATATTTCTGTTTGCCTAAAAGTTTCATGAATTTTTCTCTATCAAAGTGATATTCCTTGTCTTCTGATTCTTTTCTTGGGTTCTCTATATGTTTGATTTCAACATCATTTCCAAGTACTTCAGAAGCTGATTCTTTTATCTGTTCTGCTAGTGTTTTTATTGTTATATCTTCAGTTGTCTGGTTTAATACTCTCAGCTTTCCATCATTATTTATCTTAACTGCATTTACAAGCGATTCAGTGCAGTCTTCTAAGTGTATAAATGGTTTGATTTGATTTCCTGTACCGTATACAGTTAATGGATAACCAACAACAGCCATTGATGTCCACCTGTTAAACAAAGTTCCAAAGTAGAAATCAATGTCAAACCTTGTTTTAAATGCTTCATCTTCTTTTGTTTCTTCTGTTTCAAGACCATATACAATAGATGTTCTTAAATCTGTAGAAGTTATTCCTGTCTGATTATTAAATAACCTCATATTTATTGCGTCAAATCCTTTGGTTACGTGATACCAGGAGCCTGCCATACAGGGATATGGGATTTCATCTTTTCTGCCTTTTCTGTCAACAGCTTTAATAAATCCTTCCGGTATCTGAAGATTAGGCGCGCCGTAAACTCCTGTTGTTGTGGTTTCAATGAAATGAGTGTCATCCATATTGTTGTCTCTCAGGGCCCACATTAAATTAACTGTACTCAGTACATCATTTTTCTGTGTATAATGTGCATGCTTCCCGTCCTTTTGCGAATAAGGCGCAGAAGGCTGAGCAGCAAGATGTAAAATTGTTTTGGGTTCATATTTCTTGACAAGGTCATAAACAAAATCTTGATCAACAAGGTCGCCTTTTTCAAAAATTATGTTTTCATACTCTTTTTCTTTTGCTTTTTCTACTCTTTTTTCCATATTTTTAATAGGAACCATTGAAGTAGAATTTCCTTCATTAACCCAGTTCCTTCTGGCAAGGTTGTCAACTCCTATTATTTTTTCATCCGGGAATTCTTTTGACAGCCTAAGAGCTGCAGGCCATCCCATGTAGCCGTCTATTCCTGTAAGTAATATCGCCATTTTTACCTCCTATTTTCTGTGTTCTTCGTACTCCATTATATTCCAAACTCTGTCCTTAAAGCTTTTTGGGTCTACTGGTGTTGGAATATCTTTAAGTATTTTTTTTGCAACTTCAAGTTCTTTCTTAGTTTCGTCTTTATCCTGGAACATGAATTTATTATCTACATCATCTTCAGCATATTCCAGTTTCTTTTCAAGTATATCCACAAGGTCTTTTTGTATCTTCTTTGAATGCCTTAGAGCTTCACTCTTGCATTTGTTTGCAATACTTCTTTTTATGTCAAATGAGTGCGAGATTTCTCTGTAAACTCGGTTATAGACTTTGTCTGCATTTTCTCTTGCATCAAGAAGAGCATTTTCAATATCTTTTATGGTAAGTTCTTCTGGATCAAGTTCATGCTTCCTTTTATATCCTCCTAATCTATGATGTGTCAGATAGTAAGGAAATAGTGCCTTAATTGTTTTTCCAGGCGGTTTAACAGCCTTTCCATTTTCATCCGTTCCTTTAGGCTGAATTCCCTGCATTGCAATCTGGGTAACTTCCGGCCTTGTAACTTCTTTAGGCGGGACGAATCCATATCTTATTAAATCCCTGATTCCCGTTCCTCCGGAAGTTATATGGTACTCTCTTCCATGAGGGCAGGTTTTTTCAGTCGCCATAGCGTTGCATCTTGAGCAGTAAAATGCATGTCTGAAGAAAAGAGGTTCAATTCCAAGCTGTTCAGGGCCAAGTTCTTCAAACAACTCCTGAGCCGCATACTTGCTGTAGTAGTCTTTGAATCCTGCATGATCTCTTCCAAGAATCATGTGAGTACAACCAAAGTTTCTTCTGATTAATGCATGTAGAATTGCTTCTCTAGGCCCTGCATAATTCATTGTAACTCTAAGAGGAGCAAGAACTACTCTTTCTTTTGGATAATATGTTTCAATTGCAGCTTCATAGGCCTGCATTCTGAATTCATTTCTGAAATATTCTTTTCTTGTAGTTTCAATTATTGGATGTATAAACAGTCCACTTAAAAGTTCTAGAGCGCATTTCTGCAGATGTTCATGTCCTCTATGTACTGGATTTGCGGTCTGAAATCCTGCAACATTTCTCCATTTTCTTTCCTTATAAAACATTTTCCAGGTATCTTCTGGTTCTAACCTATATTTTTCGAAAGGCCCCCAGGTAGGTCTTTCAATTAAATCAATTTTGCCCGCAAACATTTTATCGCCCATATTTCGATATATATTATCTACTCCAGGATGAGCCCTTTCTTTGGTTGCAAAAGCTTTTTTGGCAAATTCTTCTCGATTATATCCATATTTTTCCTCTAAATGAAGAATAGCAACTGGGTTCTCTTCAGTATCAATCAATGCAATATCCTGTCCTTCCTTGAATTCTTTTTCTTCCTTTTCATCCTTAAATTTAGGTGCAAATACCTGGGGAAGAGTCCACCAATTACCATCAGAAAGCTGCATTTTATCAAGAACACTCTGGAAATCATTTTCTCCCAGGAAACCTTCAATTGGACTTAATACGCCTGTTGCTATCATTTCTACTGTTGATGCAATATCTCTGGAAGTAGTAAGTGAAGGAAGTTCTTTGTATTCTTCCAGCATTTTTTCTTTTTTCTTCCCTTTCAGTTTCCGATTAATTAGCTTCCCGCCGACCGGTGTCTGTCTTTTTTTCATATTTACCATTATTTATGCAGGCCGCATTCCGTTTTTTTAAAGCCCTTCCACCTCCCAGCTCTGAAATCTTCTCCTTCTTTTACAGGGTTAGTGCAAGGTTCGCATCCAATACTTGGATAATTTTTATCGTGAAGTGGGTTATATGGGACATCATTTTCTTTAATATATTCCCATACTTCTTCCAGTTTCCAGAGTGCAAGTGGATTTACTTTAACCAAACCAAATTTTTTATCAACTTCAAACACGCCCGATTCTGCTCTTGTAGGGCTCTGCTCCCTTCTTATACCTGTAATCCAGGCATCCAATTTTGAAAGAGCTTTTTTCAGAGGAACTATTTTCCTTAAATTGCAGCACTTTTCAGGGTCTTTTTCCCAGAGTTTATCTCCATATTTTTCTTTTTGCTCTTCAATCGAAAGCTCTTCATTTTCATACTTTTCAATATGTTCTCCGTTTCCGTATTTTTCTTTCATTTTATCAATAAGTTCATATGTTTCATCAAACAAAAATCCGGTATCCAGATAAAAAATATTGGCATCTGGTTTTATTTTGACAATCATGTCATAAAGAGCAACATCTTCCGGTCCATAGCTGCAGGCAAGTGCAATGTTATCAAAGCCTTCAAGGGCTTTTTTAAGAATTTCCTGTGGTTTTTTATTCAAATATTCGTCATTTAATTTTTCAATTTCCGTATTTTCCATCTTAGCCTCCTTTTTCATTTAGTTACTCGTTTTTTGAGTTACTTTTATATATGAGTAGTTACTATTAAATAAAGTAATAGTATTTAAAGGTTATGGTACTATTAAGAGATGAGGTGGCTAGATGAAAGAAAAAATTGAAAAAATCAGCAAGGATTTGTTGAGGTTTGATTTGACAGAATATCAGGCAAAAGCTCTTGCAGGTGTTCTTTTATTGGGGGAAGGAACTGCTTCAGATATAATTAAAGTCACAGAAATTCCAAAAGCGAGGGTATATGGTATATTAGATGAATTAATTGTTTTGGGGGCTTTAAGAAAGAAACCGGGCAGACCGACTAAATACATTTCATTAGGTCCTGAAAAAACGCTTCAAAATATAATCGATTTTAGAATGGATAAAGCAAAGAAGGAAACCGAGGTGCTTTCTACTCTAAAAGAGAATATGGTTCCTAAACTTAAAGATACGTTCAAAAAATCAGCACCATTGAATAAAAAGAAATCGGTTTTTGAAATAATTCCTGCAGGAGACGTTTCAGAAAAGGAAACTAAGAACATGTATGCTTCTGCAGAGAATCGAATTTACATCATGACTGGCGTTTTTGAATATCTGCCTCATGTCTTATCTGAACTTAAAAAAGCAGCAGACAAAGGGGCTAAAATCAAAGTTATTCTAAAAGATAAAAAAGCACTTTCTGAAAGAGGTAAAAAGACTCAGGAAGAGATACTCCCAGTATTAGATGAACTTAAAAATACAGAAGTGAGGTTTGTAAAAGAAATGCCTCTCCGTCTAAGTTTAGTTGATAATGACGGTGTAATATTCTCCCCAGATGAAGCCAGATATACTCCGTTTTTAAAGGAACTCTGTATAAGTACTAATGAAAATATGATAAAAGCCCTGGCTGACTACTTTGAAAACTGGTGGAAAAAATGAAACTTGGTCCTGTCGATTTAAACAAAGCAGTATTTGTAATTGCAGAAGTCGGGGGAAATCATGGGGGTAGTTTTGAACTTGCAAAAGAGTATGTTGATGCCGCTGCAGAAACCGGTGCAGACGCAGTTAAATTTCAGATGTATACTGCTGAAAAACTTATAACAAAAGACGTGCCTCCTTTACCATTAGCAGGAGATACATATGAAAGCCAGCAGGAAAGATTCAGGGAGCTGCAGCTTAGTGCAGATGAATATTCAAAATTGGCAGAATATTCAAAAAGAAAAGGAGTTATGTTCAATGCAACTCCTTTTGACAATGATAATGCAGATGTTTTAGAAAATTTAACTGAATTCTATAAAATAGCTTCCGGGGACTTAACTGATCTGCCTTTATTGAGACATGTAGCAGAAAAAGGGAAACCAATTGTACTTTCAACAGGTTTTTCAACTGAAAGTGAAATTAAAAAAACACTCGGTTATCTGCCTGAAAAGAGAACTGCTTTACTTCATTGCGTTGGAACTTATCCCTGCCCTATGGGAGATGCAAATTTATTTTCAATTCCTTATATGCAGGAGAAATTCAATTTACCCGTTGGCTACTCAGACCATACTATTGGAACTGAAGCATGCAAAGTGGCTGTTTCATTGGGGGCAAAAATAATTGAAAAACATTTCACATTGGACAAAACTATAAAAAAAGGAGATCACCGGCTTTCTGCCGACCCTTCTGATATGTCTGAGCTGGTAAACTCAATTAAAAAAATAAGAAAAAACAATATTTCAGTTGAAGACATACTTCCAGACAAAGAAAAAAGAAAGAAACTTCTTGGAAAGAAAGAAAAGAAAGTTCAAGAGTCCGAACTTGAAATCAAAAAATCAATGAGACGGAGCCTTGCAGCTAAAACTAAAATTAAAGAAGGAGAAAAATTTACAAATCAAAACCTAATCCCATTAAGACCGGAAACAGGAATCAGTCCAATGCTTATTGATAATGTCGTAGGAAAAATCTGCCTGAAAGACATGCATTCGGAAGAAATTTTAACAAACGAATATGTTAATCTTTAGATTTTTTTTCAAGTAAAAACTCAATCATTTTCAAATCAGTTTCAGTATGAACATCTGCAGATTTTTCTTCATCAAATACAACTGCCCTTACATCCTTTCCAAGACCGAAATCTTTTCCACTCCAATTTTTCAAAAGTTCTGTTTTTCTTACATATAAAGCACCGTTGAATTTATAGAATTCAGGCAAATCCTGCCTCTGTAAATATTTTTCATGGTCAGGATAAAGTGGCTCCAATTTATCGCCTTCTAATTTCATTGCTCTGTATGGATGTTCATGCATTTTAGTTACAGAAACAACTGAGTCACAGTTAGTAATCTGGATTTTTTCAATTGCCGAGTCAATATCTTCTGCAGTCATCAGAGGAGAAGTCGGCTGTATTGAAGCAACATATTTTATTTTAAGGCCTTTGTTTTCAAAAAATTCAAGAGCATGTTTCATAACAGGAATTATTGAAACTTCATCTTTTCCCAGTTCTTTCGGTCTTATAAACGGAACTTCAGCGCCATGTTTTTTAGCTTCTTCTGCAATTTCCTCATCATCGGTTGAAACAATCAGTTTGTCAATTAAATCGCAGTTCAAAGCACTTTCAATTGTATGCGCAATCAGTGGTCTGCCGGCTAGTTCCTTAACATTTTTTCTTTTCAGTCCTTTAGAGCCGCCTCTTGCAGGTATAACTCCTAAAACTCCTATTTCCTTTTTACTCATTTTTAGTTTCCGCCATCTTATTGGCCATTTCTAAGTCAAATTCATTTTCTATATGCAGAGACTCATCTGGATACATAATTATATTTCCGATTTTGTCTCCAAAAAGGCTTTTATTTTTTAGATTTTCAGTTTTAAAAACATAAATTGCGCCATTTTCTCTGTACATAGTTTCTCTATCTTTCTTCAAATGCCTTTTTCTAAAAGTTAACGGTTCCAAGCCATACATACCTGGCTTCCAGAAGTATCTTTTATCTTCTGTTACGCTAATTACAGTATCTTTATCATGCAATGCCAGTGTATCAATTGCCTCATCTATTTGGTCTCCTGTTTTGAAAGGACAGGGAACATGAAGAATTGCAACAATGTCTGGCTCCCAGTTTTCTTCTTTTTTAAAATAAGTAAGTGCATGTTCAACAACTGCTTCAATTCCTACTCCAAACCCTGCAAGTTCTTTCGGTCTTATAAACGGAACTTCAGTACCATGTTTTTTTGCTTCTTCTGCAATTTCTTCGTCATCTGTTGAAACAATTAATTTGTCAATATGCTTAGCTTTCTTTCCTTCTTCAATAGTATGCTGAATCAATGTTTTATCGCCCACCTTTCTTAGAGCAAGCTTTCCTTCTACTCTAGATTTGGCTCTTGCAGGAATAATCCCTAGGACTTTTTTATTTTCCAAACCTTCGGCATGATTGTTTTTAACTTTCCTTCTTGCTTTCATCCTAGGTTTTAAATTAGTTGACATACTTTCTCCATGCTGTCTGTAATACATTAATGGGAGATTTATTGTATGAGCTTTAAACTTCTTTGTAAATCTAACCCAGAAATCATAATCTTCTTGGTGTTTAAGCGATTCATCGTAGCCTCCGATTTCATCGTAGCATTCTCTCCGGTACATGGCTCCTATAGCCAGAGGGCACCGGTCAAATGTTTTTAATTCTTTTCCGATCTTCATCAGTCTCTTATAATTGATTAAGTTTCCTTCTTTATCCACTTCAAAATAGTCAGGATATACAAGATCAATTTCTGAATGATTTTCCAAGTATGTGGCTTCAATTAGTAGAATGTTTTCATCAAAGTAATCATCTGCGTCAAGTCTTACAATGTACTTTCCGCTGGATTTTTCAACGCCTTTGTTACAGGCTTTGGAAAGTCCTACGCCGTCCAGCGTTACCATTTTTATTTTGTTTGGGTGTTGCTTCTTGTAATTTCTAATAATCTCTTGTGTATTGTCAGTGGAACCATCATCAACTACAACTACTTCATAATTATTAAAATTCTGGTTTAATGCACTTTTAAGGGATTCTCCAAGATATTTTCCATAGTTGTGAGCTGTTATAATAATACTCACACTTGGGTTGTTTTTTACCATTAAACTCAGAACCACCTAATAATGTTGTAGGCTTCTGCTGCTTCGAGTCCAACTTCCATTCCTCTCTGTTTCGCTTTTATTTTTATCCCTTCAAGTGATCTTGGGTGCGGAAATTCCCTAAGTTCATTTTTGTACATATTCATCGCCCTGATTTTAGTTTTAAGCGTATCTTTTATGTCTACATAATAATTTGCATTAAATGGCTTTCTGTCCCATTCTACTGAGCTCAGAACCTCGCATGTAATGAATTTTATCTGTTTTTTAATTGGTCTTGCAATAATGGAAGCGCATTTGTATGCAATCTTATGGTCATTATTAATATCGTCTGGGCTATTTGTTATCACCATATCTGGCTCTAGTTTCAGTGCCTCTATCTTCTTGTTTATTTCAATTATGCTATATTTGTCAAACTCCTGGTTCATTAATCCAATAAAATGCAAATTAGTTTCTTCAACACCGATTTCTTTGCTAGCTTTTATCGCATCTGGTTTATTGTTAATTTTTTTAGGAGGGTGTAATTTCCCATCTGTCAGAAAAACAGTATGGACTTCGTGTCCTTCCTTAATCAGTTTAGGTACGTATCCTCCACATCCAAGAACCTCATCATCTACATGTGCAACTAATATCATTACTTTCATTTTATTCTCCTAATACGTCTCCTTTTTTAAGTTTCTGACTACTTATATTTAACTCCAGTATACCCTCTCCGGTTTGTACTAAAATCATGTCATCTGTTTTTTTAATTATTTCTCCTGGCTTTCCTTTCTTTGCAGTTTTTTCAGCTATTTTAGATTGCCATATTCTTATTTTTTCTCCCTCAAAAAATGTGAATGCTCCAGGATAGGGATGAGTTATGCCTCTTATAAAATTATAAAGTTTCGTTGCACTTTTGGTCCAATCAATTTTTCCCATTTCAGGAGTTCTTTTTTTGGTGTATGTTGATTCTTCTTCTTTTTGAGGAGAGCTAGGATGCACTCCTTTTTCAAGTTTTGGTAACAGCACTTTCAAAAGCTCTACTGTGGCATCATTTATTTTGTTTAGAAGATCCTGTGCAGTATCCTTAAAATCAATTTTAACTTTTTTCTGAGAGATAATCCCTCCTGAATCTATGCCTTCCTCAATCCAAAATAAAGTTACTCCTGTTTCTTCAAGTCCGTCAATTAATGCCCATGCAACTGGTGCTCTTCCTCTCCTTTTTGGAAGTAAAGCATTATGCCTTCCAATCGTTCCTTCATTAGGAATATCCAGAAGCTTCCTTTGTAAAAGCTGGGACCATGCCATTACAAAAATATAATCTGGTTCAATGTTTTGCATGTTTTTAATAGACTCTTTGCTGTTTATGTTATCTATTTTAAAAACAGGAAAATTATACTTTTCGCCTATGTCAGAATAATCTGTATAACCTGAGATTATTTTTTTCTTCTCCTCCGACCAGCAAAAAGCACCTACAATATTAGCTCCGATATCTAATAGTCCTTTCAGGACATCCTTGCCTGCTTGCGTCCCACCAACATATGCTATTTTTTTCTTATACATTCTCTGACACTTCAAATTTTATTTTACCTTGAATTAATTTAATTTTCAAGGGTTTTGCCTTAACATTTTTGGTTTATTTTTAGTCATCCTTTTTCCTTCCTGTATTTAATTATTCTAAGTCCATTTTTAATAGTATACTTATTAAATGGATAAAATTTGCTGGCAGGCGCGCTGTGTTTTTCAGTACATCCTCTGCAGAGTTCATTTTTTTAAAATCATTTTCTATATGCTGTCTTCTAAGCTCCTGCATTTTTTCTCCATTCCATATTTCTTCCAAACTTTCTTCATTTAAGTTTCCAAGAACATACTTTCCATCGTAGTCAAGACAACAGGGCACAACTTTCCCATCCCAGTATATATTTAATTCATTCCAGGGTTTGAAGCACGCATATTTTGGATTTCTACGCTTCTTAAGCATCTGATCTTCTTCAGCCTCATCTTTAATTCCTTCAAGTCCTCCGAAACTTGAAAAATCTTTCATATCTATTTTGTTAATGCCTTCCTTATCTTTCCACATCTCTTTGAATTTATCAAATTCTTTTGCAGTTTCTTTCATGTTAATCATCCTGACCCAAATAAAAGGTTTCTTCACATTTCTTTTAATTTTTTCATCTGCAATTCTGTTTATTCCTTCAACTGCTTTTTTAAAATTGGCGGCCTTCCCTCTATAGTGCTTATATGTTTTAGAATTTGTTCCTTCCATAGAACAAACCAGTGTAGTCAAACCCGCATCAAGAAGTTTGTCAACTTTTTCCTTTGTTAAAAATTGGGGATTTACAGACATAAAAACATTAATTCCATTATTTTTTGCATATTCAACCATTTTTGGAATATCTTTATGTATAAGTGGCTCTCCAAACATCTGCAGGTTAATATATGCGGTGCTTCCTTTTGCTTGGTCAATTATTTTTTTAAACAATTCAAAGTCCATGTCTCCGAGTTCTCTGGTCATTAAATTGGTTCTGGGGCACATTCTGCATGACATGGGGCATTTATTAGTCGGTTCGACAGAATTAATAGTTGGCTTCCCTATGCTCTTCTTTTTTCTATGGAAATAGGAATAACCTTTCTTAAATTCATTCCAGGCGTATTTCAGATTCATCCTACTATAATTTTTACCTTTTTCCCTTCCTCCGTTTCAACAATTTTCTTCTCCACTTTTCTTGTATGCGCATCTTTATTTATACTTACTGCTTCCGGATTTTCGTCAAGATATTCAATAATTTCTTCAAGTTTTATTTCAGGAAGTTTCTTCTCAAAGTGCGTTGAAATATTCTTCATTAATTCCAAGTCTTTTGGAGTATCTATTGTTAATCTATAACCTGGTCTCTTTACATTCTCTTCCGCTTCTACTTTTTCAATATTGAATAAACCACTTCTGAAATAGATAGTCATATATTCACTCTGTTTTGAATCATATGCAATTCTTTTCGCTTTCTTCAACGCATCAACCGTCATAACCTCTCCTTTTGTGCCTCTGGGCATACCTTCTAAATATACATATTCTGCTCCGGTTTCTTCCTGTTTTTTCAGCATTTTGTCTATATATTCTGGATCAGTAAGAGGATTATCTCCTGTAACTCTTACAATCCTGTCTGCATTTACCATTTCTGCCGCTTTTATAAATCTGTCTAAAACGTCATCTTCCGAACCTGCAAATTTTTTAATTCCTTTTTTATCTGCATATTCCAGCAGAATTTTATCATCTGGATGAGTAGATGTGCAAAGAATAATTTCATCTGCTTTTTTAGACTTTTCAATCCTGTCAATCAGATTTTCAATAACTGTCTGGTTTCCAATTTTTTTCAAAGCTTTTTTAGGAAGTCTGGTGGATTTCATTCTAACGGCTATTAAAATTGCAGTTTTCATTTTAACATCTCCATTTTCAGAACCTGATTTTTCTTTATAGTCTCTTTTGCTTCCTTTCCAATTATTTTTTCTGCATCTTTTGGACTTAAGCCCTTGCCCGCTCTTTTAAAGGAAAGATCACCCAGCGTTAGCTTTTTACCTTTTTCAATTTCTTTTGATGCAACAATATTTTTCTTCATAATTTTCCTGTATTCAAGCTCTTCTTCACTTAGTTTAATTTCACTGCTTCCAAGGATTTTTTCTCTCATTTCTTTATCTGGAATAATTTCCTCCAGTTTCTTTCCATTTAATTCATTTATTTCAGATACAAGTTCAGCAAGTTCATCCGGATTGAGAGATGAATAATAATCTCTTCCTTTCAAACTTCGGTCATTTGTATAGTGTTTTTCAACAACAACAGCTCCTTGTGAAACTGCTGCCTTTGGAACAATAAATGCCATTTTATCCTCTGCATCTACGTGGTCCGAAATTCCTATGGGCAGTTTAAATTCCTCTTCGAGTGTTTCCATTCTTCTTAAATTTGTATTTTCAAGTTTCGCTGGGTTTCCCTGATACCCATGCATTAAAATAATCTGTTCATTTCCTTCTTTTTTGAGTAATTCAACTGCATATTTTATTTCATTCAACTCAGAGCCGCCGGTTGCAAGCAGAATTGGTTTCCCGAAACCAGCAGCCTTTTTGAGAAGATAAGGATTTGTCAAATTTGTTGAATGTATTTTAAATGCGGCGGCTCCCAGTTTATCTGCCAAATCTGCACTTTTTCTGTCAAAAACATCTGCAATTAAAACGGCACCAATTTCTTCAGCATAAGAAAAAACTTCTTTCCATTCATTTTCTTTTAGTTCAATTTCATGAAAGGCTTCGTATTTAGAGTGCTGAGGTGCAACAAGTTCTTCTGCCTTAAACATCTGAACTTTTACAGAATCAACACCAGCTTCATGCCCAGTTTTTACAAGCTTTTTCATTAAATCAAGCCTGCCGTCGTGCGCCGATGCAATTTCTCCTATACAATAAGGGTCTTTTCCCTTTCCAATTTCCGTGTCTTTAATTTTAATCATTATTACTTACTTTTTCTCCCATTCATAACTAATTTTTAAAGTACATTCATCACAACCCGGCGTGTCATTCATTTTATCTGGGTTATTTAACTGCATGTTCTTGAATTTTTTTAACTTCTCGCCGGTCCAAATATCTTTAATGGACTGTTTGGTTGCATCCCCCATTTTCAGTCTTCCATACCAGTCAAAACAACATGGCATAACCGAACCGTCAAAAGCAATCATCATTCTCTGGAAAGGCTGAGGACAGGTTCTTCTGCCTACTGAAACCCATTTTGTTTTAACTCCTCTTTCATTTTCTTCTCCTCTGTTTGAATAATCATTTACAGCGATATGGTCTACAATCGGATCCCACATTTTTATAAACTTGTCAACTTCTTTCTTAGTTTCATCCATTTTAACCATTTGAATTCTGACGAACGGCTTCCTTTTCTTCTTTTTATTTCTGATTTCAACGAAGTCCTTAATGTTTTTGATAAGTTTTTCATAGCTTGCTCCTTTCCTTATTTTTTCATAGGTTTCTTTTGTTGCGCCGTCCATTGAAAATATGATTTTATCCAGTCCTGCATCTATTATTTTTTCAGAAAGCTCCGGATTCAAAAGCTGTCCATTTGTATTGAACATAACTTCAATAATTCCTTTGTCTTTAGCATACTTTATCATCTCAGGGATTTTTGGATGCAGAAGAGGTTCTCCTCTCCAGTTCAACTTAATTGATTTTAGACCGTTCTTTGAACCCTCATCAATAATTTTCTTGAAAAGTTTCATTTCCATGTATCCCCTTTTGAATTTATCAGGAGCAAAAGACTGAGGGCACATTTCACATTTTAAGTTGCAGTTTGAAGTAGCTTCTAAGTCAATATGAACCGGAAAACCAAATTTAATTTTTTTATTTCCAGCTAAATTCCATTTTAACCTGTATAATCTATACGGCAGATTGAGTCCGAGCTTTAACTCAGATTTTAATCTTCTTTTCCAATTCCAAACTTCATGATATGATTGTTTTTTAGCCATTATGTATGCCTCTCAACTATTTTGGATACTCTTTTTGCAGCCTTCCCATCCAATTTGTATACGTGATTATAAACAAACCTTTTCCTTCCCTTTTTAAGTTTTTTCTGAATCTCTTTTTTAGTTAATACACTCTTTAGTGCGGTTTCAAAATGCTTTGGTTTCTTTACATTAATAACTGCTTTTGTATTTTCAAACATAGGGTTCTTTTTTAATGGAAACGTCAAAGCAATTACTGGTTTATCGAGCATCATCGCTTCAAGCCCGGTTGTAGACCATGCAGTAGTTATTAAGTCGGCAGAATATAAAAGTTCATTTGTATCTATTTCATCTCTGATAATTTTAACATCTACTCCTAAATTTTCTGCAATTTTTCTGTATTCATCTCCAAGCTGGTCTCTGGGATGAAGCTTTATGACAAGCTGAATCTCCTCTTGTTTTTTTACAGCTTCAAATATAATGGCGGCGTGTTCTTTACCAAGATCAAGAGGCGTTTTAAGAGGGACTATCATAATTTTCTGTGTAGTCCAAACCAGAAGTTTTTTATTTTCATCCAGGTTCAGTTTTTCAAATATCTTTTTTTTGCTGTATATTTTCTTTGGCTTCGCAAATTCATCGTACCGCGGAGATCCTGTTACGATAACTTTCTTTTTAGGATAAAAACTATTTTCAGTCAAAATTTTCTTATCCTTTTTTCCATAAACAGCCGTTTTATCTGGAATTGGATAATTTTTCAAATCTTTTTTCTTATGATAATACGCAGGATGATTTTCCTTAATCATGCCGTGCTGCATAGCAACTACATTTACATCATTTTCTTTTGCAGCCATCACAATCACCCTTCCCAGTGCGTTTGCTTCTTCCGTCATAAACAGTACTTCTGGCTTCAAGTTTTCAATTGCTCTTTTTGTTGCTTCATAGTCCTTTGCAAAACTCGGAAGTCTTTTTCTAAAAGCAAATTTTATTCTGTTTTTCATAAAAGGCCATAGTTGAACTCCCTTATAACTAAAAGTCTTTCTCATAGTATGGTCTTTCTTCAAAACACTCCAAATTTTCTTAATTTCTTTTCTTTTTTTCTTCGTTCTTTTACATGCGGTTTTATCATAATACTGCTCAAAAGGTCTGCTGAACTTCCTTTTTTCAATCATTTTTTTAATTCCAAGAGAAGGCGTCCAGTCGTAATCTAATCCAATGAATTTTCTTTCTTTTTTAATTTCATCAATTACATTTTGAGAAAATCTGTCACCTTTTCTAACTCTACCGTTGGAATCAACAAGTTTCGTCCAGCATCCACCGTAGGTAACAACCATAATTTTTCTTCCGGCGCTATTCCTTTCAGGAAGAAACAGTTTTGATATTATTTTTCTAAGTTCAAATTTAGCCGGCTTTAGATAACCTTCTATTAAATAGGGTTTAATTGATTCAAAAAGTCCGGACATATCTTTTTTTATTCCAATTACTTCAAAATCAACACTTCTTATTCTGCTTACTTGTTTTGCAATCTTACCGATAAGTGTTCCAGCATCTTCTACAATTAGTTTTTTAGGCTCTTCTATATCTATCATAAAATTAATTGTTTCAATTGCTTCTATAATATCAACCAAACTATTCTTGTAGTACGGCGTTTTATGAAGCCACCTGTCAATAAACCACCACCAAGAATAAGGCGGAGTAAGCTTCAGTATTTCTTTTATACTCTTCCCATTGTCAAGCTGCGTATCGGCCCAGTTGTCTAAAAAATCAATAGCTACTTTGCTTACATCCTTCTCCAATTGCTCAGTATAATTCTGAAGTTTATTAGTTTCTAATCTGCCGGTATTCTCAATTTTATTTTTGTAGATAACTAAAGGCTTTCCAGTAATATCTGTATTCTCAAAAACTTTTCTTAAATCTGTTTCTTTTTCAATAATCAATATC
Source organism: Candidatus Undinarchaeota archaeon (assembly GCA_964574035.1). Lineage (GTDB taxonomy): Archaea > Undinarchaeota > Undinarchaeia > Undinarchaeales > JALTGF01 > CAZNLD01. The sequence goes on from CAZNLD010000014.1 coordinate 17,110, forward strand.
GTTTTAGTCATTATTCATCAGCAATTTTTTTCAGAGTTTTTGTATCATAAAGCATTGAATTAACCAGGTTGCAGGAATGTGTGCAGAAACACTTGCTTATTTTCTTTCTCATTTTCTCCGCTTTCTCCGAATTCCAAAGTTTTTCAAAATCGTAGTCAAATTCCCTGACATTTGCAAAAGGAATAGTCATTTCACACATGGCGACATTCCCTCCCGGATAAAGAACTCCGTCCAGTTTTCCCGCCAGGCAAGTAACTACCGGCTTTTCGTTTTCTATCATGTCTATGGAATATTTTAGCTTAAGCTCTTGTATCTTCTTGTACAATTCATTTTCATACTCAAGCTCTTTCAGCTCTTCTTCAACTTTTCTCAACTTCTCAATTTTCGGAGTCAAAACTTTCTTATCTTTAGGATCAAATCCGCTTAAGATTTCTTTATCAATATTGAAAACACTGAAACTTGCCCCTCTTACAAGCTGGAATTTGTGGTTTACTCCTACTTTTTCTTTTACAAACTTAATAAGGGGCTCAATTTCATCATAATTTGAATTTGCAATTGTAGTTAAAACATAAGTATATAAGTTGGGATATTTTTTCTGCATTTCTTTCAGCATTTTAGCAGATTCAACTGCTTTGTCAAAAATACCTTCAACTCCTCTGAAATCATCATGGAATTCAGGCATTCCGTCAAGAGAAATCTGGATGTGAATTTCAAGATTCGGCATTTTCCCAAACATTTTTTCAACCGTTTCTTTCAATAAATCCGGAGATAACCCATTTGTAGGAAGTGTGACTTTTCTTGTATTTGTATTCTTATAGAATTCTTCCATGATTTCAACAAGGGTAGACTTAAGAAGTGCTTCTCCTCCCGTCAATGAAAGACTCTCAATGTCGCCCATACTTTCTGTAATCTTTCTAATTTCTTTAACAGTTAATTCATTCTTTCCGGAATTCAAATCCTTCCAGTAAAAACAATGCTTGCACCTTGCATTACATCTATATGTAACAAAATAAACAAGCCTTTTTGGAGTTTTCAGCTCCTGAACTTTTTTAATTCTCCTTTTATTAACAAATTCAAGCGCCTTATTTCTTATTGGCTTAGGAACCTTTCTTACAATTTTATACAGTGTTTCATAGTTCATTTTAAGAAATTCTGATTATTGTACCTCGCTTTTAATGTTTTTGGCAGGTTAATTAAGTTCCAAACATAGCCGTAAAATATTGCACTAATAACATTTACTGAAAGAACAGCATATTTTTTAATATTACCGGCTCCTTTGTGGCCTTTAACTTTCAGACCTGCAATATCTTCCATCTTCTTCTCTTTAACCTGTTTGTGTGTTTTTGGCCTTAAAAGATAAGCTAAATCATAAACAGGAAGCAGAATAATATTTAATACCGGGAAATTTTTAATCACAAATCTGATGGTGTTTTTATACATAGTATAAATCTTGCTGACTCTCGTTTTATTTGAAACCTTGTGAAGAACGCCTGTTTTACCGTTTATAATGTTTTTATAACTCTTCTTTTTAATCCTGTAGCCGAGCTCTTTGTCTTCTCCGAAATAAAAATAATCTTCATCAAAACCGCCCAGTTCTTCAAGCAGTTTTCTTCTTGTAAAGCAGTTTGCAGTTACTAAAAAATCAACTTCTTTGTCTTTCTTCGAGCCTTTTTTAATATGCACTGCTTCTGATGCCCCATTTTTTAAAATTTTCATCCCGCCTATTTTTTTCTTATCATATGTTCTTATTTCTCCTCCAATTGAGCCTATTTTATCATCTTTTTCCATTCTTTTGACCATTTCAGACATAGTCTTTTTTGAAAGAACTTCAGAATCGGAATCAAGGAACCAGATATATGTTCCTTCTGCTTTTTTAATCCCCTGATTTTTTGCAATTGAAACCCCTAAATTTTTAGAATTATCAACAACTTTGACTTTTTTATATTTCTTTTTCAGCATCTTTTTTGTCCCGTCTGTACTTCCGTTTTCAACAACAATTATTTCTTTATTTGCATAATCCTGATTTTTTAAAGAGTCAAGACAGGCTTTCAAATCCTCTTTCCTGTTCCAGCTCGGAATAATAACGGAAACTTTAGCTTTTGCCATTTTTCTCCTCCAAATCCTTTCTCAAAATATATTTAGCATAGTCAGAAACAGATGTACATCCATATTTCCCCATAATTTTCTCAATCTGCTCTGCAAGACAGATAGGAATTGAAACAGTTGTGTGTTTTCTCTTATTTGTCATTAAGATTTCTCCCGGTTTAATTAAATCGCATTAACAGTATATAAAACTTATTACTTATTCCAGCCCATACAAAAATCCAAGTCCGTAGAACAAATGCTCAATGAAGTAGGCAAGCATAATTACTGGTAAATATCCTATTTTAAATGTAGTTAAAGCAAACAAAAATGCAGTAAGGAAGTAGAACATCCACAAGAGGGAAAATGCAGGAATGAAGTAAATCAGCGCCGGACTAAAAAGAGCAAACAATGCAAATGCGGGCATAAATGCATATATGGGGTTTAACGGGGTTCTATGTCTGTGCATAAATTTAGCTCTTGCTTGTCCATATTGAAACATCCTTTTTGCAAATTTAAAAGGAGTTGCCCTCATTTTGTGAAATACAACTGCGTCCGGTATAAAATAAAATTTAATTCCTTTCTTTCTCAATCTATAGTTGATTTCAGCATCCTGCCCGGTTGCAAATTCTTCATCGTAGCCTCCAATCCCTTTCAAATCTTTTTTCCAGTACATTGCATTTGCATTTGCCAGACTTTTGACTTCTGTTTTTTGTTTAAAAAGATAGCCCTGCGCTGAACCCGCAGAGCCGAAGAAAGTACTTAATGCATATCCAACAGCTTTTGCAAAATAAGAAGAATCTTCCGGAGGGATATTCGGTCCCCCAACAACTGTTTTTGGCTCGAGTTCAGAAACAAGTGATTTAAGCCAGTTCTTTTTAACCATGCAGTCGGCGTCAGTAAAAGCAATAATCTTCCCTTTGGCTTCTTCAATCCCAATATTTCTGCCTCCTGCAGAATTTATTTTTGGATTATCAATAAGTTTTACCTTTTTTCCGTATTCCTTGACTATTTCTCTTGTTTTATCAGTGGACCTGCCGTCTGAAACAATAATTTCGTATTTCTTTTTAGGATAATTTAAATCCAAAAGAGAATCTACGCAGTCGGCTATGTTTTCTTCTTCATTTCTTGCAGGCACTATTACCGAAACAAAAGGCGTTTTAGTCATTAATTTCTCTATACTACAAAAACCTTAATAAATGCTCTCAAATATGTATAAGGAGCAGTAAAAATGAAAACAATGTTACTCACTTCGTTCGTAACAACTCTTCACGCCAATGAAGGTGTTGTAAAGTGAAAATTACAGTAATAGGAACAGGATATGTAGGACTAATAACGGGAGTTGGTTTAGCCAGCGAAGGCCATGATGTAACCTGCGTAGATATCGTTCCTGAAAAAGTTGATTTAATAAATAAGGGAAAAGCTCCTATTCATGAAAAAGGACTTTCTGAACTGCTTTCTAAGGTTTTAGAAAAAGGAAATTTCAGAGCTTCTCTAAATTTAAAAGAAGCACTAAAAGATTCTGAAGTAGCATTTATCTGCGTTGGAACGCCTTCAAGAGAAGACGGTTCAATCAATTTAGAATATGTTGAAAAAGTATCGGAAGATATTGGTACTGCTTTAAAAGAAATGGATGCTTATCCAGCCATTGTAGTTAAAAGCACAGTAATCCCCGGAACAACTAATTCAATAGTCATACCCAAACTTGAAGAGAAATCCGGCAAGAAAGCAGGGAAAGATTTTGGAGTTGCCATGACTCCTGAATTTCTAAGAGAAGGAAAAGCTCTGGATGATTTTATGAATCCTGATAGAGTTGTAATAGGTGCAATTAATAAAAAAACCTATGATATTCTTGAACCGGTTCTTACTTTTGAACAGACGCCGGTTGTAAGTACCGATATAAAAAGCGCAGAAATGATTAAGTACGCTTCGAATGCATTTTTGGCTACAAAAATTTCTTTTGTAAATGAGATTGGAAATATTTGCAAGAAACTCGGAATAGACAGCTATGATATAATGAAAGCAGTCGGTCTTGATCATAGAATTAGCCAGCACTTCTTAAGAAGCGGCGTAGGGTTCGGAGGAAGCTGCCTTCCAAAAGACGTCAAAGCTCTCAGGGCAAAATCAAAAAAATTAGATTACAGCTCTAAATTACTTGATTCTGTTCTTTTTGTAAATATGTTTCAAAGAAAATTAATGGTTGATTTTACAGAGAAAAAATTAGGCAGTTTAAAAGGAAAAACAATTGCAGTTCTTGGCGTTGCTTTCAAGGCACATACTGATGATATTAGGGAAGCTCCTTCAATTGAAATAATTAAAAAACTGCTTTCAAAAGGAGCAGAGGTTAAGGCTTATGATCCGGAAGCACTAGATAACGCAGAACAAATTTTCAAAGATAAAATATCTTACTGCAGTTCAAAAGAAGAAGCTTTAAGAGATGCAGATGCCTGTTTAATAGTTACCGAATGGCCCCAATTCAAAAACATTGATTTTTCAGGAATGAATAATAAGGTAGTTATTGACGGCAGAAACATTTTAGAAAACAGAAAAGACGTTGACTACGAAGGGCT
>CAZNLD010000015.1:0-16677 GCA_964574035.1 Candidatus Undinarchaeota archaeon
TGTCAGGAAACTTAGTCAACGCTTATTCTGTTTCAGGAGCAGATAACGACTGGAACACTTCAAAAACAGTCGGAACAAACATAATTGGCGGACCGTACATAGCTGGAAACTACTGGGATGACTTCACTGGTTACGATTCAGATGGAGATGGACTGGGAGATACATCTGTACCATATAATTCAAGTGAAAATATTGCATCTGGTGGAGATTATCTGCCTTTAACTAGTCTAGAGTTGTCAAATCCATCTCCAAGTAATAATACAACAATAAACACTAGCATCTACACTTTCTCCTACTTCCCTGCATACACTAAACCCATTTATTGCGAATTTCTAGTAGATGATAAACTGCCTTATCCAAGTGCAAATGACACAACTATAGACGCCAACCAAACGAATTACTTCCACCACAACGAATTAACAAACGGTTCATACAACTGGCAGGTAAACTGTACAGATATAAACGGAAACAAAGCATCAACCGACCTGTACTACTTCAATGTATCAATCAACAATTCAAACAAAGACGACGACTCCTATCCGGATGAAAATGACTCATTAATTGGAACAAACTACACTGTAATTTCATACACGATAAACAATCCAATTGTAAAAGTAAACGGTTCAACAAACCTAAACCAAAACTTCTCAGGAACCGGAGAAGTAAACCTAACAGACACAGTCCATCTAGTCTCCTTCGACTGGAACTTCACAAAAAACAACAAACTAAACTTGTTCAACACAACTTTCGAATCAGAAGAAGACGGAGCAACGGAAGGAGGAACTGTAATCCATTTCAACATACCGGAAGAAAACCTAACTAAAGGAATTATAGGAACAAAAACCATATATGTAAAAAACATTTCAGGCTCCAATTCAGTCTGCATAAAAGACACTAAAGATGTAGCAAGTTTATCCGAAATCAGTTCAACCTGCAGAGAAACAGGAGAAACATTCCTAGAATGCAATGGTGTCGAACAGGATGGATACAACTGTACAGGAGAAGGAAACTATTACAAAATAACAGGATTAACTCATTCCGCAGTCAAAGAACAGGAAAAATACACTCCGCCGACTTACGGCGCCGGATCAACCGGCGCAGCCAGAGGCCCGAGAACCAGATACCTCAACTTCAGCAAAAATCCAGTCCAAACAGTTGACATAATTTCAACAGACATACTCCTATTCCATTTCAAAAACGAAAGCCATTCAATTACAGTAAACGATATCCATCCAAAAGTAAAATTAACAATTCAATCTACACCAACAGGTCTATCAATTTCGCAGATTAACATTCCAAAATACGTCAGTATAGACGACAATTCAATTGTTGATTTATCTGTAACTCTAAAAAACAAATCAACTCATACAGCATACATAACCTTAGAAATGCTGGAAAGAAAAGCAGAACCACTCTTGAAAGACAAGGACGAAAAGCAGGAAACGCCGGAAGTTGAACCGCCGATGGCAGTTGCTGAAACATTAACAACAGAAGTAGGCTCAAAACTAAGCTTATGGTTCACTTTATCAGTTTTCGGAATGCTCGGAATGCTCGCCGGTTTCTCAATATACCATTACCATCAAAACAAGCAGTCCTACACTTTCGGACAAAGAGGAATTTCAACCTTTGCAAAACACTGGACATTCGGAATGCTTTCAATCGTATTAATCTATCTGGCCGGAAGCAGATTAACTGCATCTCTTGGTTCAGCAGGTCTATTCTCAATTCTGGCTTTATTCATAGCAGTACCATCAGTTTTTGCTTTGAAGATATTCTATAGAATTAGAAGTTTGTAAGTGGTAGGTGGTTTGGACTCGTTGAGTAATTCGAGCTGGTGTTTTGAGCTATTCAAGTAATTTAAGCTGGCGGTGTGAATTCGCCGGATAATTTGGACGGGTGGTACGAGCTATTTGAATTATTTGAATTGGTAGTTTGAATTAAGGGAAAATAAATGAGCTGATTCAAGCTGATTGAGTTAGAGTTATCGATTGTATTTAATGGAATTTACTGTTAGTAAATTATTTATAGTATTTAAACCATTTGTTTTTGTGGGAGTTGGATGGCGGATACACTTAAAAGATGCCATAGTTTTCTCGCACTTGTTTTAGGTCGTTTTCTTGATTTTTTATCATTATTTAGTGGTATTAACTGGGCAGAGTTAAAAAGAGTTTATATGTGTGGTTTTTGGAGGAATATGTTATGGTAAATGAATTGCTAGATAAGATTAAAAACTGGTGGAAATCCTTAAAGTACTGGCGGAAAGGGGCTGTTGTTGTGGTCGTTTGTATAGTAGCAACATTTGCTATATTGTGGGTTTCTACTCAAATAGTGCATTATGAGGGAAGTGCATCGAAGTCAGAATATAATTATGATTTGAATAGCTTGTTTGTTAATTTCAACGGTAAATCCAAAGGCAACCTTGTTGCAGATACTCAAATTAATAGAACGATAGATAGTCATGGGCAAGAAAATGAGGATTTTAAAAGATACTTTCAACGTGATTTAAATACACTTTCTCTCAAAATTGAAGGCGTTCAATCTATGAAACTTGATTATTGGTATATTATTTCAAATAGTTGCTCGGTTAGTATTGAATATTCAGCCAATTTATCACAAAAAGAAAAGAATAATTTATTGGATACTTTGAGAACTAAACTTGATTCAAAGTGGTATGTAAATCGCACTACCTATAATGTGAGGTATTCTATTAATACATGAACAAACAAATTTTCGGAAATAACAAAATAGTCTGGTTTAGTTTACTTATTCTTCTTATTATTAATAGTGGCGCAGTTTTAGCTGAACCGGAAATTGGCAGTGAACTTTTCAGAGAATTAGAAAATAACTCTAAAACAAGAGCAATAATAACATTAAGAAGTGATGTTTTAATCAAAGAGAATTTTCCCAGTTCAAAAAAATTAGATAATGACGCTTTATTACAAAGTAGGGTGCAAAAAGTGAGTGAATTGCAAAAAAATTCTAAAAATAATCTAATTTCAGATGGGTTTGAAATAATCTACGAATTTAAGTTATCGCCTGCGTATTCTGGTTGGATTACAAAAGAAAGTTTGGATAAATTAAGTACTAATCCAAATGTTAAACAAATAGAAAGTGTTCCGAGCTACTCTATTAATCTTAAAGAGAGTCCTAAGGCAATTCATGCGAGGAGAGTTCAAAATATTGAATATCAAAACATTGGGTATCTTGGAAATGGTGCAACAGTATGTGTTTTGGATACTGGTGTAGATTATACTCATCCAAATTTGGGGGGTTGCACCGAGGATGAATTTCTGGCAGGGACCTGTTCAAAAATTATAGGTGGTCATAATTATTGTGCAAATGGAGAGTGTACTGAAGAAAACGACAATCCATTGGATAATCATGGCCATGGAACCCATATTTCGGGAATTATTGTTTCGGATGACGGGACTTTTAAAGGAATTGCCCCACATTCTAAAATTGTTGCGGTTAAGGTTTTAAATTCATCTGGATGGTCGGGAGGAGGTTCGATTAAGAAAGGGGTTGAATGGTGTATAATGAACAGAAATAACTTTGACCCCCCAATTTCAATTATAAGCATGAGTTTAGGTGACGGTGCAGAAAATCCTGGTGCTTGTAGTAGTTATATGCAAGACGAATTGGATCTCGCAAATGACTTGGGTTTGTTTGTGATTGCTGCATCTGGAAATGAAAATTTTCAGGGAGGGATAAATCATCCTGCTTGTTATCCTTCTGTAATTTCTGTTGGCGCAACGTATGATGGTTTTGCATTCCCTCTACAAATATTTCAGTCGTGTGTAGATTGGGATGGTGGGTGGTGGGATAAAGTAGCATGTTTTACAAACAGAGGGAGTAATCTAGACCTTCTAGCTCCTGGTGTATGGATAAAATCTACAAACTTGAACTGGGAAGGTACTTGTTGGTGGCCCATTTCTACAAATGGTTGTAATTTTGTGGATGGAGCGGGTACTTCACAAGCAGTCCCACACGTCTCCGGTTCAATAGCTTTGATTAACCAATACTTAGAATTAAATAACATAGAGGCGGATGTAGATCAAGTAAAGCAGTCTCTAATAGAAACCGGCAGAAAAATCTACGACTCTGCAACAGGTTTAACTTTCCCAAGAATAGACGTCTACAGAGCAATTTACGGACATTTCCATGTCATGGATGTAGGCGAGTCATTAGATGCATATGTATATGAAGAATCAGACGATTCATGGACAAGTAAAATTCAGGTTGGAGAAATAAACAAGCTAAAAGTTTCACTAGATTGGGGCAATAGTGATGAGTTAAAATTATCTTTAATAGACCCAGACGGCAATCTTTACACATCAACAACTAATCCAAGAGCTTCCGATGGTCTGACTGTGTATGATCCAGAGGCAGGAGTTTGGAAAGCAAAGATTGAGACAATAAATGTTGGCAATATTCTGAGAGTTATTTCCGATTTCACAATTAAAACAAAAGCTCTTTCAAACGAAGGAATTGACCCGGGAGGAGGAAGCGGAGGTGGAGCCGGTGGAGTGAATTTCAGCTCAATAAACCTTAACTACATCTCAACCTGTTCCGGAGAAGAAGGACTAACCTTTGCAGTTAAAGGAGAAAAAGCAGATACCGGAGATATCATTGTAAATACTTCAAAGTCCAGCAATCAGTCAATCCGCGATTTCATGACTGGTTTAGTAATTCCAAACCACGAGCAGTGGATTACTATGGATATAGTGCCGGATGGAGAAGGCGGACAAACCGGTTCGGTTGACAGAGTTGATGAAGAACTTAGAGAAACTGAAACAGGAGCCGTTCTTCTTGATGCAGATGTAAAATTAAAATTTGACCAGTTCGCCAGTCCAGAAGCCCAGCAGCTTCAGGAAGACATGCTTCAGTACTGGATTGACGACATAAAAAGCGGACCTTACTGGGATGAATTAAATTCAAAAGGATTTAATGAGGTTCCTAGGATAATTGCAAGGTCCTGGGTGGTTCCTGATAATTTCGCTGTAAATGGAAGCGGATGCAATGTTTTCATTGAAGAAGCAACACTCGGAGTGGATTATACTATTGATGCCTGCATCGTTCCAGTTTCAAATTACAATTTAAGGCCGGAGCTTGAGCAGTACATTCAAAACAGATCAGAACACTGGAGAAATGAATACATACAGCGCCATAAACAGGAAGTAACTCCTAACACAGTAGAACTTATAAATAGTGCTCCTGAATACGAAGAACTTAGAAGAGTTTACACTTCTTTGGCTATTGCTCAGTGGTATAAACAGCAGGATATGAGCGAAATACCTTTCGGAGAAAAAATAAATTCTGATAATATTTCAGGTCTTGAGTCAGAAGTTCCATTTGACCAGGAATATTGGGAGCAGGAGGCTTATCAAAAATTATACACTCATGAAGCTCCATGCGGTCTGCATGGAGAAACATGTACATATACCTGGTACGGCGGAATGATGCTTTCAAGCGTACCTCCTGAAGTTCTTGGAAATTTAACAAGCCAAATGAATGAAATAGTGAAAAACGCAACAGTGAGCAATTATTCCAAGTCCGGAGATGATTATTACTTTGGCGGCGCCCTCAAATCAGATACTCCTGATTTAAATCCAAACGCTATCTGGTCTAATGATTTAGTTACTACTGGTAAGAATTCAACAATATCAGTAATGATTAGAAACAAGGGGAAGCAGAACTCTGGAGAATTTAAAGTAAGTATTTACGATCAATATACTCATCCAAATGGTTATGAAAATGCTTATTTACTGGATGAAAAAACTGTTTCTAATTTAGCTCCAGACGAACATAAACAAGTAGACATCAAATGGAATACTGACCTCTTAGGAAATCATACTTTAAGTGCATTTGTTGATTCTTCAAGAGATGTCATAGAAATAAGCGAGATGAACAATGTAATAAAAATGAATGCAACGGCTTACTCTCCATATCCAATTGTTCAGATTACTTCTCCGTCAAAAGGAGATGTATTCTCTGTTGGTTCTGAAATAACTTTAAGTGCGGAGGCATTGGACTATCAGGATGGATTTATTTCAGAAAATTCTTTAGAATGGAAATCAAGCATTAACGGAAAACTCGGCTCCGGCTATTCACTAATAGTTTCAAATCTATCGGAAGGAACCCATATATTAACATTAAATGGGACTGACAATGAAGGGTTTTCAACTGAAGATCAGGTTGGGATAACTATCAATCCACAGGGATATCCAACTGCAAGAATTGATTCACCAAGAGGCGGAGCATTTGCAGAGGGCGAGACCGTGTACTTTGACGGCTATAGTTCGGATGAAGAAGACGGTGTCCTTTCAGGAGCTTCAATTATCTGGACTTCTGATTTAGACGGACAAATTGGAACTGGGTCCTCTTTTAATACAGCAAATCTTTCCGTCGGAGCCCACGAAATTACATTTACTGCAACCGATAGTGCAAATTTAAGCAGTAATACTTCAATTTCCATAGAAATTCTGGAAGGAAGTCCAAGTGCATCTATTCTTTCGCCGGCAGATAAAACGCAGGCATTCTTTTCATATCCTGTTAAATTCAATGGAACTGGAAATGACCCGCAGGACGGGGACTTGACTGGAACTGCCCTTTCTTGGTATTCCGATATTGACGGTTATATTGGAGGTGGAACAAACTTTACTACAACAGAACTTTCAGAAGGAACTCACACTATAACTTTAACAGCAAGAGACAGCCATGGTCTGCAGGCGATGGATATTGTTGAATTGCAGGTAAATCCTCCCGGATATCCTGTTGCCTCAGTAACTTCTCCGAGAAATACTGGAAAATACATACATGGAAATGATATCTTATTCAACGGAACAGCAGTTGACGCTGACGACGGAGAGCTTAATGGAAGTTCTTTGATTTGGGTTTCAAATATTGACGGGCAAATTGGAACCGGTCAGAGTTTTACAAAGAATAGTCTTTCCATAGGAAATCATACAGTTACATTAACGGCAGAAAATTCTAATGGAAAAAGCACTTCACTTGACTTAAATATATTCGTTACTTCAAGTCCGCCTGAACCGGAAATTTCTTCACCAAGTTCCGGCTCAATATTTGAAAAAGACGCATCAATTTCCTTTAGCGGCTCTGCATCTGATTTGGAAGACGGCAGTCTTTCTGGTTCTTCTCTTGTATGGACTTCAAGTTTAGACGGACAGATTGGAACAGGAAATTCATTTTCAAAATCCGATTTATTGGCAGGCAGTCATAAAATCAAACTTACTGCAACCGACAGCCATGAAGTAACCTCAGAAGTTATCAGTAATATTGTAATTGCTTCTCCCGGCGACATTTCAACGAATATATTTTCCGACGGGTCAACTGAAAAGGCAGTTGATTTTGGAAAAGACGGCGGGAGCAATACAGTTTATTTGAAAGTATGGAAGGAAGCAGATGTTGATATTGCAAAAGTTGATATCTCGGGAAGTGCAAATACAAAGTCTACTAAAACTAATGATATTATAACTTCTGATAAAGAATCGTTTATTCCAAATGAAATAAAAGAGCAAGCTCCGGAGGAGTTTAAGTCGGCTAGTTCTTCAAGTTCAGGAGGGAGCTTGAATGGTTCCAACAATATCAGTTTACAGGAAAAATCAAATGAAAATATCAGGGGTTCTTATTGTAATAGAGACGGTTATGCTAATTGTTATGAAAATACTTATTCATATGGTTCTGCAACTGCACATGCTGTAATTGCTTCGTCTGGTTCTAATGACAGAGGTGAATATAATTATGTAAATATAAACGGAGTATCTAGGAAATATTATGTTGATAATTTCTGGATATATTATCTCTGCGAAGGAGACAAAGCATATTACAGGGCTGATATAAATCAAATGATGGATTGCGGTTCAAGCGGTTGCAACGGTATAAGGGTTTCTAATGAAGGGCAATTTTCTGTTGTCAGCGCACCTTCTTCTTCTATACCTAGCTTTGAGGTTCTTTGCTGGGATAAAGATACCAATGGCGGTTACTGGGCATGGACTGCTGCACAGTGGCACGGCTGGATTACAGGCGGAAGCAGTGAATATGATCCCCTTGAAAATACCTATGTATTAGGCTGCGGGTATGACAGCGACTGTTCTTCCGATCAATTCTGTGACAAACGCGGAAGCTGGGAAACATGGGAGTGCAAAATTCCAACAGAGCCAACGAACCCAAAAATGGATGCAACTGATGACGGTGATTATGAATGGAGTTATTCTGGAATATTTACTGGAACTGAAAGGACATCTAATTTTAAAAATGAAATTCAAAATTATTTAAACAACGACTGCACTGACAATATTTGCCTTGTCCCTATAAAACTAAGTTCTGATACCAAAGGAACTCTAACACTTTCAAACCTTGACCTGCAATATACAATCCATGATACGGAGCCGCCGGTAATAAATAGTTTTATAGTCAGTCCTTCTCCGGCATATACAACTGATACTTTAAGTATAGAAGTTAATGCAACAGATAATACGAATATAACAAGCGCAAACTTTTCAGTTGCCGGAAATTCTGTTGACTTAAATTACAACAGTGGAACCGGTCTATATGAAGGAAGCATCTCTGCTCCTTCAGCTGGAATATATGAAGCTGAAACCAGAGTTGTTGATATGTTTGACCTTGAAAGCAAAGAAACAAAAACTGTAAAAATAACTTCTGCGAGTCCAGAACTTAGAGTCGTTGAAAACAATACCTCTTACTCTCCTGAAATGGTCTTTACAGGCGATGAAGTTAATGCATCTTCAAAGATTGAAAACATAGGCAAAGCAGATGCAGACAACTTTGAAATTGCGCTTCTTGTAGACGGAAATGCTGTAAATACTTCAACTGCTTCAATTAATTCCGGCTCTTCTCTAAATGAAACTCTTTCCTGGACGGCAGAGTACGGCGGACATACTATTTCAATAAAAGCGGATTCTTCAAATAAGTTTTCTGAAACAAATGAAAATGACAATGAAGTATCTTTTGAAATTGTTGTTTCGGATAATACTGCCCCAATGATTAATTCTATAAATCTAACTCCAAAAGAAACATTCGCTGGAGAGCAGATATCTGCCAAGGCAAATGTATCTGACAATATTGGAATTTCAAGTGTAAGGATTTCTGTAAATGGTTCAAAAACTAACTTAAGTTACAATCCAGCAACTGGTCTTTATGAAGGAACCTTTACAGTTTCAAATGCAGGAATATATTCTGCAAGTATTATTGCCATAGATATTGACAATTTAACAGCCAGCAAATCAACTAAATTAGAGATTTACGGAAATGAACCTGATTTAGAAGTAAACAAAAACGACATTGAACTAGAAAATACAATATCCGATGGAAAATCTACTCAAATAAATGTAACTGTTAAAAATAATGGAAAAACAGATGCAAGTAATGCTCTTATTAAGTTTGAAATAGGTAATTACAAAGAAAACAAAACCATCACCATACCAGCGGAATCTGAACTTACTTCTAGATTTAATTGGACTGCTGTTTATGGAACGTCCACAATAGAAGTCCAAGCTGACCCAGAAGGAAATATATTAGAAACAAATGAAGAAAACAACAATGCAACAAAGCTTGTTTCTGTTTCTGATTCAAGTTCCCCTCTGATAACTAGTATAGAATACAGTCCTTTGTTGGTTCATGAATCGGACCAAATGAATATTGAAGCTAAAGTGGCTGATAATGTTGGTGTAGATACAGTTAAAGCAACGCTTGACACTTCGGAAGTAGTTCTTTCTGAATCAAATGGAATTTATGAAGGAGCGACTTCTGCACCTCCTGAAAACAATTATCTTTTAGAAGTAACGGCAAATGATACTAGCGGATTAACTGCTTCACGGTCCAAGCAGCTTCAAGTTTATTCAAATAAAGCAGATATAAGTATAAACAAGAACGATATTTCATTTAATCCTAAAAAACCTTCAGACCTGCAGGAAGTAAATATAAGCGTTTTGGTAAAAAATACTGGTGCAACAGATGCCGATAACTTCTATGTTGATTTAGATAAAGGATTTAAAACGCTTGACAGGAAACAGATTTCAGTTTCTGCCGGTTCATCAAAAGAAATTGTCTTAAAATGGAATGCTACTTTTGGAAGTCACGAGTTAGAGATTAAAGCAGATTCAACAAACGTAATTTCAGAGAGTAATGAAAGCAATAATGAATATCTAAAACAGATTTCAGTGGTCGACATAACCCCGCCGCCTGCTCCAGAAGTTACTGCAGATCCGCCGGGATGGTCGGAAGATGACGTCCATAACATAGAATGGAATGGTGTTTCAGATACAAATGGAATTGATAGATATGAATATCAGATTAATTACGGCAGTTGGACACCAGTAGGAACTTCAACATCTTTTACAACAAATAAACAACCGGAGGGCGTCCATACTGTCTATGTAAGAGCGGTCGACTCTGCAGGAAATATCGGCAATCCTGGAAATGTAAGTATCCATGTAGATAAAAGTAGTCCAAATGCACCGGTTTTAAATGAATGGCAGGCAGGAAATAATTGGTCTTCAAATCAGCCAAGTTATACCTGGAATAATCCTGGAGATTCTGGAAGCGGGATTGCAGGTTACATTGGAAATATTAATGGCAGTTCTATAAACTTTGACAAAAATGAAACGAGATATGAGCCGGATTTAACTACAGGGCTTTATGATTTCAAGGTGAAGGCAATAGATAAAGTAGGACATGAAAGTGCTTGGTCTAATATTGTTAAGGTATATATTGATAATACTCCTCCTGAAATTTCAAAGGTAAATTCTGATACTCATCCTGATCATGATAAAAAATACTCAGAAAGAAAACCAAATTTTGAAGTAAGCGCACAGGATAAGGAATCCGGAGTATATGGTTATTATTATTTAATAACTAAGAATGAAAATGATATTCCTGATAAGTATTCGTTCTGGTCAAATGAAACTAAAATTACAGCTGATTCTATGTTTTCAAGTATGCAGGAAACTAACAGAAGTAATAATCTAAATGACGGATTTTCGAAAGGCACTTGGTATTTCCATGTAATTGCGATGGACAACGTAGGCAATCTAGGAACTGAGCCTGCTCATTATAAATTCATGATTGGAGAAGAGTCAGGTGGAGGCGGTCCATCCGGAGGCGGAGGAGGTCCGGCAGGAGGGCCAACCAATTGGACAATGACATTTGAAGAAGAAATGGAAAAAGAAGAATCAGGAATTGAAGAAGAGCCGGTTAAATCTGAAGAAAGCAGAGCAGAGAAAGAAAATCAAGATCAGGATAAACCTCCAACTGGATTTATACCTTTAACAAAAACAGAAAACATTATGGCAGGTCTGGCTGTTTTACTTGCAATAGCCGGCTATTATATGTATACTAGGAAAGAAAATCTTTTAAAAAGATTTCAGAAATATTTGCATTTAAACAAAAATTAGTAAAATAGCCACTGAGTTTAAAACTCTATCAAAAGCCTCCAGCTGCGCATAATCTATTATCGATTATCTATCAATTTACTTTCCTCAAATACTCCAGCTCTTTCTCTTCCAGTCCAAAATTATATCCTGTCTTTTTAGAAATAATTGATAAATATGGGAACTGCTCAACAGCTCTTTTTCTGGAGCAGTGGCAGACTTCTCCTATTTCTTCAGCAGCTGATTTTCTCAAAGCTCTTTTTCCCTTCGACCTGCCCATTTTCATTAGATAAGAAGGAGGGGAATATTTTGTAAATTTCTTATACTTTTTCTCTTTGGCAAATGCAACGCCTAAACTTGCCAAATCATTTGTATATTTAAGCAGAGACCAGGACTGATTGTGAATAATTCTCCCTTTAAATACATCTGCTCTTGAAAGGGCGTTAAATGCATCAGCCAGTTCTTCCGGTTTTTCATACTCTTTCGGCAGGTTTTCAGCCAGCCATAAAATTATTTCATCTAGATTTTTATCTGAATTCCAGACCTTCTTTTTAATATGGTCTTTATTTTTGGATTTGAAAATGGAAAGAAGTGTATCAAAAATTTTAACCTGCTTCTCCCTAATCTGCAAATTGCCTAAATCAGTCTGCTCCAGTTTTCCATCTCCGGAGAGCATCTGTAAGTCATTAATTGCAGCCCGCATGTCTCCGTCGGTTCTTCTTGCAATTTCTTTTAAAATTCCATCTTTATACTCAATTTTTTCAAGCTCTGCAATTTCCCTCAGTCTTTTGCCTCCGCTTCTTATGTTGACTTTCGGCATTTTCACAAGACTGCATTTCTTTCTGAGAGTTCTTAATTTCCTATTATAAGCGTCATTTGCAGTAATTACAATGGGAAAATTTGTCTCTTTAATAACTTTGTAAACAGCAGGAAGGCCTCCTCTGTCTGAATTTCCATGGATTCCGTCCACTTCGTCAATTAAAATGAGTTTTCCCTTTTTATCCAGGAGAGTTTTCTGCTGGACTGCATTTCCAAGCTTTTCCTCGACTGCATCTCTGGTTCTGAAATCGGATGCGTTCATTTCAACAAGCTCCAAATCAAATTCACCGGCGGCCGCCTGAACTATACAGGTTTTTCCTATTCCCGGCGGTCCGTATAAAAGCAGTGGCTTCTTTTTTTTATCAAAATTTTTAATATAATCTAAAACTTTCTCAACAGCCGGACCCTGCCCGGCAACTTCTTCAGTCTTTCCGGGTCTGTGTTTTTCAGACCAGGGTGAAAAATCATTCATTATTAGTCTGCCCGATTCTATATATCTGGGCGAGAAGTGCATTCAACTGCAGTCTTTCATCCGAGCCTTCAATTATTCTGAAGTCGTATTCTCCAATTCTGTCCAGGAGTTTTACAAGTTTGTCTTCTGGTATGTCAAGTTTCAAGGCAATTCTGTGCATCTGCCGGATTACATCTTCGCCGGCAAGCCCTTGATTTATAATTAGAGAATCTAATTTATTTCTTGCTTTTTTGAACTGCCCGCCAAGAGCCAGATTTACGCATTCTTCAATGTCTTTCGGCTTCGCCTTGCTTGAAACCTTATAAACAGCAGATTCATCAATTGTTTTTGCCGTTGCTGCAGTTGCCTGAAGCAGGTTGACTGCAGTCCTTAAATCTCCTCTGCTTATTTCAAGGATTGAATTCATTCCGTTTTCATCCAGCTGGAGGTTTTCCTTTTCTGCAATGTAGTTCAGCCTCTCTTTTACATCTTCATCTGAAATCGGGCCGAATCTGAATAATGCGCATCTTGATTGGATAGGATCGATTATTTTTGAATTATAATTTGCTGCTAAAATAAATCGGCAGGTTTTAGTGTAGTTTTCCATTGTTCTTCTTAAAGCCTGCTGGGCTTCTCTGGTTAAAGCATCAGATTCATCAAGATAAATAACCTTATATGAAATGTCGCCGATTGGTTTTGTTCTGGCGAAGTTTTTGACCTTGTTTCTAATAACATTTATTCCTCTTTCGTCGCTTGCATTCAGTTCAAGAATGTTATTTCTCCAATTTTCTCCAAACAATTCTCTTGCAATTGCAAGGGCGCAGGTTGTTTTTCCTGTTCCAGCCGGTCCTGCAAATAAAAGATTCTGCAGGCTCTTGTTTTGAACAAAAGCTTTCAGCCGGCTGACTGTATCTTTATGTCCTGCAACTTCTTCCAGTGTTTCCGGCCTGTACTTCTCAGTCCAGACCTGATTGAATTTGCTTACCATTCTCCTGTTATTTTTGTAGATTTCTATATAAATAATCTTGGCTTTCCCCCTTCTTCAATAAACCTTATATATATATATACTATAATTAACAATAAACATGAATTCAAAGTTAGCAGTACTTTCAGTAGTGGTTTTTTTAGTTTTATTTGTCTCTGTAAGTGGAGTTAATGCGTATACGAATGACAGTTCCGCATTTTATTGTGATTCTTGTAGTGACTGTACAGATGCAATTAATAATAATACTTATGATGATATTAGATTGACTGCAGATATAACTGACCATTCTGAAACATGCATAGATAATCCAGCAAACTTTTCAAATAAGACATTTGACTGCCAGGGGCATACGATTGATGGTTCTGGATCAGGTTATGGAATTTTTTTGAATGGAAAAAACAACAATAGCATCAAAGGATGCACTGTTATCGATTTCTATTACGGAATCCAACTATATTCTAACTCAAACAATAACAGTTTAACAAACAATACCGTCGATTCAAACAGCCAGTATGCAATCTACCTATCTTCAAGCTCAGACAACACAATAAGCAACAATACTGCCAATTCAAATGACAGGCACGGCGTCGCCCTATCTTCAAGCTCAAACAACAACACTGTATCCAACAACATAGCCAATTCTAACTCCAATGTTGGAATCTACCTATCTTCAAGCTCAGACAACACAATAAGCAACAACACTGCCAGTTCAAACACTGAATATGGAATCTATCTAAAATCGAGCTCAAATAACACATTAACAAACAACACTGCCAGTTCAAACACTGAATATGGAATCTATCTAAAATCGAGCTCAAATAACACATTAACAAACAACACTGCCAGTTCAAATAATTTTTATGGCACCTATTTATCTTCAAGCCCAAATAATATTTTATCTGGTAATAAAATGGAAAAAAATACTTATCAGTTTAAGATTTCTGGAAGTTCAAGTTCAGATTATGTTCAAAGTATATCAACTTCAAATACAGTGGATGGAAAGCCAATTTATTATTGGAATTATACGCAAGATGCAGAAATAAATCGAACACATGATGCTGGATTTGTTGGATTGGTTTCATGCAATAATATAACTATTAACAATCTTAATTTAACTCCAAATTACTACGCAATACTTTTGGTAAACACTAATAATTCATTAATTAACAATATTACGGCTAATTTGAGTTATTATGCCTCATATATTCGTTCAAGCCTAAACACTACAATAATTAACAATACTGCCAAGTTAAATGTCGGCGGATTCTATTTAGATTCCTCTTCAAACACCTCTTTAACTAATAATATTGCGAGTTCGAATACTTACGGTATATATCTAAACTCATCTTCAAACAATACTATCATCAACAATACTGCTGATTCAAACAATAAGTATGGAGTCTATTTAAACTCAAGCTCAAACGAAAACATTTTAACGAATAATTCATTCAATCGAAATATTAAACCAATACTTGAAGAAGGTTCAACTTCGAACAACTATACTTCTAATTCTTTTTATTTGAATAAGGAATCTCTTTTGGAATCGTCTTCTAAACAAATAGGAAATATATCGGAAAAATTATCGTTTAATTTATCAGTTCAGCACCCAAACGGAACAAGTCAAACTTTAAGTTCAGTGAATTCAGTAACTTCAAGTCCTGATTTTAATTTTTCATATAATAATTCAACAACAAATATATTTGGAAATGTTACGCCAACAAAACTCGGAACGTATTCAATTAGGGTAAATGTAACTGATTCAAATTATAATGAAATATATAGCGTTCAAAATTTTAATTCAATAAATGAGTCAAGAATATTTTCATCCACAATTAATTATTATTTAATGGCGGAAAGAGGACCAATACATGGCCAACCAAGTGGTACTGATGCTAAATCTTTTTTGTTTGTAAGGCCAAGTAGAAACGGATCTTTCTATTGCTCTCAATGGATTCAGGCATCTCCTGATATTGCACCGGCACTACCTAGTGGAACCCTAAAAAATATCACAATAAATCATTGGTATCGGGTTGAAGATAATTCGGATGTAGGAGTACAAAGAGCCGTTTCATTGAGTACTACTCTGAACCTCAGCACGACAATCCCCAATTCACCGAATTACATTTTTAATTCAACGACATTCAACGATGTAAATTGGGCAATGAACAATAAATATGATTGGTATAACCTTTCTTTTAAATTGACTTCACCGGGTGGTGACTATCCTCACTGGCTCTCCGGTCCAGACAACCTCTCCTATGTAACAATTGACTACACAACAAATGCACCTTCACCAATGATGACGAATCCTATTGGTTTAACTCTAATCTCTTCAACAATGGATCAATCCAACCTAAAACAAGCAGAATTAATCCTGGACGGCGAAGGAACAAAAGAATTAGAATTAAAAATGCCAGAAACAGGAGATTATGTAGTTTACTTCGACGGAGCTCACTGCGCAAGTGCAAACTGCAACTACACAACAAACAACCAGTACATAAATGTAACAGCAACTTTCGGTTCAGAACACAACATAACCATAAAAAGCTCGCCCCAAATGACTAATCCTAAACCTGCAAACAATACTCAAATTAACACATCTATCTACACTTTCTCCTATAATATAACAAGCATAAACAACATAAGCTACTGCAAATTCCTAGTAAACGATTCTCTACCTTACCCAAGTGCAAACGATACAACAATTGAAGAAAACCAAACCAACTACTTCCATCATAACGAATTAACAAACGGTTCATACAACTGGCAGGTAAACTGTACGGATATAAACGGAAACAAAGCATCAACTTCTCTCTACTACTTCAATGTATCAATCAACAATTCA
Source organism: Candidatus Undinarchaeota archaeon (assembly GCA_964574035.1). Taxonomy (GTDB): domain Archaea; phylum Undinarchaeota; class Undinarchaeia; order Undinarchaeales; family JALTGF01; genus CAZNLD01. The sequence continues at coordinate 16,509 of CAZNLD010000015.1, forward strand.
AACAAAGATTCAGACGACCTATCAGACGAAGATGATCCCTTAATTGGAACAAACTACACAGTAATTTCATACACAATAAACAATCCAATTGTAAAAGTAAACGGTTCAACTAATCTAAACCAAAACTTCTCAGGAACCGGAGAAGTAAACCTAACAGACACAGTCCATC
>CAZNLD010000016.1:0-12191 GCA_964574035.1 Candidatus Undinarchaeota archaeon
CTCCCGCATAAATTGTAAGGCAAGGGAGGCTTGTGCAGTAACCAATTTCAAGGCCTGCACATTGTCTCCCGCACTCAGATTTTTAAATTTATTCTCTTTGCAGTTAGTTCTCTGTCCTGAAAAATCTGGTAAAAACAGATCCTACATTGCCCATTCGCCCAATGCACTTTTTCCGGCGAAGGGCAAATAAGATTTGCCAAGCTCGGACATTTTTGCAGTCTTATTTGCCCGCTGATTGACAAATTGGTTGCGGGCAATGTAGGACGGGTGCCAGCTGACCACAGCTGGTTCGAATCTCTTCCTCCGCATCAATCGATTATCGATAATAGATAATCGATAATAGACCTGAAGTAAATAACTTATAGTCGATTGTCCAGTTGTTAATGAGGCAGAACATACCTCTAAAGATAACCAAAAGCTGCCAACTATGCACCGAACCATAAATTATAAACTATTAACCATTTACTATTAATTGATGTACCAAATAAAAGTAAGATGCCCGAACTGCGGAAGAACAAGAAACTTTGAGCCGAAGGTAGCGGACAAGAGTAAATGGACTGCAACCTGTTTTTTCTGTGGAAAAAGTTTTAAGGTCTTCCCAAAAACTAAGCCGAGCAGGGTTGCAAGTACTTAACTAAAAGACTCAGGTGCATCCTTCAAAAAGGTATAGTGCTTCGTGTTTTTCATCTTTCTAAATATTGGTTTTCTTATATTTTTAGGAATTCCTTCTTTCAAAAGACTCCACCTACCGGACGACAGATTCTCATTTTTAATTTCCTCGAATTTTTCTAAATTATTAAATGTTTTCAACCTGTAACTAACATTAACACTTCGGAAGAACAGAAATTTTCTTTCCATTTTACAAATAATATTGTATACGTACACACTTTTTGAGGCGTTTTCTATAAGAAAAAGCACTGCTATAATAAACCTTCTTTTGTTTTTATCTTCAGTAGTTTCTTCAAATACTTTTGTTTTTATCGGCATTTGACTATTTCAAATCTTTTTCAACTGCTTTTTTAACTTTCTTAGAAATTTTCTTACCAAGAAGTTTTTCAAGTTTCTTCTGTTCTGCTTTTCTTAGGTCCTTAATATTTTTGATGCCTGCCTGATACAATTTTCTGGCTCTGACCCTTCCAATATTTCTTACTCTTACTAATGGAAGTAGTTCTTTCCTTACTCCGTATTTCAGTCTTTTTCTGAGAGCGTTGATTTTTGGAATTAATTTTTTCCTTCTTTTTATCTTTGCAATTTCAGAACAAGCATACAAAAGCCAGTCGGCTATATTCAATTTAGTCCTTAGGGTTCCGGGAGGAATTCCATATTTATCAAATATTTTATCGTCAGATGCTTCATTAATCCAGTCGAAGAAAACCACTGCATTCTTAAAAGCTTTTAACTGGTCTTCTTTCAAATCATATTTTTCAAACTGGTCGTAAACTTCTGTCTCAGAATTTCTTACTCCTCTTAGAGGTCGCATTTCAGCAGTGTCGGAAAGAAGTGTAAGAAGAATAATGTCATCAGGTAATTTCTTTGAAAGAAGCTTAATTAATGAATGAGCAGTATATGGATCTAAATAAAGCTGTGCAATCCTGTTTCCTAATTTTGTCGGCTTGAATTTATTTTTTGAATCGTAGTCAATGAATTTCCACTCAAATAAATTGTCAAGAACTCTATCTAAAAGATTTGAAATTCGTTCAATGTTTCCATACTGGTAAGCATAAAAGGTATCTCCGAAGAAATCAAAAAGCTTGTCTCTGGTTACAGGACATTCTGCAATTACTCCAAGAACATGCATTCTTAAAATAGGTTCAACTCCGAGTTTTGAAGTTATCGGCTCCGGTCTTCCTTCAATATAATGGTCCCAGAGTTCCTCATATTCAGCCATGTTCCTTGCAATAAGGACAGCTTCTCCTTCTTTGTCATACTTCGGCCTTCCTGCTCTTCCAAACATCTGGTGAATTTCAAGAACAGGAATTGGTTTAAGACCATATCCGCCGTATCTCCTGTAGTCTCTTATTATTACTCTCTTTCCAGGTAGATTTACGCCTGCTGAATTATGAACGATAAAACCATTTGCTATGAAATTATGAAAATTTTCAACCTCTATATCATAAACAACTGCTTGCTTATTTAGGGATTTTACACTGACAACCTCGTCCCAATAAATGTCTGAGTATGCAAGGCGCTTTAATATATTGGTCTTCTCCGAGTTTGCATTTTCAAAATAATTAGAAAGTTTTTGTAAAGTGGATCGGACGGGCCTTGCACCGTTCTCAAATTTCCAGAAATCAAGCCCCATGGCCTTATTGAGCTTATAAGTAGACGTATTCGTTTCTTTTCTGATATCTGGAAGTAGTTTAGTGATGTCTGCTTGATCCAATTCGTATGTTCTTGAACTTGAATTATGCAAAGGAACGCCAATAAAATCTGCTAACTTTTCTGCAAACTTACCAGAAACCAAAAGCGTATAATGAGAGTGTTTGGCCGTAATTTTCCTGCCCTGAACGGTTGTCGGTTTTCGCTTTTTCTTTTTAACTATTCTAGACACTATGCCCAACCTTAGCAAAAGAAGTTGTAGGTCTTGAACAAGTCCTTTGCTTGAACTATAATATTCCATTGCTGACCTTTTTTTAGAAACATAACCATCACACTCCCACATTGTTGAAAGGAGCTCCTTTATTAGCTCTCCTTCAAGTGAAAACATAAATGCAGGCAAACGAACTCTGTGTGCTTTCCTACCGGCGGGTAACCCCATATTAACCAGCAGTGTTCCTATTGGTTTTGACACGAAATTTGCGTGGTAGACACCGTCCTTAAAAAAACTTTCCTTGGTATTTGGAACCTTTTCAAATAGTCTAGCGACTGTTTTCTTAAACCGATTTATTTTTTTCAAATCGGAGCTTGCAAAGTCTATTGAAAAACTTTCACTTCCCCAAGATTTCTTAGGCGTTATACAGCCGTCGGTGATAACATAACCAATAAATTTTACAAGGTCCTTTCCTAAACTAGTTGGAATTTTAATTTTTGTTTGAGGAGAAGCGCCCTTCTTGTTTCCCCATGAGATATGATAAATCTTAGAAAGTATATCTTCCTCATTATATCCTGCATCTTCCCCCATTTCTAACAATAGCGAGAGGGGCATAGTATTACTCCCATTTAAATATTTGTAGAAAACTGCCTCATTTATAGAGTAATGCGCAGCCAGCGCCTTTTTACTTTTAAAGTTGCTAGTGAGTTGTTGGACAACTTTTGAGAAGAGGGCGGGTTCGGTTACCCTGAGAAACTTTTTTGGTAGAAATGAAACTGGGTTAGGTGGAGTATTTTTAATATATTTCTTAAGGTGTCTAGAAGTTGCTAGCAGATCATCTGCTTTGATATTCTTAGCTTTCTTCCACCTAGAGTAGCCGCCACTTAGAGTTAGGAGTGGATGATTAGGCGTGCAGTGAATCTCCTTGCCAGTTCTTGTTTTGATGTGTATTAGTTTGTTTGTCCTGCGCTTTCCTTTTGAAGTAATTTGGCCATGTCCTCCTTTTAGCGTTTTTAAATTTGTAGAAAGGACGGAGGGATTTTCTTCAGAATTGACAATTTCCCCAATTTTTCTAACCTCTCCATTGGCCATGGATACACGTGTGTTATACGGAAGACATAACGTAGGTGTGGCACATATGACTTTTATCAGATTTTGCTTGAAATTTTCTTCAATTAAAGACCTTTGTTTTGAATGAAGTCCTGCATGATGGAATGCAGTTCCCTTTCTTACGCAGTTGGCAAGTCTTTTGCACTGCCTTGTCGGTCTGTCTAAAACATTCAAAATTTTCTTTGAAAGTTTGCTCAGTTCTTTCTTTTCCTTTGTTGAAAGATTTTCATATAAATTGGAGCCGGTTAATTCTGCCTGCTTTGCAGATGATCTTCTTGTATTTACAAAAACTAAGGATTGTGCTCCGTTTTTTACAGTGTCTAAGGCAAGAGTTATTGCAGGAGAATGGATAATCTGCCCCAGATTTAAATCATCCTTTTCCTTGAATGCCACTTCGCCGTCTACGAAAATACCTCTTGATAAATCTACGGGCCTGAACTGGCTTTCAATTAATTCTGCATCCATCCACTTTGCAAGCTCATCTGAATTCTGTATTGTTGCACTTAAAGCTAAAAACTGCGGATTGAAATTTTTAAGTCTTGTAATTACCATTTCAAGAGTAGGTCCCCTGTGTGCTGAATCAAGGAGATGAACTTCATCAAGGGCAACCAGTTTAATATCTTTTAACCAGTCTGGAGAATGCCTCATTAAAGAGTCCATTTTTTCTACAGTTACGATTAAAATATCATATTTTCCAAGGCTTGTTCCTTCTGAATCAAATTCTCCTGTACTTATCCCTATTTTTGCAATTTTTGAATATTTTTCTTTTAATTCTGCAAATTTTTCTGAAGCAATTGCCCTTAAAGGGACGATATAGATAGCTTTTCCTCCTTCCAAAACAGTTTTGAGCATTGCAAGTTCTGCAACTAAAGTCTTTCCGCCGGCTGTAGGCATACTTAGAACCAGATTTTTTCCGTCCAGGAGTCCTTTTTTAACTGCTTCTTCCTGCGGAGGATACAGCTTTTTAATTCCATCCGTTTTCTCTACACTTGAAATTACTTTCTTTAATTCAGGATATTTTTCCTTAAGTTTTGATAATTTCATCAGTAAAGAAGTGGGAAAAATATTATTTATAAGGTGGGATTAAGGAAGTGTATGAAAAAGGTAAGGAAACTGAAAGTAAAGGACGTTATGCGGAATGTAAAGTCAGTAAAATCAGACACAAGCATAACTAAATTAATAGCTACTTTTGAAAAAGAAAAATCAGATGCAGTTGCAGTTGTTGATGGAAAAGGAAATTTCATTGGCGATGTTCATAAAAGGGATTTATTGAAACTCCTTGTCGACCCGCAGGATATTTCTTGGGAAGAGGTAGTCGGTCCTTTTGGAAGAATTTTAGATATTGGGTATTTTGCTTCAACAGTGAAAGATTTGATGAGAACCCATGAAATAACTGTTTCTCCTGAAGACAGAGTAGAAGATATTGTAAGATTAATGTTTAGACATGGATTAGAAGTTGTTCCTGTTCTTGAAAAAGATAATTTTGTAGGGATGGTTACAGAGCTTGAGATTCTTGAACATATTTACAAACATAAAAAATCTTTTAAGAGAGGTAAGAAGAAAAGATGAACTTCCTGCTTGCCGTTATACTTTTGCTTATTGCAGCAAAACTTCTTGGAGAAATATTTGAAAGACTAAAGCTGCCTTCTCTTCTCGGAGAACTTCTGGCAGGAATTGTTTTAGGGGCGAGTGTTCTTGGACTGATAAATGCAGGACAGGTTGAAGGTCTTGCAACGATTGGAGTAATTCTGCTGTTGTTTTTAATTGGATTTAATTTTAGCATGGACCGGCTGAAGAAAAAAGGAAAGCAGGGCATTGCAATGACTATTTTCGGCTATATCTTTGTTGTTATTCTTCTTTACTTTGTTTTTAAACAAGTTGGGCTTGGTTTAATTCACGCCATTTTATTTGGAGTTGTGATGGCAGGAGAGAGTACAGCAAACGTTATACGGGCATTAGTTGACATGAAAAAACTGCACTCAAAGGTTTCAGAAGTAATAATTAGTGCAACAGTTGTTGAAGACTTTATTTTGTATACTCTGCTTGCTTTCGGTGTTGCTCTGGTTGGAGCAGAAGGATTTTTAGATGTTGGATTCGGGCTTGGAAAAATCGGATTATTCTTTTTAATTTTTGTTGTTATGGAAAAACTTTCTCCTAAAATTATAAGACATTCTGAAAAAATGAGGTCGGAAGAGGCGCAGTTTGCTCTTGCATTTATTTTGATTCTTGCTCTGGCATACTTAGCAAGCGCACTTGGTTTTGCAGCAATTGTAGGGGCTTTCTTCGCAGGAATTGCCCTGGCTTATTCTCCTTATTTGAAGACAGGGAGCTTTTCTCCTAAAGTTGCAAGCTTTACCTATGGTGTTTTCGCTCCTATTTTCTTTGGATGGATTGGACTTCAAGTTGCTTTTGAGCCCGGTTCATTTTCACTGCTTGGTCTTGGGATTGTTTTCGGTGCAGTTTTAGTAAAATTTGCCGGTAATTTTATAGGAGCTTTGGTTTCAGGAACTGGTTTGAGAGAAAGTTTGGGAGCTGCTATCGGTTTGGTAAATTTAGGAGGAGATCAACTTTTAGTTGTAATAATTCTTTCTCAATTAGGAATATTCGGCGAAATACTGACGGCTACTCTGCTTCCTTCAGTAGTTATTGTCATGGTTATTACCATGTTTTTAGCCCCGCTTCTTTTGAAAGTATTTTTCAAATACTACCCGGATGAGTAATAGTAAGGATTAAGTAGTTGGAAATACACGAAAATAGTATGGCAATTAAATATGAAGGATATATTGGAGTAGATAAACCGAAGAAATTTGTTGAAAATTATTTGAGAGTAATGTACAGTATTCGGTTGAAAGATGTTTTAAATACAATTAAAAGTGCAGAGATTCCAGATAAAAAAGAAAAAATTAAAAAAGAACTAAGCGGTATTAAATTTAAAGTTGACAATGAAGACCACCCATCAGAAGCTGAAATAAAATTTTACTATTTTTATAACCCTGAACCGGAGAAAAAAGACGATAAAGAACCAAAATTATACAAAGCGGTTTTAAAAGGAAAGAAATATAATGAAAATGCCTGGAAAATAGAAATAATTTTATATGGCTTAGATAGTGAAGAAGAACTTGAAAAACTTTCTATAGAAGACAGCTCTGATGATTTAATGCATTTCAATCAGCATGAAAACAGTTTGGTTAATTTTTTTAGGATTGCTGGAAAAGGATTTGAAAAAGCAAAAACCGTTCATTTAAAAAAATTAAAGAAGTGAGCCCTTTCCGGCAGGAATATGCTTCTGGATTTCTTGAATATTTATTTGTTTAGTTTTTTCAATCTGTTTCTTTGAAAGCTTATTCATCCAAACCTGTTTAATCTGCTGGGCAAGTTTCTTTGATTTTATTGGGCCAGGAGTTACAATAGAATATGCAATTGTTCTTTTTTTAATGCTTTCTTCAGGTCCGGCAATTACATTAAAATTATTATCTATGCCAATGGCAATTTTTAAAGGAGTGTTTTTAAAATAATTTTTCTTACCGTGAACCATAAATGCTCCTTTTCCAATTGACTCGCCTGCAGGCGCTTCTTTGTCCAGCTGCTTCCCTTTAACCCAGTAAACATCAATTGTCCCGTATCCTTTCTGCCATGCTTTTGAATGGGATGCTGAAAACACTGCAGTTTCAGCCAGATCAGATTTTCCCGGCTTGGTAGTGTCTTTAATTACACAAAAAGGCGCCCCGGTTATTTCAGCATGGAATACTATTTCTTCGGGTTTGGTGTGTTTTTTAATTAACAATTCATTTGTCGTAGCGTCTTTTCCGCACACAACTAAAGCACCTGTGGAAGTTCTAAACCATTTAAATTTGTCGTACCATTCTTTTGGCTTTTCCTTTTTCTTTAGTTTAGGTTTTGGTTTTGCCTTTTCTTTTTCAATATTTTTCTGAGTCCGGGCAATTGCAGAATTCAAGCCGGGAATTTTAGTCTTATTTTTCTTTATTTTATTGTATTTTTTTGAAGCTTCTTCGAATTTATGCTCAGCAGCCAGCTTGTCGGCCTCCTTTTTTAATCGAATTTGTTCTTGTTTAAGTTCTTCAAGATGCTTTTCCTGCATTTCTTTTCTCTGCTGTATCTTCTTTTCTCGTTCTTCTGTTCGTTTTTTAATAGCCCTTTTATCAATAAAAGTATAGTATTCATCGCATGCCTTGCTGAATGTTTTTGTTTTCTTTTCCGCTTCAGTAATAGTTTCTAATTTAAAGGGAGCATAGCCAACCGGCTTTTCGTCTTTCAAATAAACTCTTGGAGAAATCTTTTTATTGAAAAGTTTCTGCATATTTTTATATATTAGCGGAATGTCTCCTGTGAAGATTTTTGAGCATAAGGTATTTTTGTCAACATTTGCCATTGCACAAATTTCTTCTGCGTAAACTCCGCCCAATCCAAAATTTAATGCCAATGTTCTTACAACATCTTTTTTTGAAGATTGGAGAGACATTGAGAAATCCAATTTATTAATTTCAAGTGGATTCTCTCCTTTTGGAGGCGGAACGTATTCCTTTTTGGGTTTAAGCGACCTTGCTTTCCATTCCTGAAAACGAAGAGGCTGGATAATTACATTATTTTCATTTAATAGCAGAATGTTTCCTTTACCAAAAAGCTCAATAACAAGTTTTTTTCCATATGTGAAATGAAGTATTAGAACTCTGTCAAAGTCAAGCTGTTCTAGTTTTTCAATTTTTGTGCCTACCAGGTGTTTTCTTAAAAGCATGGAAAAGTTAGGGGGCTTTGTTGGAAATTCCGGCTTGTATTCAGTTAAATGAAATCTGTTAGGACCAACGACTAACATGAGGTTTTCTGATTTTCTCAGCATTAAATACAGCTTGTCTCCTTTTTGATAGACCTTATTTACAAATGCACCTTCAATTCTCTTGATTTCTTTCAGCATGTAAAACAAATCCAAAGATGTAAATTCTCGTTCGTCCATATTAGAACTTAAATAAGTATTAATTTAACTTTATCGGTGAGTATAATATATGAAAAGTAATACAAAAATAGATAAAAGATTCTGGGAAATTGATTTTTTAAGAGGAATTGCTGTTATTATGATGATTATTTTTCATTTCCTATTTGATTTAAGTTATTTTGGAAAATATAAAATTATTATAAATTCAGGATTTTGGCTTTATTTTGCAAGAATTACGGCAGGAATTTTTATTTTACTGGCAGGTATTTCGTTGGTTTTAAGTTCAGAAAGAGCTAAAAAGAAAGGTACTTTTGGATTTCAAAAATATTTCAAAAGAGGTATGAAAATATTTTTCTGGGGAATTCTAATTACTATTATTACATGGTTATTTCTGGAGAAGGGCACTGTGATATTTGGAATACTTCATTTTATCGGAATTTCAATAATTTTAGCATACCCATTTATTTCAAAAGCAAGGGATGAAACAGCAGTTTGGATGTCGGTATTGTTAATCATTCTTGCCGGAATTGTTTTTAATATGATTGAATTCGGCTCAATTTTTACTGCTTTTATTGGACTTCCTCCTGTTGAGTTTTATACACTGGATTTCTTTTCGCTAATTCCCTGGTTTGCACTTGTTTTAATTGGAATTTATGTTGGAAATATATTGTATAAACATTATGAAAGATTGATTGAAATACAGGATTTGTCTGAGAACTGGTTCATTGAAAAAATATGTCTTTTGGGTAGAAATTCTCTGCTTGTTTATTTGATACATCAGCCGGTTTTGATTTTGATATTATATTTACTTGGGGTAATTAAACTGCCGTTCTAACTATTTTTCTTTGTCAAGGATTATATCCAAATCTTCATCGAATTCTTCTTTCTTTCTGCCTCTTTTTCTTCCGCCGTCAAGCTCGTCCATCATTTTTAATTTTCTCTTCTGATCTTCTTTCTTTATTTTGCCGGACCAATCATCTATATCAAGGTCTTTCTCAGGGATTTTGGTTTTTTTCTTGTTCCTTCTCCTGGTTTTGAATATCTTTTTGAACTCTTTTGAAGAGTCGTCTTTTTTATCTGCTCTGTAATCCTCTGCTTTTTTCAGAGCATTTTGAATGTTTTTAATATCAACTTCTCCCAAATAATCAAGAAGTTTTCTTGTTGTAGTCAGCATTTTGGTTCTTTTATGCTTATCCGTTCTAATTAATCCTCTCTTACTGAGTTCTTTGACATAATCATAAACTCTGTTCCCAAACCTTTTTACTAAATCTGACTGCTTAATGGGCTGTTTGTAGGCAACAAAAGATAAAATTCTCAACAATGCTCTGCCCATGTCCATCTGCGGAGCAAGGTCCTTTACTTTAGGCAGATAATCTGATTTTACTCCGAATTTATAGCCGTCAACTGATTCAAGAAGTTCAATTGGTGCATTTCTACCTTCGTATTCTTTCTTAATTTCCCTTATGTAACTCCTGATTTCTTCCGGTTCTGCTCCTGAAATGGATTTAAGGTCTTCTATTGTCAGAGCTCTTCCTGAAATGAACAGTGCGGCTTCAATTAGTTTTTTCATTATAGGGATATATGACTTATTTGGTTAATAAAATTAACCATTAACCCGCAAGAGTTAAATAAATCATAAATACTAGTTTAAACAGGGAACTAATATGGCGCTTAAAAAAGTTGTTGAAATGATGGCTAAGGAAAGCAACCTTTCTAAAGAAGAGATTATGCTTAAAATTAAAAACAAGCAGAAGGAGCTTTCAGGTCTTGTTTCTGAAGAAGGCGCCGCATATATTATTGCGAATGAGCTTGGAGTAAGGACAAAAAACAGAGTTATTGAAAATGCTATTAAAATTGAAAATGTTTCCGAAGGCATGAAATCAGTTACTGTAAATGGTAGAATAACAAGAATAAGCGGTCCGCGGAGTTTTACAACAAAAAAGGGCAGAGAAGGAAAAGTTGCAAATTTAACGATTGTTGACGATTCAGATGACATAAATATTGCCCTTTGGAAAATGTCAGATATTGAAAAAATTGAGAAGGGCGAAATTAAAAAAGGCGACGTAATTCAGGTAAGAAACGGCTATGTTAAACCAGGCTACAGGGGTGGGCTTGAAATTAATCTTGGAAACAGGGGCATTCTAGTTGAAGATCCTGAAGTTGAACCTGACACTTTTCCGGAAAAAGTTGAAAAAAAGAATGAAAGAGTTAAAATTAAAGATTTAAATGCAGGAGACAGCTATAAAGAAATCAGGTCGGCTGTTGTTGAATTTTATGGGAATAATTTTACTTATGATATGTGTCCAAACTGCAATAAAAAAATGGATAATGGTAAATGCCAGAAATGCGGAGATGTCAAACCAGATAAACTTGCGGTTTTGAATCTATTGCTTGATGACGGAACAGGAACTATTAGGGCAAGTTTATTCAGAGATACATTTGAAAAATTTATAGATATGAAAACAGAAAAAATGGACAAAAATGAGAAAAAAGTAAAAGAGAAACTAGATGAGCTAATGGGCTCCGAATTTCTTTTTAGAGGAAGAGTAAAAAGGAATAATTTTTCAGGAGACCTTGAATTTAATGCATACTCAACAGAAAAAGTTGATCCTGAAGCGGAAGCGAAAAGGATATTAAATAAGACAAATAACTAAGAGGTGTTAAGATGGGAGATAAAGAACTAGAAGACGTTAGCGGAATTGGACCCGCAACCGCAAAAAAACTGGAAGAAGGTGGCTTCAAAGATTTGAAGTCCATAGCCACAGCTTCAGCTGGAGACATTTCAGCTGCTGCAGATATATCTGAAAATAAAGCAAGGAAGATTATTGGAAAAGCAAAAGACGCTGCTGATTTTGGATTTGAATCTGCCGAGGCCTTAATGAAGAAAAGGTCAAATGTCGGCAAAGTTACTACTGGCTCAAAAAGTTTTGATAAACTTCTTGACGGAGGACTTGAAACTCAATCTATAACTGAATGTTTTGGAGCATTCGGTTCAGGTAAGTCTCAGATTGCAATGCAGCTGGCAGTAAATGTTCAGCTTCCTGTAGATAAAGGAGGTCTTGACGGAAATCCACTGATAATTGATTCAGAGCATACCTTCAGACCGGAAAGAGTAAAACAGATGGCAAAAGCTGCCGGAGTTGATCCAAACAAGGCTCTTAAAAACATAACAATTGCAAGAGCATACAGTACAGACGACCAGATGATAATGGCTGAAAAAGCTAGAGAAGTTATCAAAGAGAATAACATTAAACTTTTGGTTGTTGATTCTCTGACTTCTTTGTTTAGAGCCGAATACACTGGAAGAGGAACTCTTGCATCAAGACAGCAGAAACTGAACAGGCATCTGAGAATGCTTCACAAGCTGGCTGACGCAAACAACATTGCAGTTTATGTAACTAATCAAGTTATGGCTAAGCCGGACATGTTCTTCGGAGACCCAACCAAACCAGTTGGAGGGCATATCCTTGGACACGGAGCTACTTTCAGAATTTACCTGAGAAAGAGTAAAGGCGAAAAGAGAATTGCAAGGTTGATAGACAGTCCAAGTCTGCCTGACGGAGAAACAGTTTTCAAGATAACCGGCGACGGCGTAGTTGATTA
>CAZNLD010000016.1:12291-14075 GCA_964574035.1 Candidatus Undinarchaeota archaeon
CTATTTAAACTCGCCCGCTTTTTGCATCTTGTAGAAAATACCTTTTTTCTTGGTTAGTTCGGAGTAGGTCCCTTTCTCTTTAATTTTTCCATCTTTTAGTACAAATATTCGGTCTGTCTTTTTTAATAAAGGAATATTATGGGAGATTATGATCGTAGTGGTTTCACGTGCAAAACTTTGAAGAGACTTCAATACCTTCTTAGTTGAGCCTGTATCTAGAGCAGATGTCGCTTCGTCAAGAATTAAAATATCAGGCTTCTTGACCAATGTTCTTGCCAGAGAAATCCTTTGTTTCTGTCCAGTTGATAAAGTAGAACCTTTTTCCCCAACGACCGTATCATATTCATTTGGAAGTTTCTTAATGAACGCGTGAGCATCTGCTAATTTTGCAGCAGTTTCAATCTCTTTTTGCGTGGCATCTCTTTTTCCAAACCGAATGTTTTCACGTATAGTTGTCGCAAATAATCCAGGATCCTCTCCAACGGCTCCAATTAAATTTCTTAATGAATTTATTTTTATTTTTTTAACCTTTTTATTATCTAACTTAATTGCGCCTTTATCCGGATCTGCAAATCTAGGGACCAAACTTGCTATTGTTGATTTTCCCGATCCGCTTGCTCCGACAATCCCTATTTTTTCGCCAGGTTTTATCTTAAAATTGAGGTCTTTGAGGATTTTTTTATTGTCATAGCTGAATGAAACATTTTTAAATTCAATTTGTCCTTTTAATGAATCTACTTTTTCTGCTTTCGGACTGTCTTTTACTTTTGGATCAATATCCATAAATTCAAAAACTCTGTCTACTGAAACTAAGGAACTCTGTAGAGCTACATTAATATTGCCCAAATCTGAAATTGGACCAAATAACTTTTGTATATAAGTATAAATTGCCATTAAAGTACCAATTGTCATGGCGCCGACCATTACATTAAAACCGCCGTAAAGAAGGATTATGAATAAAGGGATGAAACTGATAAAACTTACCCACATGCTTGAATATCCTCTTAGGAGGCTCATTTCGATATCCAATCCAATGAGTTCCTTTGTTTTCTTTTTGAACTTGTCTAATTCTAATTTTTCTCTAGCAAAAGATTGAATTGCTTTTATTTCAGAAATATCTTCCTGTAGAAAACTTAAGACATCTGCCGACTTTTTTCTGATTTTCTTTCTCTTTTTTCTGACTTGTTTACCAAAATACTTCTGAACTATGATATAAAAAGGGGCAAAAAGCAGGGCTACTCCAGTTACTTTTGCATTTAATTTGAGGCACATTGCAAGAATGAAACCACCCATTAGTAGGTCTAAAAGCACTTCGTTTAGGATTGTTTTTAAGAAGGCTTCAACGCCATATACATCATCATTTAACCTTGAGAGAATGTCGCCTACTTTTTTTGAATGGTAGAAACCTAAGTGCAAATTTTCTAAATGTTCGAACAAATCTTTTTTAACATCTAGAACCAGATTTGCAGTCAGTTTAGTTGAAACATAATTAAGTGCTATACTTAATAGAGAACCGATAACAAACATACCTAAAAATACTAAGAGGATTAAATAAAACAAATCAAAATTTTGAGACATTAAAATATCGTCAATTAAAATTTTAACCAGATAAGGATTTACAAGTGCAATTGCAGAGATGCCTATTGTTAAAATGAATAAAGAAATGAATTTCCATTTATGGGCTTTCGAATAGCTCATGATTCGCCAAAACTTTTTAAGACTTGATTTTTTTGGGAGTAAGCTCATAGAAACAACTAATTAGTAGAAGTATAAAAATATTTAGT
>CAZNLD010000017.1:0-10591 GCA_964574035.1 Candidatus Undinarchaeota archaeon
ATTTCAAAATTTTTCCTGTTTCTAAAAACCAGAGGTATAAATCAAGTTCTGCTAAAGACATGTTCAGCTCTTCTGCCAGCTTAAGCAGGGTTTTTTCAATTTTCAAATACTTTCCTTTTGTAAGAGTTTTCGGCTTTTCAATCAAATCATGTCTTTCTAAAATATCAATTATATGGAAGTCAATTATTGCATAATTTTCAAAGCCGATGTTTCTTAAAAAGTGACTTGCTTCTTTATAACCAAGACCTTTAACATTCTTAACAAGCCATTTCCTTGGTTTTTCTTTCTCCTTTAAATTTTCCAGCTCGTCCAAAATACTTCTTGCTTCAACAATATATTCTGCCCTTTTATTTGGAAACCTATAACCCAATTCTTTCAATTTCTTTGCAAGCTTTCCTTCTGAATAATTTAGAAATCCTTTTCCAATTTTATCCTGAATTTTAACTGCTCTTTCCGCGTCAAAGTTTGCCGTAAGGATGCAGAAGGATAGTTCTTTAAACAGATGCTTTTTAGTTTTCTTTCCCAGCTTTTTAAATTCAGAAAGTCTCCTGTCTATTTTGCTGTTTACTTCCGTATTTTCTAATGATTTAACAAGTTCAGCCAGTTCACCCATATCAGTATGTTTTATAAGCTTTGACTATTTAAATTAATCATGGCCAAAAAGAAACTGGATAAAAATACAGTTGAAAAAATAACTGGATTTCAAAAGAATGAGATTACCGAATATAATATCTATCAGAAATTATCTGAAGTGGTTAAGGACAATAAAAATTCAAAAATTTTAAAGGATATTTCAAAAGACGAGCATAAGCACTATAAAGTCTGGAAAAAATACACGGGAAAAGAGGTTGAACCGAATAAATTCAAAATTCTCTGGTACTGCTTTTTAGCCAGAATATTCGGCTTTACATTTTCAGTTCAATTGATGGAAAAAGGAGAGGAAAGCGCTCAGGAAGCATACGCCAAAATGTCTGAAAAAATTCCGGAGGCAGAGAAAGTCGTAAAAGACGAAGACAAGCACGAAAAGAAACTCCTCAAAATGCTGGACGAAGAAAAATTAAAATACGCCGGCTCCATTGTTCTCGGATTAAATGACGCATTAGTTGAACTTACCGGAGCACTGGCTGGTTTAACACTAGCTCTAAGAAATACTGAAATAATTGCACTTGTCGGTTTAATTACAGGAATTGCAGCTTCTCTTTCAATGGGCGCGTCTGAATATTTGTCAACTAAAACAGAAGAGCATGAAGTAAAGCATCCGGTTAAAGCGTCTGGATATACCTTCATTGCCTACTTAGTAACTGTTTTTATTTTAGTAACTCCGTATTTCATTTTTTCAAATTTATTTACTGCTTTAGGAGTAATGCTTGTAAATGCAGTTATTGTAATATTGGCATTTACTTTCTATATTTCAGTGGCTAAAGACCTTTCATTCAAAAATAGATTTCTGGAAATGGTTGCAATTAGTCTAGGAGTTGCAGGAATTTCATTTATAATAGGGTACGGCATAAGATTTTTCCTTGGAATTGAGGTCTAACTATCCTTTAATTTTAGTCATATTCTCTCCGCAGCAGACCAGCTGGCCGACTCCGGATTCAATGACTTTTACAACATTCCCGCAGATTTCACATTTATAGACTTCGTCTTTATTAGTCATTTTAATTCTGCTGAGGCGAATTCATGGTGGCCTTGTTCCGCATGTATTAATGCATGGTAGAACTTTTTGACTTTAGGATTTTCTGCGTTTTTCAGAAATGAAGTATATTTCTTAATTGCCCCAGATTCAAGCTCTGCTGTTCTTTTGATGTCTTTTTCAATACTCCCTTTTGAATCTTCTCCTATAAATTCCGGCATGTCTATGCCCAGGAATTTAGAAGCAACTTCCGCATGTTCTTTCTCCACCCTTGTAAACTGTTTGAATAATCTTTCGTACTTAGAATATTTATCCTGCAGATTTGCAACTTTCTTATAATATGCAGTTGCATTTACTTCCAAATCAAGAGTACTTTCCATGTCTTCCTTTTCTTGCTTATTTAGTTCTACTCCCCAAAGAGTAGAATAATTTTCTGACATTTTCATATAGTTTTTAGGGGCTCCGCAGAATGGACAGTCGTCCGGAGCTTCTCTTCCTAAATAAGGTTCTCCGCATATTTCACAAACATATAATTTTGTTGTTGTCATTTTTCTATTTCACTCGCCCGTCATTTCTTCTACTTCTTCCTTTCCTTCTTCCATTTCTTCTTCCAGTTCTGTATCTTTTTGTAAAAGAAGGGTCTGGAATTCTCCTACGTGCTCTTTCTCTTCCTTTGCAACATCAAGCATGACTTTTTTAATATGTTCGTCCTGTGCAAGTTCTGCCATCTGTTCATATAAATTGATTGCATCGTACTCTGCAATAATTCCTGCTCTTAAAATTTCTTTGTCTACATTTTCTTTATTAATTTTCTTTAAATCAATTGGTATTGTTGATAACACTTTTACCACCTCAGGAAAGATAGTCCTGCTCTCTTTAAAAAGCTTTCTTGAATTTAGGTTCACGGGTTGGTAGGCAATCGGCAATAGAACATAGACAATCGACAGCTGAACAAATTATAAAAATTGGTAAAAACCTACTAGTAGCTGTCGACTACTTATAATCTATTGTCTATTATCGCTTATCTATGCCCATAACATTTAAATACTATTATGAATATATATTCATAACGAGGTGATTAATATGCCAGGATTTGACAGAACAGGACCAAGAGGTTTCGGCCCGAGAACAGGAAGATGCATGGGACCCTGCGGATGCAGATATAGACGAGGATTCAGGAGAAGGTCTTATGGAGCGCCAAGACCGCTGACAAAAAAAGAAGAAAAAGAAATGCTTGAAGAAGAGAAAAAAGCCATACAAGAAGACTTAAAATCACTAGAAGAAAGACTCAAGGAGCTCGAATAATGCCGCCAAGGCCGTATAGATTTAGAAGAGTAAGGAAAGAGCCGGGCGTCGACTATTTCAAGCCAGCAGGTGTTGGAATTTCCGAAACAGAAATTGTAGAGCTGGGCGTAGATGAGTTTGAAGCAGTCCGGCTTCATGACTTTGAAAAGAAAACACAAAAAGAATCCGCCAAACAAATGAATGTGTCCCAGCCGACATTTCATAGGATACTTGAAGCAGGACATGAAAAAATAGCAGAAGCCATTGTAAAAGGAATGGCAATTAAAATAAAAGGAGGGGTTTATATGACTAAAAAACAAGAAAAGAAAGGAATACCGAAAAAAGACGGTTCAGGCGCAGGCAAGCGTTTAAACAGAGGAAGAAGCGGATGCAAACCGCCGAAGGATAAAGGAATAAAAAATAAGACTGAGTAAGTAATCTTAAAACTTAAATAAGATTATCCTATATCTTTCTTAAAATGAATACGTTACTTTGGGTGCTTTCGGCGACATTTATAATAAGTTTAATAGCCTGGGTTGGAACTTTCACATTATTTTTAAAAGAAGAACTCCTGAACAAAATACTTCTCGGTCTGGTTGCTTTCGCCGCAGGCGCATTAATTGGTGGAGCATTTCTTCATTTACTCCCAGAAGCCATTTCTGAATGCGGAGCAGGAGCCAGTTTCACATTGTTTTTGTATCTTCTTTTAGGATACTGCACCTTCTTTGTTTTGGAGCAGTTCATACACTGGCATCACTGCCACTCAACCAGTCATACTCTGAAAAAGCCGGTTTCATACCTAATTCTTCTTTCAGACGGAGTTCATAATTTTATTGACGGTTTAGTAATTGCAGGTTCATTCATTGCAGGGATTGAAGTCGGCATAATAACAACAATTGCCGTCGCTTTGCATGAAATCCCTCAGGAAATTGGAGACTTTGGAGTTTTAATTTACGGCGGGTTTGAAAAAATAAAGGCACTAATTTTGAATTATATGTCGGCAATACCGGCAATTATCGGAGGACTGTTTGGACTTTATCTGGCAGGGATTGTCGGAGAATCGATTGTTTTCCTGCTTCCGTTTGCTGCAGGAAATTTCATTTATATTGCTTCTGCAGATTTAGTTCCTGAAATGAAGAAATGCGAAACACTGAAAAAGAGTATTCTGCACTTTATGGCATTCCTTCTTGGACTTTTCTTAATGCTGGCAATAAAATTATTACATTAAATGAGTCTTAAAAATTTTCTAAATAAAGAAAACAGTTTTGCAGTAGTCGGAGCAACTAAAAATAAAGAGAAATGGGGCTGGAAAGTTTTTAAAAATTTAAAGAAAAGCAAACTTGAAGTTTATCCTGTAAATCCAAAATATTCTGAAATTGATGGAAAGAAATGTTATTCAGCTATTCAGGACATTCCTGAAAAACCAGATGTCATAATTACTATTGTTCCTCCAGAAGTCACTGAAAAGATTGTCAAAGAATGCAATGGACTTGGAATAAACAAGGTCTGGATGCAGCCGGGCTCAGAATCGGAAAAAGCAATAAACTACTGCAAAGAAAACAATATTGAAGTTGTCCATGACGTATGTATGGTTCGAAACATAAATTTAGATAAAGATGAATGAAGAAATGGAAAAAATTAACAAAGAAGTAAGAGCCTGCGCAAAATGCCGTTTATCAAAATCAAGAATTAAAACAGTTCCCGGAGAAGGACCGGCTGACGCAGACATTTTATTTATTGGAGAAGGCCCAGGCAGAAATGAAGACCAGCAGGGAAAACCATTTGTAGGAAAGGCAGGCAATATTTTGGATGAACTGCTTGAATCAATCAACCTTGAAAGAAATTCAGTATATATTACTAATGTTGTAAAGTGCAGACCTCCCGGCAACAGAAATCCAAAGGAAGATGAAATTAAAATCTGCACTTCAAACTATTTGGAAAGGCAGATACAGCTCATAAAGCCGAAACTCATCTGCCCGATGGGAAATTTTGCAACCTCATATATACTTGAAAAATACGGATTTAAGACAGACAGAATTGGAAAAATTCACGGAAAAGAATATGATTTGAACAATTTAGTTCTAAATGCAAAGATAGTCCCTTTATATCATCCTGCAGCAGCAACCTATAATCCAAACATGAAATCAGTTTTAATGGAGGACTTTAAGAAGATAAAGGAAAATAAATGAACATCATATACTTTTTAGGAAAAATTGCACTTGGACTCATACTATTTGCAGTAGTTTCCATATCTCTTCTTTCTGTATTAACAATAATTTCACTAAAAACTAAAAAAATAATTTTTCCTCACTTAGTTATACTCCTTATATCTGCTTTTGAAAGTCCGACACAGGCGTTCCTTTCATTTTTAAAGCTGGAAAGCGACGCACTTACTAGTCTTGAAGTCAAAATAAGAAACAAACTGAATCTTACTGCATTTAAAAAAACAAAATACAAAAGCAGGCTTCTTCTCCTGCCTCAGTGTTTAAGACATGCCACCAAATGCCCCGCCAAAACAACAAAAAGAGGGATTAAATGTGCAAAATGCGGATTATGTAAGGTAAAAGATATTGCAGAAAGGGCAGAAGAACTGGGATATACTTACTCAATTGTCCCCGGAGGTACATTTGCTTCAAGGAGGATAAGAGAAGTTAAACCGGATGCCGTTCTTGGTGTAGGCTGTCTGTTTGAATTGAAAGAAGGACTTAACAGCTGCGCAAAATACAGAATTCCCGCAATAGGAGTGGAACTTGAAAAATCAGGTTGTGTAAATACGAAAGTAGATTTAAAAGAGCTGTTTGAAATAATGGAACTGAAAGAAAAATAACTGAAATAATTATAGTACTGCTTGGAATTGCTATGATTGCCGGATGGGTTTAACTTTTTGATTTCTTTTCTTTCTCTTTTCTCCACTTTTCCCGCTCTTTCATTTCCATTTCTTCTAAACCTTTCCAGCCATGTTTAATTACTTTTCTTATAAATCCATACCAATTATAGACAACAAAACCAATTAGTATAAAAATTACTCCCCCTGCAATAATTATCAGCTGAAGATGATAAAGCATGAATAATACAAGAGCCATTCCAATTACAGGAAATATCGGCGTTTTCCCAATTGAACCAGGGACTTTGAATGTCCTTTCAGCATTTGGATTAGTATATCTCAGCATAATTAAAGACATATTAACAATAAGGAATGTCAAATAAATTGTAAGATTTGTCATTTCAGCAACTAATCCAATATTTCCGCTTAATGCAAAAATTATAGAAAAGGTCATTACGACTGAAATTGCCACCCAGGGAGTTTTTCTATCTGAATGGATTCTTGCCAGATATTTAGGCAGAGATTCTTCAGCGCCCATTCCGTAGGCAATTCTTGAAGTTGCCATCATTGAAATCATCATAGTATTTGCTGTTGAAATTAGAGCAATTACAGAAAGGATTTTAAATGCCATACTTCCAAATGCAGCTGCTGCAACATCAGCGAGCGGGGCGCTGGACTGGCCAAGAGCTTCCCAACCCATAACACTTACTGCAGAAAGAGCTACCAATACATATAAGACAGTTGTTATAATTATAGACAGAATAAGCGCCTTCGGAATAACTTTCTCCGGGTTTTTTGTTTCCTCTGACAGCTTAATTATACTTTCAAAACCGATAAAAGCAAAGAAAATGAGAGCGGATGCACTAAACAACCCCCTGAGACCATTAGGTATTGCAAGGTAATCTATATTTGGAGCGCCGATGTAAGAAATGCCTGCTACAATTATTAATATAAGTCCGCCTACTTCAATTATTGTAAATAAAATATTGACCCATGCAGTTTCTTTAACTCCATAGAAATTGATGAAAGCTAGTGCAATAATAATCAGTATTGCTACTGGCAAAATACTCTGAATTTCAAACATGCCTGCAAAATAACCTGCAAAACCAAGTGATATTGTTGAAACTGAAATAACTCCGGAAATTAAAATCAGCCAGCCTACAAGGAAGGCTATTTTTTTCCCAAAAGCATGGTCCGCATAAATAAATTCTCCTGCATCTTTGGGAAACATTGAACTTAATTCAGCATAACTTAAACCTGTAAAAACAGCAACAAGAGATGCAAAGAAAAATGAAATCCAGACAGAGTTGCCTGCCATACCGGTTGCGACGCCCATTAATGCATAAATTCCTGCTCCTGAAATAATTCCAACACCGGCTGAAACTGCATGGATTAAACCAAGATCCCTTTTAAGAGTTATTTTCTTGCTTTTTTCTCCAAGTTTATGGTGCGGGTGTTTAGGGTGTTTTCTTTTTGGCATAGATTAGGATAGTTAAAAAGGATTTATTACTTTATTGATTACGAAAAATTAAAATTAACCTCCGAATCCATACTTCTTGTGCGCTTCTGATATTGGCAAAAGTTCGGAAACTCTGACCTGCTTCTTCTCCTCTAAAACAGAATAAAATGCAGTCCAGACTCTTCCTATATGGAGTCTATATCTGTGCTCTCCCTGAACAGGTAACTTTTCTTTATCGCCCAAACCTCTGCCAGGATAAGGGTTTTTGCTCAATTTCTTCAAATTATCTTTAATTATTCTGTTTGTTTTACTGCCGGCTTGTTTAAGAAATTCCCGGATCTCTTTAGTAATGAAAACTTCATAACTCATCAAGAGCCACCAGTTCTTTTTCGTCAAGCTCTTCGACTTTCTGCATTTTTTTAGCCAGTTCCATTCTGTTATAACTCTGGATCATTTCCTGCAGCAGCTCGTTGTAGGTTTCCCCTGCCTCCTTCAGCTTCCCAAGCTCCTTCCATGTTTTTTCTGAGACAGCCAGCCTTTTATCTAATTTTTGTTCCATTGTAAATCTTTACAATATTTATAATATTTACAATATTTAAACCTTTTGGTTTTCAAAATTATCATATGAATTACTTTATTGATTTCACTGCAAATTTAACTGCTTCTTTCGGGGTTTCAGCTTCAATCACTTCAGCCCCGCATTTTTTAATTTTCTCCCTAATCTCAGGAATTTCCATTATTTTATCAAAGTTATCTGCAGTTCCTTTTGTTCCTTTAAGGAGAATAACTTTTTTGCCGAAAACACAGCCGTACAATACTTCAATTAAAGTCCCGATTGAACCGCAGACGGCAATTACTGCATCTCCGCTGTTTGCAACTATTGTATTTCTTGCATACCCTATTCCGGTTGGTATTTTAATATCTAAGAACTCATTTGCATCTTCAATTGAATTTGGAAGAATGCCAACGGTCGTACCGCCCTCCGATTTTGCTCCTCTGCAGACGGACTCCATTACTCCCTGCTTTCCCCCGCATACTAAAACAGCACCTGCTCTTGCTATTTCTTTTCCAAGTTCTTCAGCTGTTTTCAGAGCTTCTTTTCCGGCGGATTCGTTTGAACCTATAACTGAAATTTGCATAGTAAAATATTATTAAGTACTAGTCTTAAAAGAACTTTATGGTTTACATAACTAAAGTAGACGGAAAGAAAGAAAAATTTGAAAGGAAGAAAGTATACAAAACCTGTATCAGAGCAGGAGTTCCAAAAAAAATAGCATCCCGGATTTCAAAAGAAGTTGAAAACCAAGTTTATGAAGGTATTTCTTCAAGAAAAATCTTAGATATTGTTCTTAAAAAACTAGATAACTATAAGAGCCACCATTCTGCTTTATATAAATTAAAAAAAGCAATTTCAGACCTTGACCCAGGAGACAGCCAGTTTGAGAAATATGTAAGACATATTTTAAAAGAGCACGGATACAAAACCAGATGGGATTGTATAATCCAAGGGGAATGTATTGAACATCAGATAGACGTAATTGCCGAAAAAGACGAAAAAAAATATCTGGTTGAATGCAAACATCATATAAATCCTCACAGATATTCCGGCCTTGGAACCGCTCTGCAGACCTGGGCGGTTATTGATGACATGAGAATGGGATTTAAAAAAGGCAGGTCAAAAGAAAAGTTTGAAAATATCTGGCTCGTCACAAATACAAAATTTTCAGCACATGCAATCAGATATGCGAAAGCTAAAAAGATGCGTTTGATTGGATGGAACTATCCGAAAGGAAAAGATTTGAGGCATCTAATTAAAAAGAAAGGCGTTTATCCAGTAACACTACTTGATGGAAATAAAAAAATCATAAAAAAATTCACAGATGCAGGTATTCTTTTGATAAAAGAGATAAATAAAAAGTCAGTTAATGAACTGAACTCAAAAACAAAAATCAGTAAAAACAAACTTGAAGAAATCAAAAAAACAGCAGGAAAAATACTCAAATCAGGATGATTGTTTAGATTTAATTTCTATTTGTTCCTCCTTCTTTCCCTGATTATATTTGGAAAAAATAAGTCCAAAAATTGTACTTGAAAGGATTGTTAAAAAGACTGCTATAAATGCAGTAATCAATATGATTTCAGCCTCAGGTACAAAACTGGTAAGTCCCTCTTTTACAGCTATTGAAAGAGGTATTGCAGCAACTGCTGCGCAGGCAGCCCCCCTCGGACCAGTAAACGCAACCAGGAGAATCTCCTTTAAATTCATATTTTCATTTATTAAAGCAAAAACAGAAAATGCAGGCCGAATTACAAAAATTAGGGCGCCCACCAAAATAAGTTCTTTTACCAATATTCCTGGGACTGCGATTAATGAAATCTGAGCTCCGAGCAGAGTAAATACTGAAATATTCAGCATTATTGAAAGTGAATCTTCAAATTCACTTATATCCTTCTTGAAAGGTATTTTCATATTTCCAAGAATCATGGCACAGATTGCAACAGCAAGAATTCCCGAACCGCCGATGTTTCCAGCTGCCGCATATGTAATCAGAGCAATTGAAAAACCGAGAATTGGAGAAAGTTCCTTCTGAGTTCTTTTGAAAACATGGACCGCTGCAAAACCAATAACAACACCGGTACCAACACCTGCAGCAATTAACTGCCAGAATTCAGAAATTGCAGTTGTCGGACTTGATATAGTTCCCACTAAAAAACCGAGAAGAAGTAATGGAACTAAAACAGTCAAAGGATCGCTGAAAATAGATTCAATTAAAAGAATATCAAGAGTATCCTTCTCTTCTTTCAAAGTTCCTCTGAAAGTTACGATTGCGGAACTTGAGCTTCCTCCAATTACAGCCCCTAAAATGAAGCTACTAATTAAAGAAATCTCAAACAACATATAGGATAACAAGGCAGTCGTAATCATTGCAAAGAAAAACCCTCCAAATGCAAGTTTAAGTGAAATAGTTGAAACCTTTTTGAAAGTTGATAATTTCAAATGAAAAGCGCTTGCAAAAGCAATTACTACGAGGGCCAGCGTCCTTAAAAAGACAGGGATATCGCCCATACTTCCAACATTTACTAAATTAAAAACAGTCGGACCGAAAATTAATCCAACTAAAAGCAGAAAGAATGCTTCAGAAATATTCCATTTCTTGGTAAAGTGCATTATTAAGATACCAAAGCCTAGAAGTGTTGCGAAATATGTTACTGTTGGAAGCATATCTGCAGGCATGGAATTGAATTAAGAAACGTATAATATAAAGTTATTGATTTGAATTTTCAAAAAGTTTCTTTTTCCCAGGTTTTTCTTTTCTAAAGAAAAAGCTGGTCAGGGAGCATATCTGCAGGCATGGAATTGAATTAAGAAACGTATAATATAAAGTTATTG
>CAZNLD010000018.1:0-9520 GCA_964574035.1 Candidatus Undinarchaeota archaeon
TTTATTCATAGCAGTACCATCTATATTTGCTTTGAAGATATTCTATAGAATTAGAAGTTTGTAAGTGGTAGGTGGTTTGGACTCGTTGAGTAATTCGAGCTGGTGTTTTGAGCTATTCAAGTAATTTAAGCTGGCGGTGTGAATTCGCCGGATAATTTGGACGGGTGGTACGAGCTATCTGAGTTATTGAACTGGTAGTACGAGCTAAGGGAAAATGATTGAGCTGGGTTCAAGCTGGTGAGTTAGAGCTGTTGATTAGTAATTAACAAAATTCTACCAGCAGCCGGCAACTGCGCATAATCTATTGTCGATTATCTATTAAAAGCCGCCAGCTACGCACCGAACCATTTACCATTAACCAATAACCATAAACCATCAATAAACCGGTTTCCCTTTTTCCCAGGCATGTCCAAACAATGATTCTAGACACCCTGCCAAATAAGGACTGTTGACCCAGATTCCTGAGTCTTCCGGATGAGTTAAAAGAACAACTTCTTTTCCATCCGAAATCATAAACCTTCCTTCCTGTCCTTTCCCATTTCTAATTTCAGCGTGTTTATGCATATGTTTAACATCTGGTTTTTCATTGAAATGCACTATAATTTTGTTATTGACTCCTCTTTTTTTAGCTTTTTGAAAAGCTTTTTTAGAATGTTTATCTAAATTTTGAAGTCCATAAGAATTAGTCATCTTAAAAATATTTTTTTCAGAATTATCTACTAATTTATTAATATGATTATAGAGATTATCCTTGCCTTTTATCAGCTTAATTCCGTTTCCATCAGTGAAATATTCCTCGGGTGCTTTCTCAATCTTTTCTTTCAAATTCTTCTTAAGCTTTTCAAGTTCAGTTATTTTCTGCTCATGTTCGTTCTCATAGCTTGCCTTCAGCTGATTGACTGCACTCTCAAGAGAAACGGCTCTATATTTTACAGGTCTTCCAACTTCAACAAGTGCAAATCCCTTATTTTCAAGACTGTTTAAAACATCGTAAACTCTTGACCTCGGAACATTGGCATTTTCTGAAATTTCGCCTGCAGTAGCAGTTCCTAAAAATAGTAAAGAAGTATATACTTTGGACTCGTACTGGTTCAAATCCAGTCTCTTTAAAAGGTTGAGGACTTCATTGTCAATATTACTCTTTTTTGCCATATTAGTGCACCAATCTCCGATTTACATTACTTTTATACTTAAGGTAGTATATATTTGTTATCCCCGTTCAGTAATAACACCTATTTATTGACTTTAACCCTTTATATTACTTTTCTTTCTGGGCCTTATACAGTCTTTCCACTTTATCCATAGAATCGACATCCGACGGGCTCTTATCTTCTCTAATATTCAATACTTTCGGAAATCTGAGAGCAAAGCCGCTTTCATACTTAGGGCTTTTCTGTATTTCGCCGTAGCCGACTTCAACAACAATTTTGGGCTTTGCTTTTATTTTTTTACCTTTTTCAGAAGTAATCAAGGGCTTAATTTTATCTGTGAGCTCTTCTAGGTCGGAATCAGTCAAACCAGTTGCTACCTTGCCAATTTCAACAAATTCATCTGTATCAGGGTCTTTTGCACCTAATAAATAGCTTCCCAGCCACTCAGAACGCCTGCCTTCGCCCCATAATGCTCCTATAATTATCAAATCAAGGCTCTCTTTTACCGGCTTCAACTTGTACATGTGCTTGACTCTGGAGCCCGGTGTGTAGGGTTTTTCCAGATTCTTCGCCATTAAACCCTCATGGCCCTGCCTCAGAGAGTCTTCCATCATATCTTCAACTTTTTTCTTTTCTGAATATACCCTATTCACTGCAAGCTGAAATTTCCCCTTAATTTCATCAATTATTTTTTCAAGCTCCTTTCTTCTTGCTTTGAAAGGTTTTTCAACGAGAGTTTTTCCTTCAAGGAACATAACATCAAAAAGATTTACTTCAACCGGGATTTTCTTCTTAATTTCTTTAATATCATATTTTCTTTTAATTCTCCTGGAAAGTTTCTGGAATGGAAGCGGATTTTTTGTTTTCGGATTTATTCCTACAGCTTCTCCTTCAATGATGCAGTTCTTAGCTTTAATTCCTTTTTCTGCATACTTTACAATATCCGGGAATTGTTTTGTTACATTGTCCAGCCTTCTGGTAAATACAATAATTTCATTTCCTTTTTTATGGATCTGAATTCTCATTCCGTCGTATTTTATTTCAAATGCCGCCTTTCCGCCCATGTCTTTCAGAACCTGCTCAGCACTTTCCGCCTTTTGAGCAAGCATTGGTTTTATCGGTCTGCCGATTTCGAGCTTCAGTTTTTCAAGTCCTTTCTTTCCCTTTTCTTTTGCAATTTTTGCAACTTCGCCGAAATCATTTCTTACATTATATGCATGTTCAACTATGTCTTTGTCAATATCAAAAGCCTTTGAAACTGCATTCCTGACAATTCCTTCTCCTACGCCGACTCTCATTTCCTCAAGAACAGTTCTGACAATATATTTTCCCTCTTCAGAAGATGCTGAACTGAGAAGCTCCGCAAGAATGGAAGTTTTTTCATCAATTGATCCGGAGCCGGAAACTTCAGGTATTTTTTCAAGCTTTTCATGAACATCTTTGATTGAAAGCTCTCTTTTGGAAAGTGTTTTCTGTTTCTTTTTCTTCAAAATATTTTCAGCCGCCACCCCCAAATCGCCCTCTTTTTTTAGCTCCTTTTTAATTTTCTTTTCAGGAACTCCTGCCGTTTTTGAAATGGTTTTAATCATCAGATTTTCAGCAATTCCCATTTCTTTTTCCTTCCAGGCGGGAAAAATTCTGCCCATAGCTAAGGTTGCAACTATTTCAAGAACATCTGGTTCAGTTTCCTTAAAGAAGTCAGCTAAAATATCTCTTTTTTCAAGTTTCTTTGTAGTTCCTTCAAGTTTCGAATAAACTTCTGCAAGTTTTTTGTATTTCATATATTCAAAGTATATTCAGAGCGTTTAAATTTATTACTAATCTATTTTTTTGGATTTTACAAAAATTGAGCTATTTTTACCACTCTTCAGTAAAAACAAATCTTTTTAAACTATCTTTCTTAAAGGTATTTGGTCAAAATGGCCTTACTAGAACCAACGATGTCAATGGAAATAGCACTACTCGTTCTAGTCGGATTAGTTCTGTTGAAGTATTCAGGACTGCTTAAGAAAATAATGAGAGGAGTACAGTTCCTTCTTGTAGGAATTTTCTTCCTCTTTTTGGATGTAGTAACAGGCTACGGATTCTGGGCAATGGACAGCCTGGCAAAAGCAGCTGGATACCTAGGAATGATCTGGCAGGTAATTGCATGGATAATGTTCTTACTTGCAGCAGTCTTCGTAGCTATAGACGTTCTGTTGTCGAGCTAAGTGCACCACTCTTTTTCTTTTTTTTAGTTTGGTTTAGTCTGGGGTATTGAGTTCGTTGGATTATTTGGGCTGGTAGTAAAAATTATTTGAGTAAATTGAACTGGTAGTACGGATAGTCAAGTTATTCAAACTGGTAGTACGGACTATTTGAGTTATTCAAACTGGTAGTACGGACTATTTGAGTTATTCAAACTGGTAGTACGGACTATTTGAATTATTTGAACTGGTAGTACGGGTTGAGGGAAAATGGTTGAGCTGGGTTCAAGATTATTGAATTAATGTTAATACTAGTTCTGATACTTGTAATCCATTATCTAAAATCCATTGTCTATCATCTAATATGGGGAGGGACCGGGCCGCTTTCGCAGCCCGGCTGAAAGATTTTTTCTTGTGGGGGTTTGTGTGGGGTTTTGAATGGCTTAATTTTGCCTAAAATTAAGCATTATATGAAGTCTATGGGCATGTCGCCCTGTCTCTGAACTCCGATTTTTTCCTTTTTCCTTTTCTGCGGTTCAATCATATCGATTTCAAAGTCATTCTGTTGTCCTTTGCCGATTATATTCGGACTGTGGACTCCGGTAACAATTGACATGACCTGTATTTTGCCTTCCATTGCAGGGTCAACTCTTGCCCCCCAGATTATCTGAGCTGAAGGGTCAAGTACATCTGAAATCAATTCGCCGGCTTCTGTAACTTGGTTCAAAGTCATATCTGGTCCGCCCGTTATATGTATCAGAGCACCGTTTGCTCCCTCATAGTTGACATCAAGGAGCGGATGTTTCAGGGCATTTCCAACGGCTTCTTTTACCTTGCTGCTGGAATCACTTTCTCCAACGCCAATCATTGCAACGCCTCCCTGATCCATTATCGTCTTTACATCTGCGAAGTCCAAATTCATCAAACTTGGCACTGTAATTGTTTCAGTTATTCCCTTTATCATGCTGGCAATTAATTCGTCTGCTTTTGAGAATGCCTGATTTATCGGCAGATTTGGGTAATATTCTGTAAGCTTATTATTGTCTATAACAATCACTGTGTCAGCTTTTTTCCTAAGTTCCATCAAACCTTCTTCGGCTTTTTCAATTCTTGCCTTTTCTAAGTCAAATGGAGTAGTTACTGTAGCGACAACAATTGCTCCTTCTTTCTTGGCAATATCTGCTATAACTGGAATTGAACCTGTACCGGTTCCGCCTCCGAGTCCGCATGTTAAAAAGACGAGATGAGCTTTTTTCATCATTTCTCTGAGTTCTTTTTTACTGGCATCCGCTGCTTCTCTTCCTATTTTTGGATATCCTCCGGCGCCGAGCCCTTCGGTTATATTATAACCCATTAAAATTTTATCGCCCGCTTTTGAAGATTCCAAATGCTGCATGTCAGTATTTGCAACAATAGTATTTGCTCCTTTGACTCCTCCCAGCTCCATTAATCTTGTTATAGAATTACATCCTGCTCCTCCTGTGCCGACAACCGAGATTCTTGCCCGGCCCGGTCCATTTTCCTTCTTCTCAGCGAGTTCTGCAGGCTCCTCCCCGCTATTAAGTGCATTCTTTACAATAAAGTCCATTATTCTGACCCCCTTATTTTTTGAATTTTTATCCGAAACCTTTTTATACTAGCTTTCATTAATTTTTCCTAGAAAAAGATGGTTCTGAATAGGGCCGTCAAAATTCATTCGTGTTCGCAAATCAAAGTTGCCAGTTGCCGCTGGCGATTTAGGTAAAGATTTGCGGTGTATCAGGTAAGTATCAACAAGTTATCTAACTTCTGTCGGTATTTAAACTTTTTCTTTCATATATCATTAACTATTTAAGATATTTAGGGTTTATAGTATAGATATGGGAGAAAAATTTGCCGACAAATTCATTAAAATTGAAGAAGCATTAGGTAAGGATAAAGCGGGCAAAGAAGTTGCTATTCGAGGCTGGATTTACAGGAAAAGAGAACACAAGAAAAAAATATTTTTAGAAATCAGGGATTCTTCAGGTGTAATTCAGACTGTTGCTTCAAAAGACGACAAAGTTGTATTTAAAAAAGCCGGAGATATAACTATTGAAAGTTCTTTGAAACTGAAGGGAAAGGTCAGAGAAGACGACAGGGCGCCCGGCGGATTTGAAATTGATATTTCAGATATTGAAATTGTAGGACTTGCAGAGGTGTTTCCAATTGGGGAGGACAAAAGCAAGGAACTTCTTCTGGATAACAGGCATTTATGGCTGAGATCTCAGAAAATGACAGCAGCCATGAAAATAAGACATACTGTAATAGGTGCAATACACGAGTTTTTCAGGGAAAGAGATTATTATGAATTCGATCCGCCGATTCTAACGCCGACTGCCTGCGAAGGAACCATGACTTTGTTCAAAGTAAAATATTTTGACGATATAATGTATCTGACTCAGTCCTGGCAGCTGTACGCTGAAGCCGGAATATTTTCTTTAGAAAAAATCTATGATGTTGCACCTACTTTCAGGGCTGAACCTTCAAAGACAAGTATGCATATTTCTGAATTCTGGATGGCAGAAATGGAAGCAGCCTGGATGAAACTAGACGAAGTAACTGAAGTTGCAAAAGAAGAAATTAAATTTATAATTAAGAAAGTTCTGGAAGAGAACAAAGAAGAGCTGAAAATTCTAGGCAGGGATGTAAAACTTCTTGAAAAGTATGCAGAAGCAGATTATCCTACAATTACTTATACTAAAGCTCTTGATATTCTCAAAAAGGAAGGCATGGATGTTAAGTGGGGAAAAGATTTGAGGACAAAAGAAGAGCAGCTTCTTGGAGATCATTTCGGAGTTCCAGTAGTAGTTACTAATTATCCAAAAGAAATTATGGCATTCTACAAGCCGAGAGACCCTGAAAATCCTAAGACAGCCCTTTGTTTTGACATGATTGCACCGGAGGGATACAGGGAAATTGTCGGTGGCTCAGAAAGATCAACTGATATTAAACAAATGAAAAAGGATTTGAAAAAGGAAGGGGCCGGTGTTGGAAATTATGACTGGTTCTTTGATTTGAGAAAATACGGCTCTGTTCCGCATTCAGGATACGGTGTTGGTGTTGAAAGAGTAATCTGCTGGATATGCGGTCTTGATGATATTAAAAATGCAGTAACTTTTCCGAGAACAATGAAGAGGTTTGATCCATGATGCACAGACTCTACAATTCGTTACTGGGCAAATTTCAAAGTGGCTTTAATCACTTTGAAATAAGGGAGGTCACTTTGAAATGAGCGAAGATGATATATCAAAAAACGAAGAAGAATCGCTGGATGAAGAACAGCTGGAAGAACTGGAAGAAGAAAAAAAGGAGCAGATTGAGGAAACTCTTGAAGATATAGAAGAAGCAGTAAAGGCTGAAGTTGAGGAAGAAAAGGAAAAACTTGAAGAATCTGCTTCTGAGGAAGGCCCTATAACACTTTTCCTGAAAAGCCCTGAGGTAGAAAATCAAATTAAGAGACTTAAAGGCCTTTCGGAAAGCGGCGTATCAAAAACGCAAAAGAATGTTATTGTTTTCTATGAACATGCAACCAGTTGGGGCGACAGAATCAGAGGGTTTATATTTTTCCTGTTTGGCTTGTCTATAATCAGTGCTGGTCTTCTGGCAAATTACCAGAATTATTTTTCACTAAAAGAATTAATTTCAATTATAATCAATATGGTCGGCGGATTGGTCGGTAGGGTTATTGTAGTTGCAATAGGAGTTTCGCTTGTGGCTTATGGTTTGGATAAGATGCTTTCGGGTTTGAAAGATAAGCTTTTCCCTAAAAAAGAAGAGAAAAAACCATATGTTCAGAAGAAGCTAGTTGAAGAGGAAAAGAATAGGTAATAGATAATCGACGATAGATAATAGATAGCATTTAACATTAACCAGCAGCTGCCAGCTACGGACAAATCCAACATCGAACATCTAATATCGATTGTCTAACAATCGCCCCGGTGGTGTACCCAACGGCAGCTTTTTCTTTTCAAAAAAGAAAAATCTGGGAACACAAAGAGTAGGCTGGACAACAATACAATTGTCCCGCACTACCAGAACAAACCTACTCTTTGTGAAAGAAAACCTGCGCTTCGCGCAGAAAACAGGTACATATCGGGCTTAAACAAATGCTGCCCCGGTGGTGTAGTCCGGTCAATCATTTGGCCCTCTCGAACAGCCTTTTAAGAAAAGGCTGGCGACACAAAGAGTAGGCTGGAACTCTGTAAAGAGCTCTGGTTTACTGATAAAACCTACTCTTTGTGAACAGGTGCCACGCTCGCTCCCTTCGGTCGCGAGGTGACACGGCTCGCGCGCAAGCGCGCTCGCTCGGTCTGTAACAATAAAAATGACTGTGGAGAAAGGCTGAGACCCGGGTTCAAATCCCGGCTGGGGCACTCAACTGTACTATTGGTCCAGGTAGTAGGTTGTAGGTAGTAGGTTGTAGGTAGTAGGTTACAGAGGGCTGGGTTTTGCTACGTGTATTTAATGCGTATTAATGACTGGCGACGGTTTTGCCAGTTAAAACACCAGCTCAAACCGAGCTCGACGAGTTCAATAAACTCAAACCACCTACCACCAGCTCAGTTGACTCAAATAGTTCAAAACGGCAGTTCAAATTACTCAACGAGTCCGAACTACCGAGCGGTTCTAGAAATCCCGGCTGGGGCATATCATATTTATACGTATCAATCGGTCACACTCTGCCTTTTCTTTTTGGGCAACCTGCACTTTTTCTTTTTGCGAAAAGAAAAAGGGCGGAAGACCGGCTGGGGCATATCTTTATACGTATTATTTGGTCATAATCTATTTTTTTCCATCAGTAAAAGATTAAAACTATCTTTTCTTATGCATTTACATGGATATAATTAATATGCTCATAATTTCAGCTGTCTTAATAGTTTCAGTTATACTTGCGTGGATTTTATTTGACTTGTATAAACCAAAAATTAAATATTTTTTCAAGGCTCACCGTTTAAAGAAATTAAAGCTTAATAAATCTGATTTAAAGAATTCAATGCACGAAACGGAATCTCATTTTTATCATGAGGGTTTTATTTCGAAAGATGAATTCAAAAGAAAGATGAAAAACCATAAAAGGAAATTGGCATCTCTTAAAAGGAAAGAAAAAGAAATTTTAAAGGAAAGTAGAAAGGATTAAAAAGATAATTGACAATGGATACTGGACGATAGATAAGTGACAATAGATAATAGATAATGACAGCAGCTGTCAAATATGTGTAATCTATTGTCGAATACCTAATATCGATAATCTAATATCTAACATCTATCATCTATTAATTGGGCCGGTAGATCAGTCCGGTAGATCGTTTCCTTGGCATGGAAGAGGCCTCGAGTTCAAATCTCGACCGGTCCATTTATGGTTAATGGTAAATAGTAAATGGTTAATGGTAACTGAAGATGAATGAAACAAACCCTAAAGAAATACTGGAACTTATTGGAGAGCCTGGAAAAGAGAAAGTTTTAAAGCTGGCTGAGTTGTTTTCCAAGAAACCTGTTTTGAAGAATATTGATTTCGATTCAATGACTTACTCTGATTTAGAAGAGCTTTCCTGGTATTATATTGTCGATTTAAAGAGGCGCGGGGAAAAATTTAAAGTCAATAAAGGCAAAATGTTCGACGAGGTGTTAAAATTAGTTAAAAATGACCGAATCTGACTGCATTTTCTGCAGAATATCAAACGGAGAAATACCTTCAAAGAAAGTTTATGAGGATGAAAACTATATGGCATTCTTAGATGCAAATCCAAAATCAAAAGGTCATACTTTAATAATCCCTAAAAAGCATTATGAAACATTCCTGGACATGCCAAATGAAGAAGAGAAAGAACTTTTCGGGAAAGCACAGGAAATCGGCAAAACATTGAAAAACAAACTGAATGCAGAACTTATTTTTCTTCTGGTAATGGGGGAAGAAGTCCCTCATACACATGTTCATTTAATTCCTTATTACGGGGAAAATTTCCCTGTCTGCTTAAAAGGAAGTTCTGAAAATCTGCCGGACCCTGATGAAATATTGAATGAAATAAAAGGCTAAACTTATTTATATCTAAAATTACATACTTTTAGAGTTGCGCCGATAGTCTAGTGGTAGGACCCGAGCCTTCCATATGGATTATACCATGAGGTAAGCTCGTGACCTGGGTTCAAATCCCAGTCGGCGCA
>CAZNLD010000019.1:0-8990 GCA_964574035.1 Candidatus Undinarchaeota archaeon
GGAACTGAAAGAGTAGCTGTAAAAGAAGTATTTTCTCCAGATTCAAGAGTTACATTTTCTAATTGAGTAAGTGCAAGAGCTGTTGAATTTGTTTCTATCTGAATGTCTGAAATGATAGTGTTTCCTGTATTTGTTAAGGTAAATGTTTCTTCATGGGTACTTCCAAGTTCTACTCTGCCCAAATCTGCTGACTGCGGAGATACAGAAAGGTCGGGCTCCGGCAGAGTATAGGTTACTGAAAGAGATGAAGTCTTATTTACGCCCTGTAAAATGCCGCTTACATATAAGTATTCAGTAAAAGAACCGGTGCCGGTTGTATTCTGGGAGATTATTAATTCAATAACAACAGACATGCTTTCATTTGGGAAAAGTGTATTTTCTTCCAGAGATGCCGACAATAATGAAGAATTAGTACTTACAGATAAATTTTCAAAGGTATCATTTCCAGTATTTGCCAAAGTTACATTCATGGTTTCATTTGCTCCTAAGGAAACATCTCCGAAATCGGCAACTGTTGGAGTAAATGTCAAATTTCCTTTTGGACTGATTAATATAGTTTCAAAATCGGGATCAGACCAAAGTCCTTCTGAACTCTGCACCCTTAAGGAAATATTGTGTAAACCCACGCTTAGGTTTGGAGTAGCATATACTTTTTCATTGCTTAAACCCTCGTCAATTGAACTGTTCCATTCATAAACAACAATGCTGTCAGCAGTTCCGGGGTCTGCAGTTGCATTAAATGTAACATTTTCTCCTTCAACAGCTGAATCCGGAGTTATTTCAATCAATTCAATTACAGGGGGCATTAAAGTTAAAGGTAAACTGTCTCCTCCTGGAAAGATATTGCCGTCTGAATTATAAGGAGTTCCTACATCTCCCAGACCATCTCCGTTGGTATCTTCTCCGGTATAATCGTCCCAGTAATTCCCTCCTATATATGGACCGCCTATTATATTTGGACCTTCTCTTTTTTCAACATTCCAGTCGTTTTGTCTGCCTGTTTCATAATAGGTTTTATCCCAGGCGCTTACCTCTGCGCCTGAAATATAATTGTTATATATCGTAATGCCGTATGAATCTCCTGTCAAATTTATGCCGGTTGTTGTATTCTTAATAATATTATTATAGATATCTACATTTGGCGAATCCCAAATGCCTATGCCACTAGGAGAATCTCCGCCAGATGCATTTAAGATGTAATTATTGGAAATAGTTGCGCTTTCAATATCTCCCCATGCACCAACTCCTTGATCAGTCATATTCTCCACAGTGTTGTTGTTAACAACAAGATTGTCAACTTGTTCTTCAGCAGTAGACTTACCATAAAATACTATACCTGAATCCAGATTAATGACATTATTATTTTGTACAAGTAAATTTATGGTTCCTTGTATTTCTACTCCAATAAGATAAGACACCGCATAATGTATAGAAGGCCCCTGTAAGCTATTTTCAGTAATCTCGCTGTTTGTTCCATTGGTACTTATAAAAATGCCCGAACCAAATATATTTGAAATTAAATTTTGAGAAATGATATTGTTGGAAGAAGTCCCTTCTGAATTTATAGAATAATACAGATAATTAAGTTCATTATCTAGCAGTTCATTATCAGAAGAATTAATTAACACAATTCCTTTGGGATAAGGAGAACTATAGAAATCAGAATAACCAGTAACAACATTTTTAGTGATTAAAGAATTATTTGTATCTGAAAGTAAAATAGAAGTGGAGAAATTATTAAACCGGCAGTCATTTAATGTGACTCCATCTCTTTTTGCCAAATTAACTCCTATTGAATTAGCAGACCCTCCGCCAAATTCAATCCTTGCACCATTGCAGTCAAGAGTAATGTCATCATTTCCTATAGTCAAAGCCCCATTGCCAGTAGTGTCATTTAACTGATAAGTCTCTGTGCACAAAGTAGTGTTTAAATTAATATTAAAATCTCCAGTAATATTTAAATCATTTAGATTCATACAGGGAACACTTATTAGTATACTATCAGAGGAAACTGCTCCGTCATTATCAAGTACATACAAAGTAGCATTATAAGTTCCTGCAGGATATGTATGAGTTATAGTTCCGTTTGTTTCAGAACCCAAAATTTCAGTTATATTGTCGCCAAAATCCCAATAATACAAAGTTATATTCCCATCAGAATCATAAGAATCTTTTCCTGTAAACTGGACTTCTAAAGGAGCTTCACCCTGGATTACATCAGCCTCTGCAATCGCAACCGGTGGTTTAACGGGAGGGTATGGACCAGGTTGATCTTTAGCAAAAGAACTAATAGAAATTAATAAAATAAAAATAAATAGAAATATCAAGAATACATTCTTTTTGTTGGAAAAACTATCAATTTTCATATTATGACTCACTAATTATTTATTCCAGTCCTTCAAGCATTCTCTGAAGTCTGCCTGCATTCCATAAATGAACAATTGCAAGAACTTTCGGCTCCCTGCCAAGCTTCTTTTTTAATTTCTTGTATTTTTCAATAATAGTTGCAGCCATATATTCTTCTCTGATAAGGTCAATTATATTGATGATATGCGCTGCTTTCAGGTCTGCTTTTAATTCTTTACTTAAAGGCATTGCACTTAAAACCTTCATTACAAAATTTCCGAGACCTCTGTCCCATTTAATAGCTAATTTGCAGAGAGTTGATTCATTAACATTGTAATGATACGGATTTGTTGTCTGAATTGCAGGGTGCTGCATTAGTCTTTCAATTATGTAAAAAGGATAGTGGATAATATCATTTATTTCCCAGACAACATAAGGCAGATTTTTAGTATTAATTACCTGCTTTGCATTTTTGATATGTTCTCTTTTGAATTCGTCTTCAATTTCCTTTTCCACTTCGGGCAGAGGCATATCCATTGCATATAAATTGGCTCCTACATCTTTTGCTGCTTTCATAACATGAATTTCTCTTCCTTCTGCCTCGATTGCTTCAAGTTCTTCAGCTTCAATTTCTCCTTCTAAGAAATTCTTTGTAAGAGTATGATCAACTTCCTTTTCTTCCGCGCCGATTTCTTTTAAAAGCTGCTTCTTTAAACCGTTTATGTTGATTTTTCCTTTGTTGTATTTATCCAATGTTTTCTGAAACGGTTTAGTCGGAAGTTCCAGGAAAACGGCATCAGGCTTCCATTCATGGACCTGATGAGCCTCATATACTGCGTGAGGAGTGTCATAAACTCCTTCTGCGATTATTCTTATCATATCTATCAACCTCGTTTAATTGAATTATGTTTATAAACTTTACTTGTACCGTCTGTTCTGATAAGACCTTTTCTTTTGGTCCTGATATTTTGCATACTGCTGCTGTTTCGGCGGAGCTCTCTGTATGCCCGCTGAAGACGGAGTGCTCTGTCCACTGGTTCTCTGAGCAGGTTTCCTTTTTTGGCTCGGAAGCTCAGATAATTTTTTAGGAGAAAATCTCGGCTGAGGTTTGAATCTTCTTGCCCCTCCGCCTTTTTCAAGAGCTGAAAGGCCAATCATTCTTGCAACTTTATCCGGAACCCATCCTTCTCTTATTCCTACCAAGAAAACAGCCAGACCTACTCCGGCTCCGACAATTATGAAAATGAATTTGAATCTTTTTAGGAAGCTTTCTTTTGGAGCATTTAAATAATCTTCAAGCGTCTGAACAATTGAATCCGCCTGGGTAAGTTCAGAGTTTGCCTGACTTGTAAGTTCCTTTGCTCTTTCCTTATCTCCTGAATCTAATGCAGACTGAGCCTGGCCAAGCAGATTTTCTGCATTTGATACATGCTGATTCGCCCTGCTTAAATTGCTGTCTAGATTTGCATAAAGGGGGCTTAACTGAACAGCTCCCGCTTTTACATTTTCAAAGTCCCTTAATGTCTGCTGGAGCCGTGAATTTCCTTCGTCAATCACTCTTTGAACATTGTCATAAACAGTGAATGTTGCAGGCACCCTTATTGTCTCAAATTCTACATCCTGCTCCTTGAATGTAAAAATTATTTCTTCATTATACTCGCCTTCGATTTCCGGCCCGCTGAAAACAACTCCTAATGTCTGAGAGCCTAAACTTAATGAAATCTGCTCCTGAGAGGGAACAAACCATTCAGGGTTGCTTGATGAAACTTCAACGGTTACATTTTCAGACTCGCCCTGTTTCAGACTTACAGTGAAATTCTGGCTTGCCTTTGAATTAGGACCTAATGTTCCTATATTCCAGCTGTTGGGCAGGACTTTTCCTTTTGGAGGGAGAATTACTTTTGCATAGTAAGTTATATCTGCTGAAACAGTCTGGCTTTCGCCCCACTTGACTGAAACGGTTCCGTTTTTCTGCCCTTCTTCAACATCATCCGGAACTGATAAAGTGACTGAAAGATTTGCAGTTCCATTCGACGCAATTGAAACTGAATCAATTTCTGCAGAGAACTCATCCAAACTGGTTTCAACTTCTAAATCCGATGCTGTTCCATCTCCCATATTTTCAACTTCAAATGATTTTGTTAAAGAAGCACCGGGCTCCTGGCTTCCGAAATCCCGGCTCAGAGGAGAGATGGTTAAATCAGGCTGAGGTACATAAACATCATAAGTTACTGTCAGTAATAGAGATTCTTCCAGACCGACTGTTGTTCCTTCTACAAGTATGTTGTGAGTATAAGTTCCAGATTCCGCATCATCCGGAACTGAAACTGCTGCCGTCAGAGTAGTGCTTCCATCTACTGGTATGGAGGTATCTTCCAGTTCAACCGTCATTTCGTCTGCTCCAGTTTCAGCTGTAAGTCCTGAAATGCTGTTGTCTACAACAGTTAACTCAAATGTAGCTGAGGCAGTATCTCCCGGCAGGAGAGTTCCGAGACTTGCAGAAGATTTGTTTGTTCTTAATTTCCCAAGAGGTCTGACATATGTAAAATCAAACAAAGTTCCTCCTGAGTGGGCTCCGTCAAATGCAAAGAGTTCGCCTATATATCTGCATTCTTCTCCAAGTTCGCAGTCGGAAGGCATGATGTTTCCTGAAAATTGTGTATTTGAAATTTCAGTTAAAGGAGTTAAACTTTTTGGGATTGATTCATTTAAAGTGCATTCCTCTATTTTGTAGAGTCTGTAGAAAACTCCGCTCTTCCAGGCATTCGTAGTTCCTTCTTTTTCAATTGGATTGTCGGTAGTAAGTGAAAGCCGGTATCCGTAAATGCCGAAGTCTGAATCCTGCAATTCTCCGAAATTGAGGATGTCTCCAGAAACTGAAGGAGTGGTTAAAGTTATTGCAGTGTCGCCTACTTTTGAAACGGGCATATAATCAATACTGCCACCTATTTTGTACCAGTAGAATCCTTCTTCCGGCAGATTGAAGTTGACAACCGGCTTGTTGTATGCGTCTACTACACAGGTTTCAACCGGTTCGGACTCCATATAAAGTTCGCAGAACTCGTTTTCTTCGTCGTGCTCAACCAAACAGGGGGCGTTTTCAAAGTTGGCTGGAGTATCATAAGCTCTCACCAATTTTCCAGGAGTCAAGAAAGTTGGAACTACTTGAGTCGGCTTGCCTATGCTTCTAGGCAGAACAATGGTTAGGGAACTTCTTGTTGGTTCAGACCAGCCTCCGTTTGAATCTTTTACTCTTAAACTAATATTATGTCTTCCAATGCTTAATTTTCTTATACTGTATTCGGAAGAATTAACTGTTGCAAGATGACCGTCAATGGAGCTGTTCCATTCATATGAAACAATTTCTATTTCAGAGACTGAAGTGGAGCCTTCTCCTGTAAATGTAACTTCCGAACCAAAATCAACTCGTGAAGAGCTGAAATCAATACTTTCTGCTGTAGGAAGTCCGATAACATAAACTGTTATTGGCTCTGTATAGGAAGACCAGGTTCCGTACTGGTCTTTTGCCCTGAATTCAACTGAATGGGAGCCGGTAGTTAATTCAGATGTGCTGAAATCCTTGGACGTGCTTACTAAATTTTCGTCAATTTTCCATTCATAAGCAGAAATTTTTCCTGTTGAACTGGTTGCAGAGCCGTTGAAATTGATTTCAGCTCCGACCGGCACTCTTTCAGGTTCGGCTGAAGCAGAAAGTTCAAAAGTAACTTCCTGAATTGTAAGAGAGTCTGTAATTGGGTCGGACCAGACACCTGAACTGCTCATGGCGCTGAATTCTACATCATAATCTTCTGCATCAGGTATACTTGTTGAATAAGTATCTTTGTCTGAGCCCTGAACTGTTTCAATAACTGTTCCGGTAGATGCATCTTTTATTGTCCATTTATAGCTGTCAATACTTTCATCCGGAGAAGCAGGTTCTGCGCTTCCAGTAAAAGTTATTGGTTCGCCCTGCCAAGGCTCCGTATTATTAATTTCCATTTCCGTGCTTGGAGGCAGTCTGGTTACATAAACCCAGCTTTCGTCTGTAGTTGACCAGGTTCCGAATTCATTTTTAACTCTTAAAGACAGAGAGTGATTTTCTTCTGAAAGATTGTCTGAAAGAGAATCTGTTGAAAGAGGAGTATAAATAGAATTGCTCTGTTCTTCTGCAGGCAAATTGACTAATGCAAGCTGTCCATCTAT
Organism: Candidatus Undinarchaeota archaeon; assembly: GCA_964574035.1. GTDB lineage: Archaea > Undinarchaeota > Undinarchaeia > Undinarchaeales > JALTGF01 > CAZNLD01. The sequence goes on from CAZNLD010000019.1 coordinate 6,550, forward strand.
GGAGCTGGTCCACTCATATGCCGTCAGGATTACGCCTTCTGATTCATACCCTGTTCCATTTAGTTCAACTGTATTTCCATAAGCAACTGTCGGGGGTTCAACCTTGTGGATTGAAGCTGTTAAATCCGTTGCTGAAACTGTAATTTCACTGGTAGTCGAATTTGTTATTGAATAATTGGTTGTTGCCGTAAAATTGATGGTATGCGTTCCTGCAGATAAATCACTTGTTGAAAATGACTGCGAGGAGCTTAAAGTTCCGTCTCTACTTGATTGCCAGGAATAAGTGCTTATACTTTCCTTATCAGTTAAGCCAGTAGATACTGAAGCAGAGCCTGAAAAATCAACTGTTTCTCCTTCAAAAGAATCTGAAGGCGAGATGTCAATTGAAACATCCGAACCGCCTCCTATATATACTGTTTTTGTTTCGGACTGATTTGTTCCTCCGGCTGAATCAGTTGCTTTTGCATAATAATCATGAGTCCCCATGGATAAATCAGCAGACCTTGTACAGCTTCCGCTTGTATCTGAGCTCCCTGAAAAGGTGCAGGATGTTCCCAGCTTGCTTCCGTCTACGTAAAGACTAATGTTCGCCAGATCAACATTGTCAGTTGCATCTGCTGTAAAATCAAGTGTATCTTCAATTGTCGGGGCTGACGGAGAATAACTAAGTCCGGTTATGATCGGGATATGGGCGTCTGAAACATCGAAGGCTAAAGTAGAATTATCCTTTATATTTGAACTGGTGTCAACTGCAGATACATTAAAAATGTGACTGCCTGCATCAAGAACACCACCTGAAACAGTATATGTGCAGTTATGCGGATTATTCAAAGAAGAACTGCATGTTTTGTTAGGAGAATTAAAAGAGCCTATAAACAATTTAATATTTGAAAGCTCCACGTTATCTTCAAATTTAGCCCAGAATTCAATCGGATTTTTATCGTCGGGGTTTGCAGGAATTGTTCCGAAATCAAGAAGAACTGGTTCGGTTCCATCTGAAACGGATATAGTATATTCACCAGAATCTGGATCCCTGTCAGTATTGTCCGCTGAATCGTTAGCTATTGCATAATAAGTGTGATCTGTTGCAGATAAAGTCGTGTCCCTGGAGCAGGAACCGTTTGTTCCAGATGCTGAACAGGAAGAGCCAAGTATGCTTCCGTCAACATATATTCCTATGCTGCTTAAGTCATAGTTGTCAGTTGCATTTGCGGTAAATGTAATAGTATCACTTGTATCTGCGGGGTCGGGGCTGTAGCTGACTGAAACGGACGGATCCGTTCCATCTGAAACTGATACAGTATTATTTGCACTTACTCCTGTATTTGCAGCTGAATCTTCCGCTACTGCGTAATAATCGTGATTTCCCACTGAAAGAGTAGCGGTTCTTGAACAGGAGGCGCTTGTTCCTGAAACTGAACAATTAGTTCCAACCTGATTTCCATTGTCAGTATATATCTTTATAGTGTTTAAATCATAATTGTCATCTGCACTTGCAGTAAATTCAACATCCTGTCCAGTTTTATCTGTTACGTTGACTGAAACAGATGGAGATTCCGCATCTGAAACATCAAAAGATTTTGTATTTGTGTTGCTGTTGTCGTTTACATCTTCTGCATTTCCCCTATAATAATAGGTTCCTACTTTATCAGAGGGAAGTGTATAACTGTCAGAGCAGGAACCGCTTGCTCCACTTGGATTACACGTTTCTAAAGTGGAATATGATGTTGCCCCCGGCGGTTTGATTTGTACTTTGATCCAGTCAAATCCGTCGCAGTCAACTGCACCAACATTTATATTTACTGTATCTCCTGTTTCTTTATTTCCTATATTGTTTAGAGAAACTGCAGGACCCTGACCAGCAGCATCTTGAACTGTAACAGTTGCCCAATCATCATTAGTAGAACCTTCCTCATATGCATAAACGGTCACAGTATTATCTCCGCACCACGCTGAACCGCTGAGCGTTTTGTCTATATCCCGAGTATTTCCTATTGTAGTACTCTCTCTTTTCCACTCAAAAGTAGGAGAACCAGAACAGCCGTCACAACTCAAATTGACAGGGCAGGAAGTATCATAACCTGGATCTGTACACACTTGAGAGTACAGTGCTTCAAATGTTACTGTCTCATCTCTGTTTAAAGTGCAACCAGTATCGCAGGTTCCTGTGATATCGATGATTCCACCCACGCCGCAACTCGGACAATTAGTACTCCCCCCAACTACAGGCACAGTACCAACAGCTAAAACAATTAATAAAACAATTCCCAAAACAAACACTTTATTTAGTTTCATGTTGCTTTTCTATAATAATCATATATATTTAAAGGTTATCTCAAAGAGATTTCAGCTTCTCAATTATTTCTTTTTCCTTTAATTTCAATTGTTTCCCTGAAACAGCCCTTTCTGGGCTTCCTCCCGCCGATTCGTCATTTAATAAT
>CAZNLD010000020.1:0-8352 GCA_964574035.1 Candidatus Undinarchaeota archaeon
GGCCTTGAAATTGGTTACTGCACAAGCCTCCCTTGCCTTACAATTTATGCGGGAGGCAGGATTCGAACCTGCGAAGGCACTAAGCCACAGGGTCCTAAACCCTGCCCCTTTGGCCGCTCGGGAACCCCCGCTTTCATATGTTTCTATATTTATGAATATTTAATACTATGTGCAGTCTTTCCGTGCTTTGCTGAAAGATAGCACAATGATATATATCCTAATATATAGCTGGTAAAGTAAAATAGTGCTCTTGAAATTAAAGTGGCAGCTGCAGCAACAGGCATACTGACTCCAAATGCAGTGTATAATGCAATCATTGTAGCCTCAACAACACCTGTACCTCCCGGTACCCAGACAAAAATACCAATGATAATTGAAACGGTTACAACAACAAAAACATGCAGTATACTTATTTGCTGGCCCAAACCAATAAAAATGAGATAGTTCTTAAAATAATTCAAAACATGCATGCCCGTTGCCATAATTAGAGCAATAGATAGTGCTTTTTTATCATTCCAAAACAACCCCAGCGTTTCTTTAAACTTAGTAATGTGCAGTCTTAGATATTCGTCAAACTCGTCATATGTTGCAAACTTTTTCGTTATGAAATTTGTAAACCGAGTATTGTAAAATTTTCGTTTAAACCATTTAGTCCTTTTTCTCGGCTTATCTTTTCCTCTTGAATATATTGCTTTAGCCATCCAAATAAGAACTCCAAAGGATAAAGCTAAAATTCCCCCTAAAATATATCTAAACATCTCAAAGCCAGTATTCATTAAAACAAAAACCATGGCAATTAGTGCAAAAACTGAAAATACTGAAATGTAGCTTATTACATCAAGAGTAGCAGTTCCAAGAGCTTCTGAGCCTGCAATTCTTGTTCTCTTTGCAAGATAGTGAGCTCTTACCGGCTCGCCTCCAATTCTTGGTCCAGGTGTCAAGTTGTTTACTGCCAGCCCCGACATAAAAATAGGGAGCAATGCAGTATATTTTATTTTTGCAAATCTGCTTATTATAAAATGCCATTTCCAGTTTCCAATTAAAATCAAAACAAGTTCCGTTAAAATAACAATGCCCACAAAAAGAAAACTCATCTGTTTCATTGCAGGGATTACGTCTGCTATACCTACGTGTTCAACAACAAAAAATAAAACTATAACTCCAATCGCTAAAAGTCCCAAGTGTTTAAGTTTATGTTTATAGTTTTTCATTACAATTAATATTATATACCTTTCAATATAAATGTGTAGTATTATGATAGGATTAGTCCCTGCAGCAGGTGAAGGAAGAAGATTAAGGCCGTGGACAAAGGCCCTCCCAAAAGAAATGCTTCAAGTTGGAGACAAACCAATTATTGAACATGTTCTTCAGCAGTTCAAAGAAGCAGGGATTGAAAAAGTTTTCATAATTGTCGGCTACAGAAAAGAAGCAATAATGAACTATCTTGGAAACGGCTCTGACTGGGGAATGAAGGTTGCTTATCTTTTTCAGGAAGACAAAAAAGGACTTGCTCACGCCATCTACCAGGGAAATGAATTCGTAGACGAGCCGTTTGTTGTAATGCTCGGAGATACCCTTCTTGACCCGGAAAAAACTCTAAATAAGGTTCTCGAATTCCATAAAAAGAAAGGCTCAGATGTAACTCTTTTCCTTGAAGAAGTTGAAGACCCAAGCAGATTCGGAGTAGTTGAAATTGATGAAAATGGCAAAGTCATTGACCTGGAAGAAAAACCGGAAAATCCAAAGAGCAATCTGGCAATTATCGGATTATACGTATTCAGTCCGGAAGTTTTCAAGTTTATTGAGAAAACCAAACCGGGCAAAAAAGGAGAACTCCAGATTACAGATTCAATTAAATTAATGGTTGAAGCTGGCAAAAAAGTATATGCAATGAAAAACGAAGGAACATGGTTTGATATAGGAACGAAAGAGTCTTATATGAAAGCAAACAAGTTTGCTCACTCAGAAGAATGAAAACTAATATAGACAAGTTTCAGGAAGACGTAGAATGCGTCAAATCAAACGAAAGATATGATATTCACGACTATAAAACAGACCACTTAATTATTTCAATGACTGTAATGAAACCCCATCAGGAAACAAGAGGACATGACCATGAAAATGTTGACGAAGTTTACATATGTACTGAAGGAGAAGGAAAAATGCAGGTAGGGGAGGAAGAATACGACTTTAAGAAGGGAGACGTAATAACAATTCCTCTAGGAGCTTTTCATAAAGTTTTCAATCCCTCCGACAAGGAACTAAAATTCCTTGCTATTTTTGAAAAATATGAAAGAGATTAACTAACTCTTAATAAACAGAACTTTTATAAATCTACATGCTTTATTCAGCTTGATGTAAAATGTCCTCTGATAAATCAAAATCATTAGATGAACTTGAAAGAGCCGCTGAAGAAACATTGGGTTCTCCAACAGCTCCGACACCACCCAAAAAACTTTCTCCACCAGCATCCATCCCACCAGTGCCTGGAAAAACTCCTAAAAAGGCAGTGAATGAACCAAGAATGCCGCCGTCCCCGGAAGGAACCAAACAGTATGTAACTCCTGGCACGGAAACTCTTTCTGAAGAAGAAGTTGCAGAACTCCCGCTTTTTATGAGAGTAGAAAAGTATGACGACATAATTAAAAGATTAACTGTTGTTGTAAATTCCTTAAACAAAATGGACGATATTCTACACAGATTGTCTGAGCTAGATAAACAACGAAATGAAGAAATGAGGAACTGGCTTTCACATTTCAGAAAAACAAAAAGCCAGGTAAAAGATGCACTTACAGTAATGCCTGAAACTGGAAAAATTGAAAAAATTTTGAAAACAAAGAAAAGATCGGAAGCCAAGGAAGGCATTAAAAAAGAAGTTGAGAGCTTAAAGAAAGAACTTGGCTCCAGCAAAGGAGAAGAACTTGAAGAAGAAGTAGGCGAATTAAAAAACAGCCTTCAGGAACTCAAAAAAGAACTGAAAAATATGAATACGGAAATTAAAAAAGTTGGAACAGAGGCATCAAAAAAGGCAAAGCAATCCAAGTCAAAAAAGTCTAAATCCGGTAAAAAGTCCAAAAAGAAGAAAAATTCAAAATATAAAAAGAAAGAACAGGAAGAGCCCTGGTAGTTAATTAATAATTATGAATCCACTCCTTTATGTCATTATTTTATCAATCTCGCCTTTCTTTGAATTAAGAGGTGCAATTCCAACAGGCATTGCCTTTGGTCTTGACCCTGCGTTTGTATTTGTAGTAAGTGTTGCAATCAATATTTTAATAATTCCACTTTTATTTTTCATTTTAGACCAAATATTTGAAGAAATAAAATTTATACATAAGTTGGCGGACCGCATTCATAAAAAGTCAAAGAAATATATTGAAAAATACGGATATATCGGCCTAATGCTCTTTGTTTCAGTTCCTCTGCCTGGAAGCGGAGCCTATGCTGGAAGCATTGTAGCCCACTTATTTGAAATGGAAAGGAAAAAATCAATGGTTGCAATAGCAGCAGGCGTTTTAATTGCAGGAACAATAATAACTTTAGCCTCAACCGGCGCTCTTGCCTTTGCAAAAATCTTTATATTAAAGTAGGTTATTGAAAAATATGCACAAAAAATCTATTTTCCTTGCAGGAGCCGGAGCTGTTGTTTTAATTCTGCTTCTACGTTTTGTAGGCTCTTCTGATGTTTTTTCCGTTTTGGCGGGAACTGATAAAGTTTTACTCTTTTCAGCAATTGCCTTTCAGTTTCTAATGATGCTCTCTTGGAACTTAAAGTGGAAGTTTTTATTTAGATATCTTAAAATAAAAATATCTTATTTCAAATTGTTTCCAATCCTTTTGGTTGGAAATTTAGGCGATTCTATCAGTCCCGGAGCAAGGTTGGGCGGAGAGCCACTTCGATTATATTACTTGAAAAAGAAAGGAATTAAGACAAAAGATTCCTTAACTACGATTCTTTTGGAGAGAGCCTATAATCTGGTTGCATTTATGCTCCTTTCAATATTTTCAATAGCAGTAACGCTTGTTTTTGTGCCAATGCCTCTCTGGCTTTCAATTATTTTAGTAGTTGCATTTGCTTTTGCGTTTTTCCTTTCGAGTTTGATTTTCTATGCATTCTATAATGAAGAAAAAGGCCTGAGCGTTGTCAGAAAATTAGTTGACAAACTTCTTCCAAGAGTTTACAAACTTAAATCATTCAAAATAAAAGGCAGAAAGCAGAGCTATTCTGAGGTAAAAAGAAACGTAAACAGGTCAGTCAAGCATTTTTTTGATGAGGTAATCCAGGTAAGTAAAGCTAAAAACTTATGGGGCTATGGTTTGTTCCTATCTTTCCTGTATTTCTTTCATATATATTTCCAGGCATATATCATTTTCAGAGCGGTCGGGGCTGATATTCCTTTTTATTTAGTTGTGGCTTTCATAACAATTGCCGATTTAGTGGGTCTCTTAGTGTTGATTCCTTCCGGTGTTGGAGTAGTTGAACTCTTATTAGTTGTTTTTGTAAAATCAGTGGGGGTTCCTCTGGCTCCGGCAGTTACTGCTGTTTTAATAATCAGGGCAATTTACTATTTCTTTGCTTTGGGAGCAGGATATTCCAGTATGCTCTGGCTTGAAAGAAAGTAAGAAGGCAAATAAGACTAACAAACTAAACTAAATCAAAAAAGCCCCGGGTGAGAACCGGGAACCGCCTGAATTGTCAGGCGGCACCAAGATCCTACATTGCCCGTTCGCCCAATGCAATTTATCAGCGAAGGGCAAATAAGACTAACAAACTAAACTAAATCAAAAAAGCCCCGGGTGAGAATCGAACTCACAACCTACGCTTTACGAGAGCGTCGCTCTACCATTGAGCCACCGAGGCATTAAATGGTTAATAGTTTATAGTTGATAGTTTATGGTTCTGTGCGTAGCTGGCAACTGTTGTTTGTTGTTTATTACTACCTACCATTTACCATCTACTATTTACGATTAACAATTTACTTATACTTCGTTTTATTACTATTTTACTATGAAAGAAGCAATGTTTTATGAAAAATTGGAGAAAAATAAAATGGTCCAGTGCCATCTCTGTCCTCGGAATTGTAAAATCGCAGAAGGAAAAATTGGAAACTGCGGGGTCAGGAAAAATATTAAAGGAAAACTTTATTCATTAAATTACGCCAAGCCGTGCACCGTTTCGATTGATCCAATTGAGAAAAAACCTTTTTTCCATTTTCATCCCGGCTCAAGAACGGCATCCATTGCAACAGTCGGATGCAATTTTCGATGTGATTTTTGTCAGAATTTCGAAATCAGCCAGGCAAAGATTGATGATATTAAATATAGCGAATCTCCTCCAAAAGAAATAGTTGACTTCTGTCTAAAGAATGAATGCGAAGGAGTTTCCTACACTTATACAGAGCCAACAATTTTCTACGAGTATGCATATGAAACAGCTAAACTGGCTCATAAAGAAGGATTATACAATACATTTGTTTCAAACGGATACATTAATGAAAAGCCCCTCCGGAAAATTTCAAAATACCTGGATGCAATGAACCTGGACCTAAAAGCATTTACAGATGAATATTACAAAGAACTCTGCGGGGTTCCTTCTGTTGAACCGGTAAAGAAAACAGCAAAACTCTGCAAAGAACTGGATATATTTTTAGAAATAACCAATCTCATAATTCCGGGCTATAATGATAATAAATCAGATTTAAGAGACCTTTCAAAATTTGTTTATGATTTAGGAGAAGATACTCCTCTTCATTTCTCCAGATTTTCTCCTTTCTATAAAATGAAAGACGCTCCTGAAACTGAAATGAAAACTCTAAGAAAAGCAAGAGATATAGCTTTAGATGAAGGCCTGAATTATGTATATATTGGAAATGTTTTTGCAAATGAAGCTGAAAATACCTACTGCCCCAGCTGCGGTGAAACAGTAATAGGCAGAGTTGGCTTCAATATAAATGAAACGAATTTAACCAAAAATAAATGCTCTAACTGCGGAGAGGAAATGAATTTAGTTCTTTAATTCCTCTTAATTCAATTAACTGAGTCCAGTTAAATCAACTTTATAAATACTCAGGACAGCATTAATTTTATGGAATTAAATAAAATTCAAAAAACACTCTTATTTTTAATAATCTTTTTCAGCATAGTTTTTGTTTATCAATTAGCGGAAGCATCGGCGAATTCAGAAACGATACCTGAAACCAGCTCAGCTGCTACTTTTTCAGAACAAAATCAAGCCCAGGAACCTGAACAAAATACTGATGATTCAGAAGATAAAATGGACTACGGCCAGCCCCTCTCTCTTCCGGAAGAATATTACGAACAGGAAGAAACAGAAGAACAAAAGCAAAACCTTTCAGAAGAAGTTGAAAATTATTCAAATGAAACAGATATTATTCAAAATGAAACAACAAATGAAACCAATCAAATAAACGAAACAGAAGAAAACGAAACAGAAGAAAATCAGACAATTCAAGAACCGGAGCACGATTTAGGAATTTCAAAACTGGAAGCAGAACCGGATGAAGAAAATCCCCTGAAATTAAAAATTAAAATTCAGGTTAAAAATTATGGAAAAGAAAAGGAAAATTATCTTCATCTGCTTAGAATTATTAATAATGAATCAAAAGAATACGGACCGTATGATAATGAAATTACTTATTCCTCAACCAGAAATTATCAAAAGACATTTTCAGAAAACAAAGAAGTCAACATAACCTTTAAAATTCTTAACTATTCAAACTTTCAATCAGACGGCAATAAAACAAATAATATAAAAAGCATTACTGTCAATTTATAAAAGCTATGGCAGAACTAACAGATAAGCAAAGAGAAAAAATAGAAGACGGCGGATGGATGCACGCCACGATTGCAATTGAAGTGCAGGGAAATGACAAGGACTATGCAAAAGATGCACTTGAAAAAATGATTGAGCGAATGGAAAAAGAAAGCGGCGTCCAAATAGTTGACAAAGAATTCTCTGATTTTGAAAAAACAGAAAAAGATTTATTCAGCTATTCCTGCGAAATTGAATTTATAGCCCACGATTTCGGCAAGTTAACAAGAATTGCACTTTTATACTCACCAAGCTATTATGAAATACACAAGCCGAAAAAGGTCACAATTGAGATAGGAGAGGCCCAGAATATGCTTGCAGACATTTCTCATATAGTAACTTCATTATCTCATGCAGTTTTTGTTCAGAGGGGAAAATTACGGCAGCTGGGCGCTGAAGAGCCCAAAAAAGAGTAAATTTTGGGATTTTAGGGCATTTTCTGTCTTAAAATCGACAGCTATCAGTTAAATAGGTTCTGCAATAGAAACATTTATAAACCCTTCTAAAGTGAGTGCTTGATGTTGTTTATTGTTTTTGTTTTTAAAAACAACAAAACTAAAAAATATATAAAAAAAGGAGGCATGTAAAATGCAAGGATTATGGAAAAAAGCTGGAGCAGCTCTCGGAAGCGCCATTATGATCGGCTCTACTTTAGTAGGAGCAGCTTTAGCACAAGAAGACGCAATGGACCTCGGCGACTACCAGGACTTAATTACCGACAACGGTAATCTAAATTCAGTCTATGTAGTAGGCGCAGATGCTGCAACCGCAGACGTCGTAACTGCCATGGGTATGACTGCTTACGCAGGAAATATGCAGGTAGCAGGCGAAGGCGGAGCAGAAGGCGAGGTAACATTAACACCAATCTCAACGCAAGTTGAAGGTGTAAAGAGACACATAGAAATTGACAATGCGTCAAACTATGCATATGAGTTCAGTTCAAAAACTGCACAGGATGTAATTGGACCGGAAGAGTATGCATCTGACGGAGTTGTTGACTTCTTATACAGTCACAACGAAAAAGGACCAATCTACGTAAATGGAACCGAGTATGCATGGAGAGAAAAAGTATTACTCAGTTTAGACAAAATAGCTGCAGAAAGAGACACAGTAGAGGCCCAGGCAGGAGACCAGTACGATGAAATCTTAATGCCAGTTACTTCGCAATCTATGAAGTATGAATGGTATGTAGAGACAGACAACATATCTTCAACTAATGCAAAAGGTAAGAAAATCTGGTTCATGGGCAAAGAATATACGGTAATATCTGTCAGCAGTGGAACAATAAAACTCGGCGCAACTGACTCAGAAGTTGTATTGACAACTTCAAACCCAACCACTACAGTCGAAGGAGTAGATGTAACTCTTGGAGGTATTTACTCTGCAGGTACATCCGGCGCCTACAAGGCAAAAGTAACTGTCACAAACGGCGGAACAACTGAAACCAAGTATATAACCTCTGAAAACACAGACACTATAGCTGGAATTGAAGTATATGTCAAGAACGCTGTTGTTACAAC
>CAZNLD010000021.1:0-8062 GCA_964574035.1 Candidatus Undinarchaeota archaeon
TATTTTCAGAACGGTTCAAATAGTCAAAGCTCCAGCTTCTTTTCAGAATTAGTTCCAAAATTCTTACCGCTGAAATGATATGGTCTCTTGTATTTTAGTGGATTATCCAGATAGTCTTCTTCCGCCTTTACATTAACTACATCTCCAATAACAAAGTAGTGGTCTCCGGTTTCAACTTTTTTATCCAGCCTGCATTCAATTACTCCAACTGCTTCTTTAACTATTTTTGAGCTGATTTTTTCTGCATCTTCCGGAGTAAATTTAGTTTCTTCAAATTTGTCAACCTCTTTTCCTGTATTGGTTCCGCAGTACAGTAAATCTTTCAAATACTTGTTTTCAAGGAAATTCACTGCAAATTCCTTTGTTTCTTCAATTAGTTTGTAGGTGTGCCTCTTCTGTGCCAGCGAAACCCCGAATTTCGGCGGGTTCTTGCTTAAAGGGCACTGCCAGGCGACTGCCATTATGTTGTCTTTTGAACTAACCAAACTGGCTACTGCCGGATAATATATTCTGTAGAATTCCTGCAGGTCAAAGTTTTTCTTCATACTTCATGCATATGCGGTAAACTTTTTAAACTCTTTCGCTTAATTAGTTCCATGGCATTAAATATACCAGAGGTACTTGAAAACTATGACTACGAAGATTTAACAATCGGCGTTCTCGGAGGACATTCTGCTTTGGATGTATGCAGGGGAGCAAAAAAACACGGCTTTAAAACAGTAGCAGTCTGCCAAAGGGGCAGAGAAAAAACTTATACGAAATATTACAAATCAAGAGACGGAAAAGGCGTTATTGACGATACTATTCTTTTGGACAAATTCGGACATATAAGCAAGGATTATGTTGTAAAAAAACTGCAGAGCATGAACACTATTTTTATTCATAATAGATACTTCTGGGTTTACTGTGATTTTAATGAAATTGAGAAAAACTTTAATGTTCCTATTTTCGGAACCAGAACTTTGCTGAAATGCGAAGAAAGGGACCTTCATCCAAACCAGTATGATTATCTGAAAAAGGCAAAAATAAGAATCCCAAAACAGTTTGACGATCCAAAAGATATTGATAGATTAGTAATTGTAAAAACAGCGGAAGCAGACAGAGGTTATGAAAGGGCGTTCTTCTTTGCTTCAAACTATGAAGAGTACAAAAAACAGTCTGATTATTTATTGAAAAGAATGGTTATAACTGAAGAAGACCTTGAAAAAGCAATAATTGAAGAATATGTCGTCGGTGCGCCTGTTAATTACAACTTCTTTTATTCTCCAGTTACAGACGAGCTCGAAATCATGGGAACGGATGCAAGGAGGCAGACCAACATAAACGGATTAATCCGCCTGCCGGCGCCTGAACAGGAAAAAGTCCTGAAATATATTGAACCAAAATATATTGAAATGGGGCATTATTCGGTAACTACGAAAGAATCACTGCTTGAAAAGGCATTTGATGCCGGCGAGAGATTTGTCAAAACTTTAAAGAAAGAGCATCCTCCTGGAATGATTGGTCCATTTGCTTTACAGGGAGCAATAACTGCTGGTCCTCCAAAAGAAGAGTTTGTTGTATTTGATGTTTCCTTTAGAATACCAGGAAGTCCTGGAACAAGATTCACTCCTTACTCCGGCTATCTATACGGCGATTCTATATCTTACGGAGAAAGAATTGCAATGGAAATAAAGAAAGCTTTGGATGATGACTGTTTGAGTGAAATTGTGACTTAATTTAACCAATCTTACTCATTTTTTACCTTTAATATATCTATCACATACTTCAAGAAGGAGTATTTCTTTTTGCTTTTTCCAGGTTCTCTTTTACTTTCTCTACATATTTATCTTTTCCCTGCTCTTTAAAAACTTCTAATGCTTCTTTAAAACAGTCAATTGCTTTGTCGTATTCCCTTTTTTTAGAATAAGCATTCCCTATATTATCCCATGCCTCTGCATAATCTGGTTTTATTTTAAGAGCCAATTTGTTCGCCTTAATTGCGCGCTCGTAGTACCTTTTAAATGTGATTAACCAAGTTCCATGACCAGTCCATATGTCTGCTGCTCTTTTCTCTCTTGTTTCTTTCTTTCCCTTATGTTCTGTACCTGAGATACCAAAAGAAGGGTCGTATTGAATTTTCTTATTCTTAGAATTTTTTATAACAACGTATGCATGGTCCCCTTCCTGCACTTCTATTCTTTTTTTTTACATCTTCTGGAAGTTTTGTTAAATCCGCTTTATCTTTTTCAACTTCATAATACTGAACTTCAAATCCTATAGTTCTTGCCATTTCCCCCATTGCAGTTGATAAAATGAGGCAGTCAACATATCTCTTCTGCGTAAACCTTGCAAGAGTTTTGCTTGCTAGTTTGCCTCTTATTTTACCTTTAATTAATTGAATTATACGTATTTTAAACATATTGAATAATGCTGATCTATTATATTTTCTTAGAAAAGCCATTAATTTACCTAAAAGCCTGTCGTCATGGATTTTTTTATTTCTCCGCAACCATCTCCCAAACTCTTTATTTAATTTTTCAGCTCTCTCCCTTGTCGGTTCTTCTCTCATCTGCCCTGTTAGGCTTAAGACTTCTTCCTTTCCAAGCATTTTCTCGAGTTTTTCCTTAAGGTCTTCCGGAAGTTTTGGGAACCATTTCTTTAAAAGAAACCATCTTCTTCCTTTTTATAAAATTCTTTTAAGAGCAAGAAGATTGAAGGTGGGCTGAATGTAGCGTCAACTAATTCCTTTTTTGCTTTTGGGCTCATATAAATTATGTCGTCTGTTTAAAATAAATATATTGTCATTATAAAAACATTTAAAAACTCCTAGTCTATTATATTGTTAATGGGAGAAGAATACACTATCTCAACAATTGCAAGCCACTCTGCCATGCAGATAATGAAGGGCGCAAAAGAGGAAGGCTTCAATACACTACTTATTGCAACTCCCGAAAGGAAAAAATTCTATAAAAGGTTTGACATAGCAGACGATTATCTAGTTGTTGACAATTGGAAAGAAGTTCTTGAAAAAGAAGATGAACTAAATGAGAAAAACTCCATAATTATCCCGCACGGCTCATTTGTTGAATATGTCGGCTCGAAAAATGTTGCCAACATGGATGTCAAAATGTTCGGCAACAAAAAAGTTCTTGAATGGGAGTCCGACAGAAGAAAAGAAAGAGAATGGTTTTTAGAAGCAGATGTTCCAACTCCTAAAAATTTTAAGGATCCTTCGGAAATAGACGGCTTAACTCTTGTAAAATATTTTGGGGCAAAAGGCGGAAAAGGATACGAACTTGTTGAAGATGAAAAAGATTTCTATGAAAATTTCGACGAATTTAATCCAAATAAAATGCAGATGCAGGAATACATTTTAGGGACGCGGTCTTATCCTCAGTTCTTTTATTCTCCTTTAGAAAAAGAAAACGAATTGATGGGCATTGATTTGAGGTATGAATCAAATGCAGACGGTCTCCCGAGAATACCTTATGAACATTATGTACCTCCTACTTATGTTGTTACAGGAAATACTCCGATTGTTTTAAGAGAGTCTCTGCTTCCGAAAGTATACGACATGGCGGATTCAATCGTTGAAACTTCTCAAAAATTATTTAGTCCCGGACAAATTGGTCCTTTCTGTCTTGAAATGGTTATTACTGACGACCTTGAATTCTATGTCTTTGAAATCAGCGCAAGAATTGTAGGAGGAGCAAACGCGTGGGTGCCCGGTTCTCCATATACTTACTTCAAATATGGCGAGCCGATAACTATGGGCAGAAGGATAGCCATGGAAATTAAAAAAGCAGAAAAACAAGATAAAATGGAGGAGTTGATAGTATGAAGGGAAAAATCTTAATTTTGTTGTTATTTCTATTAATTTTACCTGCTTCCGTTTTTGCAGATGGAATGCCAATACCAAGGAATGAATATAAAGGCTCAGTTCATATGCCGGAGCAAAAAGCAGTCATTTCCTGGGACGGACAAAATGAAACAATGGTTATCTCAACAAAAATCCAGAGTGATGATTTGACTGACATAGCATGGGTTGTTCCCATTCCTTCCAAGATAAAGCCTGAAGTTGAAGAAGGAGACATTCAGTTATTCTATGATTTAGCGGATTTATTTAGACAGGAAAGAGAGGGAACAAATCTACGTATGAGTTTGCAGGAAGCTGGCGCCGGAGCAGAAGTAGAAGTAATAGAAGTAAAAACAGTTGGCATTTACAATATAGTTATACTAAAAGCAACCGATTCCGGGGCGCTCGTTGAATGGCTAAATACTCATGACTTTAAAGTTTCTGAAGATTTGGAGTCTTTTTTAGAAGATTATGTTAAAGAGGAAAACATGTATTTTGTTGCAAACAAGCTAAATTTAGGAGCGCAGCATGCCAGAGCTCCGACCGAGGATGAACTTGCCTGCGCAAATAAAATATATGAGACATATCATAGCGATCCTCATATACGCCATAGTATTTTGTATTATTCTTCTGAATTCGATTTTGATGTGTTTTCAACTTGGATGACTAAAGATTATTTTAATGAGACCTGCAGAAATGCCTCTCCTGATATTACATACAGTATTTTTGAACTAAAGAATGGAGTTGCAACGCCTTTGAAATTTACTTTCCAGCCGGAAACGCCTTTTTATCCAATGAAAATTTCTGGATTGGGAAAGGGCGGAACCGAAGCAATTCTTTATTTCCTTTCAAATGGGAACGGACTTGAAAGCGGACATTTTAATAGGATTGACCAAGTCAAAAAAGTTCCTTCTGTTATGCGCGAAAAATATAATTTAAGCAAGGAAGTTAAATATGCAAATAAATTTACTTTTACTGGTTCTCTAAATTCTTTGGAGGAAGATTCTTATTTCACAGTCGATTCTGTTCCTCTTTCTTTTCATGTAAAGAATTTTTTTAACAAGATTAAATTAGCCATTTCATTAGCCATTTTTAGGTTATTTCATCCTCTGATTTTATTAGTAGGATTAGCTGCTGTACTTTCAATAACTATTTTAGGTGGTGCTTTATATTTCCGTTCTCATGCTGTTAGAGAGCATCTTTTCATAGCTTCTTTGGTAATTGCAATACCTCTAATGTATTTAGTCGGAACCATCGTTTTTATGGCTAATATGAGCTGGTATCACCTTCGTCCTCTCGTTCTTCTTATTCCGCCTTTGATTGTAATTCTCTCAAGTATTTACATTATTTATCATAATCTAAAGAAAACACAAAGGAGTTGATAATATGAAACCAATAAACGATTTAGATTTACCAGTTGAAAAATTCAAGTCAGGCAAAGTAAGGGAAATGTACGATTTAGGAGATTCCTTCCTGATGGTTGCAACCGACAGATTAAGTGCATTTGACAGAGTTCTGCCGGATCCAATCCCATATAAGGGAGCAGTTTTAAATCAGATATCTCTTTTCTGGTTTAACTTTTTGAAAAATAATATAGACAACCATGTTTTAATTTCAGACTTTGATAAGTATCCTGAAAATCTGAAAGAGCATCCTGAATTAAAAGACAGGTCAGTAATTGTAAAAAAAGTAGAACCAATTCCTGTTGAATGCGTCGTCAGAGGATATTTATCCGGCTCCGGCTGGAGAGATTACCAGGAAACAGGAGAAGTATGCGGAATAAAACTTCCTGAAGAGTTGAAAAAAAGCGACAAACTTCCTGAACCAATATTCACTCCTTCAACGAAAGCAGAAAAAGGAGACCACGACGAAAACATTGGTTTTGATTCAGTTGTTAAAAAAGTAGGACAGGAAACAGCCGACTTTTTAAAAGAAAAGAGTCTTGAAATTTATAAAAAAGCTTCAGACTTTGCAAGAGAAAAGGGAATAATTATTGCAGACACTAAGTTTGAATTCGGAAAGACAGGAGATAAAATAATTTTAATTGACGAAGTTTTAACTCCTGATTCAAGCAGGTTCTGGCCCGCCGATAAGTACAGTCCGGGCGGTTCTCAGCCGAGCTTTGACAAGCAGTATGTCAGAGACTACTTAGAAGAAACCGGCTGGAATAAGGAGCCTCCGGCTCCAGAGCTTCCGGACGAAATTATTGAAAACACTACTAAGAAATATCTGGAAGCTTATGAAAAATTAACAGGGAAGAATCTGAAGTAAATTCAAATGACATAGATGTGTGTTTAGGAAAAATAATAACCCTTATATATTAATTATAGTTAGTAGTAAACATGAACAGGAAATTAACAATCTTTGCAGTGTTTTTGGTAGTTTTATTTGTATCTGTTGGTGGGGTTAGTGCGGCTTGTACGGATTTATCCGGTCTAAATGAAACCTACATAAACTCAGATACAACTCTTTGTGATGGAACTTACTACATGAACGACACAGACGACGACGGTGCAATTATAATAAATGCATCAGATATAACTTTAGACTGC
Organism: Candidatus Undinarchaeota archaeon; assembly: GCA_964574035.1. Lineage (GTDB taxonomy): Archaea > Undinarchaeota > Undinarchaeia > Undinarchaeales > JALTGF01 > CAZNLD01. The sequence goes on from CAZNLD010000021.1 coordinate 6,391, forward strand.
AATGGAGCGACTTTGATAGGAGACAATTCTACTGAGTCCCGTGGTATCTATGCAAGCAATAAAAGGAATATAACTTTGGAAAGTTGTAATGTCAAAGAATATTATTTTGGTATTTTTCTTTCTTCAGATACAAGTAATAGTACTGTTAAATTCAACACTCTGACAAGAATAGTATATGAAGGAATATATCTTAATAGAACAAATAATATTATTTTAAGAAATAACACCGTTATAAACACTACCCGTAGGGCGTTTAGGCTTAGAAATTCAAATAATACTACAGTTGTTAATAATACTGCTTATGGGAATGGAGATTGTGGTATTTTTCTAGGTGGCGGATCCATTTCCAACAACATTTCAGATAACGAATTTTATTTAAATACTTATGGTATAGAATTTGCGTCTGATTCTTCTAATAATAATGTTACTAATAATGTTATTTATAATTCTACTGGCAAAGGAATATGGGTACATTCTCTTCACAATTGGATTGAAAATAATAGGATATATAATAATTCGGGAGACGGTATTGCAATCCACGATTCTAATAATACTGTTGTTTTCAATAATGTAACTGGAAATGGGAGAGGCATTTTTTCTGGAGGAACAAACTGTACCATTAAAAACAATTCTGTCTCAAATAACATTGGAGCAGGTATAATGGTTTCGGGTAACAAGAACAATCTAAGTTATAATACTTTAATTTCTAATGGTGAAGAAGGAATATACTTGTTTTCAAGTTCAAATGATACTTTGTCAAATAATACCTTCGTCAACAATACCTATAATTTTAGGATCGACGGTAACAGTGTAACGGATTATATCCATGCTATTTCTCCTTCAAACACAGTGAATGGTAAGCCAATCTATTATTGGAATTATACACATAACTCAGAGATAAATGAAACCCATAATGCAGGATTTGTTGGATTAATTTCTAGTAGCAATATAACTGTTAAAAATCTTAACTTAACTTCAAATTATGAAGGTATCTTGTTGGTTAATACTACAAATTCAACTATTGCTAATAATACTATGGTTTCTAACGCCATTGGAATCGGTCTTTATAGTTCTTCTTTAAATAATACTCTAATCAATAATATTGCGAATTCTAATCACGATTGTGGTATATCAGTATCTCTAAGTCCAAATAATACTCTAATCAATAATATTGCGAATTCTAATCACGATTATGGTATATCAGTATCTCTAAGTCCAAATAATACTCTAATCAATAATACTGTCAAGTTAAATAATGGAACAGGAATTGTTTTGTCTGGAAACTACTATACAATTCTACAAAAAAATACTATTAGTTCAAATAATGCATCAGGCGTAGTCCTCCAAAAGGCCACTGAGTTGGGTTCCATTTATAATAATACTTTGACGAGTAATTTTATAACTTCAAATAAAGACAAGGGTGTTGATCTTGGTTCACATGCAGAAGACAACTTAATTTATAATAATTATATTTCAAGCAATCGTGTAAATGCATATGATCCCTCTGGAAATAATTACTGGAACACCACAAAAACATCAGGAACAAACATAATCGGCGGACCATATCTGGGAGGAAACTATTGGGACGACTTCACTGGTTACGATTCAGATGGAGACGGACTGGGAGATACATCTGTACCATATAATTCAAGTGAAAATATTGCATCTGGTG
>CAZNLD010000022.1:0-7410 GCA_964574035.1 Candidatus Undinarchaeota archaeon
TTTGCTTTGAAGATATTCTATAGAATTAGAGAGATTTAATTGTTATTACGATAATTTCGAGTTTCAATAACTTATAAATCCTATTCTTTACAATTATTAGTCATGACCGAAGAAAGTTCAAATGGACTTGTAATAACTATAGGCGGTCCGCACGGCTCCGGAAGAAGCACTATTGCAAAAGCAGTTGCAGAACATTTTAATTTAAAGCATTTTTCTACAGGAAAAGTTTTCAGGGAAGTTGCTAAGGAGAGAAATCTCTCCGTTTCAGAGCTAAACGAGTCCGCTGAGCGCGAAGTTGACCTCGAAGTAGACAGGAGAAGCAAGGAAGAAGCAGCTAAGGGCGGGGTTGTCATTGAATCGGACCTGGCTGCCTGGATGAACCCAGACTCTGACGTTAAAATCTGGCTTACAGCAAGTTTGGCGGAGAGAGCCAGAAGAATTTACAATGATGAAAAGAAGAGGCATGCGGAGGAGTATTCAACTCTTAAAGAGGCAGAAGAAACTGTCAGGAAAAGAGACAAAGAAGACAGAAGAAGATACAAAGAATATTATGATATTGATTTAGACGACCTGAGTATTTACGACTTAGTTCTTGATACTGAGGATTTAACGGTTCAAGAAGTTATAAATAATGTTATTTCCTATATAGAAGACAGGGTAGGTGATTAAGGATGGACATAGGACAGGTTTGCATAAAGAATGCAGGCAGAGAAGCAGGAAATTTGTGTATGGTTGTTAATGAAATTGACGATACATTTGTAAAAATTGACGGCCCAAGAGTAAAAAGAAGAAGATGCAATGTTGCGCATCTTGTTGAGAAACCTAAAAAGCTCAATTTGAAGAAAGGCGCTTCTGAAAAAGATGTTTTAAATGCTCTTTCAAAGGCAGGATTAGTCGGCGGAAAAACCGGCAGAAAGAGGACCAAAAAGAAATCAAAGAAGAAAGAAACGAAGAGCAAGAAAAAGAAGTCTAAAAAGAAAAAGCCGAAGAAGGGAAAGAAGTCTGATTTGAGCAAGAAATCATACAAAAAACTCCAGAAGCTTGCAAAAAAGCATGACATAAAGGCAAATCAGAAAAAGAAAACTCTTGTTAAAAAGATAAAAGAAAAGCGGGAATAGTTCCTGCGAACTTCTTATATAGAAAGAGAGACTTATCCAGAGTATGACCTCTCTACCTTTTGAAAAAGACAGGGAATTTATTGTAAAAAGAGAAGAGCAAGTAAGTGAAGATTATGGATGCAGACCGGAGAAAAGAGAAATTAAAGAATATCTAAAAAAAGGAATAGTTAATGTAGATAAACCTCCCGGACCGACTTCTGCGCAGGTTACAGAATTTGTGAAAAAAATTTTGAACATTAAAAAAGCAGGACATTCTGGAACTCTTGATCCCGGAGTAAGCGGTGTTTTTCCAGTTGGCATATCTGAAGGAACAAAAGTTCTCAATACACTATTATCTGCAGGAAAGGAATATGTTGCTTTAATGCATCTTCATGAAAATTCTTCTAAAACTGAGATAATTAATGTTCTTGATGAATTTACTGGAAAACTCTTTCAGAGGCCGCCCATCAGGTCTGCTGTAAATAGAAATTTAAGGGTAAGAGAGATTTATTATATTGACCTGCTTGAAATCAAAGATAAAGATGTTCTGTTTAAAGTAGGGTGCGAGGCGGGCACTTACATAAGAAGACTCTGCCACGATATCGGCTTGGTTTTAGGAACGGGAGCCCACATGCAGCAGCTTAGAAGAACCAAAGTTGGAGCATTTCAGGATAAAGATGCAGTAATTCTTCAGAAGCTTACAGATGCATATCATTTCTGGAAAGATGACGGAGATGAAAAACCTTTAAGAGAATATGTTCTCCCTATGGAGGCAGGTCTTGTTCATCTTCCGAAAATTATCATTTCTGATTCTGCAGTTAAGCCTGTCTGTCACGGAGCTCAGCTTGCAGTTCCGGGTATTTTAAAGTTCGAGACGGGAATTGAGAAGGATGATTTAGTTGCTGTCTTTACCCAGAAAGGCGAGGCAGTATTTTATGGTAAAGCCAAAATGTCAAGCAGGGAATTAAAAAATTCAGAAAAAGGTCTTGCAGTTAAAACAGAAAGAGTTCTGCTTGATGTAGATATATATCCAAGAATTAATTAAAATTAAATTGCCGGGAGCATTGAGGCGTATTCTGGTGCCATTGTTCCCAAAATGCTTGTTGCGAATGTGAATGCAACTATTATTAAAACAATGAGTATCACTATTATTATTAATACGGGAATTAACCAGCTGAGAACTGCTTTTATTGTATTATATGAATGGGTTTCTTTCAGTGCAAGAGTCAGCAAATAAAGTCCATAAATTCCTACAAGCAGTCCGATAAACGGAACCGGCGTAAATACAGAAGCGATGATTACCAATAATGGCGTATATAATGAAATCAGATAAAGCTGTGTAATAAAATCTCCTTTACCTCCAAGGAGTTTAGCAAAAATATAGTAAATACCTCCGGCAATAATCCAGCCGATAAAACCGCCGATTGCTCCGCCGATTGCTCCTGTGATAATGCTTCCTGTATAAATTCCTCCAATTAAACCTGCGATTAATCCTCCAAGAAGTATGTTTATGGAACCTTCTTTAAAATCTGCTTTTCTGCTTTCTTTTGAGAAAGTTTCTTTTGGAGCTCTAACAGCTTCCAGCCAAAGCATGAATCTTCCTTTTAAATCTTCCAGGTTCATTAACTCTCAAAATGTTTCTGCCGTTTAAATACTTTTTTATAGTTGGTAGTAAATAGTTAATGGTAGATGGTAGATAGTTAATGGATTTGTTCGTAGCTGGCAGCTGCTAGTGAGGCAGAACACCTCTTAAAAATAACCAAAAGCTGCCAACTATGCACCGAACCATTAACCATAAACCAATAACCATAAACCATTAAAAATGCCGAGGTGGCACAATCTGGTACTGCGCGGCCCTGGAAAGGCCGTTTCCTCACGGATATGCCGGTTCAAATCCGGCCCTCGGCGCCAAACTTTTTAAATCTGTTAGCTATGCAATTGGTTCTCTGTCCTGAAAAAGTTGACAACATAAAGAGTAGGCTGGATAACAATACAATTGTTCCGCGCTATATTTGATTAAACCTACTCTTTGTGAACAGATCCTACATTGCCCGTTCGCTGCCTTCCCATTTGCTCACGCGAAGGGCAAATAAGACTCACCAAGCTCGTAGAGTTAGTTGAAACTTTTAATATCTGATATTATTATTTGGTTTATCCCAGATGTCTACTCCAAGTTTATCAAAGACTTTTTTGAATTTTTCTCGTTCAAAATCAAGTGTAATTATATAACAGTCTTTTTTGTGCTTATCCCACCTTCCTCCGATTATAGTAAATTCTTTCTTTTCTATAAAATTCAAATTTTTTAAAGTTTTAAGAGTTGTATAAAATGTTTTGAGTCTTTCTAATCCTTCTTCTTCTCCAATCTTTTTTCTAAGTTTATACATTCTTCTTTTGCCTGTAACATAAAAATAGATTGGTTTTGAATTTTTTGGAGGCGATCCATTATAGTGTGCATATATTTTATCACTTTTAAGTCCGTTCTTTACATAACCTTTATCAAATATTTTAAAACAATCCTGAAGGAATTTAATATGGATTGATTGAGATGCTTCTATCCAATCCGAATAAAGTTGTTTTATTGATAATTTCTCTTTATAATGCCTATATGCTCTATCATATATTCGTATGTTTTTAAAGAGAAATGCGGTGCCCGGTGCTTTAAATTTTTTTAATCCGAATCCAGGAACATATTCAATGTTTTTTGATCTTAGTCCGCCCCCCGAGGCTATTGAAAACATACATGTCATCCATTTGAAAAATAATCTTCTAGTTTCTGGAGTTTCCCAGTAACCCTCGGGTAGTATTTCTTTTTCTACAGGAATTTTGCTATATTTTGTTAAAATCTCACTAATCCCTCTGCGTTTTGAAAGAACATCATATATGTATGCAGGTTCCAATCCTATTTTTTTGGAAAGGTCTTCAATATGTGTTTCTGGATTTTCAAGTACTGTATTAATTATTTTTTTCTCTTTTTCTTCTGGTGACATCAAGGCCGAAATATCTTCAAACCGTTCTTTTTCCTTTCTCAATTTTTTCATCTTTCTTATTTTTTTCCGGACAGTTCTTTCACTTTTGTCAATTGCCTTTGCTATTTCTTTACGATTAATGCCTGGTTTTTTTCTTAGAAGTTCTGCAATAATTTCATATTCTTTATTTCTCTCTATCTCCTTTTCATTCTCTTTTGATTTATATTCAATTCCTAATCTTTCAAGTGCCTCTTTCCATTCAATTTTCTTCCCAAACCAGGCATCTTTATCGCTATACCTTTGGAATGCAAGATATATGCATCTGTATTTTCCTTCCTTTTCATTCTCTAATGCACTTACTGTATTGTATCCTAAATCTTTAGTTGCAATCTCAATTCCCGTTTTAAAATTTTCAATGTCTCTCCAAAAATAGCGGGGGGACCTACCAAGAATTGCAGCCATTACTTTGAAATTGTGTTCATTAACTTCAATACCAATTTCTTTCAGTTCTTTTTTTATCTTGTTTTTTCTCATATTACAAAAATAAATCCCAACCTATAAATTTCTTCCCCTTCAAAACCATTAAAAACTATTCAAGTCAATAGATTCTGAAATGATAGAAATCATTTTCTTAGGAACAACTGCAGGTCTGCCTACAAAAGAAAGGGCGCATTCAGCGACAGCGCTGAAATTAAACGGCGAAATGCTTCTTTTTGACTGCGGAGAGAACGCCCAGAGGCAGATGATGGAAGCCGGTTTGAGCCCGATGAAAATCAGCTCTGTCTTCATTACGCATTGGCATGCAGACCATTCAGCAGGACTTTCCAGTTTAATCCAGACTCTTTCATTAATGGACAGAAAGAAAGAGCTCAAAGTATTCGGGCCCAAAGGAACTAAAAAAGCAATTAAGCAGCTCCTGAAACTGCACCATTGGGAAGGCGAAATGAGGTATCCTCTTACAATTAAAGAAGTCAAAGAAGGAACAATTTTGGAGACAGATGATTATAGAATTGATACAATGCCTGCCATTCATCAGACTCCTGCTCTTTCATTTAGATTTAAACAGTCGGACAAACCTGGAAAATTTAATGTTAAGAAGGCAGAAAAACTCGGCCTCAAAAAGGAGCAGTTTGGAAAACTTCAGAAAGGCAAATCTGTGAAGGTAAACGGAAAAGAGGTCGAACCGGAGCAGGTTTTAGGTCCAAAAAAGAAAGGCAAAAAGATTGTACTTTCAGGCGATACTTCTTACAGTAAAGAATTTGTTAAATTTGCAGAGAATGCAGACCTTTTGATTAACGAAGCAACATTTGGAGGAGATATGAGTAAAAAAGCCGAAGAATACTGCCACTGCTCAGCGGAAGAAGCTGGAAATATTGCAAAAGAAGCCGGCGTAAAGCAATTAATTATAACTCATTTCAGTCCAAGATACAGGGATGTTGAACCTCTTCTGAAAGAGGCAAAAAAAGTTTTTAAGAAAACAAAGGCAGCAGAAGATTTTATGAAGATTACTCTAAAGAGATGAACTTTAAAGACCTTTTAAGAAGTCAGCATTATATACCAGTAGGAGAACACGGCGCGGTTAAAACCTGCCACTGGACGAAGCAGTCCATCAGGGGAAAAGGCGTCTGCTATAAACAAAAGTTTTACGGCATTGACTGCCACCGATGTCTGCAGATGACTCCGGTAGCTGATAGATGCAACTTCAACTGCATTTTCTGTTGGAGACCGATGGATTACACTCAAAAAAATCCCCTTTCTTCTGAAGAAGCCGACGACCCCAAACAGATAGTTGAAGATAGTGTAGAAGCTCAAAAAGAGCTTTTAATCGGTTTCAAGGGTTCTGATACGTCTGATAAAGAAAAATTAAAAGAAGCTCTAGAGCCGAATCAGGTTGCAATTTCTCTTGCAGGAGAACCGACCCATTATCCCAAATTAGGAGAATTAATACAGGAATATCACAGCAGAGGAATGACTACCTTTTTAGTAACAAACGGAACTACTCCGGATGTTCTTGAAAATTTAAATCCAAAACCAACTCAGTTATATATTTCACTAAGCGCGCCGGATAAAGAACTGCATAAAAAAATAAACAGACCTTTAATCAAAGACGGTTTTGGAAGGCTGAAGAAATCTCTTGTTTTAATGAAAGATTTTGACTGCAGAACTGTAGTAAGATTGACACTGACAAGGACCGGAGCAGTCAAACCGGAAAAATATGCTGAGCTGATTAAAAAGGCAAATCCAATGTTTGTTGAAGTAAAGGGCTATATGCATGTAGGTCCTTCAAGGAAAAGGTTGCCGGAATCTGAGATGCTTGAGCATTCTGAAATTTTAGACTTTTCTAAAGAACTTGCTCAAAATCTGCCTGAACATAAATTAACTGACGATGCAGAAGTTTCAAGAGTTTCTCTACTTTCAAGAGTTTCATCCGATAAACAGCGAATAAAGGGCTGAAAATATGTTTGAGTAGAGAGGTACCAATAGAAGTATCAAGAGCAGCATTGGAACTGCAAAAGTTATTATTGCTTCAAACACACTGAAATTGTGGACTATTTCTAAAGCTTTTATCAGAGGATAGATTGAAAGAACGATCAATATTAGAAATACGAAAATCATTATGTTTGCCGGCAGAAATGCAGAGAGAACTGCCCCAAACATCATTGCAGGAGCAACAAATATTGAAATCATTCCTGAAAATTCACTGAATGTTCCTTTGCCTCCCATCATAATTGAAAAAGCATAGAGTACTCCTGAAAGCGCCAGCCATCCTAGGAACATTGTAATTGGAAGTTCTACAAAACTTGAAACAGAAGTAAATGCATATTTCAAAGAATCAACTGTTGTAAATGTAAGCTGTCCTATATTATAGCTTCCAATTAGTAATTTTATGAAAGTATAGAGAGAAACTATTAATCCGGCGACTGCTCCCAATGTAAGACTTCTCATTATGCCTGAGCTTATGTTCACTTTTCCTTTCTTTGCTCTGAAAAGTTGGCCCGGTTTATATAAAGATGCGAGCCAGCTCATGAATATATTTAGAAAAATATTTCCCATTACTTTTGTTTTTGCAGGTTTCTTCTTTGCAATCTGTTTTTTGGTCTTCTTTTTAGGTTCCGGTGGCTTCTTTTTTATCTCTTTTTCTGCAACTGTACCGTAATCCGGCGTTTCTGAGCTTTTTTTAGCTATCTCTATTGCATCGTCAATATCTCTGATTTCATAACCGTAGCCGATTAAGTGCTTTCTAATGGATTCTTCATCATGCCCTGATTTCAATTGTTCCTTAATGTAGTTTACAAGCTCCTCTTCAACCATACTCAGATTTAAATTTGGACAGTATTTATATCTTA
>CAZNLD010000023.1:0-7387 GCA_964574035.1 Candidatus Undinarchaeota archaeon
AGGGAGGAGGAAATCATGATGGACACCATTCACAAATACGCAAAAAAGTGGGGACGAGACCCCCTCAACAATTTCGCGGCCGCATGTTACGATCAAAACACCGTCGCCGATTTACACGCCGCACTGAAAGCCCCGCCGGACGCGGCCGATTGCCGCAACTGGGGAATCTCCGGCGCCGAATGGCGGGAGGCTGTCACCGCAGCCCTCGCCGATATGAGCTCCACCATTAAGGAGGGAGATTCGGGTAATTAATCCATATTAGTATATTACTAAGTTGGAATATGTTAAATAAATAAAAATACAAAAAATCACGGGGAGAAAATTTAAACTTTGCATATGTTACTCTTTAACTCAATGAAACTTAATATAACTAATCAAAAAAACAAATTCTCTCCGGGGGAGTTTTTGAAAACTGATCAAACTAACTAACTAGCTTTCAATCTAGATATTAGTATATTACTAGATTGGAATATGTTAAATTAAACAAGGAAGAACATAGATTGAAAGGAGATACAATATGAGTAATAATATGAGTAATAAAACACAGAAAAATACCCAGATAGATATATCTAAGATGGAAGTTAAAGAAATAATCGAGCTGCAAAAACAAATAAAGCAGCGAGAAAAAGAGATTGAACAAGCAAAAACTCAAGAAAAGGAATACCTTGTTGATCAGATACATGGTTTGTTTCAAAACAGTTCGTTCCACTCTCAGATCACTCAAACAGTGGAAAAGATAATTAAAACCATACTGTTCAATCAAGTGGATACCAGCAACCAAATTATAACTGATAGCCTAGTAGAAGCTGCAAAAGAAATTCAGGGAAAAGTCAAAGTCGACTTTCCCAAAGGAGAAGAAACCTGGACATTAAACATCAAACCAAAAGTTCGAAAGCCCGGCGCAGGAAGGAAAACTAAAAACTAATATACACACCCTCCGGGAGTATTCCCGGAGGGTTTTTTTCTTTATAAGGAGATACAATATGAGTAAAGAATTTTTTACAGTACTATATTTTTCTACTATGTTACTGTTTTTGTTTATTATTATAATAGTATAAATTCTATTACTGACTTATACAATATAGTTAATTCCACTTATCCTATTAATTTATTAGCTATATTGTATACTTAAAAGAAAGGAGTATATCATGCTAATTGAAATTATAGAAAATCGTATGGGAGATATTATCGGACTTCCAATTAATAAACGGATCAAACGCCAAATTATAAACCATCTAAAACAATTTGGAGTGGAAAGTGACGGCGCCTTTCTTTGTCAACAAGGTATAGGAGCGGAAGAATTCAAGGAAGAATTTCTGGAAGATAAGGAAGTCGAAGACATAGAAAACGGATATCCTCTCAAAATCCGGATGGATGGATGGATTGTTGGTCACTTATATGGTTGGGATACACATACACTATTTGAATAACTATTATCCAAATAAGGAATAAAATGAAACCTATTGAAATAATTAATAAGTTGAATCAATTCGGTTTTGAGGCATATATTGTAGGTGGAGCCCTTAGAGATATGTTGTTAGGCAAGTCCGCTTATGATATAGATATTGCTACTAATGCAAATTATGATGATATAATTACAATATTTCCTGGAAGTAATGTAGTAGGGAATAGCTTTTTAGTAGCTATTATTGATGGAATTGAAACAACTCAATATAGGAAAGATATATATTATGGATTTTCAGATAAATATTGTAATATACTACCGGCAAATTCAATTACAGAAGATTTAGAAAGAAGGGATTTAACTATTAATTCAATGGCTTATAATCCTTCCACTGGAGAAATTATTGATCCGTTCGGTGGTATGGAAGATTTAGAAAATAGAATAATAAGGTTTACAGGAAATTCAAACGATAGAATTATCGAGGACCCTTGCCGTATTATTAGAGCATGTCGGTTTGCTGCCGAAATTAATAGTATAGAGGTACATCCGGAATCGTTTAATGCTCTGAAGAAACATGCTGATTTAATACGGTATATACCGCCGGAACGTATTAGATTAGAAATACTTAAATGTATGCAATATCCTAACGCTTCCATATTTTTTTGTTTATTGCATACTATAGGAATACTAAACAACATTATTCCTGAACTTAGTAGAGGATATGATCATCCACATGGTACACATCATGGTGAATCAATATTCGATCATAATATGATATGCGGAGATTCAATATCCTGCAAATACCCATTATTAAAATTAGCAGGGTATCTACATGACGTAGGTAAACCATACTCGTTCTATAAACATAAAAAGATAGGAGCTGATATAGTTGGAGAAAGACTTAAAGCACTAAAATTTTCCAACTATGAGATAAACTATATTACAAATATCATAAAAAATCATATGTTACAAATTAATGGAGTAAATGATAAAACATTAAGAAAATTAATGTTGAAGGTAGACTATAAAGATTTTATGCGGATTCGAATAGCTGATGGAATTGCCGATCCGGCGTCGGATAATTTCTCCTATTCGGAAATTAGACAAATAATGAAGAGATTTAAGCATCTAAATGAATCTAAATTTGAAATAAAGGATTTAGCTGTTAATGGATATGACGTTATGCAAGTACTCAATATCTCTCCAAGTTCTAAAGTTGGAGAAATATTGAAGTATTTGTATGATATAGTATTGGAAAACCCTGATAATAATAATCGGAGTTACTTACTAACTTTAATTAAAAGGAGGAGGGAAGATGAAAAGAGTAATTGAAATGGAAGATAATTTACAAGAAATTGTGGAATCCGCAGAAGAAGATATTATTAATGAATTTAAGGAGAAAGAAATTATCCCGGAGGAATATATTAATATCCAAGACATGATTTATAAGTTGGATTATGACGGAACGTTTCATGAAATAATAGACGGTTCAACCCCAATATCCCAACATGAAGTGGAAGATCTTTATTATCTTTATCGTAATGAAACAGATTCTGCATTTGAAGCCGCTGGAATTGGAGATAAATCAGATTATGATAATTACAAACAGGTTGCCTTATTTTATCTTATTAAAGAAAAAGTAATAAAAAGTCTGGAAGACTGGTTTAATGAATTATAAACAAATGAGAAAGAGTGAATTGGAGGTGGTTAACTATTGATGAAAAATATAATATACTCGGGAATAATATTATTCAGTTGCATTCTATTTTTCATCCCACCGTTCTTAATAGGATATAATATAGGTAAATCAAATGGTAGGATGGAAAATAGACAAGAAAAACTAATAACAGGAATAGCTCCGAATATTTTTAAATATGCCCACAAATACCACGGCATATTACATTCTAAATGGTCGGAAGAAAGAAGAAGATTTATATTTGAAAGGAATGGAACTGAGTGTTTATTATTTACTAAATCATTTTGGGACTGGTACCTAATACAACACTATGAAAAGTAACTTAGAAAAGAGAATAAACAAAATAATTTATTATTTAGAGGAACACGAAAGTGCAAGAAAGACTATTCTCGCTGTAATAATAATCTATTTGATAGGAATACTTTGTATGAAATATAATGGAGGATGAAAACATGTATACTACTAACACCGAATTACATAAGAGGCAAGATAAAATATATTGGGATGATTTGAATATTAATATAAGGACATATAAAATACTAGCTGAAGTGCCGGGGACTAAAAAGTTTGAAATGATAACAACATATAAACCTACCAAAAAAGAGTTTAGAGTAATATATTATATTTGGTATGAGAAGAAATGTGTATATGTTACAACAGATTTAAAAGAAGCTATATTGGAGTATAATCATGTTTAGAAAATTGGAAAAATATGAGATTGAAATTATACAAGACGATACTTGTGACATTTGTCATGCCCACAGAGTAGAATATTTCTGGAAATCAGGAGAGGTATACATTTGTAAGAAATGTAAGAACAAATTGGAAAGATTTTATTGCTGAACTATTAGCTAAATCTGGAAGGATGATGAGCCATGTTCGCTCTAAGGATACCAAGCCTGAAATTGTAGTAAGGAAACTTCTGCACAGCCTCGGTTACAGGTTTCGCTTGCACAAGAATAATTTGCCAGGGAAACCCGATATTGTACTGCCGAGATACAAGACAGCGGTTTTTGTTCATGGTTGCTTCTGGCATGGCCATTCATGTAGCAAGGGGCAACTTAAGTCAAAAACGAATTCTGATTTCTGGCAAAAAAAGCTTAACAGGAATAAAGAACGCGATAACGAGAACATATCACATTTGAGGGATATCGGATGGAAAGTTCTGATCATATGGGAATGCCAGACGAAAAACCCTATCTTGTTGAAGAACATAATCTCAGAGAGCTTATTGCAGAAAAGGGATATGGCTCTGTAGATTCTTTCTGCGGTCCCGGTGGTTTATCATTGGGGCTGGAATCAGCGGGATTCAAAGTTCTGTTTGCTTTTGACAATAATAAGAAGGCGATTGAAACACATAAAAAAAATCTAAAATGCAATGCTGAAGTTGCAGATGCTCATGACATAGATTCTGATTATATCTTTTCTAAGCTCGAAAATGATTTATCTGAGGTTGACCTGTTTGCAGGGGGACCCCCATGCCAGGGCTTTTCCAAGCAGAAACGTGGGGCCCACCTGGGTGATAAAAGGAATGGGTTAGTTGAGGAGTATATTGGGCTTGTCAAAGAATTAAGGCCAAGATTTTTCCTTTTTGAAAACGTGGCAATATTCGGGCAAAAAAGAGGGGCTAAATATCTGAAGCTAATGCAGGAGTCTTTTTCAAGGTATAGGCTGTTTCCCCACTTCTATAATGCAGCCGATTTTGGCCTTGCTCAGACCAGACAGAGATTTATCATTGTCGGGCAAAGGACTGACCTAAACTGCAATTTCAGAATTCCCTCTCCTACTGTAAGCAAATGGAAAACCATAGGCGAAACCATCGGGGATTTGCCGGAACCCCCTGAAGACTATTCCGACCATCCCGATTACCCGAACCATCAGAGAGCAAGGGTCACTGAAATAAATATCAAAAGATTCTCTTTCGTCCCGCAGGGCGGCGGCTGGCAGGACATACCCATGGAGCATCACCTTGAGTGTCATAAGAAGGCTGATACTTCCAGGGGTGGGTGGCCGGATGTTTACGGCAGGCTGTGCTGGGACGGGCAATGCCCGACCATAACAGGCGGGTTTGACAGTTTCACCAGGGGCAGGTATGGCCATCCTATTGAAGACCGACCCATCACACCTAGAGAAGCCGCAAGGATCCAGGGATTTCCTGACTGGTTTGTATTCAAGGGAACTCGGGGAGATATCCGCTCCCAGATAGGCAATGCCGTGCCTCCGCCGCTTACTGAAGCGGTTGCTCTGGAAATCGGGAGATGCCTTCTGGAAGCCGATGGTGTTCTTGGAGTTTCTGATGAAAGTGAAATGAGGTTTTATCATGGTAAAAAGTATTTTCGAGGAGGCTCATGATATATGTCAAGACTACTTGGATGATCTAATCTAAAAGGAGATATATTTATGATATTACTGGAATTTTTAATTATATTCGTAGTTTTACCTATTATTGGAGGATACATAATAAGTAGAATAGGGAGGGGAATATGAATACTTGCAAAGCATGTAATGGAGAAAAGTATGTGGTCAAGCGAGGAACTAAAATATGCTGGGATTGTCAAGGTACCGGCATTTATACCAAAGAATGTCCTGCTTGCCAAAGTACCGGTATTTATGCTACAAAGTACAATGGAGTATTTTGCAGAAAATGTAGAGGTACTGGTATATTTTCTACTAAATGCAAAAAATGTCATAATGGGAATATAAAATACGAGGAACATAGTATATGTCCTATTTGTCAAGGAGAATAAATGGACAAAATATGCTTGGAAGACTTGGACACTAATATAAGATCATACAATCTCATAAAAAACGAGGTATAATGAAAGATTTTATTATAAGAAAAGTTAGGGAAGCGGCTGAAAAATCCGAACATAAGCACCGAATAGGAGCAATAATTTTCAATAAGAAAATAGTATATTCTACAGGAAGAAATTATTCTTGCAGAGCAGTTAAACATCTTCATCCGAGGTATAAAACATTTCCAGGATCTATACATGCTGAAATAGATGCTGTAATAAAAGCTAAAAAAGATGTTTCGGGGTGTGACATATTAATAATACGTCTTAACAAAAAAGGAGAATTCCGGTATGTATTTCCCTGCATATATTGTATGAAGTACCTGATATATGTAGGTATAAAAACGATATATTATTCAACTAATGATGGAAAAATTGAAAGATTTAAAATATAAGGGGGATTTATGAAAAAGTATGCAAAAGGAGGGGATTTATGAAATATGCAAAAGGAGAGGAAGTGTATTTTAAAATGAGCATAGTATCTCCTATTCTAAAAGGTAAAATAGTGACAGATATCGGCAAAAAACAAGTGTGGATTCAACCCGTACGAAATAGAAACGGACGGCATTTAAAAAAGATTCAAAAGACTATTAAAGCTATAGATAGGAGATTTATATACAAATGAGCTATATAAATGAATTTTTTCGTCTAAGATGTTCAAAGGACATCTTAGATATTCTACAACCTATTAGAAATTTAGATAAGGAATTGACGGAGGCAATGGGAATAATTAGAAGAATCAAAGAATTGGAAACAAAAAATATTACAATAATAGATATGTGTTCTGGGAATGCTTTAGTACCTGTCATTTCCGCGTTCTTGCTACCTGATATAAAATATACTATCGCCATAGATAAGTATAGAAGAGAAAGAGAATGGAACAAAATAAATAAATTCTGTTATATACAAGAAAACATATATAATATCTTTCCAAAAGTTATCAATGACTGGAACCCTTGTATTATAACCGCATCCCATCCTTGTTCTCGATTAGCAAATAGGATAATAGATTTGTATAACAACTCTAATGCACATGCTCTGATTTTAATTCCATGTTGCATAGGCAACCTGGAAAATAAAATACCTCATATAATAGAGAGAAAAATAGGGAAATATATGTCATGGTGCTGGCAATTGGCAGATAAATGTAATGGTACTATATATAAAGATAATAACATCCTATCTCCTAAAAATATAATTGTTAAAGCTATGAAACCAGTATACTACACTACTACAACCTCATAACAAGGAGATTACAATGATACACAAAATTGAAGATGTATGGAAAGATGAAAATGGTAATACATGGGATGTTGAAAGATATACCAAAAAACAAGCTGAAGAGTTGGCAAGGACTTTGATTAATTGTAAGCATTGTCATAATTGTCATAATTGTTGTAATTGTGAGTATTGTGAATATTGTAAGGGTTGTTTTAATTGTTATAATTGTAAGGATTGTCGTAATTGTAAGCATTGTTATTATTGTCGTAA
>CAZNLD010000024.1:0-5085 GCA_964574035.1 Candidatus Undinarchaeota archaeon
TTTTAATTGGAATGATAGCTGGAGCAATTCCAGCTTACAGGGCATCAAAATTAAACCCTGTTGATGCATTGAGATATGAGTAAAAGTTTATCTTTTATAATTTGGAGGCAACAGCAACTAAAATTATGGAAAGTATAATAGAGGAAAGGCGTGACAGTGTAGTAATCAGTAGATCTTTACTAACATTATTTGTCTTTGTTGTTTCTTTAAATCACTTGTTTCAAAATATGAAACTAGCTTTTATAAGGGGTTTCAAATAAGAAAGGCCATGAAAATGAAAAAACTTTACTTAATTGCAGTAATTGCATTGATATTATTCAGCCTGGTTTCAATTCAGGCCGTTAATGCAGAAGGATCTCCAAATAATCTAACTTCAAATATCAATGATAACCCTGACAAAGTGACAGTTTATTTCTTCTGGGGAGAAGGATGCCCGTACTGTTCTGAGGAAGAGCCATTCTTAGACAGTCTTGAAGAAAAATATCCGGAACTTGAAGTGAAAAGTTTTGAAACGTGGTATAACCAGGAAAATGCAGAACTCTTCCAGGAAGTTGCAAAGGCTTACGGAATTCAGGCAAGAGGAGTTCCAACAACATTTATTGGAGAAGAACACTGGGTAGGATTTTCTTCATCAATGGAACCTGAAATAGAAGAGTATGTTAAGAACTGTATTGAAAACGGATGCGAAAATAAGGCAGAGGATGTTTTCAAGGAGTCTCAAACTGAAGATGTTTCAGAAGAGTCTCAAACTGAAGATGTTTCAGAAAATGATCAAAGTAGTGAAATATGCATGCATGTTTTTTTAAGGGAAGACTGTCCTCAATGCACGAATATAGAAAATTATCTTGGAGAGCTGGATGAAAAATATGCTATTGAAATTAATAAATATGATGTAACAGAGGACGAAAATAAGGAATTATTCCAACAATTCAAAGAAAGATATGGTTTGAAAGCAGATGCATACCCTGCTATTTTTATAGGAGACAAATATATTTTGGGTGAAGAACCAATAAAAACAGCGCTTGAGGGAGAAATTGAAACATGTTTGGATGAGAGTTGTCCTTGTCCACTATCTAAAGTAAAATCATTCACACCTATGCCTGCTAAGCCGGAAGATGTAACTTCTGAAAAAAATCAAACTATTGACTTGCTTGGAAAAGAACTGGATATAGGGAAGATGCCCCTCGTTTTTTCAACTTTTGTAATTTCATTTATAGATGGTTTTAATCCTTGTTCTCTTTGGGTTATAACTTTTCTATTAAGTATTGTAATTTTAACAGGTTCTAGGAAAAAAATATTTGCAATTGGATTTACTTACTTGGCAACAGCTGGCGCAGTATACGGGGCGTTTATTCTTGGTATGGTTAGTGTCTTTTCTTATATAGGGTATTTGATTTGGATCCGGGTTTTAGTTGCTTCAATTGCAATGATATTCGCACTTGTAAATATAAAAGACTTTTTCTGGTATAAGAAAGGGCTTTCCTTTACAATTCCAGACGCATATAAACCAAAAATATTCAAGAAAATTAGAAACCTAATGAAACCTGAAAATAAACTAAGGACTTTAATTTTTGGCTCAATGATTATGGCTTTAGGAATCACATTAGTTGAATTGCCATGTACTGCCGGTTTTCCTATGGTTTGGTCCAATATAGTAGCGGCTCATTCTGTGAGTTTGGGCTTTTTCATAACTCTCTTTTTAATTTATATGCTTACTTATTTTTCAATTGAATTAGTAATATTCCTTTCGGCAGTATTCACACTTAGAACATCAAAAATTGAGAAAAAACACGGAAGATTATTAAAACTAATAGGGGGAGCAATAATGTTTGCACTTGCAATGGTTTTGCTCTTTAACCCGGATCTTTTAAATGACATAGGATCCACTATCTTAATTTTTGCAGGAGCAACAGGCTTATCTCTTCTAATTGCCGGCATTTACAGTAAACTAGAGGGCTTTAAAAATAATGAAAACAAATTAGATTCAAAACAAGAAGAAGACGCACCGAAAAACTTTCCTGCAGAAAAGACTAAAAAAGATAATAAAATTAAGGAGGAGAAAAAAGACAATGACTGAAAACAAGTTTCCAAACGATTTGAAATATAATGAAGATTATTCCTGGGTAAAAATGGAAAAAGATATTGCAACAGTCGGTATTATAGAACCTGCCGCCAAAAAGGTAAAAGAATTTGTGTTTATTAAATTACCTGAAACAGGTAAAAAAATCAAACAAGGAGAAAATTATACTTCAGTGGAGGCAGTGAAATGGTCAGGTCACCTTTCAAGCCCAGTTTCAGGGGAGATTATTGAGGTGAATGATTCATTGTTTGATGAACCTTCAAAAATTAACAAAGACCCTTACGGAAGCTGGATAATGAAAGTGAAGGTAGATGATGCTGAAAAACCCAAAAAACTGATGAAAGCAGATGAGGCTGCTAATTGGTTTAAAGAAAAAAGGAGTTGATAGATAAGATGAATATTAAAAAGATAATCGGCGTGGCAGTCCTATTAGTTCTTGCAGTGTCTATTTCAGGATGCTTAAATGGAACGGATGAAAACACCGGAGGTCCAACAGGAAATATCATAAGAGACATAGATGATAACCCTGACAAATTGACAGTTTATTTCTTCTGGGGAGACGGATGCCCTCACTGCGCTAAGGAAAAGCCATTCTTAGACAGTCTTGAAGAAAAATATCCGGAACTTGAAGTGAAAAGTTTTGAAACGTGGTATAACCAGGAAAATGCAGAACTCTTCCAGGAAGTTGCAAAGGCTTACGGAATTCAGGCAAGAGGAGTTCCAACAACATTTATTGGAGAAGAACACTGGGTAGGATTTTCTTCATCAATGGAACCTGAAATAGAAGAGTATGTTAAGAACTGTATTGAAAACGGATGCGAAAATCCCAGTGAAAAACTAAAGGAGGCAAATGAATGAAAGCAATATTTGTCTGTTTTGGCTGCCTGTCAAACACAGGAAGACTGACAGGAATTGCCGGTCTAAAGGCAATAGAAAAAGCTGGCGTTGAAAAGGCAAACATATTCTGTTTGGCTGCTCTGGCTAACAAAAGCGAACCAGTATTAGAGAAAACGAAGACGGCAGAAAAAATAATAGTTGTGGACGGCTGTCCGTTGAATTGTGCAAAGAAAATAGTTGAAGACGCTGGTTTTAAAATCGATGCTTACCTTAATCTGGTCGAAGACTTGAAGTTCCAGAAAGGAAAGCCGTTAAACTACAGTAAAGAAGATGTTGAAAGGGTCGTAGATGAAATCTTAACGGCTTTAGACGGAGGTGACTAAAAGTGACTGATGAACCAACTGATACACTAGATGTGAGAGGTGAAACTTGCCCGTACCCTGATATAAAGACAAGGAAAAAACTGAAAGAAATGAAATCAGGACAGATACTTGAAGTACTGACAGATTACCCGCTTTCATTAGAAAGGATTCCTCGAAATGTGGAGAAGAACGGACACAAAGTCCTCAGTGTTAAGAAAATAAAGAATGGACCGGAACACAGGATGTTAATAAAGGTGAAATAATGAGTGTAACTGCTTTAATCAGCGGCTTAGTAATAGGAGTACTATTTGGGTTTGTTTTGCAGAAAGGCAGATTTTGTATGAATTCTGCATTTAGAGACCCATTAGTATTTAAGGATTTCACTTTACTGAAAGCTGTAGGGTTAGCATTGATTGTTCAAATGATTGGATTTCATTTGCTATCTTATTTTGGAATAATCACTCTTGCGCCAAAACCTTTCCTTGTCATAGGCGCCGTCCTCGGAGGATTTATTTTTGGGATTGGCATGGTGATTGCAGGAGGCTGCGCCAGCGGTACAGCCTATCGGGTAGGCGAAGGAATGGTTGGCTCTATGCTTGCCTTATTCTCATTTGCATTAACTGCTTTCTTCTTTAAAGATGGCTTCCTCTCAAATATTACAGAGTCTGTTCAACAATTTAACTTGGGGAAAATAACTTTAGCATCCCTGACAGGAGTTCCGGACTGGATTTTTGTTATTATCCTTTCAGTAATCGGACTTCACTTTCTGTTCAGGAAAAAAGAGCAGACCACTAAGAACAACAAACCTTTCTTTGAAAAGGTTTTCAAGACCGGATGGAAATGGAAAATCACAGGGATAATTATAGGTATCATAGGGATAGTCGCTTTCATAGCGTCCGCTTTTGCAGGAAGAAATTATCCATTGGGAATAACAATGGGGCTTGAAACTATCGTAAAATCAATTGTTACAGGAGAAAACTTTCTGACATGGGAATCTTTTGAAGTCATTGGTCTGATAACAGGGGCTTTTATTGCAGCTTCAATAGCTAACGAGTTCAAGATAAGAATACCTCCAGTAAAAAGGGGCATACAAGCGCTTTTTGGAGGAATACTTCTCGGATTGGGCGCCGTGATTGCTGATGGATGCAACATAGGACATATATTAAGCGGAGTTCCGCAGTTAGCTGTAAGTAGTATCATAGCAGGAACATTTATTGTGCTTGGAGGATGGACCGCTGCATATTTTATGTTTATTAGAGGTGAAAACCAATGAAACTAGGATTAATGCTTATAAGGCCGCCATATACTTATCAAGATGTGGATACTGCTTATAAGTTGGCAAAGACCGCACTGGAAAAGAAGCACGAGGTCAAGATTTTCCTTTATGTTGACAGCGTCATTGCAGCAAATAAAGAGATAAACTCTGGCAGCGAAAGAAACCTTGCAAAAAAACTTGAAGAATTAACAAAACTAGGAGTTGAAATAAAGATTTGCGGAGTCTGCGTCCAATACAGAGGAATAAAAAGGGACCAGCTTATAGAAAAGGGGGAACTTGAAGGCCTCCCTGGGCTTGCAGACTTAATCAAAGAATGCGACAAATTCGTGAGCATATAAGAGATGTTAAAATGAAAAAAGTACTATTAATAGTTAATAAAGCGCCATTTGGAAGCGTTTTTGCAGCAGAAGCATTAAGAGCAGGAATTGCTTTTGCAGGCATGGACTTAGAGACAAAGCTTGTTTTTGCAGGTGACGGAGTGTTCTGCCTTACAAAAAATCAGCATCCAGAAATTGCTGAAATGACCAGCT
>CAZNLD010000025.1:0-3819 GCA_964574035.1 Candidatus Undinarchaeota archaeon
CCGTAAGTTGGCTTTTCACAGACTACCCTAAGTATTAAGAATTGCAGCCATCTCTTTTCAGGGTATCCGCAATTACAATTTTTGTCGCACATAATACTATATAACAAAGTTACATATATATAAATCTTTTGCTGTTGATTTGCCAATTCTCAAAATTTATTCAAAATAAAGCATTAAAAAGCAAGCCGAGAAGGAGGGTAAGCTCTTTGATTGAAACAAAACTGCGCCATCAAGCGAATTAACTAATTAAGTTTGGTCAATACGAACCATTAAGCTTATATATATGAATGACCATTCATACGTCATGGAAGATTATGCAGTAATCAAGTGCATTGCAGAGCCAACACGCATCCAAATTCTTCAGGCATTAAACCATGAAGAACTGTGCGTGTGCGAACTGGCAAAATTGATAGATAAAGAGCAGTCTCTAGTTTCCCATCATCTGAACTCACTGGCTTCCTGCAGACTAGTTAAAAAAAGGCAAAAAGGAAAGAACGTTTTTTGCAGAATAAGCGATCCGAATGTAGCGGAACTGGTTGAACTGCTTGGGAAAGTAAGCATGAAAAATTTCTGCGAGAGGGATAAATGACCGAACAATCTCTTGGTTTCTTTGAAAAATATTTGACAGTATGGGTAGGTCTTTGCATAGGCATTGGCATACTTCTCGGAAGAATTTACCCCGTAATGGCTAACACGCTCAGTGGTTTTCAATACGCGCAGGTTTCAATTCCAATTGCAATCGCTCTTTTCTTTATGATTTATCCTATAATGGTACAAATCGATTTCAGGAAAGTTATTGCAGCAGGCAAATCACCTAAGCCCGTTGGAATAACTCTGGTAATAAACTGGGCAATAAAACCGTTCAGCATGGCTTTTCTTGCATGGTTTTTCATGATGAATGTGTGGAAGTATTTTTTACCCGTAGAAATGGCGGCACAATATGCAGCAGGAATGATTTTGCTGGGTGTGGCACCGTGCACAGCAATGGTGCTTGTCTGGAGCTACCTTTCAAAAGGAAACATGGGGCATACACTTGTAATGGTAGCAGTAAATTCAATGGCAATGCTTGTTTTATACGCACCACTGGCTAAATTACTACTAGGGGTTTCAAATATAATTGTACCGTGGAACACAATGGCATTTTCAGTTGGAATTTATGTTGGTTTGCCCCTTATTGCTGGATATTTTTCCAGAAAAATGTTGTTTAAAAAGAAAGGAAAAGAGTGGTTCGAAAACAAGTTCGCGCCCACCCTCCATTATTTTTCAATAACCGCACTGCTTGTAACACTCGTAATTCTGTTTAGTTTGCAGGGAGAAGTAATAATACAGCAACCATTTATAATCGGCATGATAGCAGTCCCTCTGCTGATACAGACAGTATTTATATTTGGCATTGGATATTACATGTCTAAAAAAGTAAAGCTGCCATACAAAGATGCTGCACCTACTGCCCAAATAGGCGCAAGCAACCACTTTGAAGTTGCAATTGCAGTGGCAATTATGTTGTTTGGACTGGATTCGGGTGCGGCTCTTGCAACCGTAGTCGGCGTTCTTATAGAAGTACCAGTAATGCTGGCTCTTGTTAAGATATGCCTGAGAACACAGCATTGGTTCCCGGATATAACAGAAGTGAAGATATAATTGGCGATGGTAAATAATGCTTTAATATTCGGAATTGTAACTTGTGCTTCCTTAATTGTCTCAATATTACTTGATAAAAGAAAAATATTTCAAGGAATAAAAAGGATTTAAAATGTTTTTTAATATTGTTCCCCCCCTTTTTAAATATTTTAATTTTAGTTGCTATTCTTTTATATTTAGTTCCTCAAGAAACACAAAATCAAAAGATTTAAATATTGACAATCATCAATATATAATATGGAACAAAACGATAAAAAATTTAATGAATGGCACGGAATTGATAGGGATACAATTGATTGGCACCCAGTAGTAGATGAAAGTAAATGTATTGGTTGCGGTTTGTGTGTTACAACTTGTGGAAGAGGTGTCTATAAATTTGATTATGAAAAAAGTAAGTCTAAGGTAGTCAATCCAAATAACTGCTTAGTTGGATGCCAGACTTGCTCTAATCTTTGCCCTGCAAAGGCAATAAAATTCGCAGAAAAAGATAAAACTCGAGAGAAAGCTCAAGAAATAGTTAAGGAAAACCAAATTCTCCCAAACGTTAAGAAGGAGTTAGAGCAAAGAAAATCTGACTTAGAAAATAAACTCCAGTAATTCTCAGAATTTATTCAAAGTAAAGCATTAAAAAGCAAGCCGAGAAGAAGTATCCCCAAAGACAATACAAATGCATAGCTGACGATCAACTCTTTTTTCATAACTTTTTTCAGTATAATAAACTGAGGCAGTGAAAGAGCTGAAACCGACATTATGAAAGCCAGAGCAGTTCCAAGAGGCAGTCCTTTCATTACCAAACTCTCAGCTACAGGTATAACTCCCATTATATTAGTGTAGATAGGAACTCCAATTAAAACAGCGGCAGGAACACCCAAGGAACCACTCAAGTAGTTAGTTATTATCTTCTCCGGCAGGAACCCGTGTATAAGAGCTCCAATACCTATACCAATTAAAACATAAGGCAGGACTAACTTTAAAACTTCTTTAGCTTCTTCATAAGCCTGTTTAAACCGCTCTTTTCGATTCGGCCCTGAATCACCGTTGTTATCCTCCATTTTGGAAGGTAAATCAAACTTTTTAACATACTTCCCCATTCCTAATTTAGACAGAGCATATCCTCCGGCAATTCCTACACTAGCCCCGCCCAGGACGTAAGCCAGCGTTGCTTTCCAGCCCAGAGTACCCAGGAAAACTACAATAGCAGCCTCATTAACGAGAGGAGAAACAAATAGAAAAGTTACAGTCATTCCAAAAGGAATTCCCGCAGCTACAAAACCTAGAAATAAAGGTATGGTAGAGCAGGAGCAGAAAGGAGAGATGATACCAAGAACCGCAGCAAGAACGTAACCTAAGAAATTGTGCTTTTTCTCCAGATAATTTCTAATCCGTTCATTGGAAATATATGTCCTTAAGTAGCCTACTATTAAAATTATTGAAAATAGAATGGTTAAGATTTTAAGAGTATCGTAGATAAAGAAGTTTAGAGCAGACGCAGCATTTCCTTCTAAGCCCAGTGAGGCCACAACCAAATCGGCGAAATATTTGAAAATCATTCTTCAAACAGCTCTTTTAGCTCTTTTTTGCTTGGGACTTTGCCCCTAAACTTTACATCGCCGTCTATACTCAATGCAGGCGTACTCAGGATGTTTTTCTTAACCAGTTCGGCTGGCTCTTCTACTTTAGATACATCAGCATTAATTCCCAAGTCCATAACTATTTCCTCAACTGTTTTCTTGAGTCTAGAGCAATTGTTGCATCCTGAAGCCCCGTAAATTTTAATTTTCATCTTCTTTCACCCCCATATCATCCAACGTTTTAAGAATATCCTCAACCTTGTCATTTTCAATCCGATAAAATATCTTTCTGCCGTCTCTTTTTGAACTTAAAATATTCCACTCCTCAAGTTTTTTTAAATGAATAGAGACAGTTGACTGAGTTCTGTCAACATGCGGAAAAATTTCGCATACGCATTTCTCTCCATCTAATAGGAGCTCAACTATTTTCAGCCTTGTCTTATCCGACAATGCCTTGAAAAGTTTTACCTTTTCATTTATTTTGTTCATAGAACATATTGATAGGTATCAATATATAAATGTTTTGCTGTTGATTACTGATTTAAAAATAAATGCCGGCGGCGTGTGTCGAACACGCGACTTCCAGATTTCCCAGCGCCTACTTAAA
>CAZNLD010000026.1:0-3764 GCA_964574035.1 Candidatus Undinarchaeota archaeon
TATACTGGGGGATACAACTTGAAAAAGTTTCCGCGATATCCCTGGTTTTCTTCGCGGAACTTCCAGGGATTTCGCTTTTACAAGAGTTTGCTCTTTTTTGAAAAAACTAAGATATGTAGTCGGAACGTTTTAGAATATCGTAAATTCTGAACTATACAGGGTAAGGGGCTACGTCGCCTTTATGAGAATAAAGTATGGAGCACCGCTACAGGACAGAGGGCTTCAACCAAGGGATTGACCGAAAGGTCTGGGGAGGCATATCTTATGAGGTTTTTATTCCTTCGCCTCGTTTTTTTTAAAAATCAACTCGTCATATTTTAAAGATTAACTCTCTTCACGGGGAGAAAGTCCTGTATCAAGAACTTCCAGGGTAAGTATTAAAAAGCTAATTTATTTAACAAAGAACTATCTAATCCGGTAAAAAATGTAAATTAAGGTTTTGAGGAAATCTATGAAAGACATAATTTTAAGTTTAATTATAGTAATTTCAATCTTGGCTGGAATTTCTTTTTTAGCTTGGTGGATAAGTCAACCGATTGAAATTATCTATGACGAGGAAGCTCCGCCTTATCCTTATTCTTTGGGTGGAGATGACTATCATTGATTTAATAATTTGATTAACTGCTCGGATACTTTTTCTGTAATAATTCCCTTTTTAACATATTCATCCCATAAATCGGCTTTTTCTTCTTTGGTTTTAAGCTTATCAAGCTCTTTTTTTATTGCTAAAGCTCTATCGCCTGAAGCTACTCCTTTACTTTTTAAATCTTTATCTTGAACCGTAATTCCTTTTTCCCTCTCCTTAACTATATCGGTAAGTTTTTTAGCTAAGTCGGGATTGACTTTATTTATTTCATCCCAAATATCAGCTGCTTGTTCTTTGGGCAAATTACTTAATTGGTCAAAATACGCTTCTACGCTATAAGATTTAGAAGAACCTAATGGAAGTTGGCCTAAAACTAACTCTCTTATTTTTTCAGCCATTTCTGGCACTGGTCTGATTTGAGCCGTCTCTTCGCCTAATTTACTTTCGCCAAAGACCAACTCTTGTTTTCCATAAGTTTGGGCCCCGACTCCAAAAATAGCCGGTAGGCCATATAATAACCCTTCTGCTCCTTTTTCTTGCGAAAGGTCATAAATATCCTGAACAACCATTGGGATAAATCTATTAACAATTTCAGTCGGAACATCAACATCTTCGCCCATAACTGTTTGGCCTTTTAATAATCCGATAATAAATGAAGCGATTGGCGAGGTTTTATACTCAAAAAATCTGATTATAATATCTTCTCTTGTTAATGGTTTATATCCTTCGCCCAAAGTAATTGTCCGGCCGGTAGTTGAACTGATTATTTCTCCGGTAATAAGTTGAGCCGCTAATCTAATATATTGCTGAAATCCGCCCAAGACATCATATCTGGTATTGCCTATTTTAAGTTTTCCAAAATCAGCGTTTCTTGGATCAAGACCGACTTCGCCTCCGTTTAATTTCCAAAGCCCATAAATTGAGCCAAATATACCAACATCGGCGAATAATGTCTTAACCGCTTCTTTTCTAACAAATGGGTCAAGCTCAACATAAAAATAAGGATTTAAAAGATTTAACCGAGAAGCCATTAAGCGAGGCGAAAAGAAAGCGGCATTCATCACCGGAGCGGCTCTTTCCATACTTTTGGGCAATATGCCAGTGGCCTTTAATCCAAACTTACCTCTGCCCGTTCCAGCATTGATAAAATCGCCCATACTTTTTAATAAACTATCATCAATATCCCTGCCGGCTATTTCCGCTTTTTTTAGAATATCATCAAAAATATCTGCTCTTAACTTATTGGCGAAACCAGTATAAGCTCGGTTAGAAGCCCTAACTATTCGGCCATAAATCGGTATCTTTTCAGCCAAATTACCCATAAACGCTTCTTCTCTTTTGGAAAGTGGACCACCAATTTCAGTTAAAGCTAATTTAGCTTGTTTCATTTTCAGATAAGTCGGTCGCGAGGCAATATCTTCCATCAAGCCCTGATATGCTTTTTCAGAAGCGAAATACTTAAATTGTTCCTTAAAGGCGGAAAAGAATTGTTTGGGTCTGCCAAGCATAAATATTCCCTGCCTAAATCCAAATGAAAGGTCAGTCGTAGCCATCATTGTTCTCGGCACATTTATTAGCTCCATACCCAATTCTGACGCTCTTTCTAATAAAGGTCTTCGGGCTAAAATTGCGTCTATAACTTCTTTGGGAAAAACCTCTTTTAATTTTTCTAATTCAGTGGGCGTTGGAACTTCGCCCTTAAATAGTTTTTGTAATCCTTCTTTAGTAGCGACTTTCTCAAGGGGTAGTAAGGTTTTGGTCTGTTCTATGCTGTTAAATAATAAATCCACTTCTTCTTGGTTGAATTGTTTTTTAATCGCTTCAAACGACTTTTTCGGTAATTCACCTTTTAATTGTCCTAATTGAGCGTAAAATCCAGCTTCACCCTCCACCTTCGTTCCTGCGGCCGCTACTCTTGCCGTTCTTTTAGCCATTTCCTGCTGGTATAGTTTCTTTTGTTCGCCCCTTAATGGCACAGCGTCATCTATGGCTTTTATTAGTTTTTGGATTGTTTGTTCTGGTTGCGGTTCTAATTCTGGGGCGAGTTTTTTGCCTTTTTCAATAATTTCTTCTAACGGCTTAACGAGATTTTTCTTTTTAATATTCTTTAAAAATTGTTTAGCTACTGCTTCA
Organism: Candidatus Undinarchaeota archaeon; assembly: GCA_964574035.1. Classification (GTDB taxonomy): domain Archaea; phylum Undinarchaeota; class Undinarchaeia; order Undinarchaeales; family JALTGF01; genus CAZNLD01. The sequence goes on from CAZNLD010000026.1 coordinate 2,720, forward strand.
ATTCCCTCTTTGGCTACATCTTTTAATTTACCAACCGCTCCCAGAGTATCAATAAAAGTTATTTCGCCTGTCTCTCTATTTCTAACAGCTACATCGCCATATCTGGTAAGTCCAATCCCAGTTTTATCAAAATCTTCTTTATTGACTATATCTTCCTCTCGTGGAGTAAGGGATTGGACTACTTTTTGGACATTCAATCCGCCTTCTCTTAAAACATCTCTTATTCTAACTTCGGTTGTCGGTTCAAAATATGTCTTAACCGCTTCTTTTGTCTTTGAAATATCGTCTATTGTCTTCTGCCTCAACTTTTCTATATTAGAGGTAATCTTACTTGAGACATCTTGCGGACTCATTGTCAAAGGACTCGGCTGGTAAAACCTTTCCGCAGTCGGAGTAATTGTTTTTTTCGGGATAACTTTTTCTGTCAATCTTTGGATATTGCGGTTAATCGTATTATAAATACTATCCTGTGATAAAACATCGGATAGTTTTGTATCTCTCGGCATTATCGGAGTCGTCTTGCCAAAATCCTCTTTTTTGCTGAATAAATCAGTTAAAGAAGAAACTTTTTTATTAATTGTATCAAAGATAGACATTTTATCTAAATGGATTATTTGACGCGCCTATTGGCGTTGTCCCTCCGCTAATCATCTGCTCATAACCGTTGGGCAAGGCCGCTTCGTATTCATCAGAGCCATAAATCAAATTAGGAATTATATCAACATAATCAGGCGCGTTTATTATCGCCCAAGTTTGGAGCGCTTGAATAACTTTTTCTCTTGCTCCCTCTGTTCCGTAATCTCCCTTTATCAAATTTTCCACCTCTTTGGTTATTTGCTTGTTAAGATTTTTAACTATCGTATCATCCCCACCTATCCCAGTCCTTTGCTTTATCCAATCAGCTAAACTCATTCCAGTTCCAGCTTGTCCACCAGCCGCTGTCCATTCTTTTTCGTATTGGGTTGGAGCGTAAGTTGTTGGTTCTTCCGCCTCCATTAAATATGGCTGGGCTATTTGAGCCGCTTGTATTTCAGTGCTGGCGTTC
>CAZNLD010000027.1:0-3012 GCA_964574035.1 Candidatus Undinarchaeota archaeon
GGAGTGTTCTGCCTTACAAAAAATCAGCATCCAGAAATTGCTGAAATGACCAGCTTGGAAGAAGGATTTAGCAATGCCGAAGAGTTCGGACTGGAAATATTTGCCAATACAGAGTCCCTATCTAAAAGAAATATTAGAAAGGATAGTTTGATAGAGGTAAACCAAGCGACAACACAACAGATAAGGGGGTTCATCGATGAAGCTGAAACAATCATTAATTTTTGAGGTGAAAAAATAGTGTTATTCATAATAAAAGAATCTTTACTAAAAGGAGAACCTAGCATGATTAAGTATTTGAATCCTAAAGACAAGGTGCTTCTGATACAGGACGGGGTGCTGATATTGAATAAGGGAGATTCAGGCATTCAATCTTTTAAGGAGAAAAAAGCTGAAGTGTTTGCATTGAAAGAAGATCTGGAGCTTCGGGGAATCCAGAATAATGCCGGTGTAAAGCTTATTGATTATAAGGGCTTTGTTGAATTAATAGAAAAGGAGAAGGTGTTTTCGTGAAGATGCCTATGTTAAAAAATATTCAGATTCCTGAATTTGACAGAAAAGAATATGTTAAAACTAAAGAGCTGATTGAACAGAATAATTTGACAACGGTGTGTATAGAGGCAAATTGCCCAAACAGATATGACTGCTTTTCAAAAAGGACTGCTACATTTATGATATTGGGAGATACATGCACAAGAAACTGCCTTTACTGCAACATCAAAACAGGCACACCGGTAAAAGTTGATGCTGATGAGCCAGCAAGAATTGCTAACGCAATTAAAAAACTGAACTTGAAATACGCAGTAGTCACTTGTGTTACAAGGGATGATCTTCCAGACGGCGGAGCCAGACAATTCGTTAATACAATAAAAGAAATCAGAAAGTTAACCCATGATTGCAAGGTTGAAGTGTTAATTTCAGACCTTAAAGGAGACTGGAATTCATTGAAAGAAATAATCGATGCAAAACCAGATGTATTAAATCACAACATAGAAACTGTAAGGGAGTTGTTCCCTAAAGTAAGGCCGAATGGAAGTTATGATGTTTCCTTAATGCTGCTAAAGAAGGCAAAAGAATTTAATCCAAGGATAAAAATCAAATCAGGTTTTATGCTGGGCTTTGGAGAAAAAATGAGTCAGATTGTCCAAACTATAAGTGATCTAAAAAACGCGGGCTCGGACATTGTGACAATCGGCCAATATTTACAGCCAAGCAAAAAACACTTTAAAATGAAAAAACAGTATACAGCTGGGGAATTCAAAGAAATTAAAGAAAAGGCCAAAGAATTAGGGGTAAAGCAGATTGTTGCAGGACCTTTAGTGAGAAGCTCATATAAGGCTAGGGAGTGTTATAATGAAAACCTGGAGACTGATTAAAACAATTGAAGCAAATGGCGCAATGCAGATGGCAATAGATGAAGCCATATTAACTTTTAGGATTAGAAATAGCGTTCCAAATACCCTGCGATTTTTTACATGGAATCCACCCTGCTTGTCAATAGGCTATTTCCAGTCTCTTGAAAAAGAAGTTGATGTCAAAAATGCAGGAAACCAAGGAGTGGACATAGTAAGGAGATATACCGGCGGAGGCGCAGTTTTTCATGATAAAGAACTGACCTATTCGTTAGCAGTCTCTGAAGAGGATGTTCCGCAGGATATTATTGCATCATACCAGAAAATATGCTCTGCCATAACAAACGGTTTGGGGCACTTGAACATTAATCCTGAGTTTAAGCCGATAAATGATATAATTGTCAATGGAAAAAAGATTTCCGGAAATGCTCAGACAAGAAAAGAAAGTGTTGTATTGCAGCACGGAACCATTCTTATTGATGTAGATATCAAGAAGATGTTTTCCCTTCTAAAAGTGCCAGATGAGAAGATAAAAGATAAGATGGTTAAGGCTGTTGAAGAGAGAGTATCTTCCTTAAAAAAAGAGTTGGGCAGAAAGATATCTGTTAATGAGCTGAGGGAACTTTTGAAAAAGGGGTTTGAAGACGCTTTTGAAGTCAGATTTGAAGAATCGGAATTGACTGCCGATGAAAAAATGTTAGCTGAAAAGCTGTGCAAAGAGAAATATTCAACACGCGAGTGGAGAGAGCAGAGATGATTGAAAATATTGATTACAAAGTTCCAAATGGAAAATTGTTAAGAATAGAAACAGAGTTAGACGATGATATTATCAGTTCCATAAAGATAACTGGCGATTTTTTTATTCATCCAGAAACAGCAATAGTAGACATTGAGAAATTTCTCACTGGAATCAAAATAAAGGATATTTCTGATAAGCTTGAGAAGTTTATCAAGGAAAAGAAAATAACATTAATAGGGTTTAGTCCTGCTGACTTGGCTGATGCTTTAAGATATGAGTAATATCTTCGGAGAAGTGAACTATCTGTTCCGAAGGAGAACCGTGTCGTCTACAATTTTTAGAATGTGTAGTGAGGATGATGCAAAAAAGGACAATCCTTTAAAGATTGTTTTAAATTTATGTTTTACTTAAAATCTTTTAGTTAAACTCTTTCCATGCCAGATTATGGCTACAGCAAAAAATAAGGCAGAAAATCCTGAAAGGACCAATAAGTTAAGACCCGGAGGAAAATAACTAATTCCCTCAACTGAATATCTAGCTATATCTGTATAATATGTTAGTGGCGAGATGAATGAGATAAATCTGCTTGCACCCGGCATTTGGCTGAGAGGGATAAATATCCCGCTTATAAAAATCAAAGGAAATTTTATTAGAGAAGACAGCATCATTATGTTGGAAGGCTTATCAGTGGGCGGCGCAGATAAAACTAACCCGAATGCAGAAAAACAAAAAGAAGCCAAGACCGTGCCTGCTATCAAGCTTAAAGTTATAAATCCAATTCCCAACAACACAACTCCTAATAAAAGAACAAATGCCGTTATAAAGAGCCCAAATAAAAATGATGCCAATATATCTCCAAAAATGATTGCCCATAAAGATATTGGAGCTGAAACAATTCTTTCAAAGGTTTTTGTACTTGTTTCC
>CAZNLD010000028.1:0-2983 GCA_964574035.1 Candidatus Undinarchaeota archaeon
TGGGAAAAGCAGGTCCTCTTGTAGTCCTAAAAGAAATAAATCTTGAGATTAATAAAGGAGAATTTGTTGCGATTGCAGGTCCTTCTGGAAGCGGGAAAAGCACAATGGTGAATATTATAGGAGCATTGGATATTCCTTCTTGGGGGATTGTTAGTCTAAATGGAAAAGATATCTCTGAAATGGATGAATCTTCTTTAGCATATTTAAGGGGCAAAACAGTCGGCTTTATTTTCCAGCAATTTAATTTATTGCCTACTTTGAGTGCATTGCAGAATGTTATGCTTCCAATGGAAATAATGGATATGCCTGAATCAGAAGCAAAAGAAAGGGCAGCTGAATTATTGACCGGTCTTGGATTAGGAGACAGACTTAATCATAAACCAAATGAATTATCGGGGGGACAGCAACAGAGAGTTGCAATTGCACGTGCTTTGGCAAATAATCCGGATGTAATTTTAGCAGATGAGCCAACCGGAAATCTTGACAGCAAAACCGGAAAGTTTGTAATGGATTTTTTAGGGAAAGTGCATAAACAAGGAAAAACAGTTATTTTAATTACTCATGATTTACATTTAGTCCAACGCGCAAAGAGGATTGTTTATATCAAAGATGGAAGGATTGAAAAGGAGGTTACGAATAATAAGAAGTAGACTTTAAGTCCATCTTACTTATAAATAACAATTGTTTTTATTTTACTATGAAATATAAAATTGAAAGGAGGTCTATAACATGAAGCAAAAATATATCTTAGGAATTGGAATTTTTTTATTTTTAATATTAGTTAATTTTGCTTCTGCAGAAGAAGTTATTAACTATTCTTATAGTCATAACATTGAGGGAATACAGATTACCTCATTAAAGTATGACCCATATCCAGTAAACCCTGGAGAGTATTTTGACATATGGATTCAAGCTCAACTAGGAGATAGAGATTATGCAAAATTTGAATTAATTGAAGAATATCCATTTAGTTTAGATAGTAATGAAGAAGCTGTAAGAGAATATGAAAACCTTGAGTATAGAGAAGTAGTAATGGAATACAAAATAAGGGTTGATAAAGATGCTGTCGATGGTGTTAATGAACTTAAAATAAATCATTCAACTAGTAAGTCTTCAAACATCTATGTTATCAAATCTTTTCCAATCCAAGTTTCAAATGTTCAGACAGATTTTGATTTAGTAATTCAGGAATCTTCAGAAGCAGATGTTTCTATAGCAATAGCAAATACAGGGAAAAATACTGCTAATGCTTTAGTTGTAAGAATTCCTGAACAAGACAATTATAAAGTTTCAGAGACAAACGGACAGATGGTTGGAAATTTGGATTCCGGAGATTATTCTATTGTTAGTTTCACTCTTGTACAAGTTAGCGGGGGAAGTGATTCTAATTCCCTGCAGGTTCAATTTGATTATACAGATGCTATTGGAGAAAGAAGGAGTTTATTAAAAGAAATTGAGTTTAGTTCAGGGAGGAGCGTTCAAACAGATATAAATGGACAAGCGGTCGTTCCAGGATCAAAAAAAGAGGAGATGCAAGAAGGAAATTCATCAGGACAGCAAAACGACAGTATTTTCAAAAGTTTTTGGTTTTGGTTGATAATTGTACTTATTGTTAGCGGAAGTTACTGGTTTTACAAGAAATCTGGAAGTGATAAATCTTCTGGAAAGAATTCTAAATCTAAAATCATTCCTGATTGGATGAAAAATGCTAAAGATAAAGAAAAGAAAAAATAGGTTTGAATTAAAAAATGAGATTAAAAAAGTCATTTCAATTAGCTCTGAATATTCTGATACATAGCAAACTTAGAAGTTGGCTTACAATTATTGGAATTGTGATTGGTATAGCTGCGGTTGTTTCTATTGTTTCTATAAGTCAGGGAGCCCAACAAAGTTTAGAAGAGGATTTAGGAAGTTTAGGTGCAGATATATTAACAATTACTCCTGGTTTTTCACAAGCCAAAGGTTCAGGAGGAGGCTTTAGTCCAGAAAAGATGATAAAAGGAAGTGATAAAGAGGACGAATCACTTTCATCAGACCAAGAAAATTTAACTGCTAAAGATGTTTTAATTCTTAAAAATATCGATAATGTAGAAGATTCAATGGGCGAAGTGTCTGACAAAGGAGATTTAACTTATTCCAGCAAAACTGCATCTTTAACTGTAAAGGGAGTTGATGTTTTAGTATGGAAAGATATAACTATAGAAGCTATTAGTGAGGGCAGGTTTTTAGGAGCAGGAGATTCGTATTCTGTTGTTCTTGGTGGAGATATTGTTGAAAGAACTTTTGAGGATGGAATTCCATTAAATAGCAAAGTCACAATTGAGGAAAAATCATTTAGGGTTGTAGGAATAACAGAATCTGGAAGTTCAGTTTATATGCCAATAAGTGTTGCCAGAAATACTTTTGAGGATATTGGTGATGATGAATTTGATTCTATTTATGTAAAGATTGAAAATACAGACATAGTTGATGAAACAATTGATGAGATAGAAAAAAAGCTTAGGTTTTCAAGAGGAAGTTTAAATGAAAAAGACCAGGATTTCACTGTCACAAATCCTGCAGATAAACAAGAGACAATTAGGGAAACATTAGGCACTATGACTTTGTTTCTTACAGCTATTGCAGTAATTTCTTTAATTGTTGGAGGTGTTGGAATTGCAAATACAATGTTTACTTCTGTTTTAGAGAAAACAAAAGAAATAGGAATTATGAAAGCAGTTGGAACAAAGAATAAGGATATTCTTTTAATCTTTTTGTTAAATTCTGGTTTGATTGGATTTATCGGAGGTGCCGGCGGAGTTATACTTGGAGTTTTTGGTTCTAACTTTGTTGGTTATTTAGGCACTAATGGAGGAGGGATGACAAGCAAAGTGTTTGGCACAACTGCAATAACTCCCGAACTCGTAATAGGGGCTTTAGTATTTTCAGTTTTAATTGGAATGATAGCTGGAGCAATTCCAGCTTACAGGGCATCAAAATTAAA
>CAZNLD010000029.1:0-2802 GCA_964574035.1 Candidatus Undinarchaeota archaeon
ATCCCAGTCGGCGCACCATACTCCATGGTAGTTCAAAAATGGTGTTGCATTTCTTCTAAATTTATGTATAGGGTTATTCTTCCTCTTCTTCTACTGCTCTGTATAAGAGTAAAATAGTGAACAATATGAATAATATTACTCCTATTAAAATTCCAATAGCAATAACAAAGGGTATTTTCTCTTCTTCTATTTCTATAATTGGCTTTCTTTCTTCCGGCATTTGAATTACTCCTGGACCCTCCTCTTTATCTTCTTCTATTTTTTCCTCTTCTTCTGTCGGCGCTTCTCCTGCTCCTCCGCCTCCGAATCCAAATGGTCCTCCGCCTTCCTCTTTTTCCTCTTCTTCTGTCTTTTCAATAACTCTGAAAGTCCAGCTCTGAGTAGCAAATGCACTGTTGTTTGCATTGTCTGTACATTCGACGTTCCATTTGTATAGATTTTTAGAATAAGTATTGGTAAATGAATGCTGGCCGGCAGAGACGCTTCTAGATTCGCGATCTGAAAACGTTCCTGTCCTATTATCATATAATGAGCAGTTCATATTTAGGCCCTTATTGTCGCTTACACTGTAGATTAAAGATATTGTTTTGTTTTCAGTTTTAACGCCGTTTGAAGGACTATCTAGACTTACTGTAGGCGCAAGCGTGTCGCCTGATGCTTCACATATATCTATAGTTCCATCATCATTCATGTCGCTGTATTCACAGCTCCAAACTTCTCCGTTAGAACCCACGCCGGAGCTGTCTGAATTCTGACAGACAAAGAAAGTCTCAGAAGCTGACTTTATAGTGTCGCCTTCTGCGTCCGTTATATTTACCCAAATTTCATACATGTTGTCTGAATTTGGCGCGGTTACATTTCCGAAGCATGTAATCCTGTCTCCTGCATTTGTTGCTGAAATATTGTCCACTAATATCAGGTTTCCTGTACTGCTCTTATAGTAAACACTGCAGTTATTTATTCCTGCAGCATCATCGGAATCAAACTCTGCTTCAATTGATATGTTCTCGCTGCTGTTTGAATACCATCTGTCGCTTAGTGAAAATGTTCCACTTACATATTTTGGTTTGAGGCCAATAGTATAGTTAGTTACGTTAGCTGCCCCCATATTTCCGGTATCGTCTCTTGCCCAGACGGTAAGGGTATAGTTGCCGTCTTTCACTATGTTTCCAAAGCTGAACTTGCAGTCGCTGTTGTCGGAGCCGGATTTTAAGTATCCATCCGGCCCGGTAACATTATAGTAGCATCTATCAATAGTTCCATCGTAAGGTGCGCCGTTTTCCTGGTCGACTGCTTTTACGCCCACCCACACTTCTGAATCGTATTGAATTAAACTCTTGTTGCCTGGTTCAGTTATAACCTTTTCAATTACTGGGGCTTTATCATCTAAAATTGTAATTTCTAGAGTGTTGCTGCTGCTGGTTGAACCGCTTATTGAATGAGAATATTCAAATGAATCATAGTCAAGCGTATCGTTTGTTGGTATTTCAACAGTTATGTTAAATCCGGAATAATTCGTCCCTATGTGGTCCTGGTCGTAAAGCTGTATATTTGATTTGTCTCCTCCTGCACTATACTCATGTTTTGTGGTTTCAAATTCACTTGCATTAGGTCCAATAACTTCAAAGTCTTCCGGTCTTAGTCCTGTTCCGTTGTCAATTCCATCTCCATTTAAATTTCCTATGTAAAGTGAGGCGTCGTCATAGTTTGAACTGTAAACCAAATTAACAGAATAATTTTCACCTACTCTTACTCTTCTATCCCAAGTGGCGTCTACTCCTCCAAAGCTTCCGGAGCTGGTAGTTGGCGGCATATATGAGCCGCTAGTATCTGTTTCTACATCACAGGCAGTATCTCCATAGCAATCTGAATCTTCACAATCAATTTTTCCGTCTCCATCATTGTCTAAGTCATCTGTGCAATTTTCGGCACCGCAAATGCCAATTCCATTGCAGTCGCTGTCCATGCAGTCTGTGTTTCCATCTGCATCATTGTCAAATCCGTCTGAACATAAAGCTACAGTATTTTCATTTCCGTCTTCAACACAAATATGGTGGTCATAATCCCCCAAGTAGCCTACACAATCAGGGTCTTCGCAGTCTATTTTTGTTGAATCCATATCGTAGTCATTGTCAAATCCGTCTGCGCATGCATCCCAGGTTACATTTTCACTGGCGGGGCAGTTATAACAAATTCCAAATTCTTTATTGCAGTCTGGATCAGTGCAGTCTATTCCTCCATGGGGCCACCCTAAGTTGTTATCAGCGTCGTCATCTATACTGTTTTTACAGTATTTATCCGGCTCAGAGAGATTCTGGAAGAAGGAATCGGATGCATCGTATTCATAACTCAAACAGGTTTCATTCGGGTCAGCTGGATTTACTACTCCAAGACAGTCCGGATCAGCACAGTCTATTCCTGTTGAACTATTTTCAATCCAATTTCCATCATAGTAGTATCTATCAAGATCATTATCTATTCCGTCAAAGCACCAGCTTGCGTTTATACTTTCGTTTTCAGGAACTTTTGGATCATTCTGACAGTCATAGTCATCAAAATCGGCGCTGTTTGAGTAAGTTAAATTATATGTTGTATTAAAGTAGTCATTGTATGCGACACTATTCCAATTGGGGTCCGGCTCTGATTGTCCTGCGTCAAAGTCGTTGTCAAATCCATCATCGCATGTTAATTCATGACCCAGTTCACACCTTCCGCCGGAAAGGTTTGTAAGATGGCAGTCTCCGTCTGGATTGTCATCTATCCATCTGCAGTCCATTCCTGCGTAGTAAGAAGTATTTTCAG